>NZ_MAXA01000235.1 GCF_001854695.1 Parafrankia soli
CTCGCCGAAGCCACTCGGCACGTGGCTCCAGACGCGATCATCACCCGGAACGGCGGCCCGTTCCACCTCGACGAATCGATCCGCGCACTCCTGCGGGATCACGCCGCGTGAGCCGCTACCTGCCCGTTCAACCGGAGCTGCCGGTGACCTTCTCGTAGAGGCGGGCGGTACGCTCGGCCACCGCGGGCCAGCCGAACTCGGCGACGGCACGGTCCCGCCCCGCGCGGCCCATGGCGGCGGCGCGCCCGGGGTCGGCGAGCACCTCGTTGATCGCGGCTGCCAACGCCGCGGGGTCGTCCGGTGGCACGAGCAGGCCCGTCTCGCCGGACGCGACGACCTCGGGGATGCCGCCGACCCGGGAGGCGACCACAGCCGTACCGCAGGCCATCGCCTCCAGGTTGACGATGCCCAGCGGCTCGTAGACGGACGGGCAGACGAACACCGTCGCGTGCGACAGGATCTGGATCACCTCGGGCTTGGCGAGCATGCCGGACAGCCAGACCACGCCGTCGCGGCTGGCGCGCAGGCCGTCCACCAGCCCGGTGACCTCGGCGAGCTGCTCGGGGGTGTCCGGAGCGCCGGCGCAGAGCACGAGCTGCGCGGACGGGTCGAGCCGGGCCGCGGCCCGCAGCAGCACGGGCAGCCCCTTCTGCCGGGTTATGCGCCCGACGAAGACCACCGACGGGCGATCCGGGTCCACGCCGTACCGCTCGAGGACGTCGGTGCGGTTGTCCGGGGTGTACTCGTCGGTGTCGATGCCGTTGCGGATGACATGCACGCGCCCGGGGTCGACCTCGGGGTAGGCGTCGAGGATGTCGGCGCGCATGCCCTCGCTGACCGCCACCACGGCCGCCGCGGCGGAGATCGCCACCCGCTCACACCACGACGACAGCCGGTAGCCCCCGCCGAGCTGCTCGGCCTTCCACGGTCGGCGCGGCTCGAGCGAGTGCGCGGTCATCACGTGCGGGATGCCCTGCACGAGGGACGTCAGATGCCCGGCGAGGTTGGTGTACCAGGTGTGGGAGTGCACGACGTCGGCACCGCCGGCACGGTCCACCGCCGCCGCCATCGACAGGTCCATCGAGGCGATCCGCAGGGCGTCGTTCGCCCCATCGAGCGCCGGCCAGGGCCGGTGCGCCTCGACCGCGGCCGTGCTGGCTGCGCCGGCGGTGCCTGGAGATGGGCGCGGGTCGCCTTCGCAGTGCACGGTCAGGTCGACCAGCCGCGCCAGCTCCCGTGCGAGGTACTCGACGTGCACCCCGGCGCCGCCGTAGACATCCGGCGGGTACTCACGTGTGAACAGCGCGACCCGCATCCGTTCCTCGGCCCTTCGCTCGGTTCCGCCCTGGTCCGCTGGAGCGGATCAGTCCGCTATCGTGACGCCCTTGCCGACCACGGTGACTCCGGCCTCGCTGACCTGGTAGCCGCGGGCGCGGTCGTGGTCCTTGTCCACCCCGACGGTCGCGCCCGGGGGGACGACCACGTTCTTGTCGAGGATKGCGTCACGGACCACGGCGCGCCGTCCGATGACGGAGTTGTCCATCACGACGGYGTTCTCGACGACCGACCACGAGTTCACCCGGACCCCCGGGGACAGCACGGAGCGGCGCACCGCGCCACCGGAGATGATCACACCGTTGCTGACGATGCTGTCGGTGGCGACGCCGACCCGGCCCGGCGTGTCGTGCACGAACTTCGCCGGGGGGATGGACGGCGGGACGTTGGTGTAGATCGGCCAGTCCCGGTTGTAGAGGTTGAAGACCGGGTCGAGCGCGCACAGGTCCATGTGCGCGTCGAAGTAGGAGTCCAGGGTGCCGACATCCCGCCAGTAGCCGTGGTCGCGCTCGAGCGCCCCGGGCACCTGGTTGGCGGCGAAGTCGTAGACGGCGGCCGTGCCCTGCTCGACCAGCATCGGGACGATGCTGCCGCCCATGTCGTGGACGCTCTCCGGGTCGGCGGCGTCGGCGCGCAGGGCGTCGATGAGCACGTCGGTGGTGAACACGTAGTTGCCCATCGACGCGAAGATCTCGTCGGGGCTGCCCGGCAGTCCCGGGGGGTCGGCCGGCTTCTCCAGGAACTCCGCGATGGTGACCCCGTCATCCGCGGTACGGATCACCCCGAACGCGCTGCCCTCCGACCGGGGGACGCGCAGCCCCGCCACCGTGACCCCGGCGCCGGTCTCCAGATGCTGGGCGACCATCTGGCGCGGGTCCATCCGGTAGACGTGGTCGGCGCCGAAGACCACGACCACGTCGGGGGCCTCGTCGTGGACGAGGTTGAGGGACTGGTGGATGGCGTCCGCGCTGCCGGCGAACCACTGCGGGCCGAGGCGCTGCTGGGCGGGCACCGGCGTCACGTAGTTGCCGAGCAGGTTGCTCATCCGCCAGGTGGTCGTGATGTGCCGGTCGAGGCTGTGGCTCTTGTACTGGGTCAGCACGGCGATCCGCAGGTAGCCGCCGTTGACCAGGTTCGACAGGACGAAGTCGACCAGGCGGTAGATCCCGCCGAACGGCACCGCGGGTTTCGCGCGGTCGGCGGTCAGCGGAGCCAGGCGCTTTCCCGCRCCACCCGCCAAGACAAGACCCAGCACCCGCGGGCTGCGCATACTTCGGCCCGGCTCCCCGTGATCGACCCGAATCCGGGACGGATCCGCCCCGRCACGGACCGGATGACCACACCCGAACATGTGCCCAGGCTGTGTGCATTCCGGTCATCTCGGAGCCTACAAGGGACCACTGGGGTCAGTGGCTGCACGTCGAAGAGTTAGCCACGAGGTAAGAAAACGGTCAGGTCACGCTACGACGCTACGGCGACCCAGGGTGCCGCCCCGGGCCGCCGCTCCGTACTGATCAGGTACAGATCAGACGTTGAACCCGAGAGCGCGCAGCTGCTCCCGGCCCTCGTCGGTGATCTTGTCCGGGCCCCACGGCGGCATCCAGACCCAGTTGATCGTGACGTCGTTGACCAGGTTGTCCGGCCCGTCGACGAGTGCCGAGCGGGTCTGGTCCTCGATGACGTCGGTCAACGGGCAGGCCGCCGAGGTCAGCGTCATGTCGAGGGTGACCGTGTTGTCGTCCGCGATGTTGATGCCGTACACCAGGCCGAGGTCGACGACGTTGATCCCGAGCTCGGGGTCGACGACGTCGCGCATGGCCTCCTCGACGTCGTCGAACGATGCCTTCTCCACGACGACAGCCCTCTCGGTGACCCGCGCCGGCTCGGTGGGGGTGGCGGTCTCGCTCATGGTCACTTCTCCTGCTCGGGGACGAGGGCGGTGGCCTGCGCGGTGGCGTCCTTCCAGGCCATCCAGGACAGCAGTGCGCACTTCACCCGGGCCGGGTACTTGGAGACGCCCGCGAACGCGACCGCGTCCTCGAGCACCTCCTCGTCGCCCTCCTGGGTGCCGCGGGACTGCATCAGCGCCAGGAACTCACGCTCGAGCTCGAGCGCGTCCGCCACCGACTTCCCGATCACCAGGTCGGCCATCACGCTGGCCGAGGCCTGACTGATCGAGCAGCCCTCGCTCTCGTAGGACACGTCCGCGACGACACCGTCGGCGACCTTGACCCGCAGGGTCACCTCGTCGCCACAGGTCGGGTTGACGTGGTGCACCTCGGCGTCGAACGGGTCACGCAGGCCGCGGTGATGCGGGTTGCGATAGTGGTCCAGGATGATCTCCTGGTACATGGAGTCGAGCTTCACCTCAGGAAGAACCTCCTGACCTGCCCGAGACCTTCCACCAACGCGTCGACGTCGGCGGTGTTCGTGTACAGGTGGAACGAGGCCCGGGTGGTCGCCGGCACGCCGTAGCGCAGGCAGACCGGGCGGGCGCAGTGGTGGCCGACCCGCACCGCGACGCCCTGCTCGTCCAGGATCTGGCCGACGTCGTGCGGGTGCAGTGGGCGGTCCTCGGAGTCGCGCAGGGCGAACGAGATCGCCCCGCCGCGGCCCTCGGCGGTCGGCGGTCCGATGATCCGCAGGCCCGGGACGCCCGCGAGCGCGTCGAGCGCGTACGCGGTGATCTCGTGCTCGTGCGCGGCGACCGCGTCCATGCCGAGGCCGGTGAGGTAGTCCACCGCGGCGCCGAGGCCGATCGCCTGGGAGATCATCGGGGTGCCCGCCTCGAAGCGGTGCGGCGCAGCGGCGTAGGTCGAGGCCTCCATGGTGACGACCTCGATCATCTCTCCACCACCGAGGAACGGAGGCATCACCTCGAGCAGCTCGCGCCGCCCCCACAGCACGCCGATGCCGGTGGGCCCGCACATCTTGTGCCCGGTGAAGGCGAGGAAGTCCACCCCGAGGTCGWCGACGTCGATCGGCATGTGCGGCACCGACTGGGAGCCGTCGAGCACGGTGAGCGCCCCGACCTCACGAGCCCGGGCGACGATCGTCGCGACCGGGTTGACCGTGCCGAGGATGTTCGACTGGTGCACGAAGGAGACGATCTTCGCCCGGTCGGTGATGACCTCGTCGAGGTGTGCCAGGTCGAGCCGGCCGTCCTCGGTGAGACCGATCCAGCGCAGGGTGGCGCCGGTGCGCGCGCACAGCATCTGCCAGGGCACCAGGTTGGAGTGGTGCTCCATCTCGGTGATGACGACCTCGTCGCCCGGCCCGAGCCGGAACCGCTCCGCTTCCGGACCGCCCGTGACGGCGTTGCTCATCGCGTAGGCGACGAGGTTCAGCGCCTCCGAGGAGTTCTTCGTGAACACGATCTCGCGCCGGTCGGGCGCGCCGACGAACGCCGCGATCTTGTCCCGGGACTCCTCGTAGAGGGCCGTGGCCTCCTCGGCGAGCACGTGGATACCGCGGTGCACGTTGGCGTTGTGCCGCTCGTAGTAGGTCCGCTCGGCGTCGAGGACGGCCAGCGGCTTCTGCGACGTCGCGGCGCTGTCGAGGTAGACCAGCGGCAGGCCGTCGTGCACCGTGCGGGCGAGGATCGGGAAGTCGCGACGGACCCGCTCGACGTCGAACCCGGCGCCGGCGTGCGCGCCGACTCCCGCCGCGCGTGTCTCGACGACGGTCATGAGACCGCCGCCGCCGGCTCCACGCCCTTGACGTACCGGTCGTAGCCGGAATCCTCCAGGGTCGCCGCGAGCTCGGGACCGCCCTCGTCCACGATCCGCCCGCCCGCCATGACGTGCACGAACTCGGGCTTCACGTAGCGCAGGATGCGGGTGTAGTGGGTGATGAGCAGGATGCCCGTCTCCCCCTTGGCCCGCACCGCCTCGATGCCGGCGGAGACGATGCGCAGCGCGTCGACGTCCAGGCCGGAGTCGGTCTCGTCGAGAATGGCGACCTTCGGCGCGAGCAGCGTCATCTGCAGGATCTCGTGGCGCTTCTTCTCACCGCCGGAGAAGCCCTCGTTGACGCTGCGCTCGGCGAACGCCGGGTCCATCTCCAGCCCGGCCATCGCCTGCTTGACCTCCTTGACCCAGGTGCGCAGCTTCGGCGCCTCGCCACGCACCGCCGTCGCCGACGAGCGCAGGAAGTTCGACACCGAGACGCCGGGCACCTCGACCGGGTACTGCATCGCCAGGAAGATCCCGGCCCGCGCGCGGGCGTCCACGGACATGGCGAGGACGTCCTCGCCGTCGAGGGTGACGGTGCCCTCGGTGACCGTGTACTTGGGGTGGCCGGCGATGGAGTAGGAGAGCGTGGACTTGCCGGAGCCGTTCGGCCCCATGATCGCGTGGGTCTCGCCCTTGCGGACGGTGAGGTCGACCCCGCGCAGGATCTCGCGCGGGCCCTCCGTGTCGGTGTCCACCGACACGTGCAAGTTGCGGATCTCGAGAACAGACACCGCGGTCGTCACCCTCGCTTCGGGTTCGTGTGAAGGTCGACGAGGACGTCGTCGCCGTCGATGGTCACTGGGTATGTGGGCACCGGGTCGATCGCCGGCAGGCTCGTCGGCTGGCCGGTGGCGAGGTCGAACTGGGAGCCGTGCAGCCAGCACTCGATGAGGCCGTTCTCTACTTCGCCCTCGGAGAGCTGCACGTCGGCGTGCGAGCACTCGTCGCGCACCGCGTACAGCCGGCCGCCGGAGCGGACGACGCAGATTGGCTCGCCGTCGATCTCGACGCCGAGCGCGGCCTCGTCGCCGAGGTCGGCGGCGGCGCAGGCGCGCCGCCAGTGCGTGTCGGTCGTGCTGGTCATACGCCCACCGCCGCCAGCTCCTCCTCGACCCGGCTCATGACGCGCTCGCGCAGCTCGGGGAGGTCGATCCGGTCGACGATCTCGGCGAAGAAACCGCGGACCACCAGGCGACGGGCCTCGTCGGCGGGGATGCCGCGCGACATCAGGTAGAACAGCGCCTCGTCGTCGAAGCGGCCGGTCGCGCTGGCGTGGCCGGCGCCGACGACCTCCCCGGTGAGGATCTCCAGGTTGGGCACCGAGTCGGCGCGCGCGCCGTCGGTGAGCACCAGGTTGCGGTTCAGCTCGTAGGTGTCGGTGCCGACGGCGTCGGCACCGATCACGACGTCGCCGATCCACACCGCATGCGCGCCCTCGCCCTGCAGCGCGCCCTTGTAGGTGACCCGGCTGCGGCAGGACCGCGCCTCGTGGGTGACCAGCAGGCGGTGCTCCTGGTGCTGGCCCGCCTCGGTGAAGAACAGGCCGTAGAGCTCTGCGTCACCACCGGGGCCGCGGTAGTCCACGGTCGGGTTCAGCCGGACGAGGTCGCCGCCGAGGGTGATGGTGAACGAGCGCAGGCGCGCGTCGCGCCCCACCGAGTAGGCGTGCGCGCCCAGGTGGACGGAGTCTTCCGCCCAGTCCTGGACGGTGACGAACGTCAGCGCCGCGCCGTGGCCGATGAACACCTCGACGTTGCCGGCGAAGGTGGCGCTGCCGGTGTGGTCGAGGACGACCGTGGCCGTGGCGAACGGGCCGAGCTCGACGAGCACGTGCTCGTAGCAGACGCCGCCGTCGCCCCGCAGGCTCACGACCACCGGTTCGGTGAGCGCGGCCTCGGCCGGGATGGTGACGGACAGGCCGCCGTCCGAACGGGCCATGGCGAACGCCGCCGGGCGGTCCGCCGGGGTGAGCACGCGCCCGATCCGGGAGTCGGTCGGGGCGAGCCGCTCGATCTCGACGCCGTCCGGCGCGGAGACCGAGACGTCGACCTTGGAGTCGGCGACGGGGCCGTTGAGCAGGCCGCGCAGGCGGCGCAGCGGGGTGAACCGCCACGCCTCCTCGCGACCGCCAGGTACTGCGTGGTCCTCGGGGTCACGGGACCGAACGGGACGCGGAGCCGCGCCGGCCTGGGCCGGGGGGCGTCCCGTGGCATCGATGACGGCCATCAGCCGACTGCGCCTTCCATCTGGAGCTCGATGAGCCGGTTGAGTTCGAGGGCGTACTCCATGGGCAGCTCGCGGGCGACCGGCTCGATGAAGCCGCGCACCACCATGGCCATCGCCTCGTCCTCGGACAGACCTCTGCTCATCAGGTAGAAGAGCTGGTCCTCGCCGACCTTGGAGACGCTGGCCTCGTGCCCGATGGAGGCGTCGTCCTCGCGGACGTCGACATAGGGGTAGGTGTCGGAGCGGCTGACCGCGTCGACCAGCAGCGCGTCACACTTCACCGTCGACCGCGAGGCGTGCGAGCCCTCGTTGATCTGGACCAGGCCACGGTACGAGGTCCGGCCGCCGCCGCGGGCCACGGACTTCGAGACAATCTTGGACGAGGTGCGCGGCGCCGCGTGCACCATCTTGGCGCCGGCGTCCTGGTGCTGGCCCTCACCTGCGAAGGCGATCGAGAGGACCTCGCCGTGGGCCTGCTCGCCGAGCAGCCACACCGCCGGGTACTTCATCGTCACCTTGGAGCCGATGTTGCCGTCGATCCACTCCATGGTGGCGCCCTCGTGGCAGGCGGCCCGCTTCGTGACCAGGTTGTAGACGTTGTTCGACCAGTTCTGGATGGTCGTGTACCGGCAGCGGGCGTTCTTCTTCACGACGATCTCGACGACCGCGGAGTGCAGCGAGTCCGACGAGTAGACCGGCGCGGTGCAGCCCTCGACGTAGTGGACGTAGGCGCCCTCGTCCACGATGATCAGGGTGCGCTCGAACTGGCCCATGTTCTCGGTGTTGATCCGGAAGTAGGCCTGCAGCGGGATCTCGACCTGCACGCCCGGCGGGACGTAGATGAACGAGCCACCCGACCACACCGAGGTGTTCAGCGCGGCGAACTTGTTGTCGCCGACCGGGATCACCGAGCCGAAGTACTCCTGGAAGATCTCCGGGTGCTCGCGCAGCCCCGAGTCGGTGTCCAGGAAGATGACGCCCTGCTCCTCGAGGTCCTCACGGATCTTGTGGTAGACGACCTCCGACTCGTACTGGGCCGCGACGCCGGAGATCAGCCGCTGCTTCTCCGCCTCCGGGATGCCGAGCCGGTCGTAGGTGGCCCGGATCTCCTCCGGCAGGTCCGCCCACTCCTCGGCCTGCTTCTCCGTCGACCTGACGAAGTACTTGATGTTGTCGAAATGGATGCCGGTCAGATCCGCACCCCAGGTCGGCATGGGCTTGCGCTCGAAGAGCTTCAGGCCCTTCAGCCGCAGGTCGGTCATCCAGGACGGCTCGTTCTTCTTCGCCGAGATGCTACGTACGACCGCCTCGGAGAGGCCACGTTCCACGTCGACGGCATAGGCGTCCGCATCCGCCCAGCCGAACCGGTAGGAGCCAAGGCCCTCAAGGGCGGTCTCGGCAGAGGTGGTCATAGAGAACCTTCCGGAAAGGTGGATGGTTGTGATGTCTGCCCGGACGGGGTCCTGTCGGGCGCCGCGCCCGCTGGCCCGGAGGCCCCCGACGGCGAGAGCACCGTGATCGACTCCACCGGGATCACCGGTATGTGTGTGGTGCAGACGCCGTCGCCGTGGGCGATCGTGGCCAGGCGCTGCACGTGCGTGTCGAGGAGCCGCGCCAACATCGCCGTCTCGGCCTCGCACAACGCGGGGAAGCGCTCGGCCACGTGCTGCACCGGGCAGTGGTGCTGGCAGATCTGGGTACCGCTCGGCAGCTCGGAGACGCTGGCCGTGTACCCGGCCTGGGTCATGGCCGCGGCGATCGCCTCCGGGCGCTCCGCCGGCGGCACGGCGACGACCTCGTCGCGGATCCGCCGTTCCAGATCGACCCCGCGTACCCGGGCGAACTCGGCCACCGCGTCGGGGCCGCAGGCGTCCGCGAGGAACAGCAGCGCGCCGGCGGCCAGGTCGGAGTAGGCCGTGGGGCCGGCCTGGTGCCCGGCCTCGGTGAGGGTGTAGCGCCGGGCCGGCCGGCCCCGCCCGCGCCGGCCGTGGACCACGGTCGATGTGGTCGTTATGGTGCCGTCCGAGGTCATAGCGTCGAGATGCCGGCGGACGGCCGCGGGCGACAGCCCGAGCTCGTGCGAGAGGTCCGCGGCCGTCGACGGGCCGCGTTCGAGCAGGAGCCGCACGAGGCGATCCCGGGTGCGACCGTCGGTCGCGCCCGTGGACACCTCCTGCTCGCTTTTCACAACACCAGTGTGCCCTATTTCCAGGACGTGGTCGAACCGAGGCGGCCGTCGCCCACCTGACGGGCCCGTGATCTCCTTCATAGGGTCGGGTCACCGACAGAAGTCGGGTCTGCCAGGTCACATGCGACCGCTTCGGACATACCCGATCGGACCCCTCCCACAGGCGGATGGGACACTTCGCCCGGCGCGCGCGGAACATCACCCGGGCGCGGCTGCGGGCTCCTGTCCGCCCTGACCGGAGCGGTCCGGGCAGCACGGCCGGAGCCTGCGCGGACCTCACCATGGTCCCCACCGGACATCCCGGCGACCGGAGACGGCCCGGGGCGGCACGGGAGGCGACGGAGAGATGCGGACGGTTCGCGGCGGCACCGCACATCCCGGCGGGATCCTCGATCCGGGCACCACCATCGATCCACGCGGCGCCGCGCACCCGACGGCCGCACGCCGACCGGCGCGGCGGGTCGCGGCCCTGCTGCTGGCCGGCGCCGTGCTGGCGCTCACCGCCTGCACCGGCGGCTCCGACACGAACGGCCTGGAGGACGCCTCGCCGGCCGAGATCGGCACGAGGTCGGTCGAGGCGCTGCGCACGGCGCAGAGCGTGCGCGTCGTCGGGACGGTCCAGGACCCGTCGGCGGACGGGACGACCAACTACGACCTGGTGATGTCCGGGTCGTCGTCCCGGGGCACCGTCACCTCCGGCTCGATCGTCACCGAGGTCGTGAAGATCGCGGACGACACCTACGCCCGCGGCAGCAAGGAGTACTACGAGTCGATCGGCGAGGGTGCCGCCGCCGAGCTGCTCGCCGACCGCTGGGTCCGGCTCTCCGACGACGCCGCGGGCCAGTACCGCTACTTCACCATCGACGGCTTCGCCCTCTCGATCGGCGAGTACGTGTCCGCGCTGGACGGCGACGTGAGCACCGAGAAGATCAACGGCAAGCCGGCCGTCGAGGTGGGTAGCAAGGTCGGGACGCGCCTGTGGGCCGCCAACACCGGCGACGCCGTGCCGCTGCGCCTGGAGCTGCTGGGCGGCGACGAGGGCAAGATGGAGTTCTCCGAGTACGGATCAAAGGTCGCGATCGCCGCACCGGCCAACGCCGTCGACCTCGCCTCGCTGGCCTGACGGCTCTGCTGGCCCGACGGCTCTGCTGGCCTGACGGAGGCGGGCGGCCCACGTAGGGGGGACCCGACGATGCTGGTGGCCGCTGTTGATCAGGGCACGACAGGGACCACGGTCTGCCTGCTCGACGAGGAGGCCGCGGTCGTCGGCCGCGGCTACCGCACGGTCGGCACGTCGTTCCCCCGCCCGGGCTGGGTGGAGCAGGACCCGGCGGAGCTGCTGCGCGGCGTCGTCGACACCGTCGCCGCCGCGCTGGCCGACGCCGGGCGGGCCCCGTCCGACCTGGCAGCGATGGGGATCACCAACCAGCGCGAGACCACGGTGCTCTGGGAACGCCGCACCGGACGTCCACTGCACCCCGCCGTGGTCTGGCAGGACCGGCGCACGGCGGATGTCTGCGAACGGCTGGCCGCGGCCGGCCATGGGCCGCGGGTCCAGGAGCGCACCGGCCTGGTGCTCGACCCCTATTTCTCCGGGACGAAGGCCGCCTGGGTGCTCGACCACGTCGACGGGGCCCGCCGGGCGGCCGCGGCTGGCGAGGTCGCGTTCGGCACCGTCGACTCCTGGCTCGTCTGGGGCCTGACCGGCGGGCGGGCGCACATCACCGATGTCACCAACGCCTCCCGCACGATGCTGTTCGACCTGGCGGACGGCGCCTGGTCGGCCGAGATGTGCGACCTGCTGGACGTCCCGGCCGAGCTGCTCGCCGAGGTGGTGCCGAGCTCCCGGGTGTACGCCGAGACCGACCCGGAGGTGTTCCTCGGGGTCCGGGTGCCGATCGCCGCGGTCGTCGGCGACCAGCAGGCCGCCCTGTTCGCGCAGGCGTGCTTCGAGCCCGGCCAGGCCAAGAACACCTACGGCACCGGCTCGTTCGTCCTGGTCAACACCGGGGCGACGCTCCCGGCACCGCAGTCGTCGCTGCTGCGCACTGTCGCGTTCGGGCTCGACGGCGAGTCGCTCACCTACGCGCTGGAGGGGGCGATTCTCTCCACCGGCTCCGCGGTGCAGTGGCTGCGTGACGGGCTGGGCGTCATCTCCGACGCCGAGCAGACCGCGGCGCTGGCCGCCTCGCTGGACGGCAACGACGGGGTGTACTTCGTCCCCGCGCTCGCCGGGCTCGGCGCGCCGCACTGGGATCCGCGCGCCCGCGGCACGCTGGTCGGCCTCACCCGGGCGACCGGCCGGGCGCACCTGGCCCGCGCGGTGCTCGAGGGCATCGCCTACCAGACCAGGGACGTCGTCGAGGAGATGGCCGCGGGCGCCGGGGTGACGGTGACCCAGCTGCGGGCGGACGGCGGCGCCGCGCGCAACCCGTGGCTGATGCAGTTCCAGGCCGACATCCTCGGGGTCGAGGTGGACGTCCCGGAGAACATCGAGACCACGGCGCTGGGGTCGGGCTACCTGGCCGGGCTGGCGACCGGTGTCTACGCCGGGCGCGACGAGCTGGACGCCCGACGACGCACCGCGGCGCGGTACCAGCCGGCCATGGGCGAAGACCAGCGAGCCGCGCTTTACGGGCAGTGGCTGCGCGCCGTCGAGCGCTCACGGGACTGGGATCGCGGCTGACCTGGTTGTTTGCGCGGTTTCCGCGATGAGAAACCGACATGTCCCACATCTGGACAACGATTGAAGCCCACTCAGAGACAACAAAGGCTCGCGGCTGATTGGGAAAACTGCCTGCCGCCGTCCGCGATACCTGCCAACCTGTTCTGCGGGGGCGGTTGGCGTCTCCTGCCGCACCTGACCCCCCGGACGGAGACCGTGACCGACGCGGACTACGCCCTGGAACTCGGCCGCCGCCTCCGGGCGGCCCGCAACCGCCGCGGGCTGTCCCTGCTCGACGTCCAGGAACGCACCGGCGGGCGCTGGACCGCCGGAACCCTCGGTGCCTACGAACGTGGCAGCCGGACCCTGCGGGTGCACCGTCTCGTCGAGCTCGCCGAGCTGTACGACGTCCCCGCGACCCTGCTGGTGCCGCCGCCGGTCGAACGACGAGAGACCGACGACCTGCCGCCGCTGGTGATCGACCTGCGCCGCCTGCGCAAGCTGCCCCCGACCCGGACGGGCCCGCTGCGCCGGTGGATCGCGATCGTGCAGGTGCTGCGCTCCGACAGCTCTCGGGACGTGCTGCGCCTGCGCCGCTCCGACCTCCAGTCGCTGTCCCGGCTGTACAGCACGACACCCGCCGTCCTCTACGAACGGCTCGGTGCCTGGGGCACGCTGGTCGAGGCCGGCGAGCCGGTACCGGCCGGCGGCCGGCGCCGGGCGGCCACGGTCCGCCCGACACAACCCCGCCGATAACGCCCGGCGATAACGGCACGGATAACCCCGCGCCGAGTCCGTAGGATCGGCGGCGTGGCGGAGGTCCTGGCAGTCGAGGTGACCGATCTGGTCAAGATCTACCGGCGGTCCGCCGGCGGAAACACCGCACGTCCGCGCTACCTGCGCGCCGGAACGCCCGAGGCCTCCGGAGGCCCCGCGACCATACCAAGATCTTCCCGGGCCCACGGGCGCCGCCAGGCGCACCCGCCCACCGAGACCAAACAGGGTGACGCGCCGCCGCCCGGGCGTGCCGACCGCGGCACACAGACCCGCGGCACACAGACCATCGAGGGCCAGGTCCTCCCCGGCGGGGAGCGCGCGGCCCAGATCCGGGCGGTCGACGGCCTGTCGCTGAGCGTCTCGGTGGGTTCCGTCACCGCCGTGCTCGGGCCGAACGGCGCCGGCAAGACCACCACGATCGAGATCTGCGAGGGATTCCGGGCGGCCGACAGCGGCGAGGTCCGCGTCCTCGGTCTGGACCCGATCCGCGACGGCGCCGCGCTCCGCCCGCGGGTGGGTGTGATGTTGCAGGCTGGCGGCATGTACCCGGGCGCGCGCGCCGGCGAGATGCTGCGGCTGATCGCCGCGCACCATGCCAACCCGCTCGACGCGGGCGTCCTGATGGAACGCCTCGGGCTCGCCGAGGTTGCGGGCGTGCCGTTCCGCCGGCTCTCCGGCGGCCAGCAGCAGCGGCTCTCCCTCGCGATGGCCGTCGTCGGCCGGCCCGAGCTGGTCTTCCTCGACGAGCCGACCGCGGGCCTCGACGTCCAGGGCCGCCGCGACACCTGGGAGCTCATCGAGGAGCTGCGGCTGTCCGGGGTCACGGTCGTGCTCACCACCCACGCGATGGACGAGGCCGAGCGCCTCTCCGACCAGGTCGTGATCGTGAACCGGGGCCGGGTCGTCGCCGCCGGGTCGCCGGCCGAGCTGACCCGCGGCGGCGCCGAGGGCCAGCTGCGCTTCCGCGCGCCGGTCGGCCTCGACGTCGAGCGCCTGCTGCTGGCCCTGCCCGACGGCACGACCGGCCGGGAGGGGCCGTCCGGCCACTACCTGGTGCAGGGCACCGTCGACCCCCAGCTGCTCGCCGCGGTCACCGCGTGGTGCGCCAGCAACGGCGTGCTCGCCGAGGACCTGCGGGTCGAACAGCGCACCCTGGAGGACGTGTTCGTGGAGCTGACCGGCTCGGAGCTGGCGTCATGAGCGTGGCCGACACCGCCACGGCCGGCGCCGCGCCCGGCACCGTGCTTGATCTGCGCCCGGCGCCGGGCGCGGCGCCGCGGGCCCGGATGCTGGCCGCGCAGACCCGCCTCGAGCTCACACTCACCCTGCGCCGCGGCGAATCCGTCCTGCTCACCCTGATCATCCCGATCGGCCTGCTCGTCTTCTTCTCCGCCGTGGACGTCCTGCCGACCTCGACGACCACGCAGAGCTCAGTGGACTTCCTCGTCCCCGGGGTGCTCGCGCTGGCCGTGATGTCCACCGCGTTCACCGGCCAGGCCATCGCGACCGGGTTCGAGCGCTCCTACGGGGTGCTCAAGCGGCTGGGCGCGTCCCCGCTCCCCCGCTCGATCCTGCTCGCGGGCAAGACGCTGGCCGTGCTCGCGGTCGAGGTCGTCCAGCTCGTCCTGCTGGTCGCCGTCGGCTTCGCCCTCGGCTGGGACCCGGCCGGCTCGGTCGCCAGCGCGGGCTGGGCGATCCTGCTCGTCCTGCTCGGGACGGCCGCCTTCTCCGGCCTGGGCCTGCTGATGGCCGGCACGCTGCGCGCCGAGGCGACACTCGCCGCCGCGAACGGCGTGTACCTGCTGCTGCTCCTGGTGGGCGGCGTGGTGTTCCCGCTGGACGAGCTGCCCGGCTGGATGCGGGTCGTCGCCGAGGCCCTGCCCACGGCCGCGCTGTCGGACGGGCTGCGCGCGGTGCTGGCCGACGGCTCCGGGCCGGGGGCGGGCAACCTGCTCGTGCTCGCACTGTGGTCGGTGGGCGCGCTGGGGCTCGCGGCGCGGCTGTTCCGCTGGGAATAGCCGGCCGGCGGCCACGGCCCGCGCGCCGGTGCCGGGCCACCCCGGTAGTGGCGGCGCGCACCCCTTGCCACGGACTCGGGCGGATTACTATGACCGCGATGCCAACTTCTACCGATCGTCGGAGCAAGCCCCGCGAGAGCGGCGGCGCCAGCCAGCCGGACACCACCACCGGCCGGCTACCGGTGATCGGGCTGCGCGCCTTCCGCCGGCTGACACTGGCCAGTGTCCTCCTGCTCGCCGCGATCGTGGTGAGCGGCGGCGCCGTCCGGCTGACCGGCTCCGGGCTGGGCTGCCCCACCTGGCCGCAGTGCGGCGACGGCTCCTTCACCCCGCACTCGGCGTACGCCCTCAACGGCGCCATCGAGTTCGGCAACCGGGTCGTCAGCATCGTCGTCGGCCTGGTCGTGCTGGCCCTGCCGATCGCGGCCCGGCGGCTGCGCGAACCGCGGCGGGACCTGCTGCTACTCTCCCTCGGCCTGTGGCTCGGCTTCGTCGGCCAGGCGGTGCTCGGCGGGATCACGGTGCTGGTGAAGCTGCACCCGGCCACCGTCGCCGCGCACTTCCTGCTGTCGATGGTCCTGCTGTTCAACGCCGTGGCGCTGCACCGGCGGGCCCGTCAGGCCGCCGGCCCGACCCCGCCCGCGGTCCGCCCGGAGCTGCTCTGGCTCGCCCGGCTGCTGATGACCGTGGCCGGGGGCGTGCTCGTCCTGGGCACCGTCGTGACCGGCACCGGGCCGCACAGCGGCGACAGTGAGGACACGAAGCGGTTCGGCTTCGACATCGTCAACGTCGCCCAGCTCCACGCCGACGGCGCGATGATCCTCACCGGCCTCACCGTTGCGATGATCTTCGCCGTCCGGCTGACGCCCGCCCCCGCGGAGGCCCGCCGCAGCGCGAACGCCCTCGCGCTGACCGTCGTCGCCCAGGCCGCGATCGGCTTCACCCAGTACTTCGCCGGCATCCCGCCGCTGCTCGTCGCCCTGCACATGGCCGGCGCGACCATCATGTGGATCGTCACCGTCCAGCTGTGGCTGGCCATGAGCGAACGCCCCCCGGCGAGGGAGAGCGCCTGGACGGGCTCCCGCCAGGTCGCCGCGGGTTGACCTCCTCGCCGTAGCGGTCGGGCCAGCCGAGCTACCGGCCGCCGGGCCGCCAGAACGGGTCGCGGCCGATGAAGCCGAGCAGGCGGGTCTGGGCGTCCGAATCGTCGGGGACGGCGACCCGTGGCCCGTACTGGCCGGAGGATCGGATGACGTCCTCCATCTGTTCCATGCCGCCGAGCAGCAGGCCGCAGAAGCCAGCGTCGAGGCGACCGTCCTGGCCGGTGGCCCTGGCCAGGTCCCAGGTGTGCATGAATACGTCGGCCGTGTAGATCATGTCGGTGGCTGTGGCGACCGACAGCTCGCCCATGTGCGGGTTGCGAAGGGTCAGCGCGGCGGTGGTCGGGTCGTCGAGGAGCCGCTGGACAGCATCGGCGTGTGTCTGCCACGCCCGCACCGGGTCCTCGTCGACGGGTGGACCGTGCCGCAGGGCCGGCCCGCCGCCTGCCTCAAGGAAGCCGGTGAACCATTCGCACAGGTGACCGACCACGTCGCGGGCTACCCAACCGGCGACCGGCGCGGGGGCGTCCCAGTCCCGGGTCCCGAGAACCCGGTCGGTAAAGGTGCCGGCGATCCGCCGGTGGCGCTCGGCCGGGCGGTCGGCGAGCGCCGTCAGTGCCACAGAGGATGCTGCCGGGGGTGGGGGTCTCGTCCCCTCGGACGTCGTCATCGTGGGTTCCGCACTGTTCGGCGCGCCCGGATCAGACGGCACCGGAGGACACCAGGGCGGCCAGTTTGGCGTAGCCCTCGTCGATGCCGGTCTGCATGCCGCCGCGTAGCCAGGCGTCCCTGCTCTCGAAGCTGTCGACCAGCGACTGGGCGTGCAGCCGGGTGCGGCCGTCACCGAGGTCCTCGAACCACATCGTCTCCAGCGCCACGCTGTCCGGCTCGCCCTCGAAGGTGAAGGTCTGCACGATCCGGTCCGGGCGGACCTCATGGAAGCAGCCGCGGAAGCGAAAGTCGACACCGTCCCGACGGGCGACATAGCGCCAGCTTCCGCCGTTGGTGGCGTCCCAGTGCTCGATCGTCGTGTCCAACCCGTCCGGCCCGACCCACCGGGCGAACAGGGCCGGGTCGGTGTGCGCGCGGAAGAGCTGCTCCGGTGTGGCGGCGAAGTCCCGGGTGAGCCGGATCAGCGGTACCCGCGGGTCGGCTTCGATGCGGGTCGTCCCCGCGGTGGCGGTGCTGCTGTTGCTACTCATCAGGCTGTTCCCCTCATTGGCTGTTCGTCGTTCGTGCCCGCGTCCGGCCCGCCGCTCCCGGCGGTGGACGCCTCGTTCGCCGGACTGCCGTTCATCTCGGCCAGCACCGCGTCCAGGCGGCGGTAGCGCTGCTCGGCTCGGCGGCGGTACCGCTCTATCCACCCCGTCATCAGGTCGAGCACCTCGGCTTCGAGGTGCACAGGACTGCGATGGGCGCTCCCCGCCCGGGTGATCAGTCCCGCCTGCTCAAGCACCTTCAGGTGCTTCGACACCGCCTGGACGGACATGTCGTACGGCGCGGCGAGCTCGCCGACGGTGGCGTCGCCGGCCGTGAGCCGGGCGACCAGATCCCGCCGTGTCGGGTCCGTGAGCGCCGCGAAGAGTCGCGACAGCTGATCCACAAAACCTTCCCTCAACCGATCGGTTGATGATGACGGTAGGCGTGGGCGGCCAGGACGTCAACCATCAAGTTGAGAACCTGTTTTCCCTGCCTGGCGGGCAGCCGAAACAGGCGGCATCGTGCAGGCGCCGACACCGCACACAGATCGACGCACCATGACACCGCGCCACGCAGAGCCGCCGCTACGGCACCGTTATCGCCGCGCCGCGCGCCGCCGGCGATGGCGGGCAGGCTGTACTCGTCACCGGCGACGGCGAGGAACCGCTGTCCCGCCGCTGCCGGGCTGTTCATGGCCAGGAGATGCAACTCGGCGACCTCGCGGACGTCGACGACCCCGGAGTACAGGCGGGGATGGCGGGCATGGCACCGGCGAGCAGGCGCCGTACCAGGTCGATGGAGCTGGCGTAGTCCGCGCCCAGCACCGGCCCGAAGATCCCGACCGGGTTGATCACCGCGAGTTCCAGCGTTCCGCCCCACCCGTTCGTAGTAGCGCAGCGTCGCTCGGTGAACCCCGTCCGCCGCGAGACCTCCTGAATCGTCATCATCCGCACGTCCGTCTCCGGCATGACCCCAGGCTGACGAACCTCAAGCGCTTCAGGTCAAGCGTGCGCCGAGCGCTGCCGACCGGCTCCGGAACCGACGACGCCCGTCACCCTGGATGCGGGTGACGGGCGGGAGCCAGCTAACAGCGGTGCCGGATCAGGGGGTGTCAGAGCAGCGCCGCGACGGCCAGGGCCGCGAAGAGGAGGGTCAGGTAGGTGATGGACATGTGGAACAGGCGCATCGGCTTGATCTCCTCGCCGCGCTTGGCGCGGGCGGCCATCCGGTGGGCCTCGGCGACGAACCAGGCGCCGAGCAGAACCGCCGGGACCAGGTACACCAGGCCGATGTCGGCCACGGGGGCGACGGCGAGGGAGACCGCGACCATCAGGTAGGAGTAGGCCAGGATGCGGCGGGTGACGACCTCGAGCGTGGCCACCACGGGGAGCATCGGGACGCCGGCGGCGGCGTAGTCGTCCTTGAAGCGGATCGCCAGCGCCCAGAAGTGCGGCGGCGTCCAGAAGAACACGACCGCGAAGAGCAGCACGGCGGGCCAGCCGACCGTGCCGGTCACGGCGGACCAGCCGATCAGCACCGGGAAGCAGCCCGCGGCGCCGCCGATGACGATGTTCGACGGGGAGCGTCGCTTGAGGCCGAGCGTGTAGACGAAGACGTAGAAGGCGATGGCCCCGACGGACAGCACGGCCGACGTCCAGTTGACCAGCAGGCCGAACATGAGGGTCGAGATGATGCCGAGGGCGATGCCGAAACGCAGCGCCTGGGCGGGTTCGACGACCTCCCGGACGAGCGGGCGGCGTTTCGTGCGGCCCATGAGCTGGTCGATGTCGCGGTCGACGTAGCAGTTGATCGTGTTGGCGCTGCCGGCGGAGAGGGTGCCGGCGAGCAGCGTCACCGCGATCAGCCACCAGGACGGCATCCCGCGCTCGGCGAGGAGCATGACCGGCACCGTGGAGACGAGGAGCAGCTCCACGACCCGCAGTTTCATCAGCGCTATGTAGGACCGGGCCCGGTCGGTCGCCCGGGCCAGTCGGCCCCGGGGAACGACCAGGACATCACCGGACGGCTCCGCCCCGGCGGCCGGCGCCGCGGGTACCGGGACGGCGGGTACCGGGACGGCGGCGGAGGTCACGGCAACACGCGGCGGTTGACCCGCGCCCGCGGCGGGAATGGCCCGCGGGGCAGGTCCCGCCGTGGCCGGACGGCCACCGCTCGACGTCACCGGGCGGCGGGGCAAGCCCTGCCGGTGGCGAACAACGGCCTCGGGAGACAGAACGACCTCGCGATCGGCGCGGTCATCCAGCGAACCGCGCGGGACGGTGCCCGAGAGAGGGCGTGGGTGGTGTTCTACGACGTGTCGGAGTCTAGCTGCCGGGAGCCGGGCAGTGCGCGTGGGCTGCGTCCCGATGGGGTCCGCACCCCGCGTGTGGGCGCCGTCCACCGGGGGCGCCGGGCTTGCTGTGCGCAGGCCGCGCGCGTCGCCGCCGCCCGCGGCCGCGGGCTGGTGACGTCGGCGGCCGCGGCCGGGCGACGTCGGCTGCCGCGGCGGACGGCGGCAGGCCAACGGAAAGCCAGTGTTCTTCGGCACGTTCCCGGTGTGCCACTCGGACACGGACACTGGGGTGAGGATCACGCATGCGGGTAGGGCCGAGGGCAGGGACATCTGGCACGGTCGCCGTAAGCAGTAAGGAAGGCGGCGCAAGGGCAGTGACGATTTCGGCCGGGACGCCCGCGTCCGCCGCACCTGGCCGCGCAATGGCGACGGAGGGCCGTCCGGCCGGGTGCGATCATTGTGGGGGACGAGCACCCATCGTGGGCCGCGCGACGACGCGCCGGTCCATCCGACGATCAGCCCATCCGACGATCAGCGGGCCCGGCGACGCCGGTGCCCGGCGGGGACGCCCCGAACGATAAGCCCACCCACGGACCACTGCACCGACCGCACCACTGCGGCGCGACGACACGGCCGCGGAGAGGATTACGTCCGATGAGCAAGCCCCTGTCCGACCTGTCAGCCGCCGGCGTGGCGGTGTGGCTGGACGACATCAGCCGCGAGCGGATCCGGACCGGCAACCTCGCCGAGCTCGCCCGCACCCACAGCGTCGTCGGCGTCACCAGCAACCCGACGATCTTCCAGAAGGCCATCGGCGGCGGTGAGACGTACAACGAGCAGCTCCGCGACCTGGCCGTTCGCGGGGTCGACGTGGGCGAGGCCGTCCGCGCGATCACCGCGGCGGACATCCGCGACGCCTGCGACATCCTGCGACCCGCCTACGACGCCAGCTCCGGCGTCGACGGCCGGGTCTCCCTCGAGGTCGACCCGCGGCTCGCGCACGAGACCGAGCGCACGGTCGCCGAGGCCCGTGCCCTGTGGTGGTCGGTCGACCGGCCGAACCTGTTCATCAAGATCCCGGCGACGAAGTCCGGCCTGCCGGCCATCACCGCGACGCTGGCGCAGGGCATCAGCGTGAACGTGACGCTGATCTTCGCGCTGGACCGCTACGAGGCCGTCATGGACGCGTTCATGACCGGCCTCGAGCAGGCCCTCGCCGCCGGCCGGGACATCTCCGACGTGGCCTCCGTCGCGTCCTTCTTCGTCAGCCGCGTCGACAGCGAGGTCGACGGCCGGCTCGCGAAGATCGGCACCCCGAAGGCGGAGGCCCTGCGTTCGAAGGCCGCGATCGCCAACGCCCGGCTCGCCTACGAGCTGTACGAGAAGATCTTCAGCACGCCGCGCTGGGAGCGGCTCGCCGCCGCCGGCGGGAAGCCCCAGCGCCCGCTGTGGGCGTCGACGTCGACGAAGGACCCGGGGCTGCCGGACACCCTCTACGTGACGGAGCTGATCGCCCCGGGCACCGTCAACACGATGCCGGAGGCGACGCTCGAGGCGTTCGCCGACCACGGGGTCGTGCCCGGCGACACCATCACGCCCAACTACGAGGACGCCCGCGCCGTCCTGGCCGAGCTCGCCGAGCTCGGAGTGGACATGGCCGACGTCGTCGAGGTGCTGGAGGTCGAGGGCGTCCGCAAGTTCGAGGACTCCTGGAACCAGCTCCTCGACACCATCCGCGAGCAGCTCGGCTCCGCCGCGTCCTGACCGTTCCGCCGGTCCGGCCCCGTCCGCCCGACCCGTCCGTCCGACCTCTCCGCCCGGCCGCGCCATCCCGCCTGGGCAGACCGGGCCGGCCGGCGGGAGTATCGGGGAGGCGGACCGGCGGTGACACGGGCCGCGGTCACCATGAATCGCGAGCACCACGAACTGTGAAGGGGGAACGGGTGGCGTCCACCGCTAGTGGCAACCCACTGCGGGATCCACGGGACCGGAGGCTGCCGCGGCTACCGGACAACAGCGCGCTGGTGGTTTTCGGCGCGACCGGTGACCTGGCCCGCAAGAAGCTCATACCGGCCGTCTACGATCTCGCGAACCGGGGGCTGCTCCCGCCGGGTTTCGTCCTGGTCGGCTTCGCCCGCCGGGACTGGAGCGACGACGAGTTCGCCGCCTTCGCCCGCGAGTCGGCGGAACGCGGCGCCCGGACACCGTTCCGCGAGGACACCTGGGAGCGGMTCGCCGGCTCCCTGCGGTTCTGCCAGGGCTCGTTCTCCGACGACGCCGCGTTCGACGGCCTCGCCGCGACGCTGACCGACCTGGAGCACAGCCACGGGATCCGGGGCAACGCGGCCTTCTACCTGTCGATCCCGCCGACGGCTTTTCCCGTCGTCCTCAAGCAGATGCAGCGGACGGGCCTGGCCTCCAACGAGGCCGCGGGCGGCTGGCGCCGGGTCGTCATCGAGAAGCCGTTCGGGCACGACCTGGAGTCCGCGCGCGAACTGAACTCGCTGGTCGACGACGTCTTCACCCCCGACGACGTCTTCCGCATCGACCACTACCTGGGCAAGGAGACGGTTCAGAACCTCTTCGCCCTGCGGTTCGCCAACACCCTTTTCGAGCCGATCTGGAACTCCCACTTCGTCGACTCGGTGCAGATCACCATGGCCGAGGACGTCGGCATCGGCACCCGGGCCGGCTTCTACGACGAGACCGGCGCGGCCCGCGACGTCCTGCAGAACCACCTGCTGCAACTGCTGGCGCTCACCGCGATGGAGGAGCCGGTCAGTTTCGGCGCGGACACCATCCGCACCGAGAAGCTGAAGGTCCTGCGGGCGGTGTCGCTGCCCGACGACTACGCCACGTTCGCCGTGCGCGGGCAGTACTCGCAGGGTTGGCTCGCCGGCGAGCGGGTCCGCGGCTACCTTGAGGAAGCCGACATCCCGGCGGACTCGACGACGGAGACCTTCGTCGCGGTGAAGCTCGGCGTCGAGACGCGGCGTTGGGCCGGAGTGCCGTTCTACCTGCGGACGGGCAAGCGCCTGCCGCGGCGGGTCACCGAGATCGCGATCACCTTCACCAAGGCGCCGCACCTGCCGTTCGACGAGACCGACACCGCCGAGCTGGGCAACAACCAGCTGGTGATCCGGGTGCAGCCGGACGAGGGCGTCACGCTGCGCTTCGGCTCGAAGGTCCCCGGCTCGGCCATGGAGGTGCGCGACGTCGCCATGGACTTCCTGTTCGGCGAGGCGTTCACCGAGGCGCTGCCCGAGGCCTACGAGCGCCTGATCCTGGACGTCCTGCTCGGCGACGCGACGCTGTTCCCGAACAACGCCGAGGTCGAGGAGTCGTGGCGGATCATCGACCCGCTCGAGGAGTTCTGGCGGAGCACGAAGCCGCACACGTACCGGGCCGGGAGCTGGGGCCCGGCGGCGGCCGACGACATGCTCGCCCGCGACGGCCGCCGGTGGCGCCGGCCATGACCCGCTATCCGCGCCACGCCGAAGGGAGACTGTCATGACCACCCTGTGGGACACCACCGGATCGGCGGTGGTCAAGGCGCTGTCCGCCGAGCGGCGGGCCGCCGGCGCGCTCGCGTTCGGCCTGGCGCTGACGCTCGTGGTGGTCGTGGACGAGCAGCACGTCAGCCAGGCGGAGAGCGCCGCCACCGCGGCCGCCGCCGCCCACCCGTGCCGGCTGCTGATCGTCGTGCGCCGGCAGATCGACTCGCCGCACCCTCGGCTGGACGCCGAGGTGTCGATCGGCGGCCGGCTGGGGCCCGGCGAGGCCGTCGTGATGCGGATGTCGGGCCGGCTCGCGCTGCACGCCGAGTCGGTCGTGCTCCCGCTGCTCGCGCCGGACGCCCCCGTGGTCACCTGGTGGTACGACGCTCCCCCGGAGAAGATCGCCTACGACCCGCTCGGCGTGTTCGCCGACCGCCGGGTCACCGGGACCTACGCGGCCCACGACCCGCTGGCCGCGTTGCTGCAGCGGGCCGAGGACTTCGTCCCCGGTGACACCGACCTGGCCTGGACCCGCATCTCGGGGTGGCGCACCCTGCTGGCGGCCGCGTTCGATCAGGTCTCCGAGCCGGTGGGGCCGGCGACGGTCGTCAGCGAGCCGGGCAACCCCAGCGCCCGCCTGTTCGCCGGCTGGCTGCAGGCGAAGCTGCGGGTCCCGGTAACGATCACCGACGCGCCGGGTAAGAAGGGCATCCAGAGCGTCCGCCTGGCGGTGGGCGACGGCGAGCTCTCACTGGCCCGCACGGACAGCCGTTCGGCCGGTATCACCCGCACGGGTTACCCGACCAGGGTGCTGCCGCTGCCCGAACGAGGGCTGGGTGACCTGCTCGCGGAGGAGCTGCGCCGCCTCGACGACGACAGCGTGTACGCCGAGGCGCTCTCGGCCTGGAGCGGCGTCCCGGATCTGAACAGCCGACCGCTGCACCGCGAGCACATCTGGCGCGATCCGGCGCTGGAGCGCTCCGAGGCGGCACTCGCGGCGATCCCACCCACGCCGATCCCGCCCGCGGCGTCGTGACGCCGTCCGTGCCCGCGGGCGGCGGGCCCGCTCCGGAACCGCCCACGGTGGTCGTCCACGCGGACGCCGGCGTGCTCGCGCGGGCGGCGGCGGCGCGGCTCATCACCGCGCTGGTGGACGCCCAGGCGGCGCGCGGCGAGGCCTCGATCGTGCTCACCGGCGGCGGCATCGGCGTGGCGCTGCTGCGCGCGGTGCGGGCCAGCCCCGCGGTGGACGCGGTCGACTGGGCCCGGGTGGACGTCTGGTGGGGCGACGAGCGCTTCGTGCCGGCGGACTCCCCCGACCGCAACGACCAGCAGGCCCGGGAGGCGCTGCTCGCGCACGTTCCGGTGGACCCGACGCGGGTCTTCCCCATGGGCCACCTCGCGGGAGCGGGCGGCGGCGGTGTCGCCGAGCCGGAGACGGCCGCCGCGGCGTACGCGGAGACGCTCGCGGCGCGGGCGGTGGCCGGTTCCGCCGTTCCGGCGTTCGACGTCCTGCTGCTCGGGCTCGGGCCGGAGACGCACGTCGCGTCGATCTTCCCCGACTCGCCGGCGGCCGTGGCCACCGGGACGGTGACCGCCGTCCGGGACTGCCCGAAACCGCCGCCCACCCGGGTGACACTGACGTTCCCCGCGCTGCGGGCCGCCCGTGAGGTCTGGGTGGTCGTCGCCGGGGAGGAGAAAGCCGAGGCGGTGGCGAACGCGCTGACGCCCGGCGCGGATCCGGTGGCCTTCCCGGCCGCCGGCGCGGTGGGCCGGGAGCGCACGCTCTGGCTGGTGGACCGCGCCGCCGCGTCCCGGCTCTGAGCGAACTCTGAGCGAAACTCCCGCGGAGGTCGCGGACAGGCGCGACCCCCGCGGGAGGCAGGGGCGACCGGGGAAGCCGGCCGTGCCCGGTTCAGGCCGGGATCTCGTTCAGGCCAGGATCTTCGTCTTCTCCCGTTCGAACTCGTTGGTGCTGATGACGCCGTGGTCGCGGAGGTCCGCAAGCCGGCTGAGCTCGTCGGCGGCGCTCGGCCGGCCGGCGGCCGCGCGGACCTCGGTGCGCCACATGTCGGCCTGGGATGCCACCTGCCGGGCCTGGCGGTCGTGCATGGAGCTGCCCCTGACGATCAGGTAGGCCAGCAAACCGATCAGCGGCAGGACAATGATCAGCACCGTCCAGCCGGCCTTGCCCCACCCGGAGAGATCATGGCTGCGGAAGACGTCCGTGATCACCGTGAACATCAGGAACAGCCACATCGTGAAACAGAAGAACCACAGCATGTAAAGGAAGACACTGAGCAACGGGAAGTCGGGGTCCACCATTCCTCCTCTCACCGTCGCGGCCCACCGGCCCGCGGCACCGCGGCCGCGGATCGGGCGACGCGGCGGCCGCCGGCCGGAGCTCACGGGCACTCCGCCGGCGTGACCGACCTGCCGGCGAGACCCGACTCATACCCACTCGGTGCGCCGCGGCGCACCGCCACGCTCACCCAGCGGGGGTGAACCGGCCGGCACCGGCCCCGCCGGTCAGCGCCGGGTGAGAACGCCGGTACCCGTTGAGTTGATATTCGTCGCGGGGAAGGTGTAGGCCAGCCGGCCGTCGGGGCGCAACGCCAGCACGAGCCGTTCGGCGCCACGACACAGCGCGCCCGAGCGGAACAGCCGTTCCTGGACGGTGACGCGGTCAGCGCCGGCCTCCAGGAGGCGCAGCCGCGCGGCGCAGCCGTCCGTCGGATAGTCGCTGTCGCCGACGATCTCGCCGATACCGCCGCGCCTGAGCACGACCTCGACGCCGAACTCGATCGGCCCCTGGGTCACCGATCCGACCCACGTGCCGGCCATGCCGGCGGGCAGCAGGTCGGCGGCGGGCGGCGGGCCGGCTGTGGACGGTGGGCGCTCGTCCCGCGCGGCCCAGAGCAGCCCGGCGGCGACCAGGACAAGCACGAGCCCCACACCGGCGGCGAGCGCGACCAGTGGACGGCGCCGGCGCGGGCCGTCCGGGAGAGGCACCGGCCACGGCGCAGGCACTGGCCGCACTGGTGGCACTGGTGGCACTGGCCGCGGGGCGGACCCGGCCATTGGCGGGGCGGCCGTCTGCCGCCGCGCTGGCCGGGCGGCGGGCGGCTCGGTCGGTGGTCGCGTGGTCGATGGTCGCGTGGTCGATGGTCGCGTGGCAGCATTGTCCGGCTCGCCGGGGACCAGCCGCAGTACGCGGGTGAGCAGGACCTCCGCGCCCTCCGCGCTCAGCCTCGCCTGTGGGTTCTTGACCAGCAGGCCGCCGATCGCCGGCCACAGCGCGTCGGTGTCCGTCAGCGCGGGTGGATCGACGTGCAGGACCGCGCCGAGAGTGAGCGGCACCGTCTCGCGGGCGAACGGCGGGATGCCGCCGGCGGCGAAGTAGAGGGTGGCGCCGAGGGAGAACAGGTCGGCCGCGAGCGAGGCCGGGCCC
Organism: Parafrankia soli; assembly: GCF_001854695.1. GTDB lineage: Bacteria > Actinomycetota > Actinomycetes > Frankiales > Frankiaceae > Parafrankia > Parafrankia soli. The sequence goes on from NZ_MAXA01000235.1 coordinate 26,485, forward strand.
CGGGTGATCCGTTCCGGCGCGAGGTAGGCGGGGGTTCCCGCACTGCCGCTCGCGCCTGCGTCGGTCGTGTCCGCGACGTTGGTGGCGATGCCGAAGTCGGTGAGCAGCACCCGCCCGTCGTCGGCGAGCAGGATGTTCGACGGCTTCACGTCACGGTGCAGGAGGCCGACCCGCTGGCCGGCGGTCAGCGCGTCCAGGACGGCGAGCCCGATCTCGGCCACCCGGCGCGGCGGCAGCGGTCCGCCGCGGCGGACCGCTGTGTCCAGCGACGTGGCGGCGACCAGCTCCATGACGATCCACGGCAGGCCGCCGTCCTGGATGACGTCGGTCACCGAGACCACGTGCGGGTTCGCCCGCAGCTGGGCGGCGTTGCGGGCCTCGCGCACGGCCGCGGCCAGCCGTTGCGGGTCGGCGCCGTCCGGGCCCGGAGCACCCGCGCGGCCGCCGATCCAGATGGCCTTCACGGCCACCTCGGCCCGCAGCAGCACGTCGAGGGCGCGCCACACCATGCCCATCGAGCCGGCGCCGACGCATTCGATCAGCCGGTAGCGGCCGGCGACGACCCGGCCGGCGACGATCGATCCGGTGGAGCCGATCATCTCTGCCGGGCCCGGGCCGGACGAACCGCCGTCACGCGGCATCGCCGGCCCGGTGCCCTGCGGTGCGCCGGTCAGTTGGCCGGCGCGCCCCGCAGCTTCGCCAGCGCCTCGGCCAGGATCGCCTCGCCGTCCTTCTCGTTGCGACGCTCCCGCACGTAGGCGAGGTGTGTCTTGTACGGCTCCGTCTTCGGCGGGGCGGGCGTGTTCTCACGGTCCCGCCCGGCCGGGAAGCCGCAGCTCGGACAGTCCCACGTGTCCGGGATGGAGGCGTCGGCCGCGAAGGCCGGTTTCGTCTCGTGCTCGTTGGCGCACCAGAAGGAAATCCGCTGCCGAGGGGCGGTCTCGCCCCGCTCGGCCTCCCCCATCGGCCCTGCCCCGACCCGGCTCCCCCGGATGGCGTTGCCACCTGCCACGGCCCGCGTGCTCCTTCGTCTCGTCCCATGGGTGGTAGCTCGGCGGTCGGCCCCCCGCGGCCGGACCACCCACGTCCGAACCGCCGCCGTAGACGTCCTCAGCACCCCCCGGCACTTGTCGAGCACGTCTGTTCCGGAGTGTAGGCCGGGAGGTCCACCACGGGTTGCACCGACCACCCTCACCGGGGCTTCCTAATGCGTGAGGGGGCCCCTAGGGGCCCCCTCACGGGTGTGCGACTGGTCCCGCCGCCGGTCCGGAGACCCTCAGGGACCGAGCGAAACCGCTGTGGGATCGGCGGTTCCCAGCGACGGCACGATCGTGAACGCCTGTACCGCCGAGCTACGCAGCCGCGACGTGTGGGTGACCGCGAGGGGCACGACCGCGGCGTCGTTCAGCACCGTTCGCTCCAGCCCGGCCCAGTCCGTGGCGGCGTCGTCCTCGGAGGAGGCCGTCACGGCGGACTCGTAGCGGGCAAGGAGGTCCGGACGGCGGTAGCCGCCGTCGGCCGGCCGGGCGCCCACCCATGCCTCGTCCAGCAGCGGCTCGTAGACGGTACGACCGGCGTCGCCGAACCAGTCCGGGGTGATCGTGGTCAGGGCGAGGTCCCAGAACTGCCCGCCCGGGCTCGACGCGGCCGCCGTGTACTGCGCGCCGGTGCGGATGCGCAGGTCGAGGCGGATTCCGGCGCGGGCGAACACGGCACGCAGCGCCTCGGCCACCGCCGTGTCGGTGGCGCTGTCCGTGGTCAGCAGGGACAGCGCCGTCACCTTCCCGCCCGGGTTGTTCGCGAGGCCGTCGGCGCAGCGCCGTGAGTCCCCGGAGCCGTCCCCGGCCGGGAAGGGGTTGTACGTCTCGTAGCCGGTCATCGGCGACTGCAGGAGCTGGGCCGTCGCCGTGGCGAGCGTGGGGCCGCCCAGCGCGGCGGCCACCGCCGTTCGGTCGATGCAGTAGGCCAGCGCCTCCCGGGCCTGCTGGTCGCGCAGGGCCGCCGCGGACGGCCCGTTGAGCCCGACGACGAGGGCGACGACCGGGCCGGTCGGAGCGACCACGAGCTTCTTGTCGGCACTCTCGACCAGTCGGGCCAGGTCGTCGGCGGGGATGTCGCCGCTCAGGGCCATGTCCGCGTCACCGGCCTCGATGCGCGCCGTGATGGTCGCCGGGTCGAGCCCGTCGGTGACGGTGATGTGGTCGGGCAGCGCCCGCCGGATGCCGTCCGAGGAGCCGCTCCAGGCCGGGTTGCGGGACAGCCGGTAGCCACCGCCGGGCTCCGACACGAACCGGTACGGCCCGTCGGAGATCAGGTTGTCGAGGTACTGCTGGGAGTCCGGCGGGTAGGCCAGGGCCTCCAGCGGCACCGGCGAGCTGGCCGGCAGGGCCAGGATGTCCACGAAGTCGTTGACCGGCTTGATCAGGTGGAACGCGAGGGTGTCGTCGCCGATGACCTCGATCCCGGGAACGGTGCCGCTCTCGATCAGCGCGGGGGCGTCGGCCACCGGCGCCGCGGCGAGCTCGGCGCAGTACTCGGCGAAGCCGACGACCGTCGCCGCGTAGTACCCGCGCAGTGGGGAGGGCGACGGCGGCGCGCACATCCGCTTGAGGCCGCGGGCGACGTCCGTCGCGGTGATCCGGCGCTGGTTCGGGGTGTTCCACCGGGCCGCCGAGCGCAGCCGCACGGTGTAGACGGTGCCGCCCATGGTCACCACGGGGGCACCGGCCGCGAGGTCGGGGCGCGGGATCGTCGACCTGGCGGTGTCGGCGTCGGCGGGGTAGCTGTAGAGCTGGCGGGTCACCAGCCGGGCGAACGCCCGCTCCCCCGGCTCGTCGGCCCACCCGGGGTCGCCGGTCGGCATCCGCCCGGTCAGCAGGCGCAGCGTGCCGCCGGGCTTCTCGAGCGGGGAGGCGGTCGTCGGCGGCGTGGTCGGGCTCGCCGCCATCGGGCCCGGCGTCGGGTCCGACTCGCCGCTGCATCCCGCGACAGCGAGCAGGGCGACCGTGGTCAGGAGGGCGGTGAGCAGGGCGGCGATCCCTCGGGCATGACCGAGCCGCTGCCCCGGAGAGGCGTTCAATTCTTCAGGAGCAGACCGAGACCGATAATGCAGGTGATCCACAAGAGGGCCACCGCGACGGTGAGGCGGTCGAGATTCTTCTCGACCACGGACGATCCCCCCAGTGACGAGGAGACACCGCCCCCGAACAGTGTCGACAGACCGCCGCCCTTGGCCCGGTGCAGCAGCACCAGCAGCACCAACAGCACACTCGCGACAATCAGGGCGATCGACAGACCGACCGTCATCTAGACCAGCTCCCGCTCCTCGGGGACGTGGCAGGCGACCCGGTGGCCGGGTCGAGCCTCCCAGCGGAGCCTCGCCACCGTCCTACGCACCTCCTCCGCCTTTCCAGCAACGTGTGGTGGGCCCGTACCGTCGCACCCGATCGGGCTACTCGACGATCGTGCAAACGTACATGACACCGCCCGGTCACCGATGTGGCACACCCCGGGACGGCTCGTGCGCGGCCGGCCGCGGGCGCGCACCGGTGGCGGACAGCCCCCGCTACGCCGCCGGACCGCTGCGGATGATGCCGACGAACTCCTCGGCGACCAGGCTCGCACCGCCGACCAGACCGCCGTCCACGTCGGGCATGGTGAACAGCTCGGCCGCGTTGGCGGCCTTCACCGAGCCGCCGTAGAGGACCCGGATGCCGGCCGCGATCGGCTCGCCGTACAGCTTTGTGAGCTGGCCGCGCACGGCGGCACACATGTCCTGCGCGTCCTGGGCGGAGGCGGTGCGCCCGGTACCGATCGCCCAGACCGGCTCGTAGGCGACGACGAGCGTGGCCGCCTGCTCCGCGCTCACACCGGCCAGCGAGCCCTCGAGCTGTGCCAGGACGTGCTCGACATGCGTTCCGGCGGCGCGGATGTCCTCGTGCTCGCCGACGCACAGGATCGGCGTGATGTTGTGCTTGTAGGCCGCCAGGGCCTTCGAGGCGACCAGCGCGTCGTCCTCGTGGTGGTACGTGCGCCGCTCGGAGTGCCCGACGACGACGTACGAGCAGCCAAGCCTGGACAGCATCGGCCCGCTGATGTCGCCGGTGTAGGCGCCCGAGCCGTGCGGGGAGAGATCCTGGCCGCCGTAGCCGACGGCGAGCTTGTCGCCGTCGATCAGCGTCTGGACGCTGCGCAGGTCGGTGAACGGCGGCAGAAAGACGACCTCGACCCGCTCGAGCTCGGCGGGCTTGAGGTCGAAGGCGACCTTCTGCACCAGCGCGATGGCCTCGAGGTGGTTGAGGTTCATCTTCCAGTTGCCGGCGACCAGCGTCCGCCGGCCGGTTCCGGCCGACCCGCGGGCGGGTGCCCCCTTCGCCACGTCCCTGCTTCCCTTCCTCGGTGAAAGTGTGGAGATCAGACTCGGTGGTGCTCAGACGTCGAGCGCGGCGAGGCCCGGGAGCGTCTTGCCCTCCAGGTACTCCAGGCTCGCGCCGCCGCCGGTGGAGATGTGGCTGAAGTCGTCCTCCGGGATGCCGAGGGTGCGCACCGCGGCGGCCGAGTCGCCGCCACCGACGACCGAGAAGCCGCCGCCGGCCGCGACCGCCTCGGCGACCCCGCGGGTACCCTCCGCGAACGGCGCGAACTCGAACACGCCCATCGGGCCGTTCCAGAAGATCGTCGCCGCACCGGCGACCACGCGCGCGAACGCGGCGGTGGATGCCGGCCCGATGTCGAGGCCGAGCCAGCCGTCCGGGATCGCGTCGGCGGCGACCACGGCGGTCTCCGCGTCGGCGGCGAACCGGTCGGCGACCACCACGTCGGTGGGCAGTACGAGCCGGTCACCGGCCTCGGCCAGCAGGTCCTTGCAGGTGTCGATCATCTCGCTCTCCAGGAGCGAGGCGCCGACCGGGTGCCCGAGGGCCGCCAGGAAGGTGAAGCACATGCCGCCGCCGACGAGGAGCGTGTCCACCTTCGGCAGCAGGGCCCGGATGACGCCGAGCTTGTCCGACACCTTCGACCCGCCGAGCACGACGGCGTACGGCCGGGCCGGCGCCGCGGTCAGCGCCCGCAGCACCTCGAGCTCGGTCAGCACCAGCCGGCCGGCGGCGTGCGGGAGGCGCTTGGGCACCTCCGACACGCTCGCGTGGGCCCGGTGCACCGCGCCGAACGCGTCGCCGACGTAGAACTCGGCGAGCGCCGAGAGCTCGTCGGCGAAGGTCGCGCGGGCGACGGTGTCCTTGCTGGTCTCGCCCGGGTGGAAGCGCAGGTTCTCCAGCAGGGCCACCTGGCCCTCGGCGAGCTGCCCGACCACCTCCCGGGCCCGGTCACCGGCGATGTCGCCGCCGCCGTCCCCGGCGAACGCCACCGGGACGCCGAGCAGCTCGGCGAGCCGCTCGGCGACCGGGGCGAGGGAGTATTTCTCCTCCGGGGCCCCCTTGGGACGTCCCAGATGCGAGCAGACGATCACCTTCGCGTTCCGGTCCAGAAGAGCCTGGATGGTCGGCACGCTCGCACGCACCCGGCCGTCGTCGGTGATGCGCGGCGCGCCCTTGGAATGGTCCAGGGGCACGTTGAGATCACTGCGGACGAGTACGCGGTGACCGGTGACCTGCAGGTCGTCGATCGTCCTCACGCTGGGCTGCTCCGGGGTGGGCGAAGGTGCGATGGACGGGCTGGTTCGCCGATGTCAGATCCGGGCGGCGACGAGCCCGGTCAGGTCGACGAGCCGGTTGGAGTAACCCCACTCGTTGTCGTACCAGCCGACGACCTTCACCTGGCTGCCGCTGGACATCGTGAGCAGCGAGTCGAAGGTGCACGACGCCGGGGTACCCACGATGTCGGAGGACACGATCGGGTCCTCCGTGTAGACGAGATAGCCCTTCAGCGGGCCTTCCGCCGCCGCCTTGTACGCGGCGTTGATCTCGTCCTTCGACGCGGGACGGGCCAGGTTCACGACAAGGTCGGTGACCGAGCCGTCAAGGACCGGAACACGCATCGCGATGCCGTCGAGCTTGCCCTTGAGGTGCGGGAGCACGAGAGCGGTCGCCTTCGCCGCACCGGTGGTGGTGGGAATGATGTTCTGCGCCGCCGCCCGCGCCCGACGCAGGTCGGAATGCGGGAAGTCAAGGATGACCTGGTCATTGGTGTAAGCGTGGATCGTGGTCATCAGACCACGCTCGATACCGAACGCCTCGTCGAGAACCTTCGCCAATGGCGCGACACAGTTCGTCGTGCAGGAAGCGTTCGAGAGGATATGGTGCTTCGCCGGGTCGTAGACGTCGTCGTTCACGCCCATGACGACCGTGAGGTCCTCACCCTTGGCCGGCGCCGAGATGATGACCTTCTTCGCCCCGGCGGTCAGGTGCTTGCCGGCCGTCTCGGCCGTGGTGAAGCGGCCGGTCGACTCGATCACCACGTCGACGCCCAGGTCAGCCCAGGGCAGGGCGGCCGGGTCACGCTCCGCGAGCACCTTGATCGTGCTGTCGCCGACGCGGATGCCGTCCTCGCCGACGGAGACCGACTCGGGCAGCGTGCCCAGAGTCGTGTCGTACTTCAGCAGGTGCGCGAGCGTCTTGTTGTCCGTCAGGTCGTTGACGGCGACGATCTCCAGATCACTACGCCGGCTGGCTGCAAGCGCCCGCCAGAAGTTACGACCGATTCGCCCGAAGCCGTTGACACCCACCCGCGTAGCCACGTCCAGGACTCCCCTATGCTCGTGTGCCGTCGTGTGCCAGGAGCCTAGCGAGTCGGGACATCATCGGCGGGAATCCGAACCGATCCATGTCGGTCTCCTCACACCGAGCGACCCGGCACACTCGGCATTTGGTTGAATGCCGCGCCGTTTCGACAATCACCCTATCCCATGGGCTTCCACGGCCACGCCGCGTACCGGGTCTCTCGCTGTGCCCCGTCCGTGGTAGCGATTGCGTGCTCAGGCGTTCTCGAACAGCTCCGGCGACACACTCGCCTCGGTGTTGGGGATGCCCAGCGCGTTGGCCCGTTTGTCCGCCAGCGCGAGGAGCCGGCGGATCCGCCCGGCGACGGCGTCCTTGGTGAGCGGCGGGTCCGCGAGCGCGCCGAGCTCCTCCAGCGACGCCTGCGCGTGCTCCAGGCGCAGACGCCCGGCCGCGAGCAGGTGGTCGGGGGCGTCGTCCCCGAGGATGCGCATCGCCGCCTGCACCCGCGCGCCGGCGGCCACCGCGGCGCGCGCCGAGCGGCGCAGGTTCGCGTCGTCGAAGTTCGCCAGCCGGTTCGCCGTGGCCCGGACCTCGCGGCGCATCCGCCGCTCCTCCCAGGCCATCAGGCTGTCATGCGCACCGATCTTGGTCAGCAGCGCGCCGATGGCGTCCCCGTCCCGGACGACCACGCGGTCGACGCCGCGGACGTCCCGGCTCTTGGCCTGCACGCCCATCCGCCGGGCGGCGCCGACAAGCGCCAGCGCCGCCTCCGGGCCGGGCGAGGTGACCTCCATCGAGCAGGACCGGCCGGGCTCGGTCAGCGAGCCGTGCGCGAGGAACGCGCCCCGCCAGGCCGCCGCCGCGTCGCACGCCGAACCGGTCACCACCTGCGGCGGCAGGCCGCGTACCGGCCGGCCGCGCTGGTCGAGCAGGCCCGTCGACCGGGCGAGCTGTTCCCCGTCCCGCTCGACGCGGACGATGTAGCGCACCGACCGCCGCAGGCCGCCGGCCGCGAGCACGGCCACCGACGACGGGAAGCCGAAGACCTCGGCGATCTCACGCCGCAGCCGGCGCGCGGTGGCGCCGGTGTCGAGCTCGGCCTCCACCACGATGCGGCCGCCGACGATGTGCAGGCCGCCGGCGAACCGCAGCATCGCCGCCATCTCGGCCCGCCGGCAACAGGGCTTGGCCACTCGCAGCCTGCTCAGTTCGTCCTTGACGGTGGCCGTCATCGCCGCCACACCGATCACTCCTTGCATTCGCCGGAGGGGATCCGGTGGCCGGAGCCACCGGTGGATGAGCACCCGACACCCGAGGGGTCGGCACAGGCCGCTCCCGGCTGCCGGCCAGGCCAGGCCCGCTGGCCGTCCATCGGACGGGCCGCCGACGGCACCGCCACGGCGCCGTCCTGCGCGAAGACGGCGCGGAACGCGGCCGCGAGACGTTCGGGGTCGTGCAGCGCGGGTTCACCGGGAACCCGCACGGGTGCGAGGTGGAGCCGGGCGCCCAGGTCCGCGGCCGCGCGGGCCAGCGGGTCCGGGTCGCCGACCGCGGCCGGGTCCGCGATCACCACGTCGAGGCGCAGCCCCGGGACGTGCGTGGCCAGGGCGTGCAGGTGGGCCTCGGGGGTGTAGCCGGCCGTCTCGCCCGGCTGCGCCACGAGGTTGAGCACCATCACCCGGTGGGCGTCGGCGCCCGTGATCGCCGCGCGCATGTCGGGCACGAGCAGGTGCGGCAGCACGCTCGTGTAGAGCGAGCCCGGACCGAGGACGATCCAGTCCGCGGCGGCGGCGGCCGCGAGGGCGGCACCGCAGGCCGCCGGCTCCGCCGGGGCCAGGCGTACCCCGGCCACCCGGCCGGGGGTCGTCGCGACGGCCGCCTGGCCGCGGACCTCCGCGGACTCCCCGGCCCGGTTCGGGTCGAGGCCGGTCACGTCCGCGACGATGTCGATGCCGGCGCATGACAGTGGCAGCACCCGGCCGTCGACGCCGAGCAGCGACGCCGCCAGGTCGAGCGCGGCCACCGGGGAGCCCGCGCGCTCCGCCAGCGCCGTCAGCACGAGGTTGCCGACCGCGTGGCCGGCGAGCGCCCCGCCGCCGCCGAACCGGTGCTGGAAGAGGTCGGCCCACGTCTGGGACCACTCGTCGGCGCCGGCCAGCGCGGCGAGGGCCATCCGCAGGTCGCCCATGGGCAGGGCGCCGAGCTCGGCGCGCAGCCGGCCCGACGAACCACCGTCGTCACCCACGGTAACCACCGCGGTCAGGTGGCGGGTGATCCGGCGCAGCGCGGCCAGCGACGCGGCCAGGCCGTGCCCGCCGCCGAACGCGACGATCGCGGGAGCGTTGGCGGTCACTCGCGGCCCAGATCCCGGTGCACGACCCGGACGCCGACGCCGTCGGCGGCGAGCCGGGCCCCGAGCTGCTCGGCGACGGCGACGCTGCGGTGCTTGCCCCCGGTACAGCCCACCGCCAGGGTCAGGTACCGCTTGCCCTCCCGCACGTACCCCTCGCCGACCAGCCTGAGCAACGCCGTGTACTGGTCGACGAACTCCGTCGCGCCGGGCTGCGCCAGCACGTAATCGCGGACCTGCGAGTCCCGCCCGGTGTAGGGGCGCAACGCCTCGACCCAGTGCGGGTTGGGCAGGAACCTGCAGTCGGCGACGAGGTCGGCATCCAGCGGCAGGCCGTACTTGTAGCCGAACGAGATCACGGTGGCGTTGAGCCGGTTGGCGCGCGGCTGGCCGAAGGCGGCGTCGATCTTGGCCCTCAACTCGTGCACGTTGAGGTCGGTCGTGTCGAGGACGAGGTCGGCCTCGCCGCGCAACTCCGCGAGCAGCGTCCGCTCCCGGTTGATGCCGTCCACGACCCGCTCGTCGCCCTGCAGCGGGTGCGGACGGCGGACATGGTCGAAGCGGCGCACCAGCGCGTCGTCGGACGCTTCCAGGAAGAGCATCCGCGGGTGCATGCCGCGCGAGTCCAGTGCCTCCACCGCCGCGCGCAGGTCGGAGAAGAACGCCCGCCCGCGCACGTCGACGACGACGGCGATCCGGCTCACCGCCCCGCCGGAACGGTGCCCCAGCTCGGCCATCGTCGACAGCAGCGCCGGGGGCAGGTTGTCGACGACAAACCAGCCGAGGTCCTCGAGGCACTTGGCCGCCGTGCTGCGGCCGGCACCGGACAGCCCCGTGATGATCGCAAGGTCGAGCGTCGCCGCTGTCACCGGGTCACCCCCGCCGAGCCGATGATCTCACCGGTCAGCGGGTCGACGGCGGGCGCCGGCGCCGCGTCCGTGCCCGGGGCCGACCGCGCCAGAGCGGCGACGATCGCCTCCGCCGTGCGCGGGCCGATGCCCGGCACCTGCGCGATCTCCTCGGCGCCCGCGGCCCGCACCTTCGCCACCGAGCCGAAGTGCCGCAACAGCGCCTTGCGTCGAGTCTCCCCGAGCCCCGGGACGTCGTCGAGCGCCGAGGCGACCATCGACGTCGACCGCTTCTGCCGGTGGTAGGTGATCGCGAACCGGTGCGCCTCGTCCCGCACGCGCTGGAGCAGGTAGAGAGCCTCGCTCGTCCGCGGGAGGATCACCGGCTCGTCCTGGTCGGGCAGCCAGACCTCCTCCAGGCGCTTGGCCAGCCCGCACAGTGCCACCCCGCCGGGCCCGGACTCGATGCCGAGCTCGTCGAGCGCGCGCGCGGCGGCGGCGACCTGCGGCGGCCCGCCGTCGACGACGACGAGGTTGGGCGGGTAGGCGAACCGCCGGGGCCGGCCGGTCTCGGGAGCCTCGTCGTCGCCGGTGGAGGCGCCCGGGTACTCCTCGAGCTCGCCGGTGCGGGCCCGCTCCGCCAGATAGCGGGAGAAGCGCCGGTGGACGGTCTCGTGCATGCTCGCCACGTCGTCCTGGCCGTCGACCCCGCGGATGGAGAACCGGCGGTACTCCGACTTGCGGGGCAGACCGTCCTCGAAGACCACCATGCTGGCCACGACGTCGGTGCCCTGGGTGTTCGACACGTCGAAGCACTCGATCCGCAGCGGGGCGTCCGGGAGCTCCAGCGCCTCCTGGAGGTCGGCCAGCGCGCGGCTGCGCGCGGTGAGGTCGCCGGCGCGCTTCGTCCGGTGCAGGGTGAACGCCTGCTTGGCGTTGCGTTCGACGGTCTCCATCAGGGTGCGTTTGTCCCCCCGGCGGGGGACGCGCAGGTCGACGCGGGCCCCACGAGCCCGTTCGAGGAGCTCGGCGACGGCCTCGGCGTCCGGCGGCAGCTCGGGCACGAGGATCTCGCGGGGGATCTGCGCGGCCGGCGCCGGGTCGGTGGTATTGGCGGTGCCGGCGGTATCAGCGGTGCCGGCCGGGCGCACGCCGTCGAGGTACTCCTGGGTCAGGAACTGCTCGACGAGGTCGGCGGTGGTGACGTCCTCGAGCTTGTCGACGACCCAGCCCCGCTGGCCGCGGACCCGACCGCCGCGCACGTAGAAGATCTGGACCGCGGCCTCCAGCTCGTCCTGGGCGAAGGCGATCACGTCGGCGTCGGTGCCGTCGGGCAGGACGACGGCCTGCTTCTCGACCGCGCGGCGCAGCGCCCCGATGTCGTCACGCAGCCGCGCGGCGCGCTCGTACTCCTGCGCCTCGGCCGCGGCCCGCATCTCGCGCTCGAGCCGGCGCAGGTAGCGGCCGGTCTGCCCGGACATGAAGTCGCAGAAGTCGTCGACGATCTGGCGGTGGGCATCGGCGTCGACCCGCCCGACGCAGGGGGCCGAACAGCGGTCGATGTACCCGAGCAGGCAGGGACGGCCCACCTGGCCAGCCCGTTTGAAGACCCCGGAGCTGCAGGTGCGCGCGGGGAAGACCCGCAGCAGCAGGTCCAGGGTCTCCCTGATGGCCCACGCGTGCGCGTAGGGGCCGAAGTAGCGCACGCCGCGCCGTTTGGGCCCACGCATCACCTGGAGCCGCGGGAACTCCTCGTACAGCGTCACCGCGAGACTCGGATAGCTCTTGTCATCGCGGTAGCGGACGTTGAAGCGCGGATCGAACTCCTTGATCCAGGTGTACTCGAGCTGGAGCGCCTCGACCTCGGTGGACACCACGGTCCACTCCACGGAACCGGCCGTGGTGACCATGTGCTGGGTCCGGGGGTGCAGCGTGTGGATGTCGGCGAAGTAGTTGGCCAGCCGGGCGCGCAGACTCTTGGCCTTGCCCACGTAAATGACCCGGCCATGTTCGTCGCGGAAGCGATACACGCCCGGGGTCTCGGGGATCGAGCCCGGCGGGGGCCGGTAGGACGCCGGATCAGCCATGAGCCGAGCCTACGGCGACCGTCATCCGGCCTGAGCAGTGCCTGCACGTAGCTATTTCATCACGCTGAGCTTCCATGCTGTCGAGGGCCCCCGTCGCTCACCGATTCCGGCCGTGCGTCGGCACCGCTCCCGAGGAGCGCCGGGCGGCCGGCGGCGCCCGCGTGGAAGGCCCGCCGACCGGCCCGGACGGGCGAGCCGGCACCCACCGACGGGCCGCTACCAGGGCCCGGACGGCGCCGTGTGGCCAATCTGTCGCCGGGCCGATCTCCCGTCCGCCTTCGGTCAGCGCCCGGTCGCCGTATGCTGAAGCGCGTCCACTCGGGTGGCGTCACGAGCGAACTGCTGCGACGGTGTAAACCGGCGAGGCAGTTAAACCGGGTAGATCGGGCCGAGGGAGCCGACGCGTGCAGGTGGAGGACGTCACGACGGAGTTCGTCGTTGACGACGCCCCCAGCCGCGGCAGGATCACCGTTCTGCAGATCACCTGGCGCAGCTGTGACCCGCTGGCGGTCGCGCTGGTACTCGTCTCCCGGCCGGATCATCCCGCGCTCCCGCAGGGCCACTGGGTGGCTCCCCGGGACGCGCTGCGGGCCGGCCTGGACGGCCCGGCACCCGTCGGCGACGGGGACGTCCGCATCACGCCCGAGCCGACCCGGGACGGCATCCGCCTCGAGCTGGCCGACGGCGAGCGCCGGTCGGTGGTCGTCCTGGACGCCGCGCCCGTCCGCCGCTTCCTCGAACGCACCGAGCGGGTCGTGCCCGCCGGCGAGGAGCACCCCGAGGTCGCTCTGGACGCCGTCCTCGACGACCTCCTCCAGACCTGACTCCTCCAGACCTGAGCGGGCACGGCCGCGCGCCGTCACAGCGCGGCCGCGCCGGCGAGCTTCGGCCGTGACTTCGGACGGGCGTCGACCCGGTCGCCGAGGATCTCCCGCAGGAAGGCGCCGGTGTGGCTCTCGGGCACCGCGGCGACCGTCTCGGGAGCTCCCTCGGCGATCACCCGGCCGCCGCCCGTCCCGCCCTCCGGGCCCATGTCGATGATCCAGTCGGCGGTCTTGATGACGTCGAGGTTGTGCTCGATGACGATCACCGTGTTGCCGGCGTCAACGAGCCGGCCGAGCACGCCGAGCAGTTTCCGGATGTCCTCGAAGTGCAGGCCGGTGGTGGGCTCGTCCAGCACGTAGACGGTCCGCCCGGTGGAGCGTCGCTGCAGCTCCGAGGCGAGCTTCACCCGCTGCGCCTCACCGCCGGAGAGGGTGGGCGCCGACTGGCCCAGCCGGACGTAGCCGAGGCCGACGTCGTTGAGCGTGCGCAGGTGCCGGGCGATCGCCGGGACCGCCGCGAAGAACTCGGCGGCCTCCTCGATCGGCATGTCGAGCACCTCGGCGATGTTGCGGCCCTTGAAGTGCACCTCCAGCGTCTCCCGGTTGTACCGGGCGCCCGCGCAGACCTCGCACGGGACGTAGACGTCCGGCAGGAAGTTCATCTCGATCTTGATGGTGCCGTCGCCGGAGCAGGCCTCGCACCGGCCGCCCTTGACGTTGAACGAGAACCGGCCCGGCAGGTACCCGCGGACCTTCGCCTCGGTCGTCTCCGCGAACAGCCGGCGGATGTGGTCGAACACGCCCGTGTACGTCGCCGGGTTGGACCGCGGGGTCCGGCCGATCGGTGACTGGTCGACCCGCACCGCCTTGTCGAGGTGCTCGAGGCCGGACACCGTGCGGTGCCGGCCCGGCACCTCGCGCGCGCCGTTGAGATGGTTCGCGAGCACGCTGGCGAGGATGTCGTTGACCAGCGTCGACTTGCCCGAGCCGGAGACGCCGGTGACCGCCACCAGGCAGCCGAGCGGGAACGACACCGTCACGTCCCGGAGGTTGTGCTCCCGGGCGCCGTGCACGGTCAGCGAGCGCGACTTCGTCGGCGCGCGGCGGATGTCGGGCACCGGGATCTGCCGCCGACCGGAGAGGTAGGCGCCGGTCATCGACTCCTCGCTGCTCAGCAGCTCCTCGACCGGGCCGGAGACGACCACCCGGCCGCCGTGCTCACCGGCCCCGGGGCCGATGTCCACCACCCAGTCGGCGGCACGGATCGTGTCCTCGTCGTGTTCCACGACGATCAGCGTGTTGCCGAGATCGCGCAGCCGGACGAGGGTCTGGATGAGGCGGCGGTTGTCCCGCTGGTGGAGGCCGATCGACGGCTCGTCGAGCACGTAGAGCACGCCGACCAGCCCCGAGCCGATCTGGGTGGCGAGGCGGATCCGCTGGGCCTCCCCACCGGCGAGCGTGCCGGCGGAACGGTTCAGGGACAGGTAGTCGAGGCCGACGTCCAGCAGGAAGGCGAGCCGCGCGTCGATCTCCTTGAGGACCCGCCCGGCGATGGCCTGCTCCCGCTCGCTGAGCTCGACGCCGCGCAGGAATGCCGCGCACTCCCCGATCGACATCCCGGAGACCTCGGCGATGGAGCGGCCGCCGAGCGTGACGGCCAGCGACTCCGGTTTGAGCCGGGCGCCCCGGCACGCCGGGCAGGGCACGTCGCGCATGTAGCCCTCGTAGCGCTCGCGGCTGCTGTCGGACTCGGCGTCCGAGTGGCGGCGGCGCAGGAAGGCCATCACGCCCTCGAAGGACGTGTAGTAGGAGCGCTTGCGACCGTAGCGGTTCGTGTAGCCGACGTGGATCTCGGTCTCGCCGCTGCCGTGCAGGATCGCCTTGCGGGCGCGCTCCGGCAGCCCCTCCCACGGGGTGTCCATCCGGAAGCTGAGGTCCTCGCTGAGCGCCGTCAGCAGCCGCTCGAAGTACTCCTTGTTGTGCCCGCCGGCCCACGGTTGGATCGCGCCCTCGGCGAGCGAGAGCGTCGGGTCGGGCACGACGAGGTCGGGGTCGACCTCCTTGCGGGTTCCCAGACCCGAACACTCCTGGCAGGCCCCGAACGGTGAGTTGAACGAGAACGACCTCGGCTCCATCTCCTCGAAGGAGAGGTCGTCGTACATGCAGGCCAGGTGCTCGGAGTACATCCGCTCGCGGTCGGGGTCGGCCGGATCCCGGTCGACGAAGTCGAGCAGCACCAGGCCGCTGCCGAGCTTGAGCGCCGTCTCGATCGAGTCGGTGAGGCGGCGCTTGGCCGACTCCTTCGCCGCGAGCCGGTCGACCACGACCTCGATCGTGTGCTTGCGCTGCTTCTCGAGCTTGGGGCGCTCGGTGAGCGCCACGACGGTGCCGTCCACCCGGACCCGGGCGAAGCCGGAGCTCTGCAGCTCGGCGAAGAGGTCGGCGTACTCGCCCTTGCGGCCACGGACGACCGGCGCCAGGACCTGGAAGCGGGTGCCCTCGGGGAGCTCCAGGAGCCGGTCGACGATCTGCTGCGGGGTCTGCCGGGCGATCGGGCGGCCGCACTTCGGGCAGTGCGGGTGGCCGACCCGCGCGTACAGCAGCCGCAGGTAGTCGTAGACCTCGGTGATCGTGCCCACCGTCGAGCGCGGGTTGCGCGAGGTCGACTTCTGGTCGATCGAGACCGCGGGTGACAGGCCCTCGATGAAGTCGACGTCCGGCTTGTCCATCTGGCCGAGGAACTGGCGGGCGTAGGCCGAAAGTGACTCGACGTACCGGCGCTGCCCCTCGGCGAAGATCGTGTCGAAGGCGAGGCTCGACTTGCCCGAGCCCGACAGCCCGGTGAAGACCACCAGGCCGTCCCTGGGCAGGTCGAGATCGACGTCACGAAGGTTGTGCTCACGTGCTCCGCGGACGACAAGACGGTCAGCCATCGTCAGGTCCCTCGTGGTCTTCGGTCGGGTGGGGGTGACAGTCGGATACAGGTGACATCAGGTGTGGGTGACATCAGGTGTGGGGGACAACTGTCGCGGCCTGCGGCAGGCATGCTACGGACGGGTTTGCGGCCCGTTACGCGGCCCCGCGGGCAGGCGCCGCGCCCTGGGCCCGGCTCCGCAGCGGCACCGGATCAAACGCGCGTTCGAACACGACCGACGCTACACGCCCGGGCCGACGTGCCCGCACCGGCGGTGCCCGGCTCCGCGCAGGGGAACCCCGCGGGCCACATCCTTGTTCCGTCGAGGACACACGGCGGTCACGCCGATCAGAATGGATGCGCTCCGCGGATCATTCCACGCCGCCCGGCCGCCACCACGGCGGTCCGGCCACGGACGGATCCGCGCGGACCAGTCCACGGAGAGATCGAGGAGAACCGTGATGAACATCGGCGCCGGATACACGGGCGAGGTCACCGTCGGCGGGCCGGCGGACACCCGCGAGCTCCCGGACCTCACGATCACCAAGGTGGCGGTCGGCCCGTTCGACAACAACTGCTATCTCCTGCGCTGCGCCGCCACCGGCGAGCAGCTGCTCGTCGACGCGGCGAACGAGACCGACACGCTGCTACGCCTTGTCGGCGACAGCGGGTTGGCCACCGTGGTGACGACCCACCGGCACGCCGACCACGTCCAGGCGCTCGAGGAGGTCGTCGCCGCGACCGGGGCCCGCACCGTGGCGCACCCGCTCGACGCGCCCGCCATCCCGGTCCCGACGATGGACCCGGTCGTCGACGGCGACGAGGTGCACGTCGGCGAGGTCACGCTGCGGGTCGTGCACCTCGTCGGGCACACGCCCGGCTCCGTGGCCCTGCTCTACGACCAGGACGGCGACGCCCCGCACCTGTTCACCGGCGACTGTCTGTTCCCCGGCGGCCCAGGGAACACCTTCGGGGACGCCGCCGCCTTCGCCACCCTGATGGACGGCCTCGAGGCCAAGGTGTTCGGTCCGCTGCCCGACCGGACATGGATCTACCCGGGCCACGGAAAGGACACAACACTCGGCGCCGAGCGCCCGCACCTGGCCGAGTGGCGCTCCCGCGGCTGGTGAGACGGCGATCAGCCGCACCCGGCCCGGCGGTCAGCCGTATCTGACAGTCGGCTGTATCTGACAGTCAGCGGTACCCGGCGGTCACCTGTGGCGACCGGTCCGCGCGGGACGTGCGGGACGCCCGGGGCGCCGGCACCTGCCCGGGCGCGGCGGTGTCCATCCGGCCCAGGTCACGGCGGGTGGCGACCGGAACGGCCCGCCAGCGGGACTGGGTGGCGGGCTCCCAGCGAGGCTGGACCAGCCCCGTCGCGACGCCGGACAGGATCCTCGACGCGCGCAGCGCGTCGTGGGTCCGGCCGGTCGCGAGCTTGCGCAGCGCCAGCGCCGCCAGCTGCGCCACGTGGACGGCGAGCCAGCCCCGCCCGAGCGTGTCGCTGTGGCGCCGCGCGTAGATGGCGGCCGAACGGCCGAGTTCGGCGTACATCAGGCCGGCGCGGCCGACGGTCCCGCCGCCGACGTGGGTGACATGGCAGCAGTCGTCGATCCACGCGATGCGGCCACCGGACGCGTGCAGCCGAGCGAAAAGGTCCGTTTCCTCATAGTACATCCAGTAGGACGGGTCGAAACCGCCCATCCGGATGAACTCCTGGGTACGGATCGCGAAGAACGCCCCGACGGGATAGCAGAGCTCGGGCCAGCGTTCCACCGCGGCGGCCTCACCGCGCACCGCCGTGTACGCATTCGTACGGATACTCGGAAGCACCGCCGCGCTCCGGCCGGAGAGGCCGGTCTCGGCCTGCACCGGGAAACCCACCACGTCCGCGTCGGCGGGTATCGAACCGAGGATATCGGGAAGCAGGTCCCTGGTCCGCTCAGGCATGGTCACGTCGCTGTTCACGACGAGCAGCCACTCGGGCGGGGACGCGGGCCGCGGCTCCTGCGCCGGGCCGGGCCGCAGCGCACGGAGCACGGCGATGTTCACAGCCGTGCCATATCCGACATTCCCGTGCCCCTCGTACAGCTCAACGCCCGCGGGCAGGTCTTCGTGCACTGTGCCGGGCCGGTTCTCGACCAGCGCGACCCGGCAGCCGGTAACCCCGACCAGGGTCGCCAGAAGACAGTGGAGCTGGGGTGATCCACCATAGGAGACAACAACGGCCAGAAGGTTATACATAGTCCGCCTTGAAGGAGAAACAGAGGGATTCGGGAAGCTCGGACGATCCCGGCAGCCTCAAAACACTAACGCGAGCGCCGCACTGTCGCCCACATGACAATCGGCGCGTCGCCGAGTCATCAATTCGTATTAATAATAGGTAGCTCTCGTCGGCCGGTATGCCGCCGCCCGCCGGACCATGCCCGAGCGGGGGCGGCCGGCGCTCCACCTGAAGCGTGTTGCGCCAGCAGCGCAGGGGCTGGCTCGGCCAACTCGCTTCGACGGTCCACGGACCCGGTCGGGCCGACCTCGCCCCGGCGGGTGATCGGCGGGCAACGGAGACATCGCCGTGGCACCGTGTTTGCCATGGTCCGCGCCCTGCTGCCGCCGGTGGCCCTCACCGAGACGCAGGCCGCGGCAGTGATGGCGGCGCTGGCCGCGCTCCAGGACGGGCCGTTCGCCGCTGACGCCGCCGACGCGCTGGGCGCCGTCCTCGACGCGCTGGGCGTGACCGGCACGGCCGCCCGCGAGGAGCTCACCGAAAAGGCACGGCGGATCGGCACGGACCCGGTCCGCGCCCCGCGGGGGCCGGTGGCCACCGTTGTCGAGGCGGCTCTGCTCGACGGAGTCGTCATCACGATCGACTACATCGACGCCACCGGCGCGGTCAGCGAGGGACGTCCGGTGGAGCCCCGGCTGATCGGTTTCACCGGGGGCCACTGGTACCTGTTCGCGTGGTGCCTGCGCCGGGGCGGTCCACGCTGCTTCCGGTGGGACCGGATCACGCGCGCGGAGGCGACGCGGACCCCGGTCCAGGAACGCGACACGATCGCGGCCTTCGGGATCCCGCCCACCGGGACCCACCCCGCTCCCGCCCGTCGACCCGCCTGAACCGGGTCCGCCTCGCCGGCGGCGGCTAGCGTCCCGAGTCCGCCGCGTTGGCCGCCGGTGCGTCGGCGCGGGTGTCCGTGCCGGTCACCAGACGACCGCCATCGCCAGCCTCACTGACTCCGCCGGCCCCACTGAGCCCGCCGACCTCGCTGGACCCGCTGAGGTCGCCGGCCCCACCGGCATGGCCGTCCTGGCCGCCGTCGCCGTTCTCGGCGGGCGGCTCCGTCGTCAGCGACCAGACGATCGACCCGGCCAGCACGACCGCGATCACCGCGAGGGACAGCCAGATCGGCATGTGCCAGACGTCGGTGAGCAGCATCTTCACCCCGATGAAGGCAAGGATCACGGCGAGCCCGGTCGCCAGGTGGTGGAACTTCTCCATCAGCCCGGAGAGGAGGAAGAACAGCGACCGCAGGCCGAGGATGGCCAGCGCGTTGGCGGTGTAGACGAGGAAGGTCTCGTTCGTCACGCCGAGCGCCGCGGGCACCGAGTCGAAGGCGAACAGGACGTCCGCGGTCTCGACCGCCACCAGCACGGCGAGCAGCGGCGTGGCGATCAGCTTGCCCGCGCGCCGCAGGATGAAGTGCTGCCCCTGGTAGGTGTCCGTCACCGGGATCACCCGGCGCAGCAGCCGGACGGCCCTGCTCTGCCCGGGGTCCATGTCGACGCCGTCGTCGCGGACCATCTTGAACGCCGTGTACAGCAGGAAGGCGCCGAAGATGTAGATCACGAAGCTGAAGTTCTCGAGCAGCGCGATGCCGGCCGCGATGAACAGGAAGCGCAGCACCAGAGCGCCCAGCACGCCGTAGAACAGCACGCGGTGCTGGTACTCCCGCGGGACCTTGAAGTACGAGAAGATCAGCGCGAAGACGAACAGGTTGTCGACCGAGAGGCTCTTCTCGAGCAGGTAGGCCGCCGTGTACTCGCCGGCCGCGCCGGGGCCCTGCCAGGCCCAGATGACGAAGGCGAAGGCGACACCGAGCGACACCCAGCCAACGCTCCACCACGCGGCCTCCCTGAAGCCGATGACGTGCGCCCTGCGGTGCGCGATCAGGTCGATGGCGAGCAACAGGAGCAGGCCGCCAATGAAGGCGGCCCAGGCCCAGGCGGGCACATCCACGGAATCTCCTTTGGGTGGTACGGGGGGGTCGCGGCCGGTGGCCGCGGTCACCGGCGGGGCTCACGGGCCCCGCCGGGAATGCTGTGCTCTGGTCCGCCGGGCGCCGTTGCCAGCAGCGTGACCAGAGCGGGTTCAGGACGGGCCGCCAGGCCCGCGCGCCGAGGGGGCCACTCAGGCCCGGCGACGGCGGGGACGTCCGCCGGGAACCCGGCGGGACCGGGCTCCCGGCGCGACCGGTGAGCTCACCGGCGACGGCGGCCGAAGCCGGTCGGGGTGACCACCCGGCCGTGCAGCGGCGTGGTCTCCAGCGCCCGGGCCAGTTCGCCCGGGCCCACGGTGCCCACCATCCCGGGCAGGCCGTCCGGGCCGTCGGCGACGACGACGATCACGCCCGCGGCGGGCCGGTGCGCCAGCCGCGACGCGACCGCGGCGAGCGGCTCCTCCGGACGGGCGGTGGCGACCCGGTCCAGCGGGATGGTCACCCGGGCCACCCGGGCCAGGTCGCGGTCGTCCGCGGGCACCGCGGCCAGATCACGCAGCAGGGTGACGCCGATCAGCGGCCCGGCGAAGTCCCGGACCCCGAACACCGAGGCGCGGGACGGGAGCACGGTCTCGTCCAGCGCGGCGGCGACCGTCTTCCAGGACGGCAGCGCCTCCGGGGCGGGGATCATCACGTCACGGACGAAGACCCCGCGCAGCGCGGCAGAGGTGCGCTCCTGCGTCTGCGCGAGCCGGGACGTCCCGAGCGCGAGCCAGCCGAGGAGAATCGCCCACAGGCCGACCAGCCCGACCAGGAAGGTGGCCGCCGCACCGAAGACGATCAGGGTCCACCCGGTGATGACACCCGCGCGGGCCACGGCCGCTTCCGCGGCCGCCTCGTCACCGGTGCGGCGCAGGACCCGGGCGGCGAGGATCCGCCCGCCGGCGCTGCGCGGTGCGGGCAGCAGGTCGACGACGGTGATGAGCAGGGCGAACGTGCCGACCCAGAGCGCCAGCTCGCCGACCAGGGCGAGCGTTCCGCCGGGGGCGAGCGCGCCGGCGGCGACCAGCACCATCCCGGCGAGGGCCGTCACCGTCAGGCCCGCACGGGCGACGGCGGCGTCGGCGAGTGCGTCACCGGTGGCCGGGGCGAGCGGGTCACCGGTACCGGCCGGGCCGGTACCGCCCAACGGGCCGGTACCGCTCAGCGGGCTGCCGTCGCCCCGGTCCGTCGAGCGGTCGCGTGCGGGTGCGAGGCCCAGCCGGCTCCCGAAGGCGCCGAGGGTGATCCCGGTGACCGTGATCCCGGCCCTGCGCGCGGCGGCGGCCCGGGCCAGGTCGGCCCCGAGCAGGATCGCGACGAGCAGACCCGCGCCGAGCACGCCCCCGCTGAAGTAGGCGAAGCCCGGACGGCCCGGCACGGTGGCGGGGAGGGTGAGCGCGCCGAGCAGCACCGTCACGACCGCCACGGACACGAACAGGCCTGGGCGCACTGCGATCGGCGGCAGCGCCGTGGGGCGGGAGCCGTCCTTCGTGGACATGTCTCGGGTAGATCCTTTGCCTTTCACCGTCAGTCACTTCCGTCGGGGGCTTTGTGTTGCCGTGGTGGCACCTGGGCGGGGCGATGATCGCGGCGCCGGGCGGCCGACGGGCGGTGCGGGGATCGTCCCCGCGAGGGGCCGGATCCGCTCCGCGTCGGCCTGCCGTGGGCGCCCCGCAGGGCCCCGTACCAGGCTCAACGCTCAGCCTGCCCTTCGGTGTCCCGGCAGACACCGTCCGGAGTCCGCGACTTTGTCTACGATTTCCTTGCCGATACTCGGCAGCCGAGCGGGGGGAGAGCATGAGGTGACGAAACGGGATCAAACATCCAGGCCGGTCTTCCCGGACGACGACCAGCCAGCCGGGCTGCCCGGTACCAGCCTCACCCGGCTCCCCCGGGCCGCCGTGCTCGCGGCGGCCGACGCCCGCCTGCACGCCGGCCTGCTGGGCAACTATCTGGAGGTGCTCGCCTCCGCGGCCGACAGCGGCCGGCGGCTGTCCCGCGCCGAGCTCGACGTCTTCCGGGCGCTCGGCCAGGCCGCCGCCGAGTCCGGCGCCTCGCTGCCGGCGCTCGTCGACCTCTACCTCTCCGCGACCTGGCGGATCTGGCCGTCGCTGCCCGTCGTCCGCCAGGCCGACCGGGACGCGCGCGACCTGGGACGGACGCTGCCGGCGGTCCTGGGCGGGCGGGTGCCGGCCGTCGCCCACGCCGAGCACTCCCAGCACACCGAGGACGGCGGTGATCCCACCGATCTCAGCGGGCTGACCGTCGGGGCGGTCTCGCGAACCCGCGCGGCGGCGTCGGCCGTCCTGCGGGCCAGCGACGACGCGGTCGCGGCGGTGTGCGAGGGCTACGAACGGGCCCGTGCGGCGCGGGCGCGCTCGGAGGAGGCGATGCGCCGCGAGCTGGTGGACGACCTGCTCACCGGCACCTCCGAGCTCGGGCCGCTGCTCGAGCGGGCGGCCGCCTTCGGGCTCCGGCTGGAGGCGCCGCACGTCGTCCTCGTCGCGGCGGGCGGGCGGCGCTTCCTGGACGGGCGGGCGGTCGTGCGCGGGATCGAGGAGGCGCTGCGCGCGCAGTGCGCCACGGAGCCCCTCGTCGCGACCAAGGACGGGCTGCTCGTCTGCGTCGTCCCGCAGGAGACCGACCTGATCCTGCCCGTCCCGCCCACGGCGGCGATCACGCCGGACGACGGCGCCGCACCGGACCGTCGCCCCGCCGCCGGCCCGACGGCCGGGTCGGCCAGGGCCGGGGTGACCAGCGTGAGCGATCCCACGTCGGGACGACACCATCCTGTGCATCACCCCGTGCACGCCCGGCCGGACGGCGGCTCCGGGCACCCGAGAGCCGACCGGCCGACCCTCGACCGGGAGATCGCACGCCCACGGACCACGGCGCCGCGGGGCCGGCGCCGGATGGACCCGCCCGGCCCCGGCGACGCCGGGTTCGCGCCGCTGCCGGCGTTCTCCCCCGCGGACGCGGCGCCGTCCACCGCCATCAGGGCGGTCACCGGGCGGCTGGGGGTGGAACCGGAGCTCGTGTGGCGGCTTGGGGTCAGCCGGCCCCGCAGCGGCGTCGCCGGCGTGCGCATCGGCTATGAGGAGGCCCGCAACGCCGTCGAGCTGGCCGGGCGGATGTGGCTGGACGGGCAGGTCGTGCACGCCGACGACCTGCTCATCTACAAGGTGCTGCTCCGCGACCGGGAACCGCTGGAGGAGCTCGTCGAGGCGGTGCTCAGCCCGCTGCGGGCGGCGCGGGGCGGCGCGGGACCGCTGATCGAGACGCTCGACGCCTACTTCGCGACCGGCGGCGTGGCGCTCGCGGCGGCCCGCCGGTTGCACCTGTCGGTGCGCGCGCTCACCTACCGGCTCGACCGCATCCACGCCCTGACCAGGCATGACCCGACCTCTCCAACGGACCGGTACGTCCTGCAGACCGCGGTGCTCGGTGCCCGGCTGCTCGGCTGGGAGGGCACCTCGCGCTGAGGGACACCGCCGCGTGGGGCCGCCGGGTGCCACCGCCGAGGTGGCCGGGGACCGCCGCCGGGAAACTGTCGGAGGCGTGTGGTGTTCTGGAACTCGTGAGCACAACGTTCGAACGCCCCACCACGGACTTCCAGCGCTCGGCCGCGCCGTTCGAGGTCGTCTCGGATTTCGCCCCCTCAGGCGACCAGCCGGCGGCGATCGAGGAGCTGGCCCGCCGCGTGCGGGCCGGCGAGAAGGACGTCGTGCTCCTGGGCGCGACGGGCACCGGCAAGTCGGCCACCACCGCCTGGCTCGTGGAACGCCTGCAGCGCCCGACCCTGGTGATGGCGCCCAACAAGACACTGGCCGCCCAGCTCGYGAACGAGTTCCGTGAGCTGCTGCCGAACAACGCCGTCGAGTACTTCGTCTCCTACTACGACTACTACCAGCCCGAGGCGTACATCGCGCAGACCGACACCTACATCGAGAAGGACTCCTCCATCAACGAGGAGGTCGAGCGGCTGCGCCACTCGGCGACGATGAACCTCCTCACCCGGCGCGATGTGGTCGTCGTCGCCAGCGTGAGCTGCATCTACGGTCTGGGCACCCCCCAGGAGTACATCGACCGGATGGTCCGGCTGCGCGTCGGCGACGAGATCGAGCGCGACCGCCTGCTGCGCCGCTTCGTCGACGTCCAGTACGCCCGCAACGACCTCGCCTTCACCCGCGGAACGTTCCGCGTGCGTGGCGACACCATCGAGGTGTTCCCGGTCTACGAGGAGCTCGCGGTCCGGATCGAGATGTTCGGCGACGAGATCGAGCGCCTGACCTACCTGCACCCGCTCACCGGGGAGATCGTCCGGGAGTCCCAGGAGGTCTTCGTCTTCCCCGCCACCCACTACGTCGCCGGGCCGGAGCGGATGGAGCGGGCGATCGCCGGCATCGAGGCGGAGCTCACCGACCGGCTGGCCGAGCTGGAGGGCCAGGGCAAGCTGCTGGAGGCGCAGCGGCTGCGGATGCGCACCACGTACGACATCGAGATGATGCGCCAGGTCGGCTTCTGCTCCGGCATCGAGAACTACTCCCGGCACATCGACGGCCGGGCCGCCGGCACGGCCCCGCACACCCTGCTCGACTACTTCCCGGACGACTTCCTGCTGGTCATCGACGAGTCGCACGTCACCGTGCCGCAGATCGGCGGCATGTACGAGGGCGACATGTCCCGCAAGCGGAACCTGGTCGACCACGGCTTCCGGCTGCCGAGCGCCATCGACAACCGGCCGCTGCGCTGGGAGGAGTTCCTGGAGCGCATCGGCCAGACGGTGTACCTCTCGGCGACTCCGGGCCCCTACGAGCTGGGGCGCGGGGACGGCGTCGTCGAACAGATCATCCGGCCGACCGGCCTGCTCGACCCGGAGATCGTGCTGAAGCCGACCAAGGGCCAGATCGACGATCTCGTGCACGAGATCCGGATCCGCGCGGAACGCGACGAGCGGATCCTGGTCACCACGCTGACCAAGAAGATGTCCGAGGATCTCACCGACTACCTGCTCGAGCTCGGCATCCGGGTGCGCTACCTGCACAGCGAGGTCGACACACTGCGCCGGGTCGAGCTGCTGACCGAGCTGCGCCGCGGCGAGTTCGACGTGCTCGTCGGCATCAACCTGCTCCGCGAGGGCCTCGACCTGCCCGAGGTGTCGCTGGTGGCCATCCTCGACGCCGACAAGGAGGGCTTCCTGCGCTCGGACAAGTCCCTGATCCAGACCATCGGCCGGGCCGCCCGCAACGTCTCCGGCCAGGTCCACATGTACGCAGACAAGATCACTCCGTCGATGAGCAAGGCCATCGAGGAGACGAACCGGCGCCGGGAGAAGCAGATCGCCTACAACACCGAGCGCGGTCTCGACCCTCAGCCGCTGCGCAAGAAGGTCGTCGACATTCTCGAGGACATGGTCCGCGAGTCGGCGGGCGAGGAGATGATCGGCGGCGGTGGCCGGGCGCAGTCCCGTGGCAAGGCCCCGGTACCCGGGATGAAGTCGAAGGCGGGGGACGCGGTCGGCCGGTACGCGGCGGAGCTCGCCGGCATGCCGCGCCACGAGCTCGCCCAGCTCATCCGCCAGCTCGACGACCAGATGCACGAGGCCGCCAAGGAACTGCAGTTCGAGCTGGCGGCCCGCCTGCGCGACGAGGTCAACGAGCTGAAGAAGGAGCTGCGCGGGATGGACGCCGCGAACGTCCGGTAGCCGCGCGAACGCCCGGCGCCGGAACCGGGCCGGGGGCCGGGCCACCGGCGGAACCCGGGCGCCTGGCCGGGCCGGGGTCAGGCCGCGCGGCGGGCGTGTACCTCGAGGCGGACGTAGTCGATGGCGGGCCGGGGCAGCCGCTCGGCGACCGCCCGGACGAAGGCCGCGCGCTCGTCGGCGCCCAGCCTGACCAGGTGCGCGCCGAGCACGACCGTCTCCAGGTAGTCGTGCAACGCAGCCGGACCGTCGAACTGGGCGGTCTCGGCGCGCAGCCGGGCCTCGATGTCGACGAAGCCGGCCGCGGCGAGGCGCCGCTCCGTCTCGGCCGGCGCCGCGAAGTTCCACACCTGCGGAACCTCTCCGAGCACCGCCGCCAGGGCCGCCTGGACGGAGGCGATGTTGCCGTGGCCGCCGCAGTCGACCGAGAGCCTGCCCCCCGGCCGCAGGATCGCCGCGAGGTTGTCGAACACCCGCTGGTGATCGGCTATCCAGTGCAGGACGGCCACGCTCAGCACGGCGTCGACCGGCCCGGCGATCGGCAGCGGGTCGAGCAGGTCCGCCGCGAGAATGGTGAGCCGTTCGGTGTCAGGCAGCCGTGCGCGGAGCTGGTCGAGCATGCTCGCCGATGCGTCGACGGCGATGACCCGGCCGCGCGGGAGCGCCTCGAGCAGCGCCGCGGTGTCCCGCCCGGTGCCGCAGCCGGCGTCCAGCACGGTCTCGCTGCCGGTCAGCGCGAGCCGGGCGAGCGTGCGCTGCCCCCACAGCTCGTGCGGCAGCCGCAGCCGGCCGTAGGCGGCCGCGTCCCACTCCCAGGCCACGGCGCTCAGGAGCCGGGGCGGACGGAGGGCTCGGCCAGCCCGGCGTCACGCCGGCGCAGCAGCTCCCCCCACACCTCGCCCACGCGTTTCCGCAGGTCGTCGAGCGACCCGCTGTTGTCGACCAGGATGTCGGCGACCGCCCGCCGCTGCTCGTCGGTGGCCTGGGCAGCCATCCGGGCCTCGGCCTGGCCGCGGGCGAGACCTCGCCGGGCGAGCCGCTCCAGACGCAGCTCGCGTGGTGTCTCGACGACCACGATCGCGTCGTAGCCGGGGCGCGGTCCGCCCTCGACCAGCAGCGGGATGTCGTGGATCACGACGGCGTCCGGCGGCGCGGACGCGATCCGGGCCGCCATCTCCGCCCGGATCAGCGGATGGGTGATCGACTCGAGCTGCCGCCGGCTCGCCTCGTCGGCGAACACCACGCGTCCCAGCGCCTCCCGGTCGAGGGTGCCGTCCGCCAGCAGCACGGACGGCCCGAACGCCTCGGCGACGGCGGCGAGGCCGGGCGTCCCGGGGGCGACTACCTCGCGGGCGATCCGGTCGGCGTCCACCAGATGGGCGCCGTGTTCCACCAGGAGTTCAGACACGGCGCTCTTGCCCGACCCGATTCCGCCCGTGAGGCCCACGATCAGCACCAGCCGAGTCTGCCAGGAGCCCCCCGTGCCCGCGACGGGTCCGCGCGGCGCCGGGCCGGCCGCGCGGGTTGGCACACTGGACGGGTGGCGCCCACCCGCAGCGAGCCCGGCCGTGCCGGGCCTGACCGCGCCAGGCCCGGCCGGGCAGAGTGGACGCGGGCGGCGATTGCCCGGGGCTGGCCGGCGCTGCTCACCGGCAGCCTGCTCGCCGCCGGCACGGTGGGCCTGGTGCTGCTGCCCACGCTCGCGAGCTCCGCTCCCCTGCTACTCATCGCGCTGCGGCCGACGGTCTCCGTCCTCATACTGGTCGGCGGCAACGTCGCGTTCCTGCCCGCACTGCTGATCGCCACGGTGCTCCGGACCCTGCTCGACCTCGGGTACTTCGGCCTGGCCCGCTACAACGTCCGGTCGCTCCTGCTGCGCCGGGTCGGCACCAGCCGGCTGGTCACCGTCCTGTCGCGGCACGGCGCGCAGCGGGGCCTGCTGTGGTTCTGCCTGATCAACACGAACGTGGCCGTCGACGCGGCGTTGGGCACCGGGTCGGTGTCGATGCGCCGGTTCCTGCGGTTCCTCGTCCCCGGTTCGATGACCTCCTCGGCGCTCTACCTGTCGGCGGGCAGCGCCCTCGGGCCGTGGACCAGCGACCTGGTCCGCTGGCTCGACAACCACGCGAGCCTGCTCATCATCGGCGGCATCGCGCTGGCCTGCGCCCACGCCGCGGTGGTCATGGTGACCCGCCGGGTGCGCGCCGGGCGACGTCCGGCCCCGGCCACCAGCCCGCCGGTCAGCAGCCCGCCGGTGAGCGTCGAGGACGTCCACTAGAAAAGGCCGGACAGGCACGAGGGACGGTTCGGCGACAGCGTATATCCGCGCCGATTTTCTCATTTTCTCCGGCGCCGGACGGATTTCCCGCGAGCACCACCTGAGCGGCGTCCGGGCGCGAATTTCCTCGCTGTGATCTAACACGGTTTTTACAGGCCGGACGACCATCCCGGGCGTAAGACTTCGTGACTGCCCGAGAACCCCGCGGCCTGTCGCGTGCCGGATCGGAGAGGTGGATCGTCCTGGTGTTTCGTTCGAAGTTGATCGGCACGGCGCTCGTGACGGCGGCGCTGGTGAGCGCCTGTGGMGCAGGAGGATCCACCCAGAGCGGAACGGCGACCTGGACCTGCGCGCCGGGTGTCACTGACGACGAGATCACGGTCGGCGTCCTCTACCCGGACAGCGGCGCGATGTCGGCCCAGTACACCGGATACCGCTCCGGTGTCGAGGCCCGCATGGCGGAGCAGAATGCCGCCGGCGGGGTCGGCGGCCGCCGGATCACGACGATCTGGCGTGATGACGAGTCCAGCCCGGGCGTCAACCTGCGCGCGGCGAAGGATCTCGTGACCGCGGGCGCGTTCGCGATCCTCGAGCACACGGCGTACTCGGAACAGTCCGCGCCCTGGCTCGACCAGCAGCACATTCCAGTGGTGGGTGTGGCCGACCAGCCGCTGTGGGCGGACCACCCGAACATGTTCACGTACACATACGTCGCCGACGACACCGAGGCGACGACCACCCTGGGGCAGTTCGTCCAGTCCCGCGGCGGAACCCGGGCGGCGCTGATCATCACCTCGGCGACCCGGGCTTCCCTGCTCTACGCCGAGAGCGCGCGACGCAGCCTGGCGGCGGCGGGCATCCCGGTCGTGTTCGAGGAGCCGATCGACGGCATCACCATGCCCGACGTCGTCGGGCGGATCGTCCGGACCGGAGCGGACACCCTGGTCGCGGCCACCTCGCTCGACATCTACATCGGCACCCTGATCACCGCCGCCGAGCGGGGCCACCCGTTCGGGACGGCGGTCTCCCCCGCCGGCTACGACATGCGCGTGCTGGTCTCCGGTCTGCGGCAGGCCCTGGCCGGCACCTACACGCCGCTGCCCTTCACCGCGCTGGAGCGGGGCCTGCCCGCCCACCGCGACTACCTGTCCGCGATGACCCGGCACGCCCCCGAGATCCAGCCGCCGAGCCAACAGAGCGCCGTCAACGGGTGGATCAGTGCCGACCTGTTCCTGCGCGGACTGCGGACCCAGGGGCACTGCCCGACCCGCGACTCCTACATCCGCGGGCTGCGCGGAGTGACCGACTACGACGCCGGCGGCCTGCTCACCCAGAAGATCAACTTCTCGGCCGGGCAGGGCCGGCTGGACCGCTGCGCGGACTTCGTCCGAGTCTCCGCGACCGGTGACGTGTTCGAGGTTGTCGAGCCGCAGCCGCGGTGCGGCGAGCTCGTCCCGGCGGCTCCGGCCGTCACCGCGGCGACGGCCGCGGCACAGGACGGCGCAGGCCGGTCTGGACATCTGCTCACGTAGCGGCCAAGGTCGGTGGCCCCGGGTCAGATCCGCCCGGGACGGCCCACACCTGGAGGAGTCGCCGATGACCGGTCACCGACGCTGTGCGCCCTGTGCCGTGCCGCCGCACATCCTCGAGCGCATCGCCCGGAACGGGAACGACGAGCAGCGCGCCCGCGCGCTGTCCACCATGGCCCAGGACTCCTCGCACCGCAGCGTGCGCGTGCACAACGCCCTGATGCGCTCCGTGCAGCGCCCGGCGACCCCGCCGCGGCTGGCCCCGACCAGCGGCCCGCGCCGCACGATCGGCGACGCGAAGGAGTCCGAGGACCTGCCGGGCACGACCGTGCGCGCCGAGGGCGACGCCCCAGTGGCCGACGTCGCCGTGAACGAGGCGTACGACGGCCTCGGCGCCACGTTCGCGTTCTTCCTCGACGCCTACGGCCGGGACTCCGTCGACGACGACGGGATGGGCCTGCTCGCGACCGTGCACTACGGCGATCATTACGAAAATGCCTTCTGGAACGGCCGGCAGATGGTCTTCGGCGACGGTGACGGCGAGCTGTTCAACCGGTTCACGGTCTCGCTGGACATCATCGGCCACGAGCTCGCGCACGGCGTCACCGAGGACGAGGCGCAGCTGATGTACCTGAACCAGTCGGGCGCGCTGAACGAGTCGCTGAGCGACGTCTTCGGCTCGCTGGTGAAGCAGCACCTGCGCGGCCAGACCGCCGAGGAGGCCGACTGGCTGATCGGCGAGGGCCTGCTCACCGACGCCGTGCAGGGCGTGGCGCTGCGGTCGATGAAGGAGCCCGGCACGGCCTACGACGACCCGGTGCTCGGCGACGACATTCAGCCCGCGCACATGGACGGCTACGTCCGCACGACGACCGACAACGGCGGGGTGCACATCAACTCGGGCATCCCGAACAAGGCTTTCTACACGCTCGCGGTGGCCCTCGGCGGCCACGCCTGGGAGCGCGCGGGCCGGATCTGGTACGAGGCGCTGCGCGCCCCCCAGCTCCGGCCGAACGCGACGTTCCGGTCGTTCGCCGCCGCCACCTCGCGCCAGGCCCAGGTGCTGTTCGGGCCCGAGGAGACCCAGGCCGTGCGGGACGCCTGGGCCTCGGTCGGCGTTCCGGTCTGACGCCCCGGCCGGGCGGGGAGAATCGGAGGGTGACCGGCGACCGGAACACCGGGTCCCGCCCGGACGGCGGCGGGCCCGCCGACCTGGCCGGGCGCATCCGGGTGATCCTGGAACGCTATGGCGGGATCATCGGCCGGCCGGTCCGGCGCGGGCTCGACACCGCCCAGCTCCCCGCCGACCAGGCGGCCACGCTGCGGTCGCTGGCGGCCTCGCTCACCGCCGGGCCGGACGGTACCGCCGGGCCAGGCGGCACCGGCGGCGGCCCGGCGGGGGCGGATCGCTTCGTCTACGTGATCGAGGTGGAGTTCCAGGGCGGGCGGGTGGAGCGGACGTTCCACGAGCCGGTGCCCGAAGGGGTCAGACCCCTGCTGACGTTGCTGTCACGCGCGCCGCGGCTGCCCGCTCGGCCCGGACCACCACCGCCATCGTCTCCAGCAGGTGGTTCTCCGCGTCGATGAGCGCGGCGCTCGACGGCTCGTGGCTCCTGGTCACCGAGATGCCGACGGCGATCGGCACCGTCGACTCCCGGGCCCAGGAGCGGCGGACCTCGTCGACCATCGCCTCGGCCCGTTCCCGCCCGCCGGTCGGGACGGCCACCGCGAACCGGCTGTCCGACCAGCGGGCGAGATACGCGGACTCGTCGCAGACGGCCCGCAGGAGCTCGGCGAACCGACAGGTCAACCTGTCCCGGCCCGCCTGGACGTCGAACAGGCACACCGCGGCGCCCGGCGACAGCCCCTGCAAGGTGGAGAGGAAGGCCGCCCGGCCGGTCAGCCCGGCCGGGCCGTCCGGGTGGTGCTCCCGAGCCGAGGCGGCCCGCAGCCGGCCGAGGCCGTGCCCCACCTGCCCGGCCAGCAGCGCCATCGCACGGTACAGCGACGGGTCGATCGCGGCCACCGGGGCCGGCCAGCGGGCGCACATGACGCCGAGCGCACCGCCCTCCCCCGGGATCGGGACGAGAAACGCGGAGGCCACACCACTGGCGCGGACGATGTCCAGGTTGAAGCCGGGGAAGGTCGGCGCGTCCGGGACGAACAGCGGGCTCTGTGTCCGCAGGACCTCACCGATGACCGTCTCGTCGTTCGAGCTGAACCGCTGCCCCGGCTTGATGAGGGAGGTGGCCCCGGGCGCGAGGGAAGCCCCGACGGAGCTGTAGACCGTCGAGCCGGGCGTGTCGGACATCAGGACGGTGACGACGTCGCCGCCCAGCATGTGCCGCGCGGCGTCACTGACCAGGGACGCGGCCGCCGGGAGATCATCCGGGTAACAGAGCTGGTCCAGCGCCCGGGCGGTGTCGGTGACCACGGCGAGCAGCGCGGCCTCCCGGCGGACGTCCATCATGACCGCGGCGTGCTGGGCGAGGCTCTCCATGGCCTCACGCTGGCCCGGGGTGAGCCGCCGCGGGATCCGGTCGCTGATCGTGATCGCGCCGACGGCGTGACCGTCGGAGGTCCGTATCGGGACGGCGGCGATGAAGCGCCCCGGCCGGCCGGGGAACGCCCTCGCCCCGTGGGCGAACCGGGTGTCGAGCATCGCGTCGGGAACCTCCACCAGCTCCCCCGCCGCGACGGCGTGGGAGGCCACCCCTACCCGGGCCGGCACGTCCTTCAACTCGTGGCCGTGGCGGCCCAGGTAGATCTCCGTGTCGGTGCCGATCAGGAGCACCGATCCCAGGTTGCAGCCGGTCATCGCGGCCGCGAGCGCCGCCACGTCGTCCAACGGATAGGTCCGCGGCCGGAACGCGATGTCGTAGCGCCGGGTCGCGGCGACCCGCGCCGCCTCGTCCTCGACCTGTGGGGCCAGAACGCCGAACCGCCGCGTCTGCGACACCGTGAAGGAGCCCCCTCCGGGACTGACGATCGGCCCGGGTCTCTCCGCCGCGGACTCCTCAGCCGACCCCAATCCGGAGTCACCAACCGGCACAGCACTGCCAACCGGCACAGCACCACCAACCGGCACAGCACCACCGGCGGCTGCGGAGCCGTCGGCGGGGCCGGGGCGCTCGGCGGGCGCGACTCGCTCCACCAGCAGGTCCTCGAGATGCGACGGCGGGCGCGGGCGCGAGACCGCGTCGCCCTGCAGGATGTCGCAGCCGAGCTCGGTCATCATCCGCAGCGTCCGGTCGTCCTCGACGCCCTCGCCGACGACCCGCAGGCCGAGCCGGTGGCCGAGGTCCAGCACCGAACGCACGATCGCCGCGTCCAGCAGGCTGCCGCGGACGTCCGCGACGAACCCGCGGTCGATCTTGACCTCGTCGAACGGCAGCGCCTTGAGGATCTCCATCGAGCTGTAACCGGTGCCGAAGTCGTCCAGGGCGAGCTTGACCCCCTTGCTGCGCAGCTCCCGGAGCATGGCGGCGGCCCGGCCGGGCTGGGTCACCAGGGCGCTCTCGGTGATCTCGAGGGTCAGCACGTCCGGGGGGAGCTGGTGGCGGGCCAGGCTTCCGGTCACCAGGCTGGGCAGGTCGTCCAGGACGAGCATGCGGGCGGAGATGTTCACCGAGACGGGCACGTGCAGCCCACGGGCGGCCCACGCGGCGCACTGCCGCAGCGCCTCGTCCAGCACCCACCTCGTGACGTCGACGATGAGCGCCGAGCGCTCCGCCATCGGCAGGAACGCGCCGGGCGGCAACAGCCCGCGGGTCGGATGGCTCCAGCGCACGAGAGCCTCGACGCCGACGATCCGCCCGGTCGCCGCCGCCTGGAGCGGCTGGTAGAAGACGATGAGCTCGTCCCTGGAGATGGCCGCGCGCAGCTCCGCGTACAGCGCGATCTCCCAGGAGCGCACGCCCGCGATGCCCGCGTCCCACAGCCCGACCCGCTCGCCCTCGCGCTTGGCCCGGGACAGCGCCGCGTCCGCGCAGGGCAGCAACGACCCGATCGTCTCCCCGTCGCGCGGGGCGACCGCCAGCCCGGCGCTCGCCTCGACCTCGACCTCGACGCCGTGCACGGTGAACGGCCCCTCGATCTGGCTCAGCACCGACCGGCCGAGCTCGCGCAGGTCGCTCTCCCGACTCGCCGACGTCGACACGGACCCGCCCCGGTGCGGGCCGCCGTGTGCGGACCCGCCGCGGTCCGGATCTCCGCGGCTGGCATCACCACCGCCCAGCTCGTCGTCGTCACGGCGGTCCGCGCCGGGCGGGCCGGGGATGACGAGCGCGAACTCGTCGCTGCCGAGCCGGCCGACGAAGGACGGCCGCGGCGTCACCGCGGGAAGAGCGCGGGCCAGCTGGCGCAGCAGCTCGTCACCGGCCTCGTGCCCCAGCGCGTCGTTGACCTCCCGGAACCGGTTGATGTCGAGCAGGAGCAGGACCGCCTCGCGGTCCTTCTTGACCGCCCGCGCGATCGCCGGGTCCGCGGCACGGGTCAGCCCGCTGCGTGCCACCAGGGACGTCAGCGGATCGGAGTAGGCATGCTCCCCGCGCCACTGGAACAGCACGTACATCACCAGGCAGCCGCCGGCCGAGCTGACGGCCGCCGCGATCAGCAGCGCCGGCGAGCCGGCGAGAGCGGAGTTGACCGACGCCGCCAGCAGCAGCGTCAGGGCCACCCAGGCCGCCATGGCCAGGCTCCAGCCGAGCCTGAGCACACCGCAGTAGCTGGCGATCCAGGGGAACCACAGCAGAAACAGCTGGCTTTCCTCCCCGGGTATGGCGTCCGCGGCCGCGACTCCCATCCCGGCCGCCATCGAGGCGGCGGCGAGCGCGGCCAGCCACGGCCACCGCTCGTGGGCGGTGACGAGCCGCTGGATGAGGGCCAGGTTGACCAGCGCGATGGCCAGTGCGATCCACGTCCCGGCACGCAGCCGCCCCGGGGATCCGGGGACGGTCAGGACCAACAGGAAGAACCCCACCATCCCGACGGTGAGGACCACTAGCAGGCGGCGACGGTCGACCACTACGGGACCGCTGGTCACGACCCGTCCCCCTCTCCCTGGCCGCGGCAGGTCCCCGGCGCTGGGCGCTGACCGGCGCCGTTGTGGCGGCCAGTGGCCGACGGGGCCCGGGCGCGCCGGACCCCCGCGCGGACGACAGAGACCTGACGTATTCAGAACATAACCAAAAACCGAATGAATCTAACGTCCGCGACGACGCTTTACCAACCACATTTCGGACAGGCAGCGTGAATTCCGGATGATTCAACGCCGACGACGATGACCACGGCTGGGATTGTCGACTCCATCGCCGGAAAGGCGGAAAAGAGGCGGAAACCAGGGAAGCCAGGCTCCGGTCGCCGGTGTCAGTGACCGGCTTCGTCCCAGGTCCGGCCGGCGCCGACGCTCACCTCGAGCGGCACGGACATCTCGTACGCGCTACCCATCTCGGCTCGGACCAGCGCCTCGACCTCAGCCCGCTCGCCGGGGGCGATCTCCAGGACGAGTTCGTCGTGCACCTGCAGCAGCAGCCTGGAGCTCAGGTCACGCGAGCGCAGCGCCCGACCCACGCCCAACATCGCGATCTTGATGATGTCGGCCGCCGATCCCTGGATGGGGGCGTTCAGCGCCATCCGCTCGGCCATCTGCCGGCGCTGGGTGTTGTCGCTGGTCAGATCGGGCAGGTAACGGCGGCGGCCCATGATGGTCTCGGTGTAACCATCACGGCGGGCCTGGTCGACGACCCCGCGCAGAAAGTCCCGGACGCCACCGAAACGGGCGAAATAGGCGTCCATCTGCTCGCGTGCCTCATCGGGGGCGATTCCGAGTTGGCCGGCGAGCCCGAAGGCGGACAGGCCGTAGGCCAGCCCGTAGGACATCGCCTTGATACGCCGGCGCAGCTCGGGATCGACCTCGGAGACCGGCAGCCCGAACGCCTGCGCGGCCACGAAGGAATGGAGGTCCTCGCCCGACGCGAACGCCTCGATGAGGCCGGCATCACCGGACAGGTGCGCCATCAGCCGCATCTCGATCTGCGAGTAGTCGGCCGTCAGCAGTGTCTCGTACCCCTGGCCGACCACGAACGCCTGCCGGATCTGCCGGCCCTGCGGGGTGCGGATCGGGATGTTCTGCAGGTTCGGGTCGGTGGACGACAGCCGGCCGGTCGCCGCGATCATCTGGTTGAACGTGGTGTGGATCCGGCCGGCGTCGTCGATCATCGGGATGAGTGAGTCGACGACGGTCTTGAGCCGGGCGACGTCGCGGTGGTGCAGCAGCACGGGGATCAGCGGGTGGTCGGACTGGGTGGCCAGCCACGCCAGCGCGTCGGCGTCGGTCGTGTAGCCGGTCTTGATGCGCTTGGTCTTCGGGAGCGCGAGCTCGTCGAACAGGATCTGCTGGAGCTGCTTGGGCGAGCCGAGGTTGAAGGCGCGCCCGACGATGCCGTGCGCCTGTGCGGCGACGTCGGACACCTCACCGCCGTAGTGCTTCTGCAGCTCGAGGAGGTGATCCTCGTCGGCCGCGATGCCCGCGCGCTCCATCGTCGCCAGGACGGTCACCAGCGGGAGTTCCATCTCCCGCAGCAGGCGGGCCGCGGACCTGCGCTCCAGGTCGCCGTCGAGGGCGTCGGCCAGCTCGAGCGCGGCCCGGGCGCGGATCGCGTCGGCCTCCGCCTCGTCGGCCTCGCCGGAGCCGTCGAGGGTGAGCTGGCCGTTGCT
This sequence comes from Parafrankia soli, assembly GCF_001854695.1. GTDB lineage: Bacteria > Actinomycetota > Actinomycetes > Frankiales > Frankiaceae > Parafrankia > Parafrankia soli. The sequence continues at coordinate 62,666 of NZ_MAXA01000235.1, forward strand.
CGGGGCGTCCGACTTCAGCTCGCGGTGCAGGTAGCGCAGGGCCAGGTCGGCGAGGTCGAAGGAGCGCTGGCCGGGCAGCGCCAGGTAGGCCGCGAGCGCGGTGTCGCTGGTGACACCGGCCAGGGTGAAACCGGCCTCGGCCAGCGCCAGCATCGGGCCCTTGAGGTCGTGGCCGGCCTTCGCCCTGTCCGGGTCCGCCAGCCAGTTGCCGAGGGCCGCGGAGTCGCCGGCGGTGAGCTGGGTCGGGTCGATCCAGGCGGCGGCGCCGTCGGCGGCGGCGAGGGCCACCGAGACGATCACCCCGGTGCCCCGGCCCCAGGTGCCGCGCAGGTGCAGGCCCGTGCGGCCGGCGCCGGAGGCGTGCTCGGCGAGCCACGAGGCGAGTTCGTCCGGCCCGAGCATGCTCAGCTCGATCTCGAAGCCCTCGTCGGCGGCCGGCGGCGCCACCGACAGCGCCGCGTACAGCCGCTCCCGCAGCACCCGGAACTGCAGCGTGTCGAAGAGCTGGTGGACGGCCTCGCGATCCCAGGGGTGCAGGCGCAGGTCTGCCGGCGTCAGCTCCAGCGGCACCTCACGGGCCAGCTCGGTCAGCGAACGGTTACGGATGACGTTGGACAGGTGCTCCCGCAGCGACGCGCCGGTCTTGCCACCGATCTCGTCGGCCCGGTCGACCAGCTCGGCCAGCGAGCCGAACTGCTGGATCCACTTGGTGGCCGTCTTCTCCCCCACCCCGGGCACCGAGGGCAGGTTGTCGGACGGGTCGCCGCGCAGCGCGGCGAAGTCGGGGTACTGCACCGGGGACAGGCCGTACTTGGCCTGCACCTCGTCGGGGGTGAAACGCGTCATGTCGCTGATGCCCTTGCGGGTCATCAGCACCGTCACCCGCTCGTTCACCAGCTGCAGCGCGTCGCGGTCGCCGGTCACGACCAGGACGTCCATCCCCTCCGCGGACGCCTGGGTGGCGAGGGTGGCGATCACGTCGTCGGCCTCATAGCCGGCGGCGCTCACCCCTGGCACCGCCAGCGCGTCGCAGACCTGGTGGATCAGCGCGACCTGGCCGACGAAGTCCGCCGGCGTCTCCGAGCGACCGGCCTTGTACTCGGCGTACTGCGTGTGCCGGAACGTCGGGGTCGGCAGATCCCACGCGACGGCGACATGCGTGGGCTTCTCGTCGCGCAGGACGTTGATCAGCATCGAGGTGAAGCCGTAGACGGCGTTCGTCGGCTGGCCGGTGCTGGTCGAGAAGTTCTCCACCGGGAGCGCGAAGAAGGCGCGGTAGGCCAGCGAGTGCCCGTCGAGCAGCARCAGCCGGGGACGGTCCGCGGACGCCGACGCACGGCTGGCCGCCGACGAGCTGCTGGACGGGGACGAGGTAGTCGCAGGCACGCGGCGAGTCTAGGCCGTGGGTACGACAGGTCCGCGCATGTCCGGCGGAGGGCCAGGAGGAGATACAACCGGGACGCGCCACGAGCCCTACGCCGAGCTGTTCGTGGTGGTCGCGGTCTGTGGGAGTTCCGAGGTTCCGCGGAACTCCATGATCGGAGGAATTGAACTAATGTGCTCGACGTGTCCAGAACGGCGACGAGTACGGACGATCAGATCAACATGCTCAATGAGCTCAACGAGCACCGCGGCGAGCTCGGCGAACGCCTGGGGATCGTGCTGACGGAGGCGAGCGCGCAGCGCGTGGTCGCCACGATGCCGGTCGCCGGCAACCGCCAGCCCTACGGCCTGCTGCACGGCGGTGCCTCGGTGGCGCTCGCGGAGACCGTCGGCTCGGTCGCCTCGATGCTCTCGGCCGGGGCCGACCGGGTCGCCGTCGGGATCGAGATCAACGCCACCCACCACCGCGCGGTCACCGACGGCGTCGTGACGGCGGTCGCGACTCAGGTGCACGGGGGGTCGACGCTGGCCACCTACGACATCCGGGTCGCTGACGAGGCCGGCCGGGCGGTGTGCACCTGCCGGCTGACCTGCATGCTGCGCGACCGCCCACCGGCCGGCGGGAAGGTCCCGGCGCCGGGATCGGGCGACGCGGACCGCAAGCCGTGACCGGTACGCGGTGAACGGCGCGCGCAGCCGCCCTGCTACCGTCGACTGCAGGTGGACGCCCGGGGCGGACGAGTAGAAAACGCCGGGCACGGGGAAGGTTCGGACGGCACCAAAGTCCACCCCGGGCATTCGCCAAAGCGCCGGCCACAGGCCCCGCGAGCCACATCCCCGGCACCGGTGCCACTTCGGTGCCACGGCGTCGGAATCTAGGGTGCCACGGCGTCGGAATCGCTCGGGCTGCCCAGGTAGGCGTCGCGCACCCGGGGGTCGCGGGCCAGCTCGTCAGCACTGCCCGCGAGTGCCACCTGGCCGGTGTCCAGGACGTAGCCCCGGTGCGCGATCCGCAGCGCCGCCGCCGCGTTCTGCTCCACCAGCAGGACGGTCACCCCGTCCGCGTTGATCTCCTCGATCACTTCGAAGATCGTCGCGACCAGTTTCGGGGCCAGCCCGAGAGAGGGCTCGTCCAGCAGGACCAGCCGGGGCCGGGCCATCAGCGCCCGCCCGATCGCCAGCATCTGCTGCTCCCCGCCGGAGAGCGTGCCCGCGGGCTGGCGGTCCCGCTCGGCGAGGCGTGGGAACAGCGCGTGCACGCGGTCGAGGCCACGGCGGACGTCCCGGCGGGCTTCCCGGCGGGCTTCCCGGCCGGCACGGCTCCAGGCCCGGCGGCGGTCGGTGTAGGCGCCCATCGCGAGGTYCTCGGCCACCGTCATCGCCGGGAAGATCCGCCGTCCCTCGGGCACATGGCTGATGCCGAGCGCGGCTACCCGGTGCACCGGCAGCCCCGGCGAGTCCCGCGTGCCGTCGGACCAGGCACCGGCGCCGCAGTGCCCACTGGTACCGCAGTTCCCACTGGTACCGCTGTGCCCACTGGTACCGCTGTGCCCGCTGGTACCGCCGCCGGTGCCAGTGCCGCCGAGCCCGGTGCCGCTGCCGGTGCCAGCCAGGCGGGCGCCGTCGAACCAGACCGAGCCGCGAGCGGGCGGGAGGAGTCCGGAGATCATCCGCAGGGTGGTGGTCTTCCCGGCTCCGTTCGCGCCGAGCAGGGCCACCACCTCGCCCGGGTCCACCCGCAGCGAGATCCCCCGCAGCGCGGTTACGGCTCCGTAGGCCACCTCGGCGTCGCGCACGTCCAACAGCGGTCGCTCGGGAACGGTCAGGTCGACCAACGTCCCGGCCGGAATCGTGCTCCTGAACGCCGAGACGCTCCCGGCCTGCGGTGCACTCCCGACCTGTGAGGCACTCCCGGTCGGCGGCGTGCTGTCGACCGGCGAGATGTTCTCCAGCGGCGCGATGTTCTCGAGTGGCGATCCGTCGAGGGGGTTCCCCTCCGGTGTCACGGCCCGTCCCGCCTCTCGTCCGGTTCGCCGAGGTAGGCCTCGACGACGGCGGGGTCGGCCCGAACCTCGTCGGGACGTCCCGCGGCGATCACCCGGCCGAAGTTGAGCACGACGATCGCGCGGGCGACCGCGGCCACCAGCCGGATGTCGTGCTCGATGAGAAGCACCGAGATCCCCCGCCCCGCGATGGCGTGGATGAGCGTGACGAGGTCCGTGCGCTCCGCGGCGGTGGCACCCGCGGCCGGCTCGTCGAGCAGAAGCAGCGAGGGGGACGTTCCGAGCGCGCGGGCGATCTCCAGCCGTCGCTGCTCCCCGTAGGCCAGGGCGGCCGCCGGCCGCTCGGCACGGTGGCCCAGCCCGACGAAGTCCAGCAGCTCATGGCAGCGGTCGAGGGTCTCCCGTTCCTCCCGCCGCACGGCCCTGGTCGGCAGCAGCCCGCGCAGCGCCCCCGGCCGGGCCCGCACCTCGACGCCGACCTGCACGTTCTCCACCGCCGACATCTCGGGAAACAGGCGGATGTTCTGGAACGTCCGGGCCACGCCGAGCCGCGCGACCCGGTGCGGGGACCGCCCGACCAGCTCGACGCCGTCATCCGCGGGCCAGAAGCGCGCGCTGCCCCGCTGCGGCCGGTAGGCACCGGTCAGGCAGTTGAACAGGGACGTCTTCCCGGCCCCGTTCGGGCCGATGACGGCCAGCACGCTTCCCCGGTCCTGGCGCAGCGAGACGCCGTCCAGGCTGGTCAGCCCACCGAAGCGCAGGGTGACGTCGCGGACGTCCAGGACCGGCCCGAGGGTCGTCGACGGCCGCGGGCCGGGGATGGGCCGGCCGGTCACCGCGCCGCCTCGGTCGACGCTGCGGGCCCGGCTGGTCCCGGGGCTCCGGCGCGCTCGGTGGGAACCGCCGGGCGCTCCGGGGCGGCGGCCGGGCCGGGGCTGGCGGGTGCCCGCGGGCCCCGCGGCGGCAGCAGGCCCTGCGGACGGAAGATCATCATCAGGATCACCACTGCGCCGAAGTAGATGTAGCGGTCCGCGGGCGGGACCGTGTCACGCAGGAGGAAGGCCGTCCCCTGCAGGACCAGCGCCCCGAGCACCACGCCGAGCCGCGAGCCCATACCACCGAAGATCACGATGGTCAGCACGAGGAGGGAGGACTGCAGGCCGAACGTCTGCGGGTTGAAGAACTGCTTGGTCGCCAGGACCACGCCGGCGAAGCCCGACACGGACGCGCCGACGGCGAAGGCCAGCAGCTTCATCCGCATCGTCGCCACGCCCGTGGCCTCGGCGGCCACCTCGTCCTGGCGGATCGCCGTCCAGGCCCGGCCGGTCCGGGAGCGCTCCCACCGGCCGAAGACCACCATGACGAGCACGATCAGGACGACGAGGAGGTAGTAGTAGGGCAACGGCCTCAGGCCCCAGGAGTAGTGCACACCCGGCAGGTCGACCGACAGCGGCGGCAGGCCGAACACGCCGCGCGGGCCGCCGGTGACGCCGTCGGCGTTGTTCGCGAGCAACTGGACGATCTCGCCGAACCCGAGGGTGACGATGGCCAGGTAGTCCCCGCGCAGGCGCAGCGTGGGGCCGCCCAGGACGACACCCGCGACGGCCGCCACGACCAGTGCGACGGGTAGCGCGAAGAACGGGTTGACCTGCCAGGGCGCGTGCCAGGGCATCGCGTCCGCGGACGTCACGTAGGCCGTGGTGTAGGCGCCGATCGCGAAGAAGGCGATGTAGCCGAGATCGAGCAGTCCGGCGTAGCCGACGACGACGTTCAGGCCGAGGGCGAGCAGGGCGTAGATCCCGATCTCGCTCACCAGCGCCTGCTGGGCCGCCGTGGACAGCAGCGGCGGGACCGCCACGGCGACGGCGAGCAGCGCCAGGTTGCCCGCCGGCGCCGACCACCGGCCCCGGCGGAATGCCGCCCAACGGCCCCGGCGGAACGACGCCCACGCGGCACCGGCCGGCGTCACCCACGCCCCGCCGCCCAGCGCGGCCAGGCGACCGCCGCCCAGCGCGGCGCCGTGGCCGGCGGACCGGAGCCGGGTCGTCAGCCGGTCGGCACCGATCGACAGCGCCCACAGCGCGAGTCCCCCGGCAGCGAACCCGGCCGCCCGCGCGGGCGTGAACGAGCCTTCGATCCCCGCCAGTGGGCGGTCGGCGTCCCCGGACGGGCCCGTCACCACCGCGGCGATCACGGCCAGGAACAGGCAGGCACCCAGCCGCCGGGCCGCCGGCGACCTGGCCACGACCGGCCAGGGCACACCCCCCGGCCGGGCCGCCCCCGGCCGGGCCATCCGCGACCGCAGTTCTCGCAGCTGGGCCCGCCGCGACTGGGCCTTCCGTGCCCGGACGGAATGCGACCGGACCGCGGGCGACCGCCGCGGCGCGGGCCGGCGGAGCTTCACGCCGGCCGCCCCAGCCTGGTCCCGAGCAGACCGGACGGGCGCACCAGCAGCACCAGCACCAGCACCGTGAAGGCGATGACGTTCTTGTAGGAGGCGTCGAACAGGTAGCCGCCGAAGCTCTCGACCAGGCCGAGCAGCAGCCCGCCGAGGACCGCGCCGCGCACGTTGCCGATCCCGCCAAGCACCGCCGCGGTGAAGGCCTTGATCCCCGGGACGAACCCCATCGTGTACGAGGCGTTGAAGGTCATCGCGTAGAGGAACCCGCCCGCGCCGGCCAGCAGCCCGCCGAGCACGAATGTCACGACGATGACCTTCTGGACGTCCACGCCCATCAGGCCGGCGCACTCGGCGTCCTGGGCCACCGCGCGCACGGACTGCCCCAGCCGGGTTCCGGCCACGAGGTGGTCTACGGCGAGCAGCATCGCCAGCGCCGTGCAGGCGATGACCAGCGACTGCGTGGAGATCTCCGCGCCGAGCACCGTCACCACGGTCCCGTTGGTGAACAGGTCGGGCACCGGGATGCTCTGCCGGCCGAACTCCTTGCCGGCCAGGTTGAAGGCGAACAGCGAGGCCCCGATCGCGCTGATCAGGTAGGCGAGCCGGGGCGCGCCGCGACGGCGCAGCGGCCGGTAGGCGCAGCGTTCCAGCGCGTACGCGGCCGCGGCGCCGGCCAGCGCGCCTGCCACCAGCCCGAACAGCACCAGCCCAGCCGACGTGAGACCGGACGGGGTGGCGCCCGCCGGGACCAGCGCCCGGCTGGCGAAGAGCCCGCCGAACGCGCCGAGCATGAACACCTCGCTGTGCGCGAAGTTGATCAGCTGCAGAACCCCGTAGACGAGCGTGTACCCCAGGGCGATCACCGCGTAGAGCGCGCCCACCATGAGACCGTCGATCGTGAGCTGGCTGATCTGCTCAGCCGAGCCCATGCCCCACCCGCCGGGAAGGTGCTCGCCGGCCGGTCACGGCTTGACGAGCGAGCTGACCGGCCCGAGCACCACGCGCTGGCCGTCCTTCACCTGGTACACGTAGACGGTTGAGCCCTGGACGTCACCGTTGCGCTCGAAGCGGATCCGCTTGGTCACCCCGGGGAAGTCGACCGAGCCGAAGTCGGCGAGCACCGACTCGCGGCTGGCGCCGGTCCCGAGCTTGCGCAGCACCGAGATGATGGCGTTGGTGGCGTCGTAGGCCTCGCCGGAGTACGTGCCCGGCTTCAGGCCGCTGTTGACCTTCTTGTACTCGCTGACGAAGCCGGTGGCGGCCGGGTCGGTGTTGGCGTCCGAGCAGGGGCAGGTGATGAGCGTGCCCTCGGCGTTCGCCGCGCCGGCCTGGCGGATGTACTGGTCGTCGTTCGAGCCGTCGCCGCTGAGGATCGCCCCGTCGTACCCCTTGCTGCGCAGCGCCTTCGTGAGGAGCGCGAAGTCGGAGTAGTACCCGGAGTAGTAGACGGCGTCGGCGCCGTCCGCCATGATCTTCGTCGCCTGGGAGGTGTAGTCCTTCGTCGGGTTGATCCCGTCGTGGGTGTAGGCGACGCCCGCCTGCTTCAGGCCGCGCTCGACGGCGCCGGAGAGGCCGGTGCCGTACTCGCTGCGGTCGTCCAGCGAGTAGACGCGCTTGGCCTTCACGACCTTGGCGAGGTACTCGGCGGCGCCGGCGCCCTGCACGGTGTCCGGCGCGATCACCCGGTAGAAGCTGGTGAACCCGAGGTCGGTGAGCGCCGGGGCGGTCGCCGACGGGCTGACCGACAGCAGGCCTGTCTGGCTGTACAGCGGCTCGCTGGCCTTCGTCGGCGCGGAGAACACCGGGCCGACGACCGCGACGACGTCCGGGTTGTCGATGAGCTTCTGGGCGGCGGTCGGCCCCTGCTCGGGCACGCCCTGGTCGTCGGAGGCGACGATCCGCAGGGTGAACGGCAGGCCGCCGGTGCGGTTGGCCAGGTCGACGGCGGTCAGCACGCCGTTGTAGGCGTTGATGCCGAGCTGCTGGTTCTCCCCGGACAGCGGCCCCTGGAAGCCGATGAGGAACTCCTTGGTACCGGCCTCGTTCGAGTCACCACCGCCGCAGGCGGTCAACGCCGCGCCGACCATCGCCAGGCCCGCGACCACCCCGGCGACCGGCCGCAGGACCCCGGCCCGTCTGGTCCTGGGTCGAGGGGTGCGTGGGCTGCCCGTCATGCCACGTCCTTCCGCTGCTTTCCACCGGCGCGCGGGCGCGCTCCGCGCAGCGGAAACCTAGCGGCTCCACCCGAGCGATGAAAGCTGAAAGTAAGAGTGTCGTGACTTCACGTGGTACTAGACGTGCTTTGACACCCAGACGTCGCGGGAAGCAATCAGGGCGAGTCGACCTGCAACGGGACGAAGTTTCCACCGAGCACCGAGTACAGCACCACACGCGGATCGATGACGTCGCCCTTCGTGTCGAAGGCGACCTGGCCGGTGACTCCGGCGAAGTCCCCGGCACCGACCGCGCGGACCAGCGCCTGGCGGGTCGCCATGTCCACCTCCGTCCGGCCGGGCAGGACCGCCGCCGCCGCCCGGATCAGCGCCCGCGCGGCGTCGTAGGCGTAGGCCGCCACCGGCGGGATCGCCGCCTCCCGCAGATCCGCCAGGGCGGCGTCCCGGGCGCGGCGCACCTCCAGCTCACGCTCCGAGGGGCTCGCCGTACCGGCCTCGCTCGCGCCGGATCCGCTCGCGCCCGCCTCGTCGGCCGCGGACGCGGAACCGGACGTGTGGCTCGGGTCCACGGACGCGGACGTGGCCGTGGCCGTGGCATGACCCGGAGCGCCGGAAGCCGTCGGCGCCGGCTCTGGTTCCGGCTCCGGCTCCGGCTCAATGGACGTCCCGTCGGGCAGGAGCCCGTCCGCGCCCACCGTTGGCCCGCCGAACCGCTCCGAGTAGGCCGCCACGAACGCCCCGGCCGCCGGGAGGCGTGACAGCGGCACCGACAGGTCCGCGACGACGTCACCGTCCGCCGCGGAGTCCGAGCGCTCCACGTAGTCGCGGTCGAGCAGGCCGTCCGCGCCCATCACCTGGACGGCCACCCCCTCGTCCGCGAGCGCTCCACGCAGCTCGCCGGCGAAGCCGGCACCCGTCGCCAGGTACACCAGATCGGGCGCCTCGTCCTGGATGGCCTTCGCCGTCTCGCGGACCTGCTCGCCGGCGGTCGACGCACCGTCGACCCGGTGCACCGTCGGCACGGTCGCCCCCGCGGCCCGCGCGTGCCGGGCGAACCGCTCCGCGAGCGTGATCGTGCCGTAGTCCGGGCCGCCGTCGACGGCACTGATCCGCGAGCGCCCCAGCGTGTTCACGGCATAGTCGGCCGTCACCTGGGCGAGCAGTTCGTCGGTGCCGCTGAGCCGGAAGTACGTGGGATACGGGCGGGTGTTCGACGCGCTCTCCGGCGCCGTCAGCGTCGGCTCCGCGTTGGACGGCGAGATCACCGGGATGCCCACGCTGCTCAGCCTGTCCAGGGACACCATCGCCACGCTGGAGCTGAGCGGGCCGACGACCCCGATCACCCGGCTGTCGTCGGCGAACAGATCCGCCCCGGCCGCGCCGCCGTCGGGGCGGGCGAGGTCGTCGTGGGCGGCCACCTCGAGCTTCCAGCCCGGGACGGCCCCCTGCCGGTTGGCCTCCTCGACCGCGAGGGTGACCGCGTCGCGCACACTCACGCCCGCGTCGGCCGAGCCCCCCGACAGGGGCGCCATCACGCCGATCGTGGCGACCTTCGTCGCCGATGCTCCAGAACCAGCACCGTCCAGCACCGCGGCGAGCCCCAGGCCGAGCCCGGTGGGGACAGCGAGCACCAGCACCAGCACCGCGGCGAGAACGACCCGCCCCCGGGTGTCACGCGCCGACCTGCGGGCCCAGTGGTCCAGCCGGCGCGCGGCGGACGGCACCGCCCGCGACACCGGACGCACCCACCCGGCGAGTGTCACCCCGGCAGCCGGCCGCGCCGGCTCCGAGCCCGCCGCGGGCGCTGAACCGCCTGCTGGATTCCGGCCCGCCGCGGGCTCCGGGCCCGAATCCGGATCGGTGACCTGGGCGGGACCCGTTGCCGGCTCCGGGCCGGTAGCCGCGTCCGAACCGGTGGCCCGCTCCGGCCTGGTGGCCGGGTCCGGGTCCGGGCCCGGGCCCGGGTCGCGCGGGCTCACGAGCTGGGCAGCGCCTCACCGGAGAGCACAGCCTCCGCGACGGCGCGCATCGTCCGGCGCTGGTTCATCGACGTCCGCTGGATCCAGCGGAACGCGTCCGGCTCGGTCATCCCGTGCTCGGTCTGCAGTACGCCCTTCGCCCGCTCAATGATCTTGCGAGCCTCCAGGCGCCCCTGCAGATCCTCGACCTCGGCCTCGAGGCTGACGATCTCGGTGAACCGGCTCATCGCCATCTCGATGGTCGGGAGCAGGTCCTTCTTCTGGAACGGCTTGACCACGTACGCCATGGCCCCCGCCTCGCGCGCCCGCTCCACGAGCTCGCGCTGACTGAACGCGGTGAGGATGACCACCGGGGCGATGCGCTCCTTGGCGATCCGCGCGCCCGCGTCGATGCCGTCCATCTTCGGCATCTTGACGTCCAGGATCACGAGGTCGGGGCGCAGCTTCCCCGCGAGGGCCACAGCGGTCTCGCCGTCCCCCGCCTCACCGACGACCTCGTAGCCCTCTTCCTGGAGCATCTCCCTGAGGTCCAGCCGGATCAACGCTTCGTCCTCAGCGATCAACACCCGACGCGGCGTCGAGGAAGGCTGGCTCATCGAGTTGAACTCCTGGATTGTGCGGTCGTCACGTTCGGGTGGCTGACGCGGGCTGCGACCGGCCGGCCCGTAATCTGACCGGGCCGGGAGGTCGAATCGCACCCTACCCGGCTAGAGTCGTCCACGAGAGGTTCCGCATCGGTTCTCCCCGCGCGGACCAGGCAGGCCCCGGTACTCCAACGGCAGAGAGACGGTGYTCAAACCACCGACAGTGTGGGTTCGAATCCCACCCGGGGTACCACAAGATCATTGCGTACACCATTCCCATCCTCGGGAATCCCTGGTGACCACGGACTTTCCACGCCGTCATCGCACATACGTTCGAACACCTCCGAAGGCCGCACGCCGGCCCGAGCCCCAGGGCCGACAGACCGCTCGCCCGAGGTATCCAGCACTTCCTCGGCCACCACATTGCCGGACGCCTCGCTCCGCAACGCGGCAATCACCTCCACCGCCGACCTCCGCCAGCAACGCCGCGAACAGCTCGGCCCGTGTCGCCCGTTCCACGCCGCCGTCACCACCGACGAACAACTTCACGAAGAACCCTTGGTTGATCAACCGCCGTACCGCCGGTGGCACCACCGGATCGGGACGTTCGACCTCGTCGGCGCGATCGGGGCCGCGGTCGGCGCTCTCGTGGTGTTCGTCGGGTCGATACTGATCCTCGGCGACCTCAGCCTCGGCCTCGGCCTTTGAGGCCCGTCAGGCCCGCGACGGCGACGGCCGTTCGAGACTGCGGTGGAAGTCGTAGCTGACCCCGGTGAGCCGCTCGGACTCCACCCACAGCCGGTGCTGCAGGTGGGTGTCGCGCGAGCGGGCACTGGAGCGCACGGCGACGGGCAGGCCCGTGCTGTGGAAGAGGCCCGCCGGCCCGTAGTAGTCACCGGCGCGCGCCGCCGGGTCGAGGGCGGCTCGGACGGTGGCGAGCGCGCCGATCTCCGGGTCCTGGACCAGCCACGACATCAGCGGCGCCAGGCGCAGGCCCATGAACACCCGCGCCGGGGGCATGAGGTTGCGGGTGAGCCCGGTCCGGGCGATTCCCGGGTGCGCGGCCACCGCGATCGTCGACGCGCCGGTGGCCGCGAGCCGGCGCTGTAACTCGAAGGTGAACATCAGGTTCGCCAGCTTGGATGTCGGATACGGCAGGCGCTGCCGGGGCAGCCGCCGACCCATGCCCGGCATGCCCGGCATGCCCGGCGAGCGCCGCAGCCGCTGGTGGGCCGGGCGCCCGCTGTCCCTGGCGGCGCTGTCCCTGGCGGCGCTGTCACGCTCCCCGCGCGCGGGTGCACGCTGCCCGGACGGCGACGCTGAGAGCGGCTCGGACGGCGACCCGGCGCGCTGGTCGGGCACGACCACCGGTCGGATGTCCCCCGGTCGGTCAGCGCGTGGCGGGAGGCGGCGCAGCTGCTCGAGGTCGAGGCGGCCGACCAGGTGGGCGAGGCTGCTGACCGTGACGATCCGCGAGTGCGGAGTCGCCAGGATGCGGTCGAGCAGCAGGCCCGTCAGCGCGAAGTGCCCCAGGTGGTTGACCCCGAACGTCGGCTCGATGCCGTCGCAGCCAAGCCCGTCGCCGCTCGGGCCGGGTGGGGGCAGCATCACCCCGGCGTTGTTGACGAGCAGGTCAAGCCGCGGGTGGGCGGCCCGGATCCGTTCGGCGGCCGCGCGCACGGAGGTCATCGAGATCAGGTCGAGCGGCTCGACGTGGACGTCCGCCCGCGGCGCGGCGGCTCGGATGCGTGCCGCGGCCTGCTCGGCCCGGGCCGGCTCGCGGCAGGCCAGGATGACGGTCGCGCCGCGCTCGGCGAGCACCTTCGCCGCCTCGAAGCCGATGCCGCTGTTCGCACCGGTGACGACGGCGGTCCGTCCCCGCTGGTCCGGCACGTCGGCCAGGCTCCAGCCCGCGTCCCGGGCGCCGGGCCGCATCAGCGCGGCTCGAGCAGGACGAGCGGGATCACCCGCTTCGACTTGGCCTGATAGCTCTCGTACCAGCGGCTGTCCGCCACCACGCGGGGCCACAGCCGCTCCCGTTCCGGCGGTGTCGCCACCCGCGCGCGCATCGGCCGCCACGACCCGCCCCTGACCCGGACCTCGACGTCCGCGGTGGCGCAGATGTTCAGGTACCAGTCGGGATGTCGGTCGTCGCCGGCCCGCGACGCCACCAGGACGATGGCGTCGCCATCCCGCAGCGGGGAGGTGAGCATGACGGTGTGTGCCCGGCCGCTGCGCCGCCCGGTCGTGGTGAGCTCCAGGACGGGCATGCCGCCGGCCCGCCATCCGAGCCGGCCGCGGGTCAGTCTCATCAGGCGCCTGTGCGTGGCGTTCAAGGTCTTCAGACTGCGGTCGCTCACCATGGCTTCGCCCCGATCCCCTGCTGCTCCGCCGCGTGCCGACCCGTCCCGAGGCCGGCCCGCGGATCGCGACGCGGGCACCGGCGCCACCCGGCGCCGGTACGTGGGCGGGCCACCGCCATGCCGGTCCGGCGACGGCCGGACGGCGTCCCGCGGAGCAAGACTACGGGTGTGCGCCGGCCCCGCCCTGGTCAGGTCACCGACACCCGGTGACGGCCGCGGAGCGTCTGGACCCGGCGACGGCCCGGCGACGGCCCGGCCCGGCGAGGTGCGGCGAAGCAGGTGAGGGCCGGCAGCCGGGCGACCGACGGCACCGCGGCCATGGACACCTCGACCGGGTGACCCAGCGATGTCACCCACAGCGATGACTACTCTGCGAAGCAGTGGGAAGACAGTGCGTGCCCATCGTTACCACCGGCATGGCCTCGACCCAGACCTCGACCGAGACCCTCGAGCACCGACCGCCGCCGCGCGCCAGCACTCGCGGTGGTGGTCTCCCACGCCCGTCCACCCAGTGGTCCGGTCCCAGCCGGGGCCGCGGAGGGGGAACCCATGAGTTGGTCACGAACGTCCCGCAGATGCGCCTCACGCGCGTTGGTCCTGAGCACCGCGCTGGCGGCGGCTCTGGCGACACCGGCGCTGCTCGCGCCGGGCGCCGAGGCCCTGCCGACCGGTACGCCCACGACCGGTACGCCCAGTCCCACAAGCCCGGCCAGCACGTCCCCACAGCCGTCCGCGGGCGCGGCCGCCGCCTGCCCGCCGCTGCCCCACATCGCCGGCCCGCTGCGCACCTGGGAGACCGCCGCCGACCTTCCGGCGCCGCGCGCCCATGTCGCGGCCACCACGGGATGCGACGGCCGGATCTACCTCCTCGGCGGCGAGGCGATCACCGCGGGCGGTGGTGGGGTCGGCGGGGGCGTGCCCGCGACGCCGACCGCGACGCCGACCGCGACGCCGACCGCGACGCCGACCGCGACGCCGACCGCCACGCCGACCGCCACGCCGACCGCCACGCCGACCTCGCCGGCCGGCGGCGGCACGCCGACCGCCACGCCGACCGGCGCGACGGGCGGCGGGACGACCGGCGGTGCGACTGTGGCCGGCGCCCCGGTTGACACCGTCCAGGTCTACGACCCGAAGCGGGACGCCTGGTCGAACGCCCCGGCCCTGCCGACCGCGCGCGACCACCTGGCCGCCGCGACCGACACCGACGGCCGGATCTACGCGATCGGCGGCCAGACCGGCGGCGGCACCCCGACCGACACCGTCGAGGTGTACACGCCGTCGAGCGGTGACTGGACGGAGGGCCCGTCGCTGCCGCGCCCGATGGGCACGCCGAGCGCCACCCGCGGCACCGACGGGAAGATCTACGTCCTCGACGCGACGACCCTGGCGGTCTACGACCCCGACTCCGGTGACTGGACGACGGGCGGTGCGCCGCCGTCCGGTGCCGGTGCACCGGTGCTGGTCGGCCTGCCGGACGGGCGGATTCTCGCCGCGGGCGGCAGCGACGGCAGCTCCGCGTCGTCCGACGCCTACGCCTACACGCCGGGCTCGGGTTCGGCGGACGGCTCCTGGGCGAAGGTGGCCGACCTGCCGACGGGTGTCTCCGAGGCCGCGGGCGCGACCGGGCCGGACGGCCGGGTCTACGTCGTCGGCGGGCGGGACAGCGACGGCGACACCGTCGGCTCCACCCAGGTGTTCACCCCGGACGGCGACCGCTGGTCCGCGGGTGCGAGCAGCGCCCTCACCGCGCGCTCCGGCCACGGCGCGGCCACCGGTGGCGACGGCCGCGTCTACGTGGCGGGCGGGACGTCCGGTTCCGGTGCCCCGCTCGACTCGGCCGCGGCCCTGGGCGAGTAGCGACCGCGCCAACCAGGCGTCACGTGACGTGACGTCGATCTGATCAGCACCAGCCGTCGGCGCTGTTCCCCGTGGATCTCCACGGGGAACAGCGCCGACGCGTGCGCGCGAAGCCGTTCCCGGGACAGCGGCGGGCCGGACCTGGTAACAGCCGTTCAAGAGCGGACAAACACCGGCCTGCCGGCCGGACCGGATGAGCGGAGGCCCGATGTGCTTCTCACCCGAGGCGGACGTGGCGGCGGCGGCGATCATCGGAGCGGTGGGGGTGGACGCCCTGCGCCACGTCCCCAAGCGCGCCGCCTGGCCGATGGCGGCACTCCCCGTGCTGTTCGCGGCGCACACGCTGACGGAGGCGTTCGTCTGGTGGGGCGTGCGCGGTGAGCTCGGTGGCACCGAGACGAACGCGGCGGCGCTGACGGCGGCGACCGCGGTGTACCTCGCGTTCGCGTTCGTGATCCTTCCCTTGTACGTCCCGGTGGCGGTGCTGGCGCTGGAGCGGGTGCCCGCCCGCCGCCGCGCCGGGGCGGCGGCGCTCGCGGCGGGCGCGGTGTGCGCCGGCTGGCTGGCGTTCGCGCTGGTCACCGGCCCGGTCCGGGCCCACGCCGACGAACGCCACATCACCTACACGGTGCACCTGTGGATGGGCTCGGTGCCGATCGCGCTCTACCTGGTGAGCACCTGCGGGGTGCTGCTGCTCTCCGGGCGGCCGTTCCTGCGCTGGTTCGGCGCGGCGAACCTGCTCGCGGTCGCCGTCCTCGCCTGGGTCTCGACCGAGGCGGTGACCTCGCTGTGGTGCGCGTGGGCGGCGGTGACCAGCGTCGCGATCGCCGCCCACCTGCGCGGGCGGACCCCGGCGGGCGCTCCGGCCAGCGTCCCCCGGCCCGGTCACCAGATGGCGCCGCGTCATCCGGACGGGTGAACCCGCCACGCCGTTGGCGGCACGAAACGTGACATTCTTGGGCAGACATGGCAGGCCGCGAGCGCCGGCCGAGGTCTACCGATGGGACGACGTGACGACAGAGCATGGCGCCGACCGGCATGTGGGCCCGTCACCCGCCACCGGCGCCGTCCGCGTGGACGTCGTCTACCACACCGGCGTCGGCCGGCGGATCGCGAACGGGGCCCGGCTGGTCGGGAGCTGGGACGAGCACGGGCTGCAGGCGGGGAGCTGGTCGTCCACGCCGATGGAGGAGTTCACCGCCGAGGACGGCTGCGCCGCCTACCGGGCCACCGTCACGGTGGACGCGAGCGTCTCCCGGACCTTCGACTGGGGCGTCTGGCTGACCCGTCCCGACGGCTCGCAGGTGTGGGGGATCCCCGCCGAGGTCCCGGATCCCGGGGCGACGGAGCAGGTCCGGCGGTTCGAGGTCGGCCCGGGGTGCGGGCCGGTGGTGCGCGCGGAGTTCCGCCTGGCCGCCCACCGGCACAACGGCGCCCGGCGCGTCCTGCCCGTCGGCTCGAGAGACCTGGGCAGCCCGGTCAGCACGGTCAGCACGGGCGGCGGCTCAGGCGGCCCCAGCGGCCACAGCGGCTCAGGCGCCGCCGTCAGCTCGGACGCCCGGGAACGGATCCGGTTCCGGGTCTGGGCGCCGCACGCGCTCGCCGTCGAGGTGGYCTTCGCCGGGCCCGGCGGCTACATCGCCGACGACGGCCACGGTGAGGACGAGCTGATCACCAGGCTGCCGATGCGCCAGGTCGGCGGCGGCTGGTGGGAGGCGGCCGCACCCGGCTTCGCCGACTGGGTCGGACGGCGCTACCTCTACCGCGTCACCCGCGACGACGGGTCCGTCGCCTGGCGCTCGGACATGTACTCGGCGCAGCAGTGCGGCACCGGGGACGTCGACCCCTGCGGCGCCCACCACGACGGCCCGGCCGAGGACCTTGACGGCTCGGTGAGCTGCTCGGTCGTCGTCGACACCCGGGACGACGAGCGGTTCTGGGCCGACGAGTTCGACCCGGCCCGACCCGTCCCCCGGCGGGTCGAGGACCTGGTCATCTACGAGCTGCACGTGGGCGCGCTGGGCTTCGGGCACACCGGGGCCGGCACGTTCGCCGACGCGCTCGCGTTCGTCGACCACCTCATCGACCTCGGGGTGAACGCCGTCGAGCTGCTGCCCATGTTCGAGTTCGCCGGGACGAGGTCCTGGGGTTACGGCAGCTCGCACTTCCTGGCGGTGAAGCAGAGCGCGGGCGGGCGGGCGGCGCTGCGCCGGTTCGTGCGGGCCTGCCACCAGCGGGGCGTGGCCGTCCTGATGGACGTCGTCTACAACCACTACACGCCGAACGCGCAGCGTTCCGCCTGGCAGTACGACAGCACCGCGCCGAGCCGCAACATCTACTACTGGTACGAGGGCGCCGAGGACGACCACCCGCACCCGGACGGCGGATACCTCGACAACGTCTCCTCGGGCTGGGCGCCGCGCTACTCCGACGAGAACGTACGTGCGCTGTTCGTCGCGAGCGCGGTGGCGCTGCTCGACGAGTTCCACATCGACGGGCTGCGGGTGGACCAGACGACGTCCATCCACGCCTACAACAGCCTGCACGCCGACGGGCGGCCCGTTGCGGCGGCGAACATCGCCGGCCGCAAGTTCCTGCGGGAGCTGTGCCAGACGCTGCGCCTGGTGGACCCGGACGTGATCCTCATCGCCGAGGACCACTCCGGCTGGGCGGAGGTCACCCGCCCCGCCGAGTCCGGCGGGCTCGGCTTCGACGCCCACTGGTACGTCGACTTCTACCACCACCTCGTCGGCGACAAGGGCGAGGGACCGGAGTACGCCAAGCTGCTGCACACCGCGGGGCGCGACCCCGCCGGCCCGCTGGCCATGAGCCTGTTCGCCAAGGCGTTCACCGCCGCCGCGGACCACACGGTCGTCTACACCGAAAGCCACGACGAGGCCGGCAACTCCGAGCACTCGGCCCGCAACATCCTCGTCGCCGTCGACCACGCGCCGCTGCACGGCGACACGGCCTGGTTCGCGTTCGCGCGGCTGCGCTGCGCCGCGGCGCTGACCCTGCTTTCGCCCGGCACGCCGATGTTCCTCATGGGCGACGAGGTGGGAGCCCGGCGGGCCTACACCCACGACGGGTTCGCCGAGGCCAAGGAGGACCTCGCCGGGCTGCGCGCGGGCGAGGGCGCCGAGCTGTTCGCCTGCTATCGGGCGCTCGTCACGCTGCGGCTGGGCAGCCCGGCGCTGCGCTCGCGCACGGTCGAACTGGTCGGCGCCGACGACACCGCGCGGGTGCTGGCGTTCCGCCGCTGGGACCGCGGCGAGGAGATCCTGGTCGTGGTCAGCCTGAACAACGATCCGCTGCCCAGGTTCGGGCTGTCGCATCCGTCGCTGGCCGGCCGGCGGTGGAAGCCGGTGCTGGACACCGACGCGCCACGGTTCGGCGGACGGGCGGGCGGCTCGCGCCGGTCGCTGTCCCCACGGGGCGACAGCGTGCGGGTCGATCTGCCGGCCGCCGGTGCCGTGGTGTTCCGCCGCCGCCGGCGCGGCGCCGGCCTGACCGACGGGCCGTCGGACGTCCCGGCCCGCCCCCGCCGCCTGCGCCTGCGCCTGCCCGGCGTGCGCCGACGAGGCGGGCGCTGACGAGGCAAGCTTGGCCAATGGAACGCTTTGTCTTCTGCTCGCGCGGCTGCGAGCACTGGGGCGCGCTCGGCGCCGCGGGAGTACTGCTGCGTGCCGCCGCCGACGGCGATCCGCGGTACCTGCTCGTCCTGCGCCATCCCCGGTCGCACCAGGGCGGTACCTGGGCACTGCCCGGCGGGGCGCTGCATCCCGGGGAGTCCGCCCTGGCCGGGGCGCTGCGGGAGGCCGAGGAGGAGCTCGGGCCGCTGCCCGCCGGCGTCTCCCGTGAGGCCACCCCGGCCCACGAGTACGTCGACGACCACGGCGAGTGGTCCTACACGACGCTGGTCCTGAACGTGGTGGACACGTTCGAGCCGGCGGCCGCCAACTGGGAGACCGCCGGCTGGCGCTGGGTGTCGGCGAGCCAGGCGCTCACGCTGCCGTTACTCCCGGCGCTACGCGCCGCCTGGGCCGCACTGACCGGAACGGGCTGACCGGAACGAGCTCACCGGCAGGGGCTCACCGTCGCCGCGGGAGTCACCGCCCCCGGGCTGGCACGGACGCCCCGGCGCCTCCCTGGGCCGCGCCGCTGATCACCTGGCCGCACAGCGGCTTCGCGCCGACGGGCTCGAAGGCGTTCCCGGCGGCGGAGACCCGGACGAAGTCCGTGCACAGGTCGACCGTGCGCTTGCCGGCGGACAGGTCGACCGGCTGGTTGAGCAGCCCGCCCCCGTCGTAGTCGGTCACCCCGCGCAGCCCGCGGATGTACGACTCGCGGGTGGGGCAGCCCTGCTGCGCCTGCAGGCCCCGCAGGAACAGGTCCGCGGTGATGTAGCCGTAGATGGAGCTCAGCTGCGTCGGCGGCTGGATCTCCGGCGCGTAGGTGGTCATCGCGGCCAGGTAGGCGCGGTGCGCGGGCAGGTTCCGCTCGATCGCGCTGAAGCCCACGGTCGAGTAGGTGCCGGCCAGAGCGCGCGCGATCGGCGTGTTGAGCAGGTGTGCGTCGTAGGTGATGGGCGAGAGCGCCACCTTGAACGGCCTGTTCGCCGCGGCCGCCGCCGTCACCGCGCCGGAGTAGAGGTCGAGCGAGGCGAGCGAGATCAGCGTGTCGGCGCCGCTGCCGACGATCCGCTGCACGGCCTCCGGTGAGCTCACCGTGGCGTTCGTGTCCGCGAAGACGACCGGGATGCCGGCAGCCTCCAGGCTCCGGCGGGCGTTCTGGGCGTACATGACCGACGACTCGGTGATCGTCGTCGTGATGAGGGCCGCGCGGGTGCCGCCCTGGGCCCGGACGAAATCTCCGAGAGTGCTGGTCGCGTCGGTGTCGTCGACCTGATACGCGAGCGGGAACATGTTGTCGTTGTCGGCCCACGCGGCCTGGTCCGCGACGCCCACCACCGGAATTCCCTTGTCGTGCAACAGCGGCGCGGACTGTTCGGAATGCGCGGTGTACTCGAGAACCGCGAACACATTCTCGCGGAGAAGCTCGCGGGCCGCCTGCAGGTTGCCGGCGGAGTCGAACTCGTCGTCCCGCCAGATCGTCGAGATCTGCCGGCCGCCGACGCCACCGGCGGCGTTCGCCTCGGCGAACCGGGCCTCGACGCCGAACCGGTAGCCGGTGAACTGTGCCGAGAGCACACCGGTGTCCGGGTAGATAATACCGACGTTGACCTCGTCGTCCGTGACTCCGGGAGCGCAGGGCGACGCCGCCGCGTCCACGCCGGAGGACTCGCTGGAGCCGCAGGCCGCCGCCAGGGCGGCCGTCACGAGCGCCGCGGCGAGCAACCTCGTACGAAATACCAGCACAAAGCCACCTTCCAGATTCCACGACATTCGGCGACATGGCGACAATCGGTGGCCGCATGCCCAGGCACGCCCGCGCCGCCCACAGGCGACTGAACCGGGTCACTCGTGTCCGGCGACAACCATGCCGCCGCCGATCAACACCCGAAACAGGTATCGATCAGGACGAAGCACCGATCCGGAGCACAAAGGCCGAACGGATGACATGGCGAACATACCGACCACTGGACTGCCCCCGGACGGGCCTGGCCGCCTAGCCGACCGGCCGGCTAGGTGACCTACCGAAGCACACCGGAGCAAGGTGGCCGGCACACAGCGGGAAGCGATGAACCAACTTCGTCAGAACAATTTATGGCCAACCATAGCTCTTAATGAATCTCTCCATGTGAAGCAGAAGACTTTCCGTAGTCAAAGACTACATACGAACAATGATCGCATCTTCTCGACCCCCCGACAGTCACGTTCTGTGGCAGAGACGGGGAGGCCACCGGCCGCACACGGGCGTGCGACTCAGGGCCTGGCACCGCTATGTCTGCGCACCAGCACATCCCGCCGAATTTCCCGCCACGCTTCCGCGCGGGCCGATGGTGACCCGCCGTGTCATCCGGAAGATCCGATGATTGTCTCTCCGTTGCTTCAAAGCGATCGAGACAGTGATCGCGACAGGTCACCGGGCCCGGCTCGAGGCGCTGATTACCAGTCGCCACAGGGGAAGATGCGACCGGCATCACGTCACCGGGCCCGGCGGCGTCGGGCGGAACAGCCGGGGCGATGCGAGAAAATCCACACGACAACCCCTCGGCCGGCCAGACCCGATCCTCGGCCCGTCAGTTCCGCGGCCTCACACCACTGCTTTCCGCGCGCCGTCGGTGGCGTCCCCCGTCTGCTCCCACCATCCCGTCAGGAGCTCGGCCGTCCCGGCCGCGTCCTCGAGCTGGGGCAGGTGCCCGCAGCCGGCGACGACCGCCAGCCGCCAGTCGGGACGCAGGCCGGCGGCGTCCCGGGCCAGCGCCACCGGGATGAGCCGGTCGTCCGACCCGTGCACGAGCAGCGTCGGGACGTCCACCTGGCGGATCAGCCGCCGCAGCGGGCCGCCGCGGACGACCCGGCGCACCACGGACCGGGCGGCGGCGACATAGGCGCGCTCGACCCCGTCCATGCCCGCCCGCTCGTGGCCGAGGTCGACCAGTGCCTCGACCGCGACGGACGGGATCCGGGCGGGATCCGTCGCGCAGAGGCGCAGGGTCTGGGCCACGATGCCGGCGGGGCCGACCCGGGCGCGGCGCCGGGCGAGCGCCCACGCCCCGAGTCCCGGGAGGACCACGGCGGCGAACGACGCGACGACCAGCGGCTCCGGCCAGCCGCCGCGGCGCAGCGGCAGCGCGGGATCCAGCAGGACCAGCCCGCACACCGACTCCGGGCGACGAACCGCCTGCAGCATGCTGATCAGAGCGCCCATCGAGTTCCCGACGAGGATCACCGGCTCCCCCACGACCTCGGCCAGGAAGCGGTCCAGCAGGAGGTGGTTCGCCGACACGTCGGCACCGCGGTTGCCGAGCGGGGTGCGGCCGTGGCCGGCGAGGTCGGGCGCGAGCACGCGGGACGTCGAGGCGAGCAGGGGTGCCAGCGCGAGCCAGTTGGTGTACGACCCGCCGAGGCCGTGGACGCACACCACCGGCGGGCTCCCGCCGATGGTTCCGGGCGCGCCGAACTCCGCGTAGTGCACGGGGCCGTCCAGGTCGACCCACTTCGAGACCATGCCAGCCTCGCCGCTCGCGCCCGCGTTTTCACCTGTGCCCGCGCTGTCGCTTGTGCCCGTGCTGTCGCTCATGCCTCGGCAAGCCCCCATGCTCGATCGCCGGTCGGAACGACGTTAGGCGCCTCGTGCGCCGTCCGGACCCGGAACCGGCATCGCCGGTGGACGACACCCGCCCCCTCGGGCATGGCGCCGGGCCCACCGGTGTTGACTCGCGGCATGCCTCTCACTGGTGAATACGAACCGAGTCCGGCCGAATGGGTACGCAAGCAGGTCGAGGAGTACGAGAGCTCCGGCGGGACCAAGGGCACCGAGCTGCGCGGTGTGCCCGTGGTCATCGTCACCACCCTGGGCGCGAAGTCGGGCAAGATCCGAAAGAGCCCGGTGATGCGGGTCGAGCACGACGGCCGCTATGCCATCATCGCCTCGCTCGGCGGTGCGCCCAAGCATCCCGTCTGGTACCACAACGTCCTCGCCCACCCCCGGGTCGAGCTACGGGACGGCACGGTCAACCAGGACATGATCGCCCGCGAGGTGACCGGTGACGAGAAGGCGCTGTGGTGGGAACGCGCCATAGCGGTCTGGCCCGATTATGCGGACTACCAGAAAAAGACCGACCGGGTGATCCCCGTCTTCGTCCTGGAACCGGTTTCCTAGCAGTCACTTCCACCACCCCGGCCACCTCGACCTGGCAGATTCGCCATCCCGCTGCGACCGTGAGCGGCCCGCGGGGGTGGTCAGGCGGGGGCGCGGCCGGCGGCGAGGGCGCATGCGACCGCGTCGGCGATGAGGCTGGCCAGCCGTGGGGAGGCTCCGCGGCGCAGCCGGACCTGCATGGGCTCGGGGTCGACCGCGGGAAGGTCCGCCCGCCGCTCGAGGCCCTGCGGCGGCGGGCCGACGTCCGCCAGCAGGGCGACTCCGACGCCGGCCCGCGCCGCGTGCAGGACCCCCGCCAGGTAGCCGGACTCGCCGACGACCGACGCGACCCGGCCGGCGCGGGCGAGGGTCGTCAGGGCCTGGGTGCGGATCGTGCACGGGTCGTCGACCGCGACCAGGGGCAGCGGGCGGTCCGGCGGCGGGACGAGCCAGCCGGGGGCCGAGTACCACGCCAGCGGGAGCAGCCCGGCCGGGCGCCCCGCGGGGCTGCCGCCCGTCCCGACCAGGACGGCGACGTCCAGCGTGCCGCGGTCGAGGGCGTGGGCGAGCCGGACGCCGCGGTCGAGGCGGAACCTGACCTCGACGTCCGGGAACTGCTCGGTGAGCACGGCCATCACCCGGGGGATCAGGTGGTCGGCGGCGTGCTCGGTCGAGCCGACGGTGATCAGGCGCTGTAGGACGGACGCGCCCACTCCGAGCAGCTCCAGCGCGTCGTCGTGGGTGGCGAGGATGCGCCGCCCGGCGGAGAGCAGCAGCTCGCCGTCGGGGGTGAACCGGGAGCCGCGGCCGACCAGCTCGACCAGGGGCCGGCCCACCACCTTCTCCAGCCGGCGCACGTGCTGGCTCACCGCCGACTGGGAGATGCACAACGCCTCGGCCGCGCGGCGGAATCCACCGCAGTCGGCGATGGCCACGAGACTGCGCAGCGCCGTCAGATCCAGCGTGTTGGACACGACAGCCATTCTATGTGATCTATCATGTTTTGCGATCAGTTTGATCACTCGGGGCGGCTTTACACTGCCCGATTTTCCAACCATCCTGATGCACATGCTGGGGAATGTGGGCGGGAGCGCGCCGGGACGAGCGAGTGCCACCGGCCGGCACCCGGCGGGCGTCGCGGCAGCGCCGCGGGTCCTCACCCGCCGACGTTTCGTCGACTACGGAACCCTCGCCTCGGCCTGCTGTCGCGCTCACTGACCGCCCGTGCGTCCGCGCCGCGCGGTCGGGACGGCGGCAGACCGGGCCGGTCCCGGCGGGCCGGTTCCTGCCTCTCGGCCCGGCACCGAGGCCCCGCGGCCGCGGTCGCCTGACGTACCCCTCGGGGCACAGGCCGGCGCCCCGGTATCCACCCCGCGCCGTCAGATCCGGCTGCGTGGGCGGGGCATGCCCCAACTCACCACGCCACGCGCCGCCCGCGGATCGACGTCCGTGGCGGCCACCCGACCGCACACGACAGGACTTCAGCGATGACCTCCTTCCAAGTCGTCCAGGACGCCCCGGCCAACGCGGTGGCCGGGTGGGACAACCCGCAGCCCGTGGCCCCGCGCGGCACGGTGATCCTGGTCGCCGGCCGCGGCGAGCACCCTGGTGTCTACGAGCGGTTCGGCACCCGGATCGCGGCCGACGGGTACAAGGTCAGGGTGGTCGCCGACGCGACCAGCGACGAGGACGGGGCCCGGGCCCGCGTCCGCGAGCTGCTCGACGACCCGGACCTGCCCGGGCGGACTCCTGGGAGAACGAGCTGGCCGAGCGCACCGCCTGCCCCACCCACCAGTCGCGGCTGAGCAACGACCCGCGGGTTCGGCGCGGCGCGCTGCTGGACCCGGTGCCCGCCGGCTGGCTCGCCGCCGCCGCCGACCTGGGCCTGGTACGGGTGCCGGTGCTCGCCGTCCATGGTGACGCCGACCTGGTCAGCCCGGTGCGGGCGGCCAGGGCGAGCGTCACGAAGGCGCCGTCCGCGGAGTTCGTGACCATCGCCGGCGGCCGACACGACGCGCTCAACGACGCCACGCACCGCACCGCCGCGGCCGTCATCGTCCTGTTCCTCGAGCGGCTTCGGGCCCTTCCCCAGACGGAGAGTGGCCCGGCCGGGCTCGCCGCCCCGGCCGCCGCGCTCCCCCGGATCGCCGAGTGGACGAGCTGGGCATGACGACTCCCACGTCCACGCCGACGATGCCCGTCCCACGCCGCGGAGGAACGCCATGACCATCGAGCTCGGTGCGACGACGCCGACCGTCGACGCGCGGTCGGCACTCCCGCCGGTGGACGTCACCGACGACGCCCTCGCCGCGGTGACCGCCCAGCTCGCCGCCACCGCGGAGGAACACGACCGCTCGGCCGAGTTCCCCTGGCGGGGCCTTCGGGTGGTCCACGGCGCGGGCCTGCTGCGCCTCGGCATCGCCCCGCGCTACGGCGGCGCCGACCTGAGCTCCGTCGACAGCATCCGGGTGTTCGGGGCGTTGGGGCAGGGCGACCCGTCCGTCGCCCTGATCACCGCGATGACCGTGTTCCAGCACGCCTTGCAGAGCAAGGACCCGTGGTGGCCCGACGAGCTCTACCGCAAGGTCGTCCGCGACTCCCTCGAGCAGCCGGTGCTGATCAACGCGATCCGCGCCGAGCACGAGCTGGGCGCGCCGGTCCGCGGCGGGCTGCCGGCCACGACGATCCGGCGGACGGCGTCCGGCTGGGTCCTCAACGGGCACAAGGGCTATGCGACGGGTTCGGAGGGGCTGAGTTACCACCTGGTGTGGGCGGCGACCGACGACGCCGATCCGCTGCAGGGCCACGCGATCGTCCCCGGAGACTCCCCCGGGATCAGGATCGAGCGCACCTGGGACCATCTCGGCCTGCGGGCCAGCAGCACCCACGACGCGATCTACACCGACGTGGAGATCCCGGCCGAGAACTTCCAGGGGGCGCCGGCGTCGGAGCACCGGGGCGACGCGGCGTTCGCCGGCGTGGCGCTGGGAGCGTCCGCCCTGTACGTCGGGGTCGCCCGGGCCGCGCGGGACTTCTTCGCCCGGTTCGCCCAGGAGCGCGTCCCGACCGGGCTGGGACGTCCGATCGCCACCACCGAACGCATCCAGGCCGTGGCCGGGGAGATCGAGGCCCAGCTCGTCCTGGCCGAGGAGCTCGCCTTCGGGCTGGGCCGCCGCATCGACGCCGGTGAGTCGATCCCCCCGCAGCGTCTGGTGCTCGCGAAGCCGCTCATCGTCCGGGCCGCCGTCACGGCGGTGCAGACAGCCGTCGCCGCGATCGGCAATCCCGCGCTGACCAGGCACAACCCACTCGAGCGCCACCTTCGGGACGTGCTGTGCGCCCGGGTCCACCCGCCGCAGGAGGACACCGCGCTGCTGGTCGCCGGCCGCCACGCGCTCGCGCGCTGAACGACCATCCGGTCACGCCGACCGGTTCCTCCCGCCCTGCACAGGTTCCGAGGATCCCCAACGTCCTGAGATCACCACTACCTGAGCTCATCGCTAGAGGAGCACCCTGACCATGAGCACCTCGCGCCGCCGCCGATCCACGCGGCGACTCACCGCGGCAGCCGTCCTCGCCTCCGCCACCCTGGCGGCGTGCGGGGGCGGCGGGTCCGGTGGAGACGGCGGCGGCACGGACACCGGGACCCCGGTACCGGGCGGCACCCTGAAGATCGCGTTCTGGAGCAGCCTGCAGAGCTGCTTCGACCCGAACCAGGTCTACGTGATCGAGACCCGCAGCATCAACCGGAACTTCGCCGACTCGCTCACCGACCAGGACCCCGAGACCGGGAAGATCGTGCCCTGGCTGGCGAAGAGCTGGAAGGTGAACCCGGACGCCACCGAGTACACCTTCGTCCTGCGCGACGGCGTGACGTTCAGCGACGGCACCCCGCTCGACGCGAACGCGGTCGGTGTCGGCATCGCACCCGGTTTCGCCCGCACCACCAGAGCAGAGGTCTTCCGGGTCCGCGGTCAGGCCTACGTGGAGGCCGCCCGGACCGGCGGGGCGTCCTGGGGACGGGTGCTGCTGCGGCACGTGCTGCCGAACTCGTGGGGTCCGGTGGCCGTACTCGCCGTCCTCGACTTCGGCACCGCGGTGCTGGCGATCTCCGCGCTGAGCTTCCTCGGTTTCGGGGCGGCGCCTCCCGCCGCCGAATGGGGCACGCTGATATCCAGCGGGCGCAACTACCTCATCACCAGCCCCTGGCTGTCGCTGCTGCCGGGCCTGTTCGTCGGGCTGGTCGTGTTCAGCCTGAACCACATCGCCCGGACCCTGGAGGAGGTGCGACGGTGGCAGTGAACCCGCCCACCCCGACCCCGACGCCGGTACCGGTGGCAGGCACGGACGGCGGGTTCGTCGTGGAGCTGGCCGGGCTGGGCGTCGCCTACCTCGACCGCTCCGGTGTCGCCCATCCCGCGGTGACCGACCTCGACCTCGTCATCGCCCCCGGTGAGACCGTCGCGATGGTGGGTGAGTCGGGATCGGGCAAGACCACCACGGCCAACGCCGTCCTCGGCCTGCTGCCCGCCAACGGGCGGATCACCGCGGGCACGATCCGGATCGGCGGCGCCGACGTCACCCGGGCCGGCGAGCGCACTCTGCGGGCACTGCGCGGCCCGGTCGTCGGTCTCATCCCCCAGGACCCGATGGTGGGGCTGAACCCGACGATGCGCGTCGGCGGACAGGTCGCCGAGGCGGCGCGCCGACGCGGCGTCGACCGCCGGCTGCTGTCCGCCGCGGTGGTCGAGGCACTCGAACGCGCCGGCCTCGACGAGCCCGTCCCGCGCGCGCGGCAGTACCCGCACCAGCTCTCCGGCGGCATGCGCCAGCGGGTGCTGATCGCCATCGCGCTGGCGGGCCATCCGCGGCTGATCGTCGCCGACGAGCCGACCAGTGCACTCGACGTGACCGTCCAGCGCCGGATCCTCGACCATCTCGCCCGGCTGGTCAGCGAGACCCGCACCGCCCTGCTGATCATCACCCACGACCTCGGTGTCGCCGCGGACCGCGCCGACCACGTCGTCGTCCTGCGGGACGGCCGGGTGGTCGAGCGGGGTGAGCCGGCGACGGTCCTGCTCGCGCCGTGCGACCCGTACACCCGGCGGCTGATCGGCGCCGCTCCCGCGCTGTCCGGCGCGGGGCAGGTCGTCCCGCGGTTCACCGAGGTGCGGACCGCGCCGGAGATCCTGCGCCTCGACGGGGTCACCAAGGACTTCACCCTGCCCCGGACGAGAGGGGGCGCGCGCACCTTCCGGGCGCTGGAGGACGTGAGCCTGACCGTGCGCCGCGGGCAGACCCTCGGCCTCGTCGGCGAGTCCGGATCCGGCAAGACCACCGCGCTGCGGATCGCGATGCGGCTGGAGGCCCCGACGACCGGTTCCAGCTCGTCCACCAGAACCCGTTCTCCTCCCTCGACCCGCGCTTCACCGTCGCCGAGCCGATCGCCGAACCGCTCGTGTCGTTCCGGGTGGGCACCCGGGCGAGCCGCCAGGCGCGGGTGAGCGAACTGCTCGACCAGGTGGCGCTGCCGCGGGACTTCCGCGACCGCCGCCCGACCGAGCTCTCCGGCGGCCAGCGCCAGCGGGTGGCGATCGCSCGGGCGCTCGCGCTGGCACCCGAACTGGTGTTCCTCGACGAGCCGGTCTCGGCGCTCGACGTGTCGGTGCAGGACCACACCCGGGAACTGCTCGGCGCGATCCCCGGCCAGCGATTCGCCGCCGCGCTCGCGGCACCTCGACCTGAGGAGACGGAATGACCAGCAGATACGTCATCATCGGAGCGGGTGCCGTCGGGGCAACCGTCGCCGCCCAGCTGCACGGCGCGGGCATCGACGCCGTCCTGGTCGCCCGCGGGGCGAACCTGGAGGCGCTGCGCGCCGGCGGCCTGCGTTACATCCGGCCCGACTCCGACCGGCGCCTCCCCCTCCCCGCCGTCGGCGGTCCGGACGAGATCGACCTGCTCCCCGGCGACGTGCTGGTCCTGGCCACCAAGTCCCAGGACACCGAGGCCCTGGTCGCCCAGTGGGCGTGGCAGCCGGTACGCCCGGGTGGCACCGCCGCCGAGCAGCTGCCCATCCTGCTCCTGCAGAACGGGGTGGAGAACGCCCGCACCGCGCTGCGCAGGTTCGACACCGTCATCGACGCGGTCGTGATCATCCCCTCGTCCTACTCGACGCCCGGCGAGGTGGTCTCGCCGGCCGCTCCCCTGGCCGGCGCCTTCTACCTGGGGCGCGCACCGCGGGGCGAGAGTGCGGCGGCGACGCGGATCGCCGCCGACCTGCGCCGCGCGCAGTTCGGCGTGAAGGTCGTCCCGGACGTCGAACGGTGGAAGGCCGGGAAACTGCTCGGGAACCTCGCCTACAACCTCGACGCGGTCTACCCGCCCGGCAAGGCCCGCGAGACGCTGGGCGCGGCCCTCGTCACCGAGGCCCGCGAGGTGCTGACCAACGCCGGGGTCGAGGTGACCGACCTGCTCTCCGGCGACACCGGGCTGGACCTGTCCGGCTTCGTCCTGCACGACATCCCCGGCCATCCGCGCCAGGGCAGCTCGACGTGGCAGAGCCTGGCCCGCGGTGCCTCGGTGGAATCGGACTTCCTCAACGGCGAGATCGCGCTGCTCGCCCGCCTGCACGGGACGTCCGCCCCGCTGAACGCGGGCGTGCAGCGACACATCGCCCTCGCCGCCCGGGGCGGGCTGGGGCCGGGTGGCCTGGGCGAGAGCGACATCGCCGAACTGCTCGCCTCCGCGCCGCGCGCCGGTGACGTCCTCGTCGACGCGAAGCGACTGCACGACGAGCTCACGACGGCCCGCGCGCCGGTGCTGCTCGACGTCCGCTGGGCGCTGGGCGACCCGCACGGGCGGGACCACTACCTGGCCGGCCACCTGCCGGGCGCGGTGTACGTCGACCTGGACACCGAGCTGGCCGCCCCGCCGGGCGGGACCGCGGGACGCCATCCGCTGCCCGCCGTCGAGGACCTGCAGCGGGCGGCCCGACGCTGGGGGGTGGCGACCGGCCGGGGAGTCGTCGTGTACGACGACAACGGCGGGCTGGCCGCCGCGCGGGCCTGGTGGCTGCTGCGCTGGGCCGGTCTGACGGACGTCCGCATCCTCGACGGCGCGCTCGGCGCCTGGCGGGAGGCCGGATTCGAGCTGGCTACCGGCGACGTCGTCCCCGAGCCGGGTGACGTCGTCCTCGACGCCGGTCACCTGCCCACCCTCGACGCGGACGAGGCGGCCCGGGTCGCCCGCGACGGCGTGCTGCTGGACGCCCGCGCCGCGGAGCGCTTCCGCGGCGAGATCGAACCGGTCGACCCGCGCGCCGGCCACATCCCCGGCGCGGTCAGCGCGTCCACCGGCGACAACCTGGACGAGCACGGCCGGTTCCTCTCCCCGGAACGGCTGCGGGAGCGCTTCGCCGCACTGGGGACGACCGGCGCGGGCGAACCGGTCGGTGTCTACTGCGGCTCCGGGGTGACCGCGGCGCACGAGATCGCGGCGCTGGCCGCCGCCGGCATCGAGGCCGCGCTCTACCCGGGCTCGTGGTCCGCCTGGTCCTCGGACCCGCAGCGGCCCGTCGCCACCGGGCCATGACGGACCGGCGGCTCACGGCCGGCGAGGCGTTCGCGGCGGCACTGCCGGGCGGGCGGTGGAGCCAGGACGACGCGGTCGTCGACGCCCACCGGCTCGACCGCTCAGGATGGCATCCGCCGGGGCGGCCGCTCGGCGTCGCGTTCGC
This sequence comes from Parafrankia soli, assembly GCF_001854695.1. GTDB lineage: Bacteria > Actinomycetota > Actinomycetes > Frankiales > Frankiaceae > Parafrankia > Parafrankia soli. The sequence continues at coordinate 92,918 of NZ_MAXA01000235.1, forward strand.
GCGCACCGTCGACGACGTGCGGGCGGTGCTGCGCGAGGCGGTCGCCCGGGGGGTCCCGGTGACGGTGCGGGGCGCCGGAACAGGTCTGGCCGGCGGCGCCGCGGCCCCGGACGGGGCCGTGATCCTCGACCTCGCCGGCATGAACCGCATCCGCGAGCTGTCGGTGGCGGACGCGGTCGCCGTCGTCGAGCCCGGGGTGATCACCGACGACCTGGACCGGGCCGCGCGGGCGGTGGGCCTGACCTACTCCCCCGACCCGGCCAGCTCGGCGATCTCCACCGTCGGCGGGAACATCGCCACCAACGCGGGCGGCCTGCGGTGCGCCAAGTACGGCGTGACCCGGGAGTCCGTGCTCGGCCTGGACGTGGTCCTCGCCGACGGCGAGCTGGTCAGCACCGGGCGGCGCACCGTCAAGGGCGTCGCCGGCTACGACCTGACCGGGCTGTTCGTCGGCTCGGAGGGCACGCTCGGCGTCGTCGTCGGAGCCACCCTGCGGCTGCGGCCCGCGCCGCGACGCACGGTCACCCTGGCGGCGTTCTTCGACTCCTTCGGCGCCGCCGTGGACGCGGTCACCGAGATCATGGCCACCGGGATCGTGGTGGCCATGGCGGAGCTGCTCGACGGGCCGACCATGCGGGCCGTGGACGCGGCGACGGGCAGCGACCTCGCCACCTCGGGACAGGCCTTCCTGCTCGTCCAGACCGACGGCGCCGGAGCCGGCGACGAGGCCGACGCCGTCGAGGCGGTGCTGCGCGGCCGCGCCCGCGCGGTGCGCCGCTCCGCGGACACCACGGACCCGGCGGCGGCGGAGCTGCTGGCGGCGCGCCGGGCGGCGCTGCCGGCCCTCGAACGGATCGGCCGGGTGCTGATCGAGGACATCGCCGTCCCCCGGTCGCGGCTGGCGCGGGCGGCGGCCCGGATCGCCGAGATCGGCGCCGATACCGGTGTCCAGATCTTCACCATCGCCCACGCGGCCGACGGCAACCTGCACCCGATCATCGTCGTGGACCGCACGGGCGGCGCGGGCGGCCCCGCCGGGGAGACGGACGAGATCCCGGCCGAGGCGTGGAAGGCCGCCGACCTGATCTTCCAGACCGCACTCGACCTGGGCGGCACCGTGACCGGCGAGCACGGGATCGGCGCGCTCAAGCGCCGCTGGCTCGGCGCGGAGCTCGGGACGACGAACCACTCCCTGCAGCAGCGGCTGCGGCGCCTGTTCGACCCGACCGGGATCCTCTCGCCCGGTCGCGGCCTGTGACCGGATCACCGCCATCCCGAGGTCGGCCTCGATCTCGGGCAGCGACCGTCCCTGTTGGCCACTACCCGGGTCTGCCGCAGAAAAGCCTCAGACCGCGTGAACCGGCCATCCTGGTACCGGGGCGAGACCGAGATGGTCGCGCAGCGTCGTCCCCGTGTAGTCGGCCCGGAACACGCCGCGTTCCTGGAGCAGCGGGACGACCGTGTCCGCGAACTCGTCCAGGCCGGCGGGGGTGATGTGCGGGACGAGGATGAACCCGTCCGCCGCGCGGGCCTGTACGAACCGGTTGATCGTGTCCGCGACGGTCGCCGGGCTGCCGACGAACGCCTGCCGCCCGCTGACCTCGATGACCAGCTCGCGGGTGGTGAGCTTCCCCGCCTCGGCGATCTCGCGCCAGCGGCGGGCGGTGGCCAGCCGGTCCTCGTACATCCGCACGCTCGCCCTGCCCTGGGCGACCGTGTTCTCCCCGGGCTGGGGGTCGACCTCGGGCAGCGGCCCGTCCGGATCGTGGTCACCGAGGTCGCGGTTCCACACCTGCTCGAGGAACTGGATCGCGGTGGCGCCGCTGACCTGCTGGCGGCGGACCTCCTCGGCCCGTTCCCGCGCCTGCGCGTCGGTGTCGCCCAGGACGAACGTCGCCGCCGGCAGGACGAGGAGATCCTCGGGCGCACGGCCGTAGCGGGCGAGGCGGCGCTTGACGTCCGCGTGGAACGCCTGCCCGGCGTCGAACGTGCTGTGCCGGCTGAAGATCGCGTCGGCGGACCGGGCGGCGAACTCCCGGCCCGCGTCGGAGTCACCGGCCTGGAAGATCACCGGCCGGCCCTGCGGGCTGCGCGGCACCGTGAACTGCCCGCTGATGTCGAAGTGGGCGTCGTGGTGCTCGAACGCCCCCGCCTTGGCATCGGCCAGGAAGACGCCGGACTCCTTGTCCGCGACGATCTCGTCCCCCCGCCAGGAGTCGAACAGCTCGCTGGCCGTCCGCAGGAACAGCTCGGCGCGCTCGTAGCGCTGCTCCTCGGCCAGGAAGCCACCACGGCGGAAGTTCTCCCCGGTGAACGCGTCCCAGGAGGTGACGACGTTCCACGCGGCGCGCCCGTCGGAGAGATGGTCGAGACTGGCGAACTGGCGGGCCACCTCGTACGGCTCGTTGAACGTCGAGTTGATGGTCCCGGCCAGACCCAGCCGGTCGGTCACCGCCGCCAGCGCCGCGAGCACGGTGAACGTGTCTGGACGCCCGACGACGTCCAGGTCGTGGATGCGCCCGCGCTGCTCCCGCAGCCGCAGCCCCTCCGCCAGGAACAGGAAGTCGAACTTCGCCCGTTCCGCCGTCCGGGCGAAATGGACGAACGACTCGAACGCGATGTGGCTGCCCGAACGCGGGTCGCTCCACACGGTCGTGTTGTTCACGCCCGGGAAGTGCGCGGCGAGGTGGATCTGCCTGGTCGGGCTGCTCATCCGGTTCCTCCCGGTCAGGAYGGACGCGTCAGGTGGCGGCGGGTTCGGGTGGGGCGGCGGCGTAGCGGTTGGCCGCCCGGGGGAACCCGAGCAGGCCGCGCAGCGTGCCCGCGCCGTACTCGGGCGGAACCAGGCCACGACGCCGGAGCTCCGGCACCAGCCCGCGGGTGATCGCGGTCAGATCGGTGGGAACCCCCGCCGGACGCAGCTGAAATCCGTCGATACCCGCCCCCGCCCACTCCTCGAGGACGTCGGCGAGGCCGGCCGGCGTGCCGGCGAAGACGGCGGCGTCCGACCGGAACTCCCGGCCCGCGAGCTCGTCCAGGCGGGCCCTGCGCGCGGCGGCCCGGCCCTCAGCGTCGTCGAGGAACACCACCAGGTCGGCGAACACCCGCAGGGACTCCGCGAGCCGCCCGGCCGCGGCCTGCTCGGCCCGCAGGTCGCGCAGGATCCGCGCCGCGTCGGCGGCGTCGCGCGGTGTCACGTGGACGAGGTCCACCGAACCCGCGGCGAAACGGTACGGGACGGCCGCGTGCGCGAGCGCGGTGACCAGCGGCTGCCCCTGCGGCGGGCGCGGCACGATCGACGGACCCCGCACGCTGAACCACCGGCCCGCGAAGTCGATGTGGTGCAGCTTGTCGCGGTCGATGAACCGCCCCGTGGCCACGTCGCGGATCTCGGCGTCGTCCTCCCAGCTGTCCCACAGCCGGCGCATGACCTCGACGTAGTCCGCGGCCTCGTCGAACAGGTCCGCGGGCCGCGCCGGCGGCAGGTCACGACGGCCGAAATGGGCGGCCTCGTCCCGCCCCGCGCGGACCCTGACCCGCACCCCGGCCCGCCCGGAACTGACATGGTCGAGAGTGGCGACGGCCTTGGCCACGTGGAACGGCTCGGTGTGCGTCACGACCACCGTCGGGACGAGGCCGATGGCCCGCGTGCGCGGCGCGGCGCGGGCCGCCACCAGGACAGCGTCGAGCCGGCCGCGGACCTGGTCGACCCGGCCGTCCGGGCCGTCATACCGGGACGACTGCAGCGCCAGCGTGTCCTCGATCGTCACGAAGTCGAGCCGGCCACGCTCGGCTTCCTGGACGAGCTCCGTCCAGTAACGGCCGGAGAACAGCTCGCGGGGACGGGCGTCGGGCTCCCGCCAGGCGGCGGGGTGCCAGCCGCAGCCGTCGAGCGCGACGGCGAGCCGCAGCTCGCCCGGGGCGGTGGGACCGGTCATCGATGTCAGCCCACCGCGCTCGACCGGGACCAGGCCTCGGCGAGCAGCTCGTAGGAACGCACGCGATCGGCGTGATCGTGGGTGATCGTGGTGATCAGCAGCTCGTCGGCGCCGGTGGCGTCCCGCAGGACCCGCAGCCCCCGCAGGACCGTCTCGGGCGAGCCGACGAACTGGGTGTCCACCCGGTCGGCGACCAGTGCCCGCTCGGCGTCGCTCAGCCCGCGCGCCGCCACCTCCCCAGGGCTCGGGTACGGGATGGCGCCACCGCCCGCGCGGATGCTGGCCACCCACGGACCGTAGCCGCTGGCGAGCCGGCGGGCGGTCTCGTCGTCCGACGCGACGACGACGTCGGCGGAGACCATCACCCGCGGCTCGTTCAGCACGCCGGGCCGGAACGCGGCCCGGTACGCCGCGATCGTCTCGAGCACCGTCGACGGGACGATGTGGTAATTCGCGCCGAGCGGCAGGCCGAGGGCCGCGGCCGTGAGCGCGCTCCCGCCCGCGGTCGCCGCCAGGATCCAGATCTCCAGATCTGCGCCCTCCGCGGCCGGCGCGGACAGCGCCGTACCGTCAGGCGCACGGTAGGTACCACCGACGAACGCCTGGATGTCGCGGACCAGCGCGGTGTAGTCCTCCTCGGGTCCGTCCCGGAAACCGACCAGCCGCAACTGCCGGCCGAGGCGCTCCACGTCGAAGGTGACCGCCGGCGACTCAGGGAGGAGCAGGCCGTCGACCACCCGCGCCGAGGGTCGAGGCGGCGGCTGCGCTGTGCCGTTCAGGGGCTGCGCTGTGCCGTTCGGCGTGGGCTTGGCGGCCCGGTCGACCAAGCGGCCCAGGTTGGATCGACCAAGCCCCAGGTCGACCCGCCCGGGGTGAAGGTGCGCGATCGTGCCGAACTGCTCGGCGACGACCACCGCCGTGTCATGCCCGGTCTGGACCGCCCCGGAGCCGACCCTGATCCTCTCCGTCGCCGCTGCGACCAGGGCGATCAGAACGGCGGGTGCGGCGGAGGCGACCCCCGGGGTCAGGTGATGCTCGGCGAGCCAGTAGCGGGCGTAGCCGAACCGCTCGGCCTGCCGGGCCAGATCGAGCGTGTTGCGCAGCGCGTCGGCCGCCGAGGATCCCGAGGGGAGGGGGGCCAGGTCGAGCACCGACAGCGGGACTGAGCCTGCTGGGGGCATGGGAAGCCACCGCCCTTCGACCACCGTCAGTAACCCCACTTTGTTCAGTCAATTAGTGAAGATATGGCTGTCGCCGCACGCTGTCCAGCCCCCTGACCACTCTGCCGGCCCGCGTTCCGCCCGGATCGTTCAGCCGGGACCGTTCCGCCCGGGCAGTTTCGCCCGCGCCGGTCCGTGTGCGGGATCGCGCCGGGTTCGCCCGCCCGCCGCCCCATCCGCGACCGGCGCTCCCGCGATCGGCGGCGAGCGGCAATGCCGACGCACGCGCCCGCGCCGCAACAAAGCCGTCGAACATCCCGTGACCCGCCGACCAGACCGCAGAATCCGAACTATTTAGAACAGCTCGAAATTCAGGATTCGCCCGACGGAGATGGACGCCACACCCACCCTGCCACCAGCCCACATAATTAGTCCTCGACTTTGCCGGGAAGCGCTTCTGGGGTAGCGTCATGGGCGCCGCCTAGCGGGAAATAAAAAGCCCGACTGAAAGGAGTCTCCCGAACCATGGAGCAGCAGCAGGCACAGCAGGTGGAGCAGCAGCTTCGGCAGAACTGGCGCCAGATCCGCTACCGCATCCTGGACCAGTTCGGTCAGGTGAGCACCGCCGACCTGGACGCGTCGACCAGCGTCAACGACCTCGTTGCGCGGATCGCGGACAAGACGAACCACAGCGAGCGGTACGTCGAGAACCGTATCCAGGAGCTTGTCGGAGCCGGCTCGGCCCTGGGCGGCGGCGCCTCACGCGACCGGCTCGGTTCCAGCCAGTACAACCAGTTCGGCCAGGGCGGCCAGGGCAGCCAGCAGCAGGGCCAGCCGTTCGGGGCGCAGCAGTGACCCGATGAGGTCTCACCGGACGGCGTCACCTGCCCGGTAGGGCGGAAACACCGTCCGGCGTAGCCGGGTTCCGGTCGCTTCGGAGCAGCCGCTCAGACGGCGGCGGCGAGGAGCGACCGGAAATCCAGCAGCTCGTCGATCAGATCGGTCACCACCGGATCCCGTGGAAGCCGGTTCAGCTCGACCAGCATTGCATCTGTTTCTTCTATGGTCGGCAGGCCGTCCACGGCCGCGACCATCGTAACAATTTTAGTCATAGGTTGTCCGACGTCGTCCCGATGATTCTCTCCAGAGTACTTCATGCCGCGATAGAAAGTACCTCCACAGCGCATCAGGCGAAAGTTGTCCTGATTGCCACGCCCGGCGCGTCCACGGAACGTGCACGATCTTCGCCGAAACGGCGCGGCGGTCTCGCTTGGTGAGCACTCCCGAGCTCAGTCGGCCAGGCTCAGCCGGCCGGACGCAGTTCCAGCGTGCAGCATTTCGCGCCGCCGCCACCCCGCCGGATCTCATCCGTGGCCACGCCGACCGGGATGAATCCATGGTCACGCAGAGTGCTCGCGAACCCGACAGCATCGGCCGAGATCACCACGTGCAGCCCATCACTGACCGCGTTCAGCGCGAACGCGACCGCCTCCCGCTCGGACACCGTGAGAGCCCCCGGAAACGTCTCCTGGAGCAGGGCGTTGCTACGCGCGCTGAATGCCGCCGGGTAGTACGCGACAAGGTCCTCGGTGAGGACACAGAGCGCGGTGTCGAGATGGTAGAAACGCGGATCGACCAGCTCCAGGGTCAGCACCCTGCGGCCGAGAACACCCGCCACCTCGGCGTGCGCACGTGGCTCGGTACGGAAACCCGTCCCGGCCAGGACAACGCCGCCGACCGGCAGGAAATCTCCTTCGCCCTCGTTGACGTACGACGGGGCGTGCACCCGCCGCATTCCAGCCCCGCGGAACCAGTCGAGGTAGTGGTCAGCCTCGGCCCGCCGCTGCGGGTACCGGAAACGCGCCCCGACCGCGACGTCGTCGACGACCAGGCCGCCGTTGGCCGCGTAGACCATGTCCGGTAGCCCGGGAACCGGCTCGACCAACTCGACCTGGTGGCCCAGCCCCAGATACACGGCCCGCAGCGCCTCCCACTGGGCGTGTACCCGGGCGAGGTCCGTCGGTACCTCGGGGCGCATCCACGGGTTGATGGCATAGGTGACGTCGAAGTACTCCGGTGGACACATGAGGTACCTGCGGGCAGAGGCTCGACGCGAGACAGTCGAATCTCCCGGGGCAGCGTCCACGCACCCCAGGATGCCAGCCCGCCGCCGCAGGCCCCGCGGACGAGACAACCGCGGAATCACGGGAACATCGGACGGACACGGATCGTCGGTCTGGCAGGACTTCGTCCGTGCCATGCGCAGGCCTTCCAGGGCCGGACTCGGCGTCCTCACCCGAGTCCATTGTCAACGAACGTCGTCTAGCGAACGGGGGCTACCGATGCCGTACTTCGACCTCGGGGTCGAGACCAGGCTGTTCTTCACCGACGATCCGGCCCGGGACGGGACCGCGATCCTCGGTGAGAGCCCAGGCCCGGTGAGCCTGAACGGGACGAGAGCACCCAGCGCACCCCCGCCCCTGGTGCTCGTCCACGGTTGGTGTTGCGACTCGCACGACTGGAACTTCCAGATCCCAGCCTTCCTCCGGCGCCACCGCGTGATCGCCGTCGATCTGCGTGGCCACGGTCGGTCCACCGGTTCGAAGGGGCTGCGGCCGCGGATCCTGGCCGCCGACATCGCGGCCCTGCTTCGCGAGTTGGGGGTGACCGCGAGCAACGGCGGGGTGGTCGCCGTCGGACACTCGCTGGGCGCGATGGTCGCCAGTGCGCTGGCCGTGGAACATCCCGATCTCGTCCGCGCCGTCGTCGCGGTGGAGCCCGCCTACGGCCTGCCCGAAGCTGACGTTGAGAGATCCGCACGGTCGCTGGCGAACCTCGGCGAGCCGGGCGGGGTCGAGCGCCTGCTGAGGTATCTCGCGGCGCTGGCTGGCCCCGACACCCCCGAGCACCTGACGACCTGGCACCGACGACGTGCGCTGGGCGTACCTGTCGACGTGGCCCAGGCGGCCTTCGCCGGCATGTGGCTGGATGTCGACCAGTTCGGCCGCCGGGAGCAGAGCGACGACTACCTGGCCAAGCGGACCTGCCCCGTGCTGTCCGTGTACGGGGAACGGCGCGCCGACCAGGCAGAATGGGAACGCGACTTGTCCGCGGGCCCGTCCGACGAGGTTCACGTGCTGCCGGGCGGCCACTGGCTGCATCAGGAGCACCCCGAGGTGTTCAACTCACTGGTCCTCGGGTGGCTGACCCGCCTGTCCTCGACGGCGGGCACCCACTGAGCGGCCACCGACGGCTCGAAACAGTCGGGTCCGATGCCCCTCGACTCCGGATTCCTCGTCCCAACCCTGGGCACAGTGTTAGCTTCCTGTGACGTGCAGCCTGTAACGGCCGACGCGACGTCGGCAAGCGATCCGGCTTTAACTCGGCAGCCATGCCCCTACCCGGCCCGAGCGTGGTGGGGTGACACCCTGGTCGCGGAGTCGACAGCCGCCGTCCGGGTACAGGAACCGGGGCAGGTCCCCGTCCTTTACTTTCCACGCTCCGACATCCGGTTCGACTCCTTCGGAGACGAGGGCCGGACGGTGTCGTGCCCGGTGAAGGGCACGGCACGCTTGTGGTCCCTCGAGGGGAAGGTCGACGCCGACGCCGTCGACTGGCACGACCCCGCCAGCACGACGACGGTCGACGGCCGGGACGCGCTGTGGGCCTTCACCCAGCCGGCTTCCGGCCTGGAGTGGCTGACCGACTTTGCCGCCTTCGATCACGACCGGGTCCGGGTGGAGATCGTCGACGAGCTCCCCGGCGAGCAGCCCCGCGACAGCACGATCAAACGCTTCCCCACCTGGGGCGACGCCTCAGATCTCATCGACATCATGAATGTCCGCCAGGCCGGCGACCGCAGATACGTCAGCGTGGCCCTTGCTGATCCCCGGCGGCCTGTCGTCGAAGGCAGCCAGATGCTCGGGCAGGCCGTGGTGGCCGGCGGCCGCCACGCGCCCGGGCGGCGGGTTGTCTCGGCGCACATGGTGTTCTACCGGGCAGCGGACGCGCGCGAACCTCTCGAGTTCGAGGTGGACGAGCTCAGCTCCGGCCGGAGCTTCACAACGCTGGCAGTACACGTCTCCCAGCGCGGAAAGCGGCGCGCCAGCGGCACCCTGCTGCTCGATGTCACCGCACCGGACGTCGTCCGCCACTCCGCGGCCCCGCCGCCATCCGCAGGCCCCTACGACAGCAAGCCCTACGACATGTCCGTGACCGGACGCGACATCCGCATGGTCGACGCGGCGTACACCGACGACCCGGCCGCGCCCGTGGGTCCTCCGGTCATCGACACATGGGTCCGGTTCCGCACGGTGCCGGACGACCCGTGCCTACAGGCCGGGCTGCTCGCCCAGTTCACCGGGCACATCTCCATCGCCGCCGCCCTGCGCCCGCATGAGGGGGTCGGCCAGAACCAGGCCCATCGCACGCTGTCGATGGGGATCAACGCGATTGGCATCTCCTTTCACTCCAATSTCCGGGCCGACCACTGGATGCGCTATCACCATCTGTCGACCTTCGCCGGCGACGGAATGACCCATTCCGAATGCCGGGTCTACGACGAGGCCGATGCACTGATCTCGTCGTTCACCGTCGACGCCATGATGCGGGGCTTCAGGAATGACGGGCGCGCGGTCGACGACAGGACCGCGCTATGAGTCTCACGACTGGACGAGGCCCCCTGTCCACGCGGCCAGCCGGCCGCTTCAGCGCGTCTCTCCCGACACCGCTTGTCTACGTCGAGCCCTTCCAACGTCGGGTACGCGGCCGTTCCGACGGTCGGACCGTGATCGACAGCGAGCGAGTGCTGCTGGTTCATGCACCGGGACAACCTCCGACCTATGCGTTCCCCTCCGAGGATGTCCAGGTGACTGTGGCATCCGAACCCGAGCCCGCCGTCGCAGGACACGTACGGGTTCCATGGGACGCTGTCGACGAATGGTGGGAAGAAGAGGAACGGATGCTCGGGCATCCGCGCAACCCCTACCACCGGGTCGACTGCCTTCGCTCGACTCGGCGCCTGCGCGTCGAGGTCGGCGACGCGGTCCTCGTCGACACCTCGGACACCGTCGCCCTGTACGAGTCCGCGCTCGCACCACGGCTGTACGTTCGCCGCCAGCAGGTCGACATGGGACTTCTCCGCCCGAGCACGACGACGACCTACTGCCCCTACAAGGGAGCCGCGTCCTACTGGTCGGCGATCGTCGGGGACGTCGTCGTGGAGGACGTCGCCTGGTCGTACGAGGATCCGCTCCCCGAAAGTATCCCGATCTCCGGCCTGCTGAGCTTCGACGGATCGCGTGTGACGGTGAGGCACGATCTGCCCGCCCCGACCCGCGCCCTCGAGGACCTCGAKCCGCAGCCGGACGGACCGACCTGCAGTAACGGCGGACGGTGCTGACCGGGTAAGTCGCCGTTCCCAGCAGCTGGGGTGCATCACGGCTGGGCCGCCATCGGCCGACCCAGCCGCGATCACCGCGCGGCCACCCAGGGCATGATCTCCTGGATGGCCGAAGTGCGGGTGTGATCGCAGGCGACGGCGGTGTGACTCGGCCCGAAAAGTCGCACCGACCACTCCGCCCTCAACTCTGGCCGGCCCACGAACCCGACGTGGCGCAGAGAATCCCGCGACACCGGAACCACCCAACCATCCAGGCACTGTTTATTTGATAACCCTCGAATTCATTTATAGATTCGACGACATTTAGCCCTGCCGTCAATGCGACGGTGACACCCGCCGACAATCACTGTCCGCGACGACGCTACGCGGACCACCCAATCCGGTCAACCGCCTTGCCGGGCCGACCGACAGCCTTCGCGCACCGCGTCCGGGCCGGTCCCTCCGCCGGGAAAAATACCTGGTCGGGACACCAGTAGCGGGGTGCGACGAGACGGGCGAGAACCATCTCGCCGGCACGCTCACACAGCCCGGGGACCTCCCCCGCGAACGCAGGAGACACATTTGTGGTCTCGTCAACGAGCACGCTTGCCTGACCGCACCAACCCCACCTAGAGTCGAACGCACGTTCGAAACGGTCTCGCGTTGGCAGGCGGTCATCCCCATGCACACACCCAGCCACACCCCGCCCCAGACGTCGGAGACGAATACAGAGCAGCCAAAGCGGCACCCGAAAATCCTCCTCAACGTGCTCGCAGCCGCACACGCCGAACTGACCGGAGACACCAGACCGACCTTCACAACGGCGCAGGAAATCGCCATCACACAAACCGAGGAGGCCAACCAGATCTCCGGCAGCGGGTCGGCTGCCGAACAATTCCGCCATCACCTCGACAACTACCAGAGCAAGGCCATGCTCCTGGGCTGGATTCAGGCAGAAATGATCGAGGACCTCGCCGCACTCGCCCGGATCTGCTCACCCGACAACACCACAACCACCGCAGCGCCCAGCGAGCTCGCACCCGAGGACGTCGCCATCGAGATCAGCGTCTCCCCCACCACCGCCGCCCGCGACATGTCCCACGCCCGCACCATCACCAACCGCCTCCCCCACGCACTCCACGAACTGAGAAAAGGCCGCATCGACCTCCCACGACTCCACACCCTCGCACGCGCCACACGACCCCTGGACGACGACCTCGCGGCAGCCGTCGAAAAACACGTACTCCACGGCGGCCCCCGCCGCACCAGAGAAGCCTTCACCGACGCCACCCGACGCGCCGTACACACCCTCGACCCCGACGGTTCCACCGCACGCACCCAAGCACGAAAAGCCGAACGCCGGGTTCGGATCCTCACCAGCGAAGACAACGCCAGCAGGCTGACCGCCTTCCTCCCCGCCGACGAAGCCCATGCCTGCTACCAGCGCATCGACCAACTCGCCCGCCGAATCTCCACCCAGAACACCACAGCCGACAACAGAACCACCGACCAGATCCGCGCCGACGTACTCGTCGACCTCCTCACCGGCCGCACACAACACGCCCAGCCCCTCAGCTGCGACGTCCAGGTCATCGTCCCCATCACCACCCTGCTCGGCACCTCCACAGCCCCAGGCGAGATCCCCGGAATCGGGAGCATCCCCGCCGCCATCGCCCACGACATGGCCCACCGGCCGGGATCAACCTGGCGGCGCATCCTCACCGACCCCCGCGGACACCTCCTCGAAGTCGCCAACCGCCGCCACCCGACACCCGCCCAGACACGCCACATCCGAACCCGCGACCGGACATGCCGACACCCAGGCTGCACCCGACAGGCGATCCACTGCGATATCGACCACACCATCCCCCACACCGACCACGGACCCACCGTGACCCGAAACCTCGGGCTCCTCTGCCGCCGCCACCACCGCATGCGACACCAAGGAAAATGGAAAATCCACCAACCAGAACCCGGTATCTTCCACTGGACCACCGCCCTCGGCCACACCATCACCATCAACCCAGACCCCTACCACCACCCCAACCCATCACCCAACACCAACCGACCCGACGACAGGGACAACCCACCCTCCTGAGGCGAACCACGAGGAGGGATTCGATCTCGTACAGGACGGGCTTCGACAGGACACTCGGATTCGGACGACGGCGCCGTCAGGTATCCGAGGTCGACGGGAGATCCGGGTAGCTCGGGACGCGCTTCTCCATCCGGGCCTGAATCGACTCGGTAACGTCTACTGGCTGAAGTGCCCCCGCCTGCCAGGTTGCCGTGTGTGCCAGGGCGTCGGCGACGGGGTGATCGCGCGAGTAGAGCAGCATCTCCTTGCTCCCCCAGACCGCCATTGGGCTGTTGGCGGCAATTTCCTCCGCAACCTCGCGTACACCGCGCAGCATCGCTTCCTGATCCGGGTAGACCTCGTTCACCAGGCCGACGGCGAGCGCACGGTCGGCGGGAAGTCGACGACCGGTGTAGACGAGCTCACGCGCAACTCCGTCCGGAATTACCTTGGGGAGTCGCTGCAGTGTGCCGAGATCGGCGGTAATTCCGATCTTTGTCTCCTGAACAACGAAAAACGCGTCCGCGGTGGCATAACGCATGTCGCAGGCCGTCACAAGGTCGAGGCCGCCCCCGACACAACCGCCCTGCACCGCCGCGAGAACGGGGAAGCGCACCCGTTCCAGCGCAGTGAGAGCGCCCTGCATGCGAAGAATAAGCGAGCGGCGGGCCATGTTGACACGAGCCGGCTCTCCGTCCGGAAAAAGCTCCGTGCCGCCGAAGACATTCAGGTCCAGGCCCGCGGTGAAGTGTCGACCGGTCGACGAGATCACGAGCACCCGGACGCCTCCGTCCTGGTCAATCTTCGAAACGGCCAGGGGGAGATCTCGCCAGAAATCCGGTTGAAGCGTGTTGAGTTCTTCCGGCCTGGAGAGAACGAGCCATGCGACCTTATCGACCACGTCTATCTCGAAACTGCGGCTACCCACGAAAGACTCCCGAAGAAACTGTGTCCCGTCCGAATCCGTCCACCTTCTCCCATCGACACACTCGCCGCAAGATCACACCTACGGTGCCGAGCGCCCTGGCAGCATGGCCGCCAGGGCGGGGACATCGCCGAGCGATCGCAGTGTGTCGTTCAGGTGCGTGCAGGTAGACGTACCGCGGAAGGTTGTGCCCACGACCTGCCGGACGTCTGCGGCTGCGGCGCCAGCCAGCCGGGCGGCGCTCGCGGCCGCGCTCGGGCACTCGACCCACGGCAGCGCGCGCGGAGTCGACTCGATCTCGGTGAACGTCATTGTCTCCGGGTCGAGCAGCGCGTTCACCGTGTACTCGTGGATGACGGCCTCAGGTCCGCTGTCGGACTGGTAGCTGTCCCGGAAAAGCACGTCCACCTGCAGTGCGTCGACGCCGGCGGGCAGCAGGTCAAGGCGGCGGGCCCGCCGCATGCCGTGCGGAGGCAGTCCGGTCAGCGCATGCCATGCCATCGGATCATCGGGCACCAGCAGGGACGGCGCCCGTGGGCCGGTGACCATGGGTGGGCCGTTCCCGTCCTCGATCGAGTTGATGATCGTCGCGCCGCGCGCCCAGCCTGCGCATTGGTCGGCCTGCGCCAGCATGATCCGTCCATCGCCGTGAACGAGGCCCATGCGAGCTGTCGCGTAGCCGGAGACGAGCGAGGTCACCGGGGCATCGTCGAACAACGCGGCAAGCAACGGATGGGTGGCCCGGAGCTCCGGCACGATCTCGGCCAGGTGACGACGGAAGCCGGATGTGGAGCTCACGCCGATGAGGCCGGCCAGTTCGGGGACCTCTGGAGCAGTCTCGACGCGCAGGATTTCGCGACGGCTCTGGAAGGCGATCTCGAAGCGGAACATCGCCTCGGCGATCACGGAGGCGGCGCCCTCGGGGCCGGTGGCCAGGTCCCGACCGCGGCCGATCAGGATCAGGTTTCCGGTCGGGCCGTCCGGGCGCAGCGAGTCGAGTGTGATCGTTCGCCGCACCGAACCGGGACGGCGCGGGGGGCTGCCTGCGGTCGGCTCGTGTATGCCGCGCCGCGGGTGCAGTGGCGGCTCCGCAGGCGGTGGGGGCACAAGCTCCCAGTTCGAGGCCATCCCTATCCCCCTTTGTCACTCGGGGCTCGCCTAGGAGGACACCTGGCGACGGCTACCCATTCCCGATGGGGCGTGCCGGGCGGGTCAGCGGGCCGCGTCGAGCACCGCGGGCCAGTGCGCCGGGTCGGAGCCGCCCGAGTCGTAGAGCGTTGTCCGGGCGTAGACGCCGCCGATCTTCTCGCCGAGTGCGCGGCCGACCTCCTCGGGGGTGCCTACGACGGAGAACTCGGCCATCATCTCGTCGGTCACCAGGTCGGCCATGTCATCCCAGCGGCCCTGCTTGGAGAGGGCCGTCAGCTCGGGCTGCACCTCGCCCCAGCCGTGCATGTCGAAGACGGCGCGGTAGGCGGGGGTGGAGCCGTAGAAGGCGATCTGCTTCTTGGTGGCGGCCACCGCGCGGTCCATCTCCTGTGCGGTCCGGCCGATGGTGACGAAGGAAGGCCCGCAGATCGTGAAGTCCTCCAGGTCGGTCTTGCCGGCCTTGGCCCGGCCGCGCAGCAGTGCGGGAATCGTCACCTCCTCGACGTAGCGCATGGTGCTGAAGGGATGGACGAGGAACCCGTCCGCGACCTCGCCGGCGACCTCGGTCATGCCGGGTCCCACCCCGGCGAGGTAGATCGGGGGCGGGCCGAAGGAGTGCGGCTTGGGGGTGAAGAACGGGGTCATGAGCGTGTGGGTGTAGAAATCGCCGCGGAAGTCCAGCTTTGTGCCGTTCTGCCAGCAGTCCCAGATTGCCCGGATCGCCAGGATGAGCTCACGCATGCGGGCGGCGGGGTGCGACCACGGCATCGAGAAGCGCTTCTCGATGTGCGGCTTGATCTGCGATCCGAGGCCGAGGACAAACCGGCCCTCGCTGTACTGCGCCAGGTCGTATCCCAGATTCGCCAGTGTCATCGGCGTGCGGCCAAACGCGATCGCGATCGATGTCCCGACCGTCAGGGAACTGGTCGCGGTCGCGGCCTGAAGACACTGCATGAACGGGTCGTGCCGGGTCTCCCCGACCCAGGCGCCGGCGTACCCCTCCTTCTCGACGCGGGCGGCAGTGGTCGAGGTCGAGGCGATGTCGTCAGACAGAGTGAAATCGATCTTCATCGCGTCTCCTCGTTGCAGTCCCGGGCACGCCGCCGGTCATCAGGTTGGTGCCAGCGGACCGACGCAGGCAACCGATCCTGCCACCACGTCCGTCATGTGCACCGATCGGACCGATCTCGTCACGCACGGTATGACATGCCCGTACCCAGGGCACGTGAGAGACCGGAGGACACATGAGGAGCACGCGCGAAGGAGGACAGGCGGCACAACCACCACTCCACTGGAGGGGATGACTTCATGAGTGCATCTACTGGCGCCGGCGGTCCGCGGCGTGAACGACGCGGCGGGCGCGCCGATCCGGAGCTGCCCGACGACTTCTCCACCCGATCCACCCGATCAGGTGGAGATTCCGCATCGGGTAGGGGGAGCGCAGAGCATCCGAACGCGGGTACGGACGACCAGACGATCTTCGCCGATCGCTCCCGGACGCCCGACCGCACCTACCAGAACCAGCCTGACCACCTGCGTGGTGAGCACGCGCACGGCGGCCGGACGGGCGCTGGCGGCAGCGGCACCCTCGGTGGCCCGGGACTGGCGGCCAAGGCTGGTCCCGCGCTGCTGATGCTCGGGATCGGATGGATCCTGTTCGCGCTGGCCATACCGATGTTCGGCCTCACCACCGGGAAGTCGATCGCCATCCTGCTCGGGATCATGCTGTTGGTCGCAGCGGTCAGTGAGCTCGCCGCCGCGATGACGGCCGCGGCGGACTGGCGCCCCACGCATGCGTTGCTGGCGCTGCTGTTCGTCATCGGCGGCATCGTCGCGCTCGCCTGGCCGGCGCCCACGCTCACCGTGGTGGCCCGCATGGTGGCGTGGTATCTGCTGGTCGCGGGCATCCACGCCATCGCGACGGCGTTCGCGCATCGGCGCGTCGACCGCGGTGGCCCGACCTTCGGCACGGCTGCCGGGAACCTGCGTGGTGGGGCTCCGTGGTGGGCGCCGCTGGCGATCGGTGCCTTCTCGATCGGCATCGCCTTCTGGGCGGCGGCGCACCACTACCCGACCTACTCGTTCGTCGTCCTGTGGGTCGCGCTGGCCGCGCTCGTCACCGGTCTGACGAAGGTGGCCGCGGCGTTCCGGTCCAGTGGTCGGGCCGACGAGCAGGGGGTGGACACGCTGGCCGAGAGCGGCTTCAGCGGACGCGCCACCGCCGAGTCCGCGCGGTCGCAGGCACGCGGCGACACCCGGGTTCGCGGTGGAAGGTAACCGAGTGGAACGTAATTGATCAGAAGCAGAAAGTGGCGGTCGGGGTTTCCCGGCCGCCACGAACAAGGCATGTCACAAGCGGGCGCATCGCCTGCCCGCGGTCGCCTACGCTCACGGACGACGACAAACGATGACGGAGGCAGGCGCGGTGACGGAGGCGGGCACGGTGACGGCGGAGACCGATGAGAAGGAGATCCTGACCGAGATCCGCGACGGCGTCTGCGTCATCACGTTCAACCGGCCGCAGGCACGCAACGCGGTGACCAGCACGATGGCGCTCGCCTATGCGGCCGCCCTGCGTGCGGCGGATGACGACCCGCAGGTCCGGGCAATCGTGGTCACTGGTGCCGGCGCGGGCTTCTGCGCCGGAGCCGATCTTGCGGTGCTGCGCGACGGCGCCGAAGCGATCAAGAAGTTCGTACCGGCTCGCGAGGACCTGCCGGCCCTCACGATGCGCCTGCGCAAGCCGGTGATCGCCGCGGTGAACGGCGCCGCGGTGGGCATCGGTTTCGCCTACATGATGGGCAGCGACATCCGGATCGCCGCCGAGTCAGCCAAGATCGCGACCGCGTTCTCCCGGCTCGGTCTCGCGGCGGAGTACGGCGTCTCCTGGCTGCTGCCACGGGCCATCGGCCTCCAGCCGGCGCTGGACCTGCTTCTCACCGGGCGGACCATCGGCGCCCAGGAGGCTGCGAAGCTCGGGCTCGTCCAGCAGGTCGTCCCCGACGGGACCGTTCTGGAGGCCGCGGTCGCCTACGCGAAGGACCTGGTCGAGAACTGCTCGCCGTTCTCGCTGGCAATGATCAAGGAACAGGTCTACCTGGACCTCGATCGTTCCCAGGACGACGCGCTGACCGACACGCTCCGCCGGATGGACATCGCCTTCGAGGGCCCAGGGCTCGCGGAGGCGCTGACCGCGCGCACGGAGAAGCGGCCCGCCGTCTTCGACGCGCTCCCTACCCGGGAGGCGTGACAGCGTCACGGAAGGCCCGGCGGTAGGCCTGGGGGCTGGTGCCGACCAGCCGGCGGAACCCGTCCCGGAAGGCGGTGGGCGATCCGAAGCCGACCTGCGCGGCGATCCGCTCCACCGAGTGCCCGGTGGTCTCAAGCAGGTACTGCGCCTGCCGCAGGCGCACCCGGTGCAGCCACTGGGACGGGGTCGTGCCCGTCTGTTCGCGGAAGCGGCGGTTGAGCGTGCGTGGGCTCGTCATCGCCTGGGCGGCGAGGTCGTCCACCGTCAACGGGCGGTGGCAGTTCGCCTCCATCCACCGCAGCAGTGGTTCGAGGACGGAGCCGTCCGGCGGCGGGCGGTCGCGGACGATGAACTGGGCCTGGCCTCCTTCCCTGGCCAGCGGGACGACCGACAGCCGGGCGACGTCCGCGGCCACGGCGACCCCATGGTCGGAGCGGATCATGTGCAGGCACAGGTCGAGGCCGGCCGCGGCGCCGGCCGAGGTCAGGATCTGCCCGTTGTCGACGAACAGCACGTTCGGGTCCACTTGCACGGCGGGATGACGGCGGGCGAGCTCCTCGGCGGCGATCCAGTGCGTGGTCGCGCGCAGGCCGTCCAGCAGGCCGGTCTGCGCGAGCAGGAACGCACCGACGCAGACGGAGGCGATACGGGTGCCGCGCGCGGCGGCGGCCCGCAGCGCGGTGACGGACTCCGGGGGCAGGGGTCCGGCCTGCTCGCCGACGCCGGGGACGACGATCGTGTCGGCCTCGGCGAGCGCGTCCAGCCCCCAGGGGGCCCGCAGGGAGAACGCCCCGCCGTCGGCCTCGACGGTGCCGCTGATGCTCCTACCAGCGCAGATCTTCACCCGATAGGCCGCCCGGCCGTCGGGGAGCCGGGCACGGCCGAAGGTGTCGACGGGCACCGCGAGATCGAAGGGGACCACGCCCTCGAGGGCGAGAACCGCCACGGTGTGCATGGCAGGACGATAACCAGGCAACTGTTTCCCGCCAACGGGCGATCCCGCCGGTCCCACCCCTGACCTGAGCCCAGCTCACGGGGGTATTACGCCATGAACAGGAACTATTCACCGCCGACAGCTGTGGGTGTCAAGGGCCGAAGGGGAGGAGTCCCCGTGGCGGGAATCCGTCGGTAGATGGCACTCCTGCCACTCACGAAAGCGGCGGTTCGGCGCCTACCGTGGCGGTTGCCGCATCCTCCGGCTGCCTCCGCACTCCCAGGACGGACCCGTGACCACATTCCTGTTGAGCGTCCACGTTCTCGTAGCGATCATCGCCATCGGCCCGGTGACGGTCGCGGCGAGCATGTACGCGCCGGCGGTGCGGGCGGCGCTGCGTGACCCGGGCGACGTCAGGACGGCGGGAGTGGTCGGCACGCTGCACCGCATCTGCAACGTCTACGCGGCGATCGGCATCACCGTGCCGATCTTCGGTTTCGCCACCGCCGCGAGCATGGACGTCCTCGGCGACCCGTGGCTCGTCACCTCGATCATCCTGACGGGGCTGGCCGCGGTGCTGCTGGCGGCGGTGGTCCTCCCGTGGCAGCGGCAGCTTCTGGAGGAGATCGCCCCAGGCGGGGCCACCGGGCCGGCCGGCGCCGGGCACGCGAACCCGGCGGCCGTCACCGCCCGGACGAAGCGGCTCGCGATGACCACCGGCATGTTCAGCCTGCTGTGGGCCGTGGTCACGGTGCTGATGATCGCCCGTCCGGGGTCGACCACAGGCGTCTGACCCGGCCCGGGCCGGCGGTTCAGCGGGGCCGGGGCGGCGGCGCGGTGTCGAGGCGGTCGAGGATCTGGCCGCAGATGGCCGCGAGCTGGTCGAGCTGGTCGCGCGCGAGCGCCTCGACGACCAGGTCGCGAACGGTCTCCACATGGCCGGGAGCGGAGTCGGCCAGCTTCGCGAAACCGGTGTCGGTCAGCGTGGCGTTCGTGACTCGTCCGTCGGCCGCGCACGGGGCGCGGCGCACCCAGCCCTTGTCCTCGAGACGCTTGACCGCGTGCGAGAGCCTGGACAGCGAGCCGCAGGTGAACTGGGCGAGCCGAGCCATCGCGAGCGTCCGGTTCGGTGCCTCCGAGAGCCCGACCAGCACCGAGTACTCGAAGTGGCTCAGTCCGGCGTCCCGGCGGAGCTGGGTGTCGAGGGCGGCGGGCAGCCGGGTCATCACACCGATCAGACCGCGCCAGGCCGCCCGTTCGTCGGCGTCGAGCCAGCGGGGCTCGGCGGCGGTCTCCCCCGCTCGGCCGCTCCCGTGGTCGTGCTCGCGACCGGCACCCTGGCCGGGGTCGTGGCCCGCTCCCCGGCCCCCCGCGCCATCCGACCCGTGACCTGCGTGCGCGTTCAAGCTGTCTGCCTGTGCCTTCCGACTTGATGTACCGACCGGTGGACGGCGGGCCGGGCCTGCGTGCCGGCCGGCGTCCCGGACGTCCGCCGCCCCCTTGTCTACGACTTCAGCGGGTTCGGACCGCCGCCGCTTCCGGATGACCTGCGACACTCCGGGGATCGGCCACCGCAGGCCCGGGCCGGAGCCGGACCCGCCGCGGCCCGAGGCGCCGCTCATCGTCCCGGCCGAGGGTTACATGATGGGACTGCCCAAACGATCGTTCCAGGTCGCCTGAGTCGCGCGGCGGCGGGACGGGGCCGGCCGCGCGGGACGGCCGGCGGCCCCGACCGGCAGTCCGCGACGGGCGGGAGGAGTCGTCCCGGATGGAACCCCTCCGCGCGGATGATCCCCGGACCACCGGCGGATACCGGCTGCTCGGCCTGCTCGGCGCCGGCGGGATGGGCCGGGTGTACCTGGCCCGCGGCCCGGGCGGGCGCACCGTCGCCGTCAAGGTGATCCGGCCGGAGTTCGCCGGCGATCCGACGTTCCGCGCCCGGTTCCGCCGCGAGGTCGAGGCCGCCCGCCGGGTCGGCGGCGCCTGGACCGCGCCGGTGATCGACGCCGACCCGGACGCCGAGCAGCCCTACCTGGTCACCGGGTACGTCCCGGGACCGTCCCTGCTGGAGGCGGTGCGCCGGCGCGGCCCACTTCCGGTACCGACCATGCGGGCGCTGGGTGCCGGCCTCGCCGAGGCGCTGAGCGCCGTGCACGCCGCCGGCCTGGTGCACCGCGATCTCAAGCCCTCGAACGTGCTGCTCGGCCTGGACGGGCCACGGGTCATCGACTTCGGGATCTCCCGCGCGTTCGACGCCACCGTGCTCACCCATTCCGGGTCCGCGATCGGCTCGCCGGCCTTCATGTCACCCGAGCAGATCGGCGGGCAGGAGGTGGGGCCGGCCAGCGACGTCTTCGCCCTCGGCTCGGTGCTCACCTTCGCCGCGACGGGATCAGGCCCGTTCTCGGGCAGCGGGATGCCCGCGGTGATGTACGGCATCCTGGCGGGCGAGCCACGGCTCGACGCCGTCCCTGCCGAGCTGCGCGGCATCGTGGACGCCTGCCTGCGCAAGGCGCCGGGTGAGCGCCCGGGGCCGCTTGACGTGCTCGCGGAGCTCGTCCCGGGCGGCGGCGCCGCCGAACTGATCACCGCCGGATGGCTGCCGCAGGACCTGGTCACCGGGCTGAGCCGGCAGGCCGTCGCGCTCCTCGACCTGGACGTCCCCGCCACCACCACCGTGACGAACGACCACGCCACATCGGAAGATAACAACCGGGCACTGCCATGGCCGCCGGAGCCGGCCGCACCGCCAGCCACAGCGGCCGCACCATCGGGTGTATCGCGGGCCGCACCACCGGGCGCACCGGCCGCACCATCGGGCACCCCGGTCGGGCCCGACGCCCCGCCGGCCGGTGGGCGGCGCGCCCTCGTGACCGTGGCCGCCCTGGGTGTCGTGTGCCTCGCCGTGATCGTGACGGCCGTCCTGCTGGTCGCCCTGCGCGGCTCGGACGGCGGCTCGGACGGCGGCGGCGCGGACGCCGGCGCGAGCCCCAAGGCCACCGCCGGGATCGGCTCCCTGACCGACCTCCTCGACCAACCGACCTCGAGGCCGACCGTCGGCGGGCCGCCGGCGAGCTCGGGTTCGGCGCCCTCGGGCGGGTCGGGTCCCACGGTGCCGGGAGCCCTGCCGGCCGGATACGCCGGCACCTGGGAGGGACGCATCATCTCGCGGCTGGGGGTCGCGCAGGACGTCGTGATCACGCTGCGGCCCGGCGAGAGCGGTCAGACGGTCGGCCACTCCGAGGTCACCCTGGTCGGGCTGGGGGCGTTGGGAGGTGACGCGCCGATCCGGTGCGTCGGTGACCAGCAGCTCGTGGGCATCAGCACCGCGGCGGGTTCCGGGCCCGAGGTGGTCCTGCGTGACATCGGGGGCTCGGGCGACAACCCCACCCTGCTGGGTCTGCCGGTGTGCACGAGCGGCGGCACGACGAGGCTGCGCCTCGCGGCGGACGGCGCCCTCGACTACCAGTCCGAGGACGAGGCCGGCGGGCGCCCGGCGGGAAGCCTGCGCCACCGCCCCTGACCCGCTCAGCCGGTTGTGACCCCCTCGATGCGGGCGACGGCGAACTCGCGCCGCGCCTCGCGGAGGTGGCACCAGGAGTCGAGACGCCCGCCGAGCAGCTCCACCGGGGCGATCAGACGGCTGGTCCGCCGTTCGAACCGGTCCCGGTAGATGATCGTCACGATCTCGCCGTGGTCGAGCGCGGCGGCGAGGAGCTGGCGCTCGGCGAGGGTGAGCCGCGGGTTCAGCCGGCCGAGCTGGCGTACGACGCGCGGGTCGGCCCGGGCGGCGTCGCCGGCGCCGGCCCGGTTCGCGAGGATGCGCCGCGCCACATCCGCCGGAGCCGCCCACGTTCCGGACTCGCCCGTGCTCCCCACGCTCCCCACGCTGCCACGCTCCGAAGCCGCCCCCGCGGCGGCGTCGCGGCCCGAGGCCGGCGGGCCGCCCGGCCGCCCGCGGATGACGACGGTGCCGTGCTCGTCCTCGACCACCGGAGCCATGCCCGCGGCGCGCAGGCGTTCGGCCACGTTCTCGGCGTCCGCGCCGCACGCCGCGACGGTCGGTGCCAGTCGCCGCAGGTCCAGCGACCGCAGCGCCCGGGTCGCCAGGATCTCGTTGATCGTCGCCTCGTCCGCGACGACCGCGGCCCGCACCGCCCGCGCGCGGATGTGGCCGTGGCGGCGGGCGACGTCCGCCACGAGGTACTCGAGCCCTTGGGGCACCTCGTGCGCCGCGCCGGCGCGCAGCTCGTCGAGCAGCTCCTGCGCGCTCCAGCCGACGTCCAGCGCGCCGCGGATGCTCGCGGAGGTGAACCGCCACATCCCGGCGGCGCCGCGCGACTCCGACACGGCCGCGTCGGCGAGCAGGCGGGCGATCGCGTGGTTGGGCTGGCCAGCCACGGTCGCGGTCAGGTCGGACTGCAGGATCATGGTGGACGCGTCGCCCGGCAGGGCGCGGCCGCACCGGCGGGCCAGCTCGTCCACCAGCGGCCCGAGGGTTTCGGTGACGAACCCGGCCAGCGTGGGCGTCGGGAAACCGTACTGGTGGGCCCGCATCTGCCCGGTCGGGTCGAGCGGCGCCGCCGCGAGGACCTCGCAGACCGCGACACCGAGATCGGAGACGGTGTCCTCGGCGGCGACGCCGAGCAGCTCGGCCTCCCGGACGGCGGCCTGGCGCTTGTTCGCCAGCTGGGGCCGGTCGTAGCCGTGCAGCGGCAGGAACCACTCGAGGTGGCTGCCCGCGGCGGCCAGCGACCGGCCGGGGCTGGCCGTGGTGAGCAGCGTCCGGCGCACCCGGCCCGCGCCGGAGGCGAGCGGGAGCGGCGGCGGCTGGTCCCGGCCGCTGTCGATCTCACGATGTGTCGGGGACTGGTCGAGGAGGAACCAGGCCAGGGCGAGCACCGCCCAGCGACGTCCGACGTCCGACCCGCGCCAGCCGGGGTACTCGCCGGTCGGCGCGTAGCCGCCCTCCTCGCGGGCCAGCAGCCCCGCGGCGTGGGCGACGTCGATCCAGAGCGGGAGCTCGTCCTCCGCGAGCGCGAGGGTCCGGGCCAGCCGGGCGCGTTCCCGGGTGCCGATGCCGCCCTTCTTCAGCGCGGCGAGGGGCGCCCGCTCCGCCTCGGCGAGCAGCGCCGCCACCGACCGCAGGGCGTGCCCGGCGGCGGCCTGGATCCCGGCGGCGAACGTCTCGTCCGCGCGGTCCGCACCCGCCGGGCCGAGGCTCGGCGGCCCGGTCAGCCGGACCTCCGGGTCTGCCGCCCACAGGACGGTCACGACCTCCCGGGGCACCTCGATCTCACCGCCGACGAGCAGGAGCAGCCCGGACTCGACGAGCACCCCGGCCGCTTCCTCCCGGTTCGACCCGGCCGGGAGCCGCCCACGGGCCCCGCCATCGAAGCCGTTCGTACCGAAGGCACCTGTACCTGTACCGAGGGCGTCGTCGGGCTCGTCGCCGGTCATCAGACCCGTCGGGTCGCGGACCAGTTCGGCCAGCAGGTCGCGGGCCGGCCGGGGCAGCCGTTGCACCGCGGCGGCGACGCCGTCCGGGTCGGCCATCAGCTCCCCGACGACGCGGGCGGACCGCTCCCAGGTCGTGGACGAGGTGACCCGGGCCCCGGGAACGAGCCCGCGGGCGGCACGGCGCAGGTCGGTGACGGCGATGGCCGGGATGAGCTCCGCAGCCGGATGCCACACCGCGACCTCGTCGTCCCACAGCCGCCGGAACGGCTCGAAGGCGTGGACGACGCCGTCGCTCTCCCAGAGCAGCGCCCGCCGGGTGACCGGGCGCAGCGCCGCGCGGATCCCGTCCCTGGACCCGCCGAGCAGCATCACCAGCCGGTCCAGCGGGACGGGCGGGCCCAGCATCATGACCGCGTCGCACAGCAGGAGCCCGTCGCGGTCCAGGTCGTTGACGGCGGCGAGCATCGAGTCCGCGTCCCCGAGCCGGCGCACGAGCTCACCGACTCCGCGCGGCGGGTCCTCGAGGACGTCCGGGCGGGCCCGCAGGACGGCGGTGAGGGCTGCCTCGTCCAGACCCTGGACGAAGTCGAGGTAGCTGTCAGCCGACCTGCGCGGTTCCCGCAGGGCCGCCGCCCGCCGTCCAGCCATGTGACGCTCCCGTCGTCGTCGGTTCGACCATGCCGGGTGCGGCGCGTCGGACTCGCCCCGCCGCGACCGTCAGATGTGTCGGCGACCGGCTCGTCGGACATCCCCCGCGGCATCCGCCGGCCGCCGCCTGGTCTGCGCCATTGTGCAATCCAATGCCGGACGGTTACCGACACGGGGTCGAGCGACAGGCCCGCGGCGGGCGACGGAGGCGGCGCGGGCCGGCGCGGAATAGCGTCCACGGGGTGATATCTCGCTACCCGGCGCACTGGGCGGCGGACGGCGTTCTCGCCGACGGCGCGCCCGTTCAGCTGCGCCCCGTGCTGGGCACCGACGCGCCGGGTCTGGCCGAGCTGCGCTCCGGCCTGTCCGCGGCGGACGTCGCGCGCCTGCCCGCGCGGTGGGCGCAGCGCTCCCCGGAAGAGCTCGCCGGGCACCTGACCGCGGCCGGCGACCCGGCCGCCGCAGGTCACCCCACCATCACCGGTCACCCCACCACCGGTGACAGCGGGCGGCTCGCCGTCGCGGCCGTGCTGCGCGGACGTCTGGTCGGCACGGCGGACTACGAACGGATCGCCGGCTCCGACGACGCGGTGGTCGCCCTGGTCGTCGAGGCTGCGCACCGCGGCCGTGGGCTCGGACTGCTGCTGCTCGAGCACCTGATCGCCGCCGCCCGCGAGCGCGGGGTGAGCCACCTCGTCGCCGATCTGCGCGCGGGCGACGACCGGGCGCTGCGGGTCTTCCACGCCGCGGGCTTCGCCGGCGCCGAGACCTGCCCGCACACCCCCCGGCAGGACGGCGCCGGTCAGGACGGTGCTGGTGGCGTGCGGGTGGTGTTCCCGACGGCGCAGACTCCGCACACCCGGGGCATCTCCCGGGCGCTGGAACAGCGGGCGGAGGCGCGGAGCATCGCGCGGCTGCTCACACCGCGCGCGGTCGCGGTCGTCGGCGCGAGCCGGCAGCCCGGCAGCGCCGGCCACGAGGTCTTCCGCCGGCTGCTGGCCAGCGATTTCCATGGCCCGGTCTACCCGGTCAACCCGGCGGCGCGCCAGGTCGCCTCGGTCTACGCCTACCCGGACGTCCGCGAGATCCCGGACGCGGTCGACCTCGCCGTGATCGCCGTCCCGGCGCCGGCCGTGGCCGACGCGGTGCGGGCCTGCGCGGAGAAGGACGTCCGTGGCCTGATCGTCGTCTCGGCCGGGTTCGCGGAGGCCGGGCCCGACGGGCGGGCCCGGCTCGCCGAGGTCACCCGGCTGGCCCGGGAGTCCGGCATGCGGCTGATCGGCCCGAACGCGATGGGCCTGATCAACACGGACCCGGCCGTCCGCCTGCACGCCACCTTCGCGGCCGGCGACCCGCCGGTGGGACGGGTCGGCGCGTTCACCCAGTCGGGGGCGCTGGCCGGGACGTTCCTCACCGAGGCGTCGCGGCGCGCGATCGGCCTGTCCACGTTCGTCTCCACCGGTGACCGCTCGGACGTCTCGGCCAACGACGTGCTGCAGTACTGGCAGTCGGACCCGCGCACCGATGTGATCATGCTGCACCTGCAGGGGTTCGGCAACCCGCGCAAGTTCGCCCGGATCGCCCGGCGGGTGGGTCGACGCAAGCCGGTGATCGCGCTGAAGAGCGGGCGCAGCGCCGCCGACCCGACCCTGGACGCCCTGTTCACCAGCGCCGGGGTCATCCGGGTGGACACGTTGAGCCAACTGTTCGACCTGGCCGCGCTGCTGGCGTCCCAGCCGCTGCCCGCCGGGCGACGCGTCGGCGTCGTGGGGACGTCCAGCGCGCTCGCCGCCCTGGCCACGGACGCCTGCCGGACGGCCGGCCTGGAGGTACCGCCCTTCTCCACCGCCACGGCGGAGGCGTTGAGCGACACGCCCGGCCGCCCGGAGCCGGCCAACCCGGTGGACCTGGGCGCGATGGCCGCACCCGAACGGTTCGAGCGCGCGCTGCGCGCGGTCGCCGCCAGCGCGGATGTCGACGCCGTGCTGGCGCTGATCACCCCGCACCCGGCCGTCGAGGAGCTCGCGCGGGCCGTGCGGGCCGTGGCGGGCTCCGGCCGGGTGCCCGTGGTGGCCTCCTACCTCGGGTACGACGGGATGCCGTCCGCGCTGGCCGCCCCGGGCGACGGCACCGTGACGCCCGCACCCGGCTCCGTGCCGTCGTTCGCCTCCCCGGAGTCGGCCGCGCTCGCGCTCGCCCGGGCGGCGGGCCACGCGGCGTGGCGCAGCCGCGAGCAGGGCGCCGTCCCCACTCTCGACCGGCTCGACCTGGACCGCGCGCGCCGCGCGGCGGCCGCCGGCCCGACGGACGGGACGTGGCTGCCCCAGGAGCTGGTCGGCGACATCCTGGGCGGGGTGGGGCTGGCGGTCTGGCCCAGTGAGCCGGTGACGACCGCTGCCCAGGCCCTGGACACGGCCGAACGGCTCGGCTGGCCCGTCGCCCTGAAGATCGCCGACGAACGCTTCCGCGGGCGGCTGGACGTCGGAGCCGTCCGGCTGGGCGTCGAAGGGCCCGGCGCGCTCGCGGAGGCCTGGCGCACGATCCGCGCCGCGGTCGGGCCGGGCGACATGGTCGTCCAGCCGATGGCGCCGGCCGGGGTGTCGACCGTGATCCGGATGACCCAGGACCCGGCGATCGGGCCGCTGTTGTCGCTGCGCCTCGGCGGGGCCGTCGCGGACCTGTTGGTCGACCCGCTGGCCCGGGCGCTGCCGATCACCGACCGGGACGCCGCCGAGATGGTGCGGGGCATCCGCGGCGCGGTGCTGCTGGTCGGCGGCGCCGGCACCCCGGCGGCGGACACGGCCGCTCTGGAGGACGTGCTGCACCGGCTGGCCCGGCTCGCCGAGGAGGTGCCGGCGGTCGCCGAGGTGCTCCTGGATCCGGTGCTCGTCGGCCGGCCCGGCGTGGTCCTACTGCATGCCGGCGTCCGCCTGCTCCCGCCGGGAACCGATCCCGAGTCACTGCCCCGGCGGATGACGGGCTCCGGCGTCGAGTACTTCCGCTAGTACCGCCATGGCATTTTGTACCCGGGTGCGGCGACGGTCGGCGACGGCCGCTTCAGTTTCGTCGACGGGCGCTCTTAGAACGAGCTGACCACCTGGACCAGCCTCGACAAGGAGGTCATGGAGCTCGCCGCGCACAGCATCGTCGCGCCACCGAACCTAGCGCGCCTCCGGTGCCCGGCTCGGAGCAAGCAGGCCGGCCCCGACCAGGAACGCCGGTAGCGTCGACATGAACGGAACGGTCAGGAGATAGGCCGTCCAGGCCGCTGGCGCGCTCACCCGTTCCAGGCCCGGCACGTCGAACGCGCCACCTGACACCGCGAGCCCCACGGCGAGGACCGTCACCCCGGCCAGAGCCGAGCCCCCGACGGCCGCGACCCGCGCGATCGACGCGTCCAGCCACCCGTGCCGGCCCAGACTGACGGCGAGCAGCACCACCGCCACCTGGGTGAGCACGACGTAGCCAAGCTGCAGCAGGTCGAGCCAGACCAGCAGCAGCACGACCGCGGACGGCTCGGCCGGCAGTCCCAGCAGGTAGGACCGGGCCTCCCAGGCGCTCGTCTCGACCCGGGCCTGAGCGGGTGCCGCCCCGGCCAGCACCACCCCCACCCGCGCGACCAGGTTGGCGAGGTAGCCGGCGCCACCGAGGAGGAGCACGGCGCAGGCCATCGCGGCCGGCGCGCGCCCGGGCCCATCCCACAGCCGGGCCGCCGCCAGCACGACACCCACCGTGATCAGGGCCGCGGCAAGCATGAGGACGGCGGTGTTCGCCAGCATCGCGCCGGGATGGTGTGCGGTCGGTATGCCGGTGAGGGCGGCCAGGGCGAAGACCGAGACACCGGCCGCGAGCAGCAGTACCGCCGGGGCGTCCGGTCCCCCGCCGTGGGCGCCGGCACGCGCGCGCAGCGCCCGTCCGACCAGCACCGCCGCGAGCACGAGATAGGCCGCGTCGAGCGGGACGAACAGCGGCGTGGCGAGCGCGCCGGCCCCGGCATGTGCCCCGGTCAACGCCAGCCCCAGCGGCCACAGCACCCACAGCACCCGTCCCGGGCCGGCCGGTCCACCAGGGTGGGGACGTGTCGTGCGGGTGTCCCCGGCGGCCAGGCTGTTCGCGGCATCCCCGGTCCACGGCGCGCGGGTGGTCCTCATGACCGTCACGACACCGGACCGCCGGCGCGCGCAGCCCGCTCCGCAAGGTGGGTCGCGAGCACCTCGGGGCGCGACAGGTAGACCTCGTGATCGTCGGCGCCCGCCACGGTGGTCACGGGCAGATCGGCCCATTCGGCCAGCCGATCGGCGATCAGCCGGTGGAGCGGACTCGTCCCCGCCCCGACGGCCACGGTGATCCGGTCGGGCGGGAGGTCCGCCGCGGCGAAGGGGTGCGACGTGATCAGCCGGGCGTCGTCACGCACAAACGCCTCGGCGTTGACCGCCGAGCGGATCACAGCCGGATCCGTCAGATCGGCCGTGCCCCCGGAGAGCACCTCGAGCGCCCGGTGGTAGGCGCCCGTCCAGTCCCCCGGGCGGCGCGCCGTGTACTCCTCGATCGGCTTCATGATCTCCGCGTGGGCGGCGGCGCCGTCCGGCAGTACACCGATCGCCGCCGGCTCCCAGGCGATCGCCTCGGCAACCAGGTCCGGATGCCGGCCCGCGAGCGCCATCGCGACGACCCCGCCCGAGCTGAACCCGAGAACTGTCACCGGCCCGGAACGGCCGGGAGCGCTGGGAGCGCTGGGAGAACCGGAACCGCTGGCAGAACCGGAACCACCGAAAGCGCTGGGAACGCGGGCGAGCTCACGGATCAGGTCGGCGGCGTCATCGGCGTGCTGGTCGACGCCGCCGCCCGGCCAGCCGTCCCGGGTGCTGGCACCAGTTCCCCGGCGGTCGTACACGACCGCACGCCACCCGGTGGCCGCCAGCGCCAGGGCCTGTGGGGCGAGCATCGCCGCGTCTTCGGCCCCGCCGTGCACGAGCAGGATCGTCGGGCCGTCCCCGAAGATCTCGTAGGCCAGGCTTATCACAGCCGCCTCATTTGGTTTTATCGAAGCTATATCCAATACTGGCTAGAGTAAGCGAATGACGGTCAGCCGACAGCCGCGACGCCGGTACGACGCCACCGGCCGCCAGGCCCAGGCCCGGGAGAACCGCGCCCGGGCGATCGGTGCGGCCACCGAGCTGTTCGTCCGGCAGGGCTTCGCGGCGACCTCGATGGCCCAGATAGCCGCTGCTGCCGGAGTCTCCACGCCGACCGTCTTCGCCTACTTCTCCTCGAAGATCAACCTCCTCAGGGTGGCCGTCGACGAGGCGGTCGCGGGCGACGACGAACCGGTCGCCCTGCACGAGCGGCCGGCCATGCGGGCCGTCCACGACGGCGCCACGGCCGACGAGGTGCTCGGCGCGTTCGCGGTGGCCGCGACGGAGATCGCGCAGCGCGCCTTCCCGCTGCTGTCGGCACTGCGCCGGGCCGCGGACGTCGATCCGCAGGCCGGCGAGCTCGCGCGCGACCTCGAACACCAGCGCCTGACCGGAGCGGGCATCGTCGCGGCGACCGTCGCCGATCGCCTGGGCACAGCCGCCGCGGACGACGTCGAGCGCATCCGCGACACGCTCTGGACGATCTTCTCCCCGGATGTCTACGGCCTACTGGTCCGCGAGCGCGGGTGGTCCCACGACGCCTACCGCGAGTGGGTGACAGACGCCGCGCTCGGCGCGCTGACCCCCGACCGGCCGCCCGCCACCCGGCCGCCCGCCACCCAGCCGCCCGCCACGGAGCCACGATCAACTTCACGGGCAGAGTTCGACTGACGCCAGCACCGACGAGCCGGTCAACGCGCACCGGCGACGCGCGCTATCCTTCCCTAAACTTCCATAAAGGGGTCAGTCATGCTGTGAAGTCGGCATCAATAAAGAAACATAGGGATGCCGCAGGCCGAGGCCCGGTGGGCGAGGATTACCGCGGACAACGGGCAGTATCCGGGTCGCCACCGTGAGTTTCGACGCGCTCCTCGCCGGCGCGCACTCACGAGAAGAGGAAGAAACCGTGGCGGAGGACCTCACGATTTCCAACGGGGTGATACCCGACGAGCTCGAACAGGTGGGCGCCGTATCCGTCCTCGTCTGCTCGCCGGAGGGTCCTCTGGTCCGTGTCGAGCAGAACGCTCTGGACATCATCGGCACCGCGATGTATCTGCGGGCCGCGTGGGCGGTGGTCCCGGTCACGCGGCTCACACCGGAGTTCTTCGAGCTCCGCAGCGGCCTGGCCGGTCAGATCCTGCAGAAGTTCGTCAACTACCAGGTCGGGCTGGCCGTGGTGGGGGACATCTCGGCGTTCACGGCGGCTAGCGGCGCCCTGCGGGACCTGGTGCGCGAGTCCAACCAGGGAGTGCACCACTCGCCCGCTCCCGACTCGCCCCGCCCCGCCCGACAGGAACGGCTCCTGACCAGTCTCCTCACGTGCCCGCCCGCAGGGCGAGCCGGATGCCAAAGCGCGAGCCCCGCCTCGGCCCAGGGTGCCGGGGTGCCGGGGTCACCGCGGACGAGCCGGACGCCAAGGGGGGACCTGCTTGCCGTCGAGGCTGCCCATGGTCAGCCAGGCGGTACCGACACCGATCCGGCTCTCCCGGGCCTGCTCGACGCTCTCCCCGAAGACCACCTCGGTCGTGGTGCCCGGGCGGATCGAGGTCGCGAACGGCCTGCGCTCCGCCCTGCAGAACACGGGGCTGACCGTGAGCACCGGGCTGTCACCCGGAGTGGTCACCGCACAGCTGCCGCCGGCACAGCTGCCGCCGGCGCAGAAGGCGGCGGCGCAGAAGGCGGCGGCGTACGCGGACCGGCCCGCCGAGCTGAGCACGTCGGAGCTCTCACTGCTCCTCGACGGCTTCCGGCTCGCGTTCGCGGCGCTGGGCCTGCTGTGCCTGACCGGGATAGCGGCCGCGCTCGCCCCCGGATCCAGCCGCGATTCGGCCGCCCGGCTGGACGCGCGTTCGGGCGCTTGTTCGGACGGCGGCGGCCCGGCCCGTGGGCGCCCCCACCGCGGCGGGCAGGACGTCCACCGTCACTTTCCGTGGAGAATGCGCCGGGTGCCGGGCGCCTCACGGGAGAAGCGACGGATCCTGCGAGAGATAAGGCGCCGCTTTCTCGGCGCGCTCCCCCGGCAGATGTCACACAAGACAACCTCTGCCCGGACGAGCCTCGACAGACTCACGGTCCAGCTACCCCACCTAAATCGTCTGATGTATAGTGACCTCGCTGACTGACAACTTCTGGCGGCTGTTCTTCGAGACGGTCGTTGCTTCGACATCCGCTGTGGCGGCCGCGAGACGGGTGGACTGGGATGCTCAGCGTGGAGCGGGTGCGCCCCGCCTACGTCCAGGTTGCGGCTCAGCTACAGGAGCTGATCGTGCGCGGCGATCTGACCGCCGGTCAGCGCCTGCCCGTCGAGGCCGAGCTGTCGACGATGTTCGGCGTCAGCCGGTCCACGGTCCGCGAGGCGCTGCGGCTGCTGTCGTCCCAGCACCTGGTCGAGACGCGGCGGGGAGTCCACGGCGGCACCTTCGTCGCGGCGCCGGACACCGGCCTGATGGGCGATTTCCTCGAGACCGGCCTCGGCCTGCTCTCGGGCGCCGACCTGGTCAGTGTGGATCAGCTGATCGAGGCCTGTGACCTGCTCGAGGTTCCGGCCGCCCGGCTGGCCGCCGTCCGGCGGACGCCCGCCCAGCTCGAGATGATCCGGAAAGCGACCACGGCCACCGAACGGATCGAGGATCCGGTCGAACGGTACGAGGGCAGCAACGGATTCCACGCCTCGATCCTGGCCGCCTGCGGCAATCCCCTGCTGAATCTGGTGGCGACACCGGTCTTCAGCGTTCTGCGGACCCGCTTCCAGCGTTCGAGCGTCGACGCCACATTCTGGGAACGCTCCGCCCGGCAGCACCACGAGATCTACGAGGCCATCGAACGCGGCGACGCCGAACAGGCCGGAGTTCTGATGCGCGCCCACATAGACGAGTTGCGCGTTCTCGTTCCCGGCGGGGTGGAGGCCGTGCGACGGCGGACCGTCGGCACCGGATCAGTTGAGGCCGCGAGTGCGATCGCCGCGGCCACCGAATCGCCGGCTGCCGCGGGCTCGGCCACCGTCTGATCGGGTTCAGGTCGCGGCGCGGCCGGTCGTCAGGACACGGCGGGTCACGAAGTCGAGAAACGCCTCGTTGAAGACCACGGGACGTTCCAGGTAGGGAACGTGGGCGGGCCCGGTCCACGACCACCAGCTCCGAGCCCGGCAGGGCCGCATGGGCGGCGTGCGCCATCGAGACGGGGAAGGGCCCGTTCTTCGCGCCCCAGACGATCTGGACGGGCAGCCCGGGGGCGAGCTCCGCCAGCCCGGACGACCCCGGCCGAACTCGCAGACCACTAATGTCTGACTTATATGTCGCGACCAGATTTCGACCCTTATCTGTTATGTAATAGCATCTTGGACGGCAAAATGGAGTGGAAGACTTATTATCCGACTTAATTTGTATCGAGCACTGGGACGACCCGGGCGAACATGAGGAGCAAGGAGACGGCGCCGAGGTCGTGGACCTCACCGGCCTCGTACTGGCGCCCGGCTTCATCGACCCGCACACGCACTACAACGCGCAGATCCTCTGGGACGGCGAGCTCACCCCGACCTCCTGGCACAGCATCACGACGGTCATCTACGGCAACTGCGGGCTCGGCGTCGCCCCGCTGCGCCCGGACCAGCGCGGCACGATGGGCTCCACCCTGGAGAATGTCGAGGGCATGTCCCGCGAAATGCCCGACGCCGGGATCGAGTGGTCGTTCGAGACGTTCCCCGAGTAAGTCGCCGCCATCGACCGGCGGCGCAAGCGGCTCAACGTCGGCACGTTCATCACCCACACCCCGCTGCGGATGTTCGTGCTGGGTCCGGGAGAAGGGCGCGCTCGGTCTCGCCGAGGCGGTCTGGCGCCTCACCGGCCAGCCCGCCGAGGTCTTCGGCCTCACCGACCGCGGCCTGATCAGGCCCCGCTACGCGGCCGACCTGGTCGCGTTTGCCCCGGCACCGTCGGCGACGACGATCCCGTCCGGGTCTGGGACCTCCCCGCCCGCGGCGACCGGCTGATCGCCGGGACCCACGGCATCGCCGGAGTCTGGGTCAACGGCATGGCGATCTCCTGCGACGGCACGGACGTCGACGGCGCTTATCCCGGCGTGCTTGTCCGGCCCACCGCACAGGGCTTCGGGTCCGCGGAGGTCGCGGGTCCGAATAGGGTTGCGGGCAGTGGCGGAGCGGGCGCGCTGGGCTGGACTGGGCGGAGCGCGGGTGGCAGAGGAGACGGTGTGGATCTCGAGCTGGCGGGCAAGGTCGTCCTGATCACCGGCGGCTCGGACGGGCTCGGCGCCGCGTTGGTGCGCACCCTCGCCGCGGAGGGGGCGCGTGTCGCGTTCTGCGCCCGCGACGCGGACCGCCTCAACCGCCTCGCTGCCGAGGTGGCACCGACCGCCGCGGCCGGCGCGGAGTTCCTGCCCGTCCCCGCGGACGTCACCCGCCTGGCCGACCTCGAGCGGTTCGTCGAGCAGGCCGTCGGCCGCTGGGGGCGGATCGACGGCCTGGTGAACAACGCCGGGCGCAGCGCCGCCGGGCCGTTCGCGTCGCACACCGACGAGGTCTGGGACGCCGACCTGCAGCTCAAGGTGCACAGCACCGTCCGGCTGACCCGGTTGGCGCTGCCGCACCTGCGCGCGGCCGGTGGCGGCTCCGTGATCAACACGCTGGCCATTGCCGCGAAGACCCCCGGCGCCGGATCGACCCCCACCTCGGTCTCCCGGGCGGCCGGGCTCGCCCTCACCAAGGCGCTGTCCAAGGAACTCGGCCCGGACGGAATCCGGGTGAACGCGGTGCTGATCGGGCTGCTGGAGAGCGGCCAGTGGGACCGCCGCGCAGCCGAGCGAGGCATCGGCGTGGACGAGCTGTACGCCGAGCTGAGCCGGGGCTCCGACATCCCCCTCGGACGGGTCGGCCGCGCCCAGGACTTCGCGGACCTCGCGGCCTTCCTGCTCTCCCCCCGCGCCGGTTATCTGACCGGCGTCGGCATCAACCTCGACGGGGGCCTCTCGCCGGCGCCCTGATCCTCGTCGCCAGGGTCCTGGCCACCAGGGTCCTGGCCACCGGGATCCTTGTCGCCGGGATCCTTGTCGCCGGGATCCTTGTCGCCAGGAAAAAGCGGCGATTGCACGCTTTAACACGCTCGGTCCGGGCAGCAGACGTACGAACCCCGAGATCGCCCCGCAGCGTGGAGGAACATCGTGAGCCTGATACACAGCCTGCTCGAAGGCCTCGACGACGGCGACCGTGACCGGACCGTCGGGCTCATCAACAGCAGCATCACCGCCGACCTGGAGAACGTCGCCGCCGGCGCCGGCCCCGCCCGGCAGGTGGACGTCGGCACGCGCTCGCGGGCCCGTCGCTCCGGCGGCGGATCGCGCTCCGGCTCCCGTTCCAAGTCCGGGCGCTGAACCGCCCGAAGCTCCGCCCCTACGACGACAACACTCCCAAAAAAACAGGGACAAAGCACCAAAAATTTGACGAGATCACTGGATCCTCCGGCGTGGACAGTTCGAGATGTCCGATTGCGGTACTAGGTTCTGGTCGTTCGGCCTGCTCCCTCCTTCCGACGGGCCGTCCGCGTCTCACGGCAACCGCCCGCGGGACGCGCCGACCGCCCGGAACCACATGCCCTCCCTGGCCTGTGGCGGCCCGACGCCAGGGGGAAGATGCGCCTCGTCCACGCCGCGGACATCCATCTCGACAGCCCCCTTCGGGGACTGACCCGGCTGGGTGACGGCGACCTGGCCCACCTGCTGCGGCAGGCGACCCGGCGGGCCCTGGCGAACCTCGTCGACCTCAGCGTCGACCGGGCGGCGGACGCGCTCCTGCTCGCCGGGGACGTCTACGACGGAACCTGGCGGGACTACGCGACCGGCCGGTTCTTCGTCGAGCAGATGGGCCGCCTGCGCGACGCCGACATCCCCGTCTACATGATCTCCGGCAACCACGACGCCGAGAGCGAGATCACCCGGTCGCTGACCCTGCCCCCGAACGTCCGGGTGTTCGCCTCGGACCGGCCGGGCACGCATGTGGCGGACGACCTCGGGCTGGCCGTGCACGGGCAGAGCTACGCGACCGCCGCCGTCCACGACAACCTCGTCCAGCGCTACCCGGACGCCCTGGCCGGGCTGGTGAACGTCGGCCTGCTGCACACTGCCGCCGACGGCGCCGAAGGCCATGCCAACTACGCCCCGTGCTCGGAGGACGACCTGGCCCGCACGGGCTACGACTACTTCGCCCTCGGCCATGTCCACTCCCATCGCGTCGTTCACGGCGGCCCACTTCCCGGCGGCACGGCGACCCGCGGGGACGGGCCCGGGGGCCGCCAGGTCGCCGCGTTCAGCGGCAATCTCCAGGGCCGCACCCCGCGGGAGAGCGGGCCAAAGGGCGCCCTCGTCGTCGAGATCCCCCAGGACGGCCCCGCCCGCATCGAGCACGTCCCCTGCGACGTGGCCCGCTGGGCTGTCCTCACCGTCGACACCGCCGGCGCCGACACCCTCGACGACGTCCTGGGCCGGGTCACGGACGAACTGCGGGCGGCGCGGGACTCCGCGGGAGACCGTCCGGTCGTCGCGCGCACCGTGCTCACCGGCGCGTCGCGGGCCGCCGCGGGTCTTGCCGACGCCGAACGGCTGCGCGAGGAGCTCCGCACGGTCGCCGACGGCCTGCAGGTCTGTCTGGAGAAGATCGTCAACCGGGTGACCGACCCGCGGCCGGCCGGCGCCGTCGACCCCGAGCTGGTCTCCGCCGTACGCGCGGCCTGCGACGATCTGGGCACCCGCCCCGAGGACCTCGCGCAGTGGATCGGCCCCCTGGACCGCGAGGTCGGACGGCTGCTGCGCGGAGCCGACCTGCTCGACCTGGGCGATCCCCGCACATTCGCCGACCTCGCCCGGCGCGCCGGGGACGGCCTGCTCGCGCGCCTCTCCGGAGACGACGCCTGATGCGGGTCCGCGCGCTCGGCCTGGATCGCTACGGTGCTTTCGAGGACCGGCGGATCGAGTTCGGCCGTGGGCTGACGGTGGTCCTCGGCGCGAACGAGGCCGGCAAGTCGACGACGCTCGACGCCCTGTCGGACCTGCTGTGGACCTTCCGCGGCACCCGGCGGAGCTTCCAGTTCGGCCAGGGCGCGCTGAGTCTGACGGCCGACCTCGAACTGCCCGCGACGCATCCGGCCGAGCTCCCGCCGTTGTCCCAGGAGACGGGGCCGGCCCGGCAGGCGCCGCCGGCCAGGGTCGAGGTCAGGCGGCGCAACAGCGGTCTGCAGACCGTTGACGACGGCGCGGTCTTCCTTCCCCCGTGGGGTTCCGGTGGCGCCGACGCGCGTCGGCGCTGGCGGCAGGCGTTCGGGCTGTCCCACGCCGAGCTGCGGGCAGGTGGCGCAAGTGTCTTCGAGGGCACCGGCGACCTGGCCGAGCTCGTCTTCACCGCGCGCAGCGGGCGGGCCGTCCGCGGCCTGCTCGACACGCTCGCCGCGGAGATGGACTCCCTGTACAAGGCCCACCGCAACAACAAAAGCGTCCGGGTCCGCACCGCGCTGGCGGACTACGAGCGGCTGGCCGAGCAGGCGGCGTCCGCCATGACCCGCGCGGCCCATGTCGACGATGCCCGCCGGGAGCAGGCGCTGCGCCGCCGCGACGCGCAGGCGGCCGCGGTGGCGACCCGAGCCGCCGCCGACCGCCGCTCCCGCCTGGAACGGTGGGTGCGCGCAGCCCCACATGCCCGGGAGCTGGTCGTGCTCCGGGAACGCCATGCCGCGCTGCTCGCCGCGGGTGTGGCCCTCACCGCCGAGGAGACGGCGCTGTTCGACGCCAGCGTGCGGGAGGCCGCGACGGCCGAGGCCGACCTCGACCGGCTGACCGCCGATCTGCTCGACCGCCGGGCCGCGCGGGAGGCGCTGACGACCGACGAGTCCGTGCTCGCCGACGGCGAGATGATCACCCGGCTGGAGCAGTCCCGTGTGGCGCGGCTCGGCGACGGCGCCGACGCCCGCGCGCTCGAGAACGAGGCCGCGCGCCACGCGGACTCCGCCCGTGCGCTCCTGCTCGACCTGGCTGGTCCGGGCGACCCGCGCACCGCCGCCGAGCTCCTGGCCGACCTGCACGTGCCGCGTGACCTCGCGGTCCAGCTCGACGCGCTCGCCGTGACGGTCGGCGAGCTGACCGACGAGCTGCGCCGCGCCGAGGACGCGCTCGCCGCCGCCCGCCTGCGCCGCGACGGCACCGACCAGTCCCCGGGCCACGACCCGGCGTCGATCAGCCAGCTGAAGGCGGTACTCGGCGCGATAGCCGGCGAGGGCTCGGCGACCGCGCTGACCAGGGCGGCTGTCGACGAGGCGGCCCGCGCTGTCCGCGACCGCCGGGAGGCGCTGCGCCGCGCCGGCGCCCGCGACCCGGACGGCCCGCCGCCCGGGATGCCCGGGCGCGACGAGATCCGGCTGGCGCGCGACCGGCTCGACGCCGCAGAAATGGCCCTCGCCCGCCGCGAGGAGGAGCTCGTCGGCGCCACCCGGGACCTCGAGCTCACGCAGAGCCGGGTCGCCGACGCCGACGGCCGCGACCTCCCGGACCAGGCCACGCTCGACCGGGCCCGCGCGACCCGCGAGGAGCTCTGGAACCTGCTGGTCGACGCGGCCGGCGGCCTGCCGCCCGCGACCGACGGCCGGACCCCCGCCCCGGCCGTTGGCGGGGTGCCACCAGTCGGCGGCCGGCTGACGCCGGAGCGGGCTCGCGAGCTGCTCCCGGTCATCGCCGCCGGAATCGCCCGCGCCGACGAGGTCGCGGATCAGCTCATCCGCCACGCCGATCTGGCCGCCCGGCGGGCCCAGCTCCACCGGGACGCCGACCTCGCGCACGAACGGGCCACCGCGGCGCTCGCCGCCACCACGGCCGCCGCCGAGGCAGCCGATCAAGCCCGCGCGGCGTGGGAGGGCCACTGGCACGAGCCAGGCCTGGCCGTGCCCTCTCGGGCGGACGCGGACGACGTCCAGCGGGCTGTTGACGAGGCGCACCGGGCGCACGCGGAGCTGCTCGCCGCGGAGACCCGCATCGCCCGGCTGGGTGCCCAGGCCGACACCCAGCGGACCGCGCTCGCCCAGGCCCTCGCCGAGGTCGGCCTCGCCCGGGTGGACGCCGACCTCGACAGTCTTCTCACCTGCGCGCAGACCGTACTCGCGGACGACGACCTCGCACAGGTCCGCCGGGCTGACGCCGCCCACTTCGGGCGGGCCGTCGAGGAGGCCGAACGCGAACGGGACAAGCGGCGCGAGGAGCTGCTCGGCGCCGAGGACGACTGGGACAACCTCGTCCGGGCGGCCGGGCTGGCTTCGGTCACCGACCCGCGGGGCTGGACCGAACGGCGGGGCGTGCTCGCGCAGGCGGTGGCTCTGCACGAGCAGGCCGACCGCGCCGCGCGGGACGCCGAGCGTGCCGCCGGCCGCCATCGGGCGTTCGCCGCGGACGTCCGCGAGCTCTCGGCCCGTCATGGCCTCCTGCACCGCTCGCGCGGCCAGCGCCCCGACACCGACACCGACGCCAGCGCCAGCGCCGGGGCCGGGGCCGGGAGTGGGGCCGGGAGTGAAACCGGAACTGGCGGCGAACGTCTCGCGGCGGGCCCAGTCGCGCCCGACAGGCCGGGCGATGAGGCCGACGAGCTGGCCGATCTGCTCGATCAGCTCAGCGCACGGCACCAGGCGAGCATCGAGAGCCGTACCCGCCGCGCGGAGATCGACCAGGCGGTCGCCACCCTGAACACCCGGGTCGCCGCCGCGACGCTGCTGCGGGACAGCGCCGTCGGCCGCCTCGACGAGTTGCGCACGCAGGTCGTCCTCGCGCCCGGTCAGCAACTGGCCGACGCGGCGGACCGCGGCCGGGACCTCGCCGGGATCACGGCGGCGATGACCGCCACCGAAGGCCTGCTGCGCGCCGCGGCACCCGGCGACGAGCTCGAAGCCGTCGTCGGCGCGCTGGCCGCGAGCACCGACGAGGACCTCGCCGCCGACCTCACCGCCGCGCGCGACGAGCACGAGCGCCGCACGGCCGCGCAGACAGAGGCGTGGACGGCCGTCGGGACGGTCGAACGGCATCTGCGGGATCTCGAGAGCGGCGCGGCCACCGGCGAGCTGCACGCCCGTGCGCAGGAGTCCCTGGCGCTCGTAGCCGAGACGGCGGAGCGCTACGTCATCGCGCGCATCCAGTACGAGACGCTTGGCCGTGAGCTGGAGTCCTACGAGCGCCGTCACGCGTCCCCCCTGCTCGCGGACGCGGGACGCCTGCTCGAACGGCTCACCGAGGGCCGCTACGTCGCCCTGCGGGCCATCGATCGCGGCGACGGCGCCCGGACGCTGCGGGTCGTCCGCGCCGACGAGGACGAGCTCGGCCCGGGCGAGCTTTCCGAGGGCACGGCCGACCAGGTGTTCCTGGCCCTGCGCCTGGCAGCGATCGACCAGCTCCAGCGGGAGCGGACCAGCCGCGGCGAACCCACGCTGCCGGTCGTGCTCGACGACGTCCTGATGACGTTCGACGACACGCGCGCCGAGGCGGCACTTCGCGTGCTGGCCGAGATCTCCGGGCGCTGGCAGATCATTCTGCTGACGCATCACGAGCATCTCACCGACCTGGCACGAGCGGTGGGTGCGCAGCTGCGCGCCGACGGACCAGGACAGGCGGACGGCGCCTTGACCCCACCTGGCGACGCCGAGCTGGTCACGATCAGCTATCTGCCGGGGGCGAACGTGCTCACGCCCACCAGAGATGCGGAGCAGATCCGAACGCTGGCCACGCACGTCGTCCCGCCCGACCCCGGCGCCGGTGAGTCCGGCGGAGCCCCGGCTCTCACTGTGACGGCAGCGAGCGGGGGTGGGAACGGAAGCGCGGCCGCCGGCCGGGACTCCGGGAGGATCCGCGCCTGGGCCCGCCAGAACGGATTCGAGGTCGGCGACCGCGGCCGCATTCCCCGGGAGATCCTCGACGCGTTCGCCGACGCGCACTCCGTCTGATCCCCGCCCGGACGCCCGGACCGGCACCAGCAGACCCGGCGGCCGGGGGTGCCGGGGTGGCGGCCCGGTACCGTCGGATACGACGGCCGGACGTCCAGGCCGTGCGCCGACCAGCCAGCCACGGCGGGCCCGGCGGGACCGCCCGTGCGACGGCTTTGCAGCAGAACCACAGACCGGAGGCAGGAACCCGCGATGACCGGGAGTCAGAAGATCGCATATCAGGGCGAGCCGGGAGCCAACTCCCACATCGCCTGCCGCGACGTCTACCCCGACTTCGAGGCGGTACCGTTCCAGACCTTTGAGGAGTGCTTCACCGCGCTGGAGGACGGCACGGTCGGTCTGGCGATGATCCCGGTGGAGAACTCGACCGCGGGCCGGGTCGCCGACATCCACCATCTGCTGCCGAACTCCTCCGTACACATCATCGGTGAGTTCTTCCTGCCCATACGCCATCAGCTTCTCGGACTGCCGCGGGCGACCATGGACGATCTGAAGACCGTGYACAGCCATCCGCAGGCCCTGGCCCAGTGCCGCAACGCGATCCGCGGGCTCGGRCTCACCGCCGTGCCCGCCGCAGACACCGCGGGCAGCGCCCGCGAGGTCGCCGAGTGGGGTGACGTGACGAAGGCTGCCGTCGCCTCGCGGCTGGCAGCCGAGGAATACGGCCTGCAGGTGCTCCGGCCCGACCTCGAGGACGAGGATCACAACACGACCCGCTTCCTCATCCTGTCGAACGAGCGCCTGCGGGCCGCGGCCGGCGTCGGACCGATCGTGACCACCTTCGTGTTCAAGGTGCGAAACATGCCGGCCGCGCTGTACAAGGCTCTCGGCGGTTTCGCCACCAACGGCATCAACATGACGAAGCTCGAAAGCTGCATGATCAGCGGCGAGTTCGTGGCGACGCAGTTCCTCGCCGACATCGAGGGCAGCCCGGAGGATCCCGCGGTGGAACGCGCCTTCGCCGAACTCGGCTTCTTCGCCGACTACCGCATCCTCGGTGTCTACCGCGCCAGCCGATACCGCGAGCGGTTCGACCCCCTGCGACTGAGCTCGTAACCGGTCATGCGGCGAGCGTTCCAGCAGGTGGACGTCTTCACGTCCGGCAGTTGCCTGGGCAATCCCGTCGCGGTCGTCCTCGACGCCGAGGGGCTGCCCAGTGCGGCGATGCGCCGCTTCGCCGCCTGGACGAACCTTTCCGAGACAACGTTCGTCCAGGCCCCGACGGCACCCGGGGCCGACTACCGGGTGCGCATCTTCACGCCGACGGCCGAGCTTCCGTTCGCGGGTCATCCCACTCTGGGGACATGCCACGCCTGGCTGACATCCGGCCACACGCCGCGCGATCCCGACCGGATCGTGCAGGAATGTGAGGCGGGGCTGATCACCGTCCGTCGCGACGACGCCTCGGGACTGGCCTTCTCGGGACCGCCGCTGCTGCGTTACGAGCCCGCCGACGCCGAACTCGTGCGGCACCTCGCCGAGATGCTCCGTCTCGACCCGGCGGACATCCTCGCCGCGCAGTGGGTGGACAACGGCCCGGGCTGGGTCGGCGTGCTGCTCGACTCCGCCGCGGCCGTGCTCGCGATCCGCCCGGGCGCCGTCGACCTGGCCGTGGGGGTTGTCGGGCCACACCCGCCCGGCGGGCCGGGCGCCTTCGAAGTCCGCGCCTTCACGCCCCAGATCACCACTGTCGAGGACCCGGTGACCGGCAGCCTCAACGCCTCCCTCGCGACCTGGCTGTTCGACATCGGCAAGGCGGACGGGGCGTATGTCGTCAGCCAGGGGACGCTGCTCGGGCGGGAGGGCAGGGTCCGTCTCTCCCGTGATCCGGACGGGTCGGTGTGGGTCGGTGGCGACACTGTCACCTGTATCTCGGGGACCGTGGACCTCTGACAGGCGCCGACCCCCGGCCTGCCCGGGAGGCACCTGCTCGCGAGCCACGGCGACGCAAGTTACGGACCCGCGAGCCACGGGCACGCCGCCGAGACGGCACGGGAGCCGGCCTACCGTGGAGTCATGTGTCGCAACATCACTGAGCTGCGCGGACTCGAGCCTCCCGCGACCGACGAGGAGATCGAGGCGGCTGCCCGGCAGTTTGTCCGGAAGGTGAGCGGCCTGCGCCAGCCACCGCCCGCCGCGGCCGGGGCCTTCGAGGCGGCGGTGGCCGAGGTGTCCGCGAGCGTCCACCGCCTGCTCAGGGAGCTGCCCGCGCGCCGCCAGCCGCCCGGGACAGTGCCGCCGCTGCGCCGACCAGAGGTACGGGCCCGTCTCGAGCGCTGAACCCCCAGGCCCGCCCGATGTTCGCCCTTGCCAMATCATGGACGTATCCCGCATGACGTCTACTCCCGGACGGTATCCACGAGGCGCGTCGAGAGGCAGGCCATGCGGTTCGACGATTCGTCGGTCGACACGTCCCAGCTCGAGGACAGACGCGGCGGCCTGGGCCGCGGTGCCGCCATCGGCGGCGGTGGTGCCGGCCTGGTCGGCCTGCTCATCTACCTGGTGGTGGCCGTGCTCGGCGGCGGCGACGGAACGGGCGCGAACGGAACGGGCATCGACGGGTCGGGGGGTGCGCAGCCGGGCACCGAACAGGGCACGACGGGCAGCGACATCGCCACCCGTTGCAACACTGCCGGCGCCCTGGACCAGTACGAGGACTGCTTCGTCCTCAAGGTCTTCAACGAGGTGAACGAGGTCTGGACGGCCCAGTTCGCCCGGGCCGGCCAGCAGTACTCCGACCCGCGGCTGGTCTACTTCTCCGACGCGGTCTCGACCGGATGCGGAACGGCGTCCGCGCAGGTTGGGCCCTTCTACTGCCCACCCGACCGACGGGTCTTCATCGATCTCGGGTTCCTCGAGCAGCTCCAGCGGGACTTCGGGGCGCAGGGCCGGTACGCGCAGGCCTACATCGTCGCTCACGAGGTCGGGCACCACATCCAGACGATCACCGGAACCGAGCAGCGGCTGCGCGAGGCGCAGAACGCCGACCCGTCCCGCCGCAACGCGCTGTCGGTGCAGCTCGAACTGCAGGCCGACTGCTACGCCGGGGTGTGGAGCACGCTGGCGAACTCCGCCGGCAACGTCACGATCAACGAAGCTGAGCTCGACGAGGCGCTCCGGGCGGCCGAGGCCGTGGGCGATGACCGGATCCAGGCCTCGGCCGGCGGCCGCGTCGACCCGGAGTCGTGGACCCACGGCTCGGCGGAGCAGCGAAGTGAGGCCTTCCTGAACGGATACCGGGGCGCCTCGATGGCGGCGTGCGACACCGTCCCGGTCTGAGTCGGCACGGCGCGTCCCCGCGACGGGACGTCCGCCCGACCCGATACATCGCAGCAGAAATCGCTGATAGAAAGGGCGAATGGGCGTCAATTCACCGGCTGCCAGCAGCCGGTATCCGGACCGATCTGTGGACGCCAGGAGAAGATCGTGATCTCCCGTGTGAGCATCGGCCATATTCATGCCTCCGCGCCGGCGAAATCCGGGCCGCCGAAGGACACTCCCCCGAAACCCGCGCCGCCGCCGATGCCGGGCTGGCGCAGGTTCCTCATCCCGGTCGGGCTGCTCGTCACGGTGATGCTGCTGATCGCTCCGAGCCTGTTCGCCACCCAGCCGGATTCGCTGACCTACTCCGATTTCGTGGGTCGGGTCGACAGCGGCGTGGTGCGCTCGGTCACCATCGACGACCGCGGTGGTGTCGACGGCACGCTGACCGACGGCACTGACTTCACCACCCAGATCCCCACCGCACTCGACACAACCGCGCTCGAACGTCAGCTCGCCGCCAAGAAGGTGCAGA
Source organism: Parafrankia soli (assembly GCF_001854695.1). Classification (GTDB taxonomy): domain Bacteria; phylum Actinomycetota; class Actinomycetes; order Frankiales; family Frankiaceae; genus Parafrankia; species Parafrankia soli. Next base: position 137,740 of record NZ_MAXA01000235.1, read on the forward strand.
TCACGGCCACCAGGACGGGCACGTCGTTCTGGTCGGTGGTGCTGAGCTTCCTGCCGCTGCTGCTCCTGATCGGTTTCTTCGTGTGGTCCGGCCGCATGGCCCGGCGCCAGCTCTCCGGCGGCGGCGCGCTCGGAATGTTCAGCCGCTCCCGAGCGAAGATCACCGAGGCGGACCGGCCGGAGACCCGCTTCAGTGACGTTGCCGGCTACGAGGGTGCGAAGCAGGAGATCAGCGAGGTCGTCGACTTCCTGCGCAATCCCGACCAGTATCTTGAGGTCGGCGCACACGGCCCGCGCGGCGTGCTGATGGTCGGCCCGCCCGGCACCGGCAAGACCCTGCTCGCGCGCGCCGTCGCCGGCGAGGCCGAGGTGCCGTTCCTCTCGATCACCGGCTCGGGCTTCGTCGAGATGTTCGTCGGTGTCGGCGCATCCCGGGTGCGGGACCTCTTCACCGAGGCTCGCAAGCGGGCGCCGTCCATCATCTTCATCGACGAGATCGACGCCATCGGCGGCCGGCGCGGCTCCAGCGCGTTCGGCGGGTCCAACGACGAGCGCGAGCAGACGCTGAACCAGCTCCTCGCCGAGATGGACGGGTTCGAGTCCACGTCGGGCGTGGTCGTCCTCGCCGCCACGAACCGCCCCGAGACCCTTGACCACGCGCTGCTGCGCCCCGGTCGGTTCGACCGCCAGGTCACGGTGCCGCTGCCGACCCAGTCCGAACGGGCCGAGATCCTCGCCGTGCACACCCGTGGCAAGGCACTCACCGATGACGCCGACCTCACCCGGATCGCCCGGGGCACGCCCGGATTCTCCGGCGCGGACCTGGCCAGCCTCGTCAACGAGGCGGCGATCAACGCCGTCCGCGACGGACGTTCGGTGGTCAGCGCCGCCGATCTCGACGCCGCGCGTGACCGCATTCTCCTCGGACGACGCGATGCCTCGAACGCCCTGCTCCCGGACGAGAAGCGGTCCGTCGCCGTGCACGAGTCGGGCCATGCCCTGGTGGCGGCGCTCTGCGACGACGCCGACCCGGTCTCGAAGGTGACCATCCTTCCCGCAGGCATGGCGCTCGGCGTCACCCAGCAGCTCCCCGAGGCCGAGCGGCACCTCTACTCCGAGGCCTATCTGCTGGACAGCCTGGCCGTGCGGCTCGGCGGTCGGGCGGCCGAGCTGGTGGTGTTCGGCCACGGCTCCACCGGTGCCTCGAACGACCTGGCCGGCGCAACCCAACTCGCCACCCGGATGGTGCGTGAGTTCGGGCTGTCGGAGGAGATCGGACCGGTGGGCTACTCGTCCGACGGGCCCAACTTCCTCGGCGGGGACGACCTCATGGCCCGCCCCTACTCGGAGCAGACGCAACGAGTGATCGACGCYGAGGTGGCACGGCTGCTGCGGGAGGCTCAGGCGCGAGCCATCGACCTGCTGCGCATGCATCGGAACGCACTCGACGCCCTGACCGCGCGCCTGCTGGAACGGGAGACCATCGACGGCACAGTGGTAGAGGAGCTCGCCGCCGCGTCGATGGCGAGCTTCACGCGCAGCCCGAACGGAGACGGCTCGGGGGGAAGGTCCGGACGGCGGCATCCCACCGCAGATCTCCCTGCAGACCTGATCCCCCTGGACCGCGCTCGGGTCCCGAGGCAGTGGGTACTGCATCTGCATGATGCCTGACGCCGCAGGCCCCGCGTTCGACGTGTGTGTGGTGGGCGCAGGCCCGGCCGGGATGATGCTCGGCCTGTTGCTCGCCCGCGACGGCCTCGAGACCTGCGTGTTGGAGAAGCACGCCGACTTCCTGCGCGACTTCCGCGGGGACACCGTGCACCCGTCCACGCTCGATCTGCTGGATTCGATCGGCCTTGGCGAACGCGTGCGCGACCTGCCCGGACGCCAGGTCACCGGGCTGAGATTCAGCTTCGCGGACGGGACCTACCAGGTCGCCGACTTCTCCCGGCTGCGGGTGAGTCATCCCTACATTTACTTCGTCCCGCAGTGGGACCTGCTGGAGATGCTCGCGCAGGCCGGCGCCGACATTCCGACCTTCACGCTGCTGCGTGAGCACGAGGTGACCGGCCTTGTCCGGGATGGCGATCGGGTGGTGGGCGCCGAGGCTCGGACCGCCCAGGGCCGCCGGGTGGTGCGGGCGCGTCTCACGGTCGGTGCCGACGGCCGCGGATCTGTCGTCCGCGCGTCGCTTGGCCTGCCACTGCGACGTTTCGGCGCTCCGATGGATGTGTTGTGGTTCCGGCTCCCACGCCGGGCGAGTGACGGGGATGGCCTCGGCGGCCTGGTCGGCCCGGGACGGATGCTCATCCGCATCGATCGGGGCAGCTACTGGCAGACCGCCTATCTGATCCGCAAGGGCGGATACGACGCCGTGCACGCGGCGGGACTCGACCGCCTCCGCGACAACGTCGCGACGCTCGCTCCGGACCTCGCCGACCGGGTCGATGAGATCAGAAGCTGGGAGGACGTCCACCTGCTGAGGGTGCAGGTCGACCGGGTGCGGCGCTGGCACGCTCCCGGCGCACTGCTCATAGGGGACGCCGCTCACGCGATGTCGCCGATCGGCGGGGTCGGGATCAATCTGGCGATCCAGGACGCGGTCGCCGCGGCACGTATCCTCCGTGCGCCCCTGCGCGCCGGCCGGGGCACCGGAACCGCACCACCGCCCGGGCGGCTGGCCGCGGTACAGCGTCGCCGCACGCCACCGACCATCCTCACCCAGCTTGCGCAGCGGGTCGCCCAACGAGGGTTGCTGCGCCCGGTGCTGGAGGCCGGCGACAAGYCGGTCACGGCGCCCATGCCGGTCCGGCTCCTCGCCCGGATACCGGCCGCCCAGCGCGTGCTCGCCCGTGCGGTCGGCGTCGGGCTCCGACCCGAGGCGGTCGGACAGGCCGCACCACACACCGCGGCGGAGAACGTCTCCCGTGCAGCCACCAACGAGAGTGATCGTTAGCCACTGAAGAAGCAAAAGAATTTGCCTGTCTTTGTAATCCGTATAATTCATCTACTTATTTCCATTCACCCACGAAACGACCCACCCACAGATCAGGTCACCCTCGGGACGACTCGCCCGAACCCTTGCCAGCAGAGCCGACCCTACCCTAGGATCGAACGCATGTTCGAAGAATTTCACTGACGGTGGGCGGTGAACCTGATGGATCAGTTCGACAGCTCCATGACCTGGGCGTCGACGGCAGCGGGTATGGATTCCGAACCGCAGCGATCAGACGTCTCGTTCGACCTGGTGGACGCGCTCCACACGGTCCTGGCCGAGGCAATCGCGGCAACCGGCGCCGGAACCGCGAGGAGCGACCTGGATCAGGCCACGCCCTTCTTGCGGCGATTCTGTCATCGTGTCGACAGGTATCGCACCAAGTTAAAGGTGCTCGGCTGGCTTCAGGCAGGAATGATGGAGGATCTATCGGCCATCACTCATATGAATCCACCGCGCGAGGCGGCGACCGGGACTTTTGACGAGCTTGCTCCGGAGGACGTGGCGATCGAGGTCGGCGCCTCCGCCACCTCGGTGGCGCGAGACATGACCTTCGCGCGCACGATCACGGATCGGCTCCCCCGCGCGTTGACGGCACTGAAAAACGGGGCAATTGATCTATCTCGGTTGAGATCCCTGGAACGCGCCGTTCGCCCGTTGGATGACGAACTGGCGGCCGCCGTGGAGAGGCGCGTGCTGGAAGGCGGGCCACGTCCCACTCAGGGAGCCTTCGCCGATGCGTGCCGACGCACGGTCCAGCGGATCGACCCCGACGGCTCGGCGGAGCGGGCCCGTTCACGAAGAGCCGCGCGACGGGTCTGGGTTCGTCCCGGCGAGGAGGGCAGCAGCACGCTGTCCGCGTTGCTCCCGGCGGAGGAGGCAGACGCCTGCTACCGGCGAGTCGACCAGGTGACCCGCGAGATCGTCGCCGCCCGGGATACCCACGACGAACGGACGACGGACCAGATCCGGGCCGACGTCGTCGTCGACCTGCTCACCGGACGAGCCGAGCACGGCCGGCCGTTCTCCTGCGACGTCCAGGTGGTCGTGCCCGTGACCACACTGCTCGGCATATCGTCGGAGCCCGGTGAGATCCCAGGTGTCGGCACCATCCCCGGAGCTGTCGCCCGCGAGATGGCCGCTCGGCCAGGGTCGACCTGGCGGCGACTCCTGACCGACCAGCGCGGCGTCCTCCTCGACGTCTCCGACCGCCGGCACCCCACCCCGGCGCAGGTACGTCACGTGCGCGCGCGACCGCACCTGCCGCATGCCCGGGTGCGCCCGGCGCGCGGTCCACTGCGAGCTCGACCACACCGTCCCCGACGCCGTGGGTGGCCGGACAGCGCTGGACAATCTGGGCCTTCTGTGTCGACGACATCACCGCATGCGCCACCGCAGTGGCTGGCAGATCAGCCAGCCACGTGAGGGTGTCTTCGAGTGGACCACGACACTGGGCAGAAGGATCACGGTCACCCCGCCGCCCTATCTCGAGCCCGAGACCTCATGATCTTGACGACAAGTCCCGGGGCACGGGTGGCGAATCAGGCGGATGACGGGTGGTCGTCCGCGGCGAGCCGGGTCAGTACTGACGTGGCGATCGCGTCAAGGGCGTCGACCTGGGCTTCCGTGAGCATGTCGAACACATGCTCACGGACGAAAGCGACATGAGCGGGAGCGGCCTGTTCGATCATGGCGCGGCCGCGCTCCGTGAGCACGACAAGGGCGCCGCGGCCGTCGTCGGCGCACTCCTCGCGCGCCACGAGGCCACGCCGCTGCATCCGGGCGACGTGATGGGAGAGCCTGCTCTGCTCCCACGAGAGCTCCCTGGCCAGCTTGGTCACCCGCAGGCGCCCTTCGGGGGTGTCGGTGAGGCGGACGAGAACGTCGTAGTCGGCGAGTGAGATCCCCGCCTCCGCCGCGAGTTGGCGGTTCATCCACACGGTGAGCTGGCTGGTCATGAGCAGGTAGCGCCGCCATACGCGCTGCTCCCGCCGAGTCAGCCAGGACACCGCGGCGCCCGCGACCGCGGGTGCGGCAGGCGGCGGGACCTCGGGTGGCGGGGTCGGGAATGCGTCACCCCGGGATCTGATTGACACGTCATGCACCTTAATGATGCGTCATGGAGATGGGAAGGGGCCATCGTGGCCGACATGACACAGCGGTCGAAGGTCGACATCCGCCGCGCAGACGACCGCCCCAAGACAAAGATCAACTGGCTCGACTCCAAGCACTCCTTCTCATTCGGCCACCACTACGATCCGTCCAACACTCATCACGGACTGCTACTGGTCAACAACGACGACACCGTGCGCGCAGGCGCAGGCTTCGAGACCCACCCGCACCGCGACATGGAGATCGTCACCTGGGTACTGCGGGGTTCGCTCGTCCACCAGGACTCGACCGGCAACTCGGGCGTGATCTACCCCGGGCTGGCCCAGCGGATGAGCGCCGGCCGAGGCATCCTGCACTCCGAGAAGAACGACTCGTGGCGGCTGCCCGACGGCGGCGAGCCGCACGACGAACCCGTTCACTTCGTTCAGATGTGGGTTGCGCCGGACGAGAACGGGATCGCACCCGGCTACGAGCAGCTCGAGATCGACAACGAGTTGCTCCGGGATGGCCTCGTCACGGTCGCGTCCGGGATGGAACGGCACGACGGCGCTGCCGCCATCCGTATCAGGAACCGGTACGCGGCTCTGCACGTCGCCAGGCTCGGTGTGGGGCAGAGCGTCGAGCTGCCCGACGCGCCTTACCTGCACCTGTTCGTCGCACGGGGCGAGGTGACGCTCGAAGGCGCGGGGCAGCTGCACGAGGGCGACGCCGTCAGGTTCACCGCGGTGGGCGGTCAGCGGATCACCGCCGTCGAGCCGGCCGAGGTCATGGTGTGGGAGATGCACGCCAGCCTGTCCGCCTGACGCCTTGTGTCACCGGCCGGCCGGAGATCAGCGGCCGGCCGCCCGGTAGGCGACACCAGCCGGGGTCGGCTGGCCGGACTCGTCATACAGGCCGGTCCGGCTGTCGGGATTGGCGGGAAACGCGAACCAGGCGTAGCGCTCAACGAACGGAAGGCTCTCGAGCATCGCGGTGGAGGCGGTCACGAACGCCGCCTGGCCCTCAGCGCTCGGAACCGTCGCGGGTGAGGTTGAGAAGTTCATCAGGCTGTACTCGGTCAGCCAGATCGGCAGGTGGTATCGGTCGTACACGTCCTGGATGTAGGCACGGAGCTGACTGGTCGCCCGGGTGGGGTCGAAGTCGCTGCCGTACCAGTGCAGCGCGATGAAGTCGACCTTGTAGCCCCGCTGGGCCGCGCCGGCCATGAACTGGCCGAACCAGCTGTTCGGGTCCGCGGCGCCGGCGGCGGGCGCCGGGCTACCCAGACGCATTCCGGTGGCTTCCAGCTGCGGCCACAGATCGAGAGCGGTCTGAACCGGCATGTCCGCCTGGCCGCGGAGGTCAGGCTCGTTGAAGCCGAGCAGGGTGCGGCCGTTGGCCTTCACCGTCGCGAGGGTCTGCGGAGTGACCGAGCCCGGCCCCCAGATCATCGGGACGAACTCGACTCCCGCCGGCGCCGCGATCCGCTCCGGCGCGGCTCCCCAGGTGTAGAACCACGAGACTCCCGCATCCGTCATCGACGGAGCGATCTTGTCGAAGTACCAGGTGCTCGCGCCCTTCGCAACCGTCCCGACAGGCGGATCGGTCGACCCGGGTGGCGTGGGCACTGGCGCGGCGCTCGGCGTGGCCCCCGGGGCAGTGGTCACCGGAGCAGTGGTCACCGGCGCCGAGGTGAGGGTCGGCACCGGAGTGACGCCGGGGTTCGGACCCGAGCTCGGGTCCGGAGCCTGGGTGGGGCCGGCGGACGGCGAGCCCGTCGGGCCGGCGGGGCTGGGGGCCGCACTGGTCGTCGGAGCGGGACCGCCTCCACCCCCGATGGGGGTAACGCAGCCCGCGAGCGCCACCATCGCGAGCAACGCCACCGACAGCAGCCTTAGCATGCTCGGCGTGCGACGCATGATCGTCTTCGAACCCGCCCGATGCGTCCGTGCCCCGGACGCGAACGCGGTTGCCGCGCTGTTCGCGGTGCGTCGCCGTTCCCCGGCGTCGTAATCGGTCACGCCGACCCTGCGCATGGATCTCTCCTTGCCTCGCCCCCTGAATGCCCTTCCATGAACTGCTGTTCCGCCGGCCGCGCCGTGCCGGAGATCCGGCCGGCCGGCAGTCGTGGCTGGCCGACGGACTGCCGCAAAATCTGACAAAAGGCACAGCGGCGATCACTTTGCCACAGCAAGCGTGGGTACGCCAGGGTGTCGGTCCGAGCGGACCACGGGCAAACACCGCGGCGGTGCCGCGAAGCAGGAGCGACCAGCGGGCTGGACCACAGCTGGCGAACAGACCAGCGAACGGCCAGCAGACAACCGGCGAAGGCTCGGCGAATGGCCACCGGACACCCCGTAGACAGCCCGTAGACAGCCCGCGGGCATCCCGTCGGACGTCCCGCGGACGGCGATCGTCCCGACTACGCGGATGACACATTCGGGCCAGGACGCCGACCAGTTTCGAGGGGTCTCGACCCAAAGAGCGATGATGTGGGTGTCTTGCCGCCAACCCGGAACACATGTCCGCGTGACCCCCACTCCTCCCCCACGTTCCCCACTGACAGTGACCAGGGAAAACAGCAGGTGGAGGCCGAGGGAGGCGCCGGCGTGTGGACGGGCGCCGATCGGGCCGCCGGGTCTCGACCGGGCGCACGCGGATTCCGGGGCGGGCGGCGCGGGACATGGCATCCCCTCGAGGGTGAGGGGGCCGTCGCCTGCCCGGACGGAGACGCAGCGGCAACGCCGACAGGGGGCACACGGACATGGAACATGGGGTGGCCGGCATGTACCGGGCCGGCAGCGGCCGGGGACCGGCGGACTTCGTGGCCAGGCGCGTGAACGGCCTGCTCGCAGAGGACCCGCGGGCGGTTATGCGACGCGCGGCCGGCGCGGCCTACCGGGTGGCCGGCCGGGCCGGACGAGCCGCGCTGCGTCCGCCGGAGACACAGGACCTCGGCGAGGTGCTGACGGACACGGCCGCGCCGGAAGCCGGAACCGACGGTCTCGACGGCTCGGACGACCTCGGCGGCGAGCGCCGCCCGGCGCCGGACCCGGAGGTCCCACCGTGGGTTCCGCTCGGCGACGAGGGCCCGGTGATCTGTAACATCTGCCGGTGGCACGGCGAGGAGTTCGATCTTGCCGGCCATGTCGAGATGTCGCTGTGCCCGTCCTGTGGTGCCAACGGGCGTGACCGGTTCATGCACTGGTGCCTGGCCCAGTCGGTGGATCTCAACCCCGCGCTCCGGGTCATCGAGTGCAGTCCGCGTCTCGGCGAGGACTACCGTTCGGCGATGTCCAGTTGGTTCTTCTACCGGACGTCCGATCTGGACATGCGCGCGCACCGCGGCAGCATCCGGCTCGATCTGCAGGCGATTGACCTGCCGGACGCGTCGCTGGACGTCATGCTGTGCTCGCACGTGCTCGAGCACGTTCCGGACACGGACAGTGCGCTGGCGGAGCTTCGCCGGGTGATCGCCCCGGGCGGGCACCTCATCCTGCAGGTCCCGGTCGGCCAGGGGGTGACCGCGCCGCCGACGGAACCCGAGTTCCACATGGACTGGACCCCGGTCTTCTGGCGCTTCGGGTTCGATCTGACCGAGCGGCTACGCAAATCCGGGTTCGAGGCGGACCTGCTGTGCACCGCGTCGATGCTCGAGGCCGCGCTGACCGGGGAGAACCTGTGGCCCGACTGGTCCCGGGAGTTCGACGTCCCCGGAATGCTCGACGGGGTGATCGCCGCGGACCTGAAGGTAATCGCCGACCGAGCGGCCGAGCACCGGCTCGGGATCAGCCCGGGCTACATGTACTTCACGTGGCACTGCCGCGTGCCGGCGCACGAATAGGCGCGAGGTAGATCCGCCGGCCTGACGAGCGCCGGCCGAAAATTCCAGCAGGCGAGGATTCCGGCGGTTTCGACGTCCGTCGGGGATGATTCCCGCAACGGCTGCGCCGCACCGTCCGCGAAAACGTTTTCGCGCCCGCGGATACCGAGCTAATTTTTAGCTGCCATTTCATGTTCTGCGGCGTACGGGCGTTCGGCGGCGGCCCCTCGAACCCTGCCGTCGCCCGTCCGGCGTGGGGCGTTGCCCGCCGGAGCGCCGCGCCGGAGACTGCCGTGACGGCCACCCCACAGGGGACCGCCGCCACGTGCCCACCGAGCCGGTAGGCGCCAGGACCTGGACGTCTTCTGCCGGTACTCGCCCGGGGCACCGCACCTGGAGCCGCCCCGGACACCGGCGGCTCGTCGCACGTGCCCGACGGTCTCGTGGGGCACGTAGGTCTCGTATGGCTCATAGCACTCTCATGGCGCTCATCGGGGTGCCCGCAGCGCGCTGCGGTCGGCCGGCGACCCGACCCGGACCGGACGTAGGGCCGCAAACAACGACAAAGTGCCACGTTGTCGCGAATGAGACGCCCGGCAAACCGCCGTCGACCCGCGGTAAACCGCCAGAATCGGACTGGCGGAAGCGAAAGGACTGAATATGCGTACGGTGCGGGGGACGTCGACGCGGCGGTCGGCGTGGTGGCCGGGCTCGAATCCCCAGCGTCCGGGAGCCGATTCCCACCGGACGCGAGCGGCTTCCGGTGGGAGCCGTGCGACACCGTCGACGGCACGCGGTCGCCTGCTGCCGGGCACGCTGCTGATCTCGGCGCTGCCCTCGGTACTCACCGTGGCTCTCCTCATGCCGACCGCCGCAGCGCAGGCCGGCACGCCGAGCCGGGAGGTCACCGCACCGGCTCGGGCCGCCCTCATCGCGTTCGAGGCCGAGGACGTGCTCGGGCAGATCGACGTCGACGTTGATCTGGGGCCCGACGAGGAGTCCGAGAGCATCCGCCGATTCCAGGAGGCGGCGGAGGCGATCGCCGAGTTCTCCCGCCAGGCCGCGGCCCGCGGCAACTCGGCACCCGCACCTACGCAGGCTCCGCCTGGTCCGCCGGTAACCCGGCAGCGGCCCGCGCCCGCCGCCGGGACGGGGTCCAGCGGCGGGACAACGAGCTCCGGTCCCGGTTCACCGGCAGGAACCGGCACGGGCGCAGGAAGCGGGACGGACACGGCAGGCAGCATCGGCGCCGGCACGGGAGGCGGGACCGGAACGGACGGTGCCAGCCCGGGAGGCGACGCCCCCGTCCAACAGGGCACCGCGGCCGGCGGAGCACCGACCGGCGACGCTCCCCCCGACGGCACCTCGGCCGGCTCCGCGACGAGCGGTGGCGTGGCGAACGGGCCGGCGGGCGGCGATGGTCCCGGCTCCGTCCGTGCCGGCACCGGAGGCAGCATCACCGATGACAGCACTGCCGGTGACAGTGCCACCGGCGGAAGCACGGGCGGTAGAGCAGGGCCACGGCCAGGTACGCGTATGGCGGTGCCGCGCTCCGGTGCGGAGCAGGCGTTGCTCACCGGGATGAACACGCTGGCAGTCGGCCTCGCGGTGGCCGGGCTGGCAGGCGCTCCCCTCGCCGGCGGGCTGAGGCGCCGGTCGTTTCAGGAGCGAAGCCGCCGATCCGATCTCGCGCTCGTGCCCGCCGCCGCGACCGGGCCGGATCAGTTCCCCGCGCTCGACGACGTCCGGCAGCACAGCCGGGAGTACGGCCGGCCGTAAGCAGGCCGGCCGCCGCGACGGTCCACAACCAGCACTACGGGCGCTCCATGGGCGTCGCCGACCGAGCGCCGGAGTGACCCACAGGACACTTCGCCACGTGTCTTTCCGGGCACCGAACGTGCACTCCTGGCCATCGGCCCAGCCGCAACAAGGTCGTCCATAGGTCTTCCCATGGCATTCCAAGGGTTCCACCGGCGAGACGAATGCATGGCCCCCACCTGGGGCGCTCCCGACCAGCACCCGACATCGCCTGTAGCACAGCACATCTCCACCATCCTGGCGATCATTTGAGGAGACCACCCGCGGTAACCGGCTCCCGACGAACTCCCATCGCCGGATCGTTGCGCTACACCACGTCAAACCCTGAAAAACGAGACGGACCTCCCCGGGCAGGGTCCGGGCGCCGCATTACTGTGACGCCGTCGAGTAACCGAACGGGCCCTTGGGGGGGTCTCAGGGCTCGACTCCAACAGGGATGGTCTGCATGGCAGGCAGGCACGAAGCCGACCGGACGCCGGTCGGCTCACCGCCGCGGGGCGGCGTCGCGGGACTCACGGGACTCCGGTACCGCGCCCGGCCGCACAAACCGAACGGCCCACGCAACCCGAACACCCCACGCACCCCGCACGACACGGACCAACGCAACCCGCAGGACGCCGCCCCTCACGACGTGGACCCGCGCACTCCGCACGACGCAGCCCCGCACGACGGATCTCGGACGACGGCCGGCACAGCGAGCCGACGCGGACTGTTCGGCTCGCTGGCGGCCTTCGGGCTGACCGCCGCAGGCTGCTCGTTCGGCGGCCCCGGCGGTGGCGGCGGAGCGATACCGACGGCCACGGCGACGGCCGTCGCACCGACCACGCGACCTCCGATGACCGGCGGGCCCACCACGGCGCCGACGGCCACCGGCACGCCGACCACCATGCCTACGACACCGGGCACGCCGGGTGCACCGGGCACACCCGGTCCGTCCCCGACGGCATCGCCTCCCCCGCCCGCCGGGGGCGGTGCCGGTGCCGCGACACCGGCCTTCCTGCGCGGGCGCGACCCGGTGGTGCACCTGCTGAACCGGGCCACGTTCGGGCCGACACCGGAGCTGGTGGCAGAGGTGAAGGCTGCGGGTGTCGGAGCATGGCTGGACCGACAGCTCGATCCGGCCTCGATTGGCGACGGGACGGTCGACGCGGTCCTCGGTCGTTTCCCGTTCCTGGCCAAGACCGGCCGCGAGCTCCACGCCATCGAGGGCGACATCGACTACAAGGACGTGATCGGGCTCGCGGTGGCCTCGATCGCGCGAATGACCTGGTCGAACCGCCAACTGCTGGAGCGGATGGTCGACTTCTGGCAGTCACACGTGTTCAACAAGGGCTACCCGAACGACAACCTGTGGCGGGACTCGTTCCCGGACGACCGGGAGGTCATCCGACCGAACGCACTGGGCCGGTTCGCGGATCTGCTGCTCGCGGAGACGACGAGCCCGGCGATGATCCGTCGGCTGAACGCCGACCGGTCCACCGTGCGGGCGCTCAACGAGAATCTCGGACGGGAACTGCTCGAACTGCACACCGTCGGCGTGGGTGCCGGTTACGGCCAGGACGGGGTCCTGAACAGCGCCCGCATCCTGACCGGGATCTCCATCGAAGCCGAGTCGAAGAAGTACGCGTTCAAGTCGAAAGACCACTACGTCGGCCCGGTCCAGGTGCTGGACTTCTCCTCGCCGAACGGCTCCGCCGAGGGTGGGGAGGCCGTGATGAAGGCCTACCTGGACCATCTGGCGCATCACCCGGCGACCGCCGCGTACCTCACCCGCAAGCTGGCGACCTATTTCGTCGCGGACGATCCGCCGCAGTCCCTCTGCGACATGCTGGCGCAGACCTACCTGGCGAACGACACCGCGATCGCACCGGTACTGAAGGCGTTGTTCACCTCCGCCGAGTTCGGCCAGGCAGTGGGCCTGCGCACCCGCCGGCCGCTGGAGGACATCGTCGCCACGCTGCGCGTTCTCGGGATCGGYCCGCCGGCCTCGGGCACCGAACCCGTCGTCGCGCTGTACTGGATGGCCAACGACATGGGAATGGCACCGCTGGCGTGGCCGGCTCCGGACGGATATCCACTGCGGGCGGAGCGATGGGTTTCGGCGTCAGCCACGATCGGCCGGTGGAACATGCACCGGAACCTTCTCAACGGGTGGTATCCGAAGGGTCTGGGAACCCCGGCGGTGAACAGCCTGCTCGGGGACGCGCCACCGGCCGCCATGGCCGAGGTGGTGGACGTGCTGGCCCGGCGGCTCGTGTTCCAGCCGCTCGCGCCCGAGCACGGCGCGGCACTGGCGACATTCCTCGGTGACCGCGGGTCGCGGAAGCCGGCGGAAAACGAGTATCTCGTCGGCCAGCTCGGCTCGCTCATTCTCGATTCCCCCTACCACGTCTACGGATAGGCGGCCGACCGATGGTAAAGAATCTGCCTGCGGCCGACCAGTGCACGCTCAGCCGGCGCGGAGTTCTCGCGGCGGCCGGCGCCGTCGGCATCACGGCCGGCGTCGCCTCCGTGCTGCCGATCCGCGTGGCCTTCGCCGACGCCCCCGGCCGAACCCTGGTCGTGATCTCGCTGCGCGGCGGGATGGACGGCCTGAACGCACTGGTGCCGGGCGCGGACCCGAACTACGCGGGCCTGCGCGCCGACATCGCCATCCCGACGGGCCAGCTCATCCCGATGGATCGGACGTTCGGCCTGCATCCCGCGTACGCGTCGCTGAAGCCGCTGCTGGATGCCGGGAAGGTGGCGGCGGTTCCCGCCGCGGGGCTGCTCGACAACTCACGCAGCCACTTTCAGGACACGTTCAACCTCGAGATCGGCGGTGCCGGCCAGAACAGCGGTTATCTTGCCCGCCTGCTGAGCGTCCTGAGCCCGGGTTCGGCGTTCCGCGGGATCCAGGAGGGCGGCTCGCTGCCGACCTCCTACCTCGGCTCCGCCGAGGCCCTGACCCTCAACGGCATCGACAACTTCAAGGCGAACGGCTGGGGCCAGGGTGCCGAGGAGACCGCGACGGCCACCGCGCTCGGCGCGCTCTTCGCCGGCCCCGACGCCGGCCGCCCCTACGCCCGCGGCGTCGCGACGACCCTGGCCGCGCTAGCCGAGGGCAAGCAGATCGCGGCCAAGCCCTACACCCCGGCCGACGGCGTGACCTACCCCGACGAGGGCCTGGGCCGAGCGCTACGGGACGTCGCCCGCCTGATCAAATCCGGGACCGGGCTCCGGGTCGCGGCGATGGAGACCGGGGGCTACGACACCCATGTCGGCCAGGGCGGGGTGACCGGCAGCCTGGCGACGCTGCAGAAGCGGCAGGGCGACTCGATCGCGGCGTTCTTCGCCGACCTCGGCCCGCAGGCCGCCGACGTCACCCTGGTCACCATCCAGGAGTTCGGCCGGCGCGCGGACACCAACGGAAACGGCGGGACCGACCACGGCGGCGGCGGCGTCATGTTCGTGATCGGCGGCGGCGCGGTCGGCGGGGTGCACGGCAAGTGGACGGGCCTCGCGCCCGACCAGCTGGACGACGGCGCGGTGCCCGTCCTGAACGACTACCGCAACGTCCTGGGCGACGTGATCCGCTGGCTCGGGATGTCCCAGGAGCAGCTCGGGACGGTCTTCCCCGGGCTGACCCACGCCCCGGTCGGGGTCACCTCGGCCTGACGCGATCTCCTGCGCGCTGTATCCCCGACGCGCGGTGGACGTCCCCTCCTCGAGAAGGCAGCTGGGGCCCCGGTGTCCGCCGGGGCCCCGGCGCTGGCCCGACGCCCGATGCTGGTCAGCCCCTCAGCGCTGGTCAGGGCCTCAGCGCTGGTCAGGGCCCCGCTGTCGGCCCGGCTCCTGGTGCCGGCTCGTGGGCGGGTGAGGAGGTGGAGGGCCGTCGTACCAGGTCCGCGTACGCGGGATGCCGATCTATGTAGGCCTTGATGAACGGGCACCGGGGGATGACGGCCAAGCCCTGGGCGCGCGCCGAATCGAGCGCCCCAGCAGCCAACGCGGAGCCCACGCCGGTGCCCTTGTAGGCCGGATCGACCTCGGTGTGGGTGAAGATGATTCGCGAGCTCGACCGCGTGTACTCGGCGAACCCCGCGACCTCCCCGGTCGGAGTTCTGGCCTCGAACCGGCCGGCCGGGGGGTTGTCGACGACTGTCACGTCCATGGCGCCCATCCTTGCCGGTCCGCGCGGATCAGGCGATGTCGAGGATCTCCTCGACCGGCCGCCGGGGGGTGGCCGCCAGCGGCGGCTGCTCGGGGTCGGGGCGGCCCAGCCGCAGCAGCATCTGCACGTGACCGATGCCCCCGGTCGCCGAACGCATCAGCTCGCGGATGGCGGAGACGTCCAGCACCTGCCCCAGCGGTGAGGCGGCGAGCCCGCGCGCCGTCGCCGTGAGCAGCACCCGGCCCGTCGCGCCGCCGGCGAGCAGCCGGTCGGTGGGCCGATCCGAGTCGGTGCCGATGGCGACGACCGTCGGCCGCTCCACCTCCAGCCGCTCCACCGCCGGCTGCTCCACCGCCGGCTCGGACGAACCGGCCGCGCCGGCCGGTTCGAGGCCGCCGACCACGTCGAAGTCCCGCAGGACGAACTCGGACTGGCGCGTCGCCGCGCCACCGACGACGGCCTCGCGGGGGATGCCGTCGCGTGCCTGCGGCGAGGTGCGGCTCCAGTGCCTCAGTTCCTCGGTGTAGGCGGGATCGTGGGCCTCCTGCCAGTCCGCGCGGGAGAGCAGGACCGACGTCTCGACCCGGGCGTCCGCGCTCTCCACGAACCGCACCCAGGCCGACTCCGCCTCGGCAGCGCGGCGCAGCGCGGCGAGGTCGTCGGCCCCGAGCCGCCCCCGCTCCCCTGTCAGGAACGGACGGCGGTCGGTGTGCCGGTTGGACATCGCAGCCGCCAGCTCCGCCTCGGCCGGCGCGGGCGGGCGGCGGTCCGCTACGGCGATCGTGGCCAGCGGGACGTCCGCGGACGGCGGGGCGCCGTCGTCGAGCGGGCCGAGGGCCACGACGGGGAGCAGGCCTCGCGAGCGCGCGGCGAGCCGGGCGAAGGTCAGGGCGGCCCCGCAGCTGACCAGGAGCTGGCGTCCCTCCGGGTCGGCGACGTGCAGCAACCGCTCGGGATCGGCGAACAGGTGCAGACCGTCGGCGTCGAAGCGCCACCGCCAGGGCTGGGTGTTGTGGATCGACGGCGCGAGCGTGGCCTGCGCCACGATCGCGCGGGCGTCGTCCTCCGTCAGGCGTACCGCGGTGTCGACCATGACCTCTCCCGTCTGTCTGCTCCGAGCATCCTTATGCCTGCCCGGGCGCCGGCTCCCCCGGCCCCGGGGCGGACGCGTGTCTCGTTGCGGTCCGCCGTCGCTCGGTGACCGGAAAGCGCCGCACCGCGGCTATTGTTGCCCGAATGGACGCTGCGGGGACGCACACGGTACGGGGGATTCACACGGCACGAGAGATGGACGCAGTACGAGAGCTACCCACGGTACGGGTCTT
This sequence comes from Parafrankia soli, assembly GCF_001854695.1. Taxonomy (GTDB): domain Bacteria; phylum Actinomycetota; class Actinomycetes; order Frankiales; family Frankiaceae; genus Parafrankia; species Parafrankia soli. The sequence goes on from NZ_MAXA01000235.1 coordinate 153,944, forward strand.
CCTCCTTGACGACCACGAGATCGTCCGCCGTGGGGTCCGCGAGGTGCTCAGTGACGCCGGCGGCATCGAGGTCGTGGGCGAGGCGTCGACCGGGGCCGAGGCGGCCGCCCTCGTCCCCCGCCTGCGGCCGGACGTCGCGCTGCTCGACGCCCGGCTGGAGGACGGCAGCGGCATCGACGTCTGCCGGGACATCCGCGCGGCCTGCCCCGAGGTCGGCTGTCTGATCCTCACGTCCTACGACGACGATGACGCGCTCTTCGCCGCGATCATGGCAGGGGCGGCGGGCTACCTGCTCAAGCAGATCCGCGGCACCGACCTCGTTGGCGCGATCCGGACCATCGCGGCCGGCGGCTCCCTGCTCGACCCGGCCGTGACCGCCAGGGTCCTCGCCCGGCTCCGGGAGGGAAGCGACGTGGGCCGGGCCTCGGCGGTGTTGGGCACCCGGGAGCGGGAGATCCTGGTCCTGATCGCCGAGGGCCTGACCAACCGCCAGATCGCCGGCCGGCTGCACCTCTCCGAGAAGACCGTGAAGAACTACGTCTCGTCGATCCTCGACAAGCTGGGCCTGAGCAGCCGCACGCAGGCCGCCGTGTACGCCGCGCGTCGCCACGCCTGACGGCAGCGCCTAGAAAGCGGCCGTCAGGCCCGCCGGACGCCCGTCAGGCAATGCAGCGCTCGGCGGCGTGGAACACCTCGGCGACCGGCACGGTCGTCTGGATCACCCTGGCGGTCGGCCACGGCTCCGCCCACGAGCTCATCGCGCGGTGTACCGCGGACGTGGCGCCAGCTGGGTCGCTGGCGGAGTCCCGGCGGGTCAGCCGCGTGGCCGCGACCTCCGGTGAGGTCACGCAGCGCAGCTCGAGGAACTCCGCGGCCGTCTCGCGCGCCAGCCGCGCGGCCGCCGCGCGGTGGCGGCCGTCCGACCAGGAGGCGTCGATGATCACCGTCTCGCCGCGTTCCAGTGCCCGGCGGGCACGGGACAGCAGCACCGTGTAGGTCCGCGCGGTGATCTCCGAGGACAACGGCCAGATGAAGGACGCGCCGAGGTCCGCGGGCACGGCGGGCCGCTCCGGGATGGCAGGCCCGCTACCGGGAGTGTCCGGATCGGCGTGGCCGTCGGCGGCGAGCTCCGCCCGCACGGCGTCGGAGCGCAGCAGCAGGCGGCCGTCGTCCGCGTCGGCGAGCCGACGGGCGAGGGTCGATTTCCCGGTGCCAGGCAGGCCGCCGACCAGGACCAGCCGTACCCGGGCCCGGCGCAGGTGCCGGTAGGCGATGTCGGCGAGCCGCCGGGCCCGTTCGCCGGCCTCGGCGCCCGGGCCCGGGCCGGCCTCCGCCCCCGCCTCGGCCAGGATCCGCCGGTACCGCAGGCAGGTCACCCGGGCCTCGGTGAAGGCCCGGTAGGCGATGTAGAAGTGCTCGAGCGAAGGCGGATGGGCCTGCGCGGAGAAGTCGCGGTACCAGCGCATCAGGCGCTCGGCGTCCTCGGGCGAGCCGAGCCGCTCCAGGTCCATCACCAGAACGGCGACGTCGCCGAGGACGTCCCCGGCCCGCAGCCGCGGGTCGGACTCGACCCGGTTCAGGATGCGCGGGCCGTCGTCGAGGCAGTGGATGTTCTCGGCCCGCAGGTCGCCGTGGCCGTCGCGGATCCGCCCGGCGCGCCGGCGCTCGGCCAGCAGCGGGCCGCGGCCGGCCAGGTACCGCAGCGCCAGCCGCCCGATCTCGTCGACGACGTCGGCGTCGATGACCTTCCCCTGGAAGGGCTCGAGGCCGCCGAGCGCCTCCTTCCACTGCCCCGCGACAGCCTCGGCGTCGCCGGAACGGCCGATCACCTCGGACGTCCCGCACCGCTCGTGGAACGCGGCGACCGCCCGCGCGACGGCGCGGAGCTGGTCGTCGACGCGGTCCGAGTGGCGCACCAGCGCGGAGAGCCGGCGGCCGGCGGGCATTCGCCGCAGGACGACGGCATGGTCGCACACCTCGCCGCCGTCGCCGAGGACGTCGGCGACCCCCAGGTACACGTCGGAAGCGAGCCGCCGGTTCAGCTCCACCTCGGCGCGGCAGGCCGCCAGCCGGGCCGCCCGGCTCCGCAGGTCGAGGAGCCCCGGCTCAACGGGTTTCTTCCGTTTGTAGACACGATCACCGTGCAGGCAGAGGACCGCGCTCCCCGTCTCGACGACCCGCGTCTCGCCGGTCGGGCGAGACCACAGATCGGCCGGGACTGACGCCGCGGTCTTCTGGTCAGCCGGCATGGCACCTCCTGCACACCGGACACCGCCGCCCCCGCCGCCGGGATCCGATCGCCGCTGTCCTGTCGATGGTCCGTCTCACCGGGAACCATCGTGCCGCGCGCGACCCCCCTGTTGGTCCCTCCGAGGGCACGGACCGGGAGGTCCTTTGCACCCCCCGCGATGGTCCTCGGACCCGTCGACGACAGCCCGGACGTCCGGCGCCGGACGTCCACCGCGGGGCCCGGTTCGAGCGGCCGGCGGGCTACGGCAGCGGGACCGCCCAGCGCAGCTGGGTGCCGCCGGACGGGCCGGGGACGATGTCGAAGGTCCCACCGAGCTCCTCGGCGCGGCTGCGCAGGTTGTGCAGGCCGCTGCGCCGGCCGGTGTCGCCCAGCCCGACCCCGTCATCGGTGACCTCGGCGCACAGCCAGCCCTGGCCGACGGTGACCGACAGCTCCACCCGGCTGGCGCGGGCGTGGCGCGCCACGTTCGACAGGCTCTCCCGCGCGACGGCGAGGAGATGGTCGGCGATGTTCCCCTCCAGCGCGGTGTCGAGCGGGCCGTCCACCCGCAGGCGCGGGCTGAAGCCGAGCGCCTCGGCGACCTCCTCGACGATCTCGCCGAGGCGGGCCCGCACGCCCGGCCCGCCGGTGCTGCGCCGCCCGCGCAGCTCGAAGACCGTCGAGCGGATCTCCCGGATGGTCGCGTCGAGGTCGTCGACGTAGGTGGCGAGCCGGCCGGCGGACTGCGGGCGGTCCTCGGCGGCCGCCATCCCCTGCAGGCCCAGCGCGACGGCGTAGAGCCGCTGCATGACGTGGTCGTGCAGGTCACGGGCGATCCGGTCGCGGTCCTCCAGGACGAGCAGCCGGTCACGGGTGGCCCGGGACGCGGCCAGGCCGAGGGCGACCTGCACATGCCCGGCGAACGTCGCCGCCATGTCCAGATCGCCGTCGGCGAACGGCCGGCCCGCGGGCCCCCGGGCCAGCACGACCGCGCCCGTCCCGACCTGCGCCCCGACCAGGGGGATGACCATCAGCGGGCCGATGTCGAGGCCGCCGAAGCCGGTGACGCCCGGCTCGGCCGCGGCGTCGTCGACCAGCAGGGGCCGCCCGGCCGCGACCGCCCGGCCGGCGAGGGTTCCGGCCGTCGGCACGGACTCGCCCAGGAGGCGGTCGGCCTGCGGGCCGTCGGCCGCGTCGACGAGCAGCTCCTCGGTCGCCCCGGCGGCGAGCAGGACGCACGCCAGATCGGCGTCGGCGACCTCGCGGGCCCGCGCGACGATCAGCGTGAGCGGCTCCGGCCCGTCCGCCAGCAGGTGGCGCATGATGTCCGCGGATGCCTGCAGCCACTGCTGGCGGCGCTGCGCCGCACCGAACAGCCGGGCGTTCTCGATCGCCACGCCGGCGCTCGCGGCGAGGGCCAGGACGAGCTCCTCGTCCTGCGCGGTGAAACGACGCCCGCCGCGCTTCTCGGTCAGGTAGAGGTTCCCGAAGACCTCGCTGCGGACCTTGATCGGGACGCCGAGGAACGTGCGCATCGGCGGGTGGCCGGGCGGGAAGCCGACCGCGTGCTCGTGCGCGGCGATGTCGTCGAGGCGGACGGCCCGGGGCTCGGCGGTCAGCAGCCCGAGCACCCCCTCGCCGCGAGGCAGGTGGCCGATCCGGCCGACCAGATCGGCGTCCATCCCGACGTGGATGAACTGTTCGAGCCGGCCGTCGCGGGCGATCACGCCGAGCGCGCCGTAGCGGGCGTCGACCAGCTCGCAGGCGGCCTCCGCGATCCGCCGGAGGACGACCTCCAGGCTCAGGTCGGCGGCGACCGCGCGGTGCGCCCGCAGCAGGCCGCGCAGCCGGCCCTGGGTGGTCATCACCTCATGCGCGCGCTCGACGAGCTGCGCCATCAGCTCGTCCAGCTCGAGCCGGCCGGGGCGCTCCGCGCCGAACTCGTCGAACGCGTCCGGGACGTCCATGATCTTGAGGCTCTCAGTGGTCTCCTCGACATCCCGAGCCGTCAGGATCTCCTGGATCTCGCGTATTTCCCGGATCTGCTGAATTTCGTGGATCTCCCGGATCTCGTCGATTCCGGCGCCGGTGCCGGCACCGCCGCCTGCACCAGCGGCACCGGCGGCGGCGCCGGAATCGCCGCCGAGACGGTGATCGCCGCCGACACCCTCGGGCCACGGGTCCATGGTCTACAGACGCTATCGAATACCAGCGCACCGCCAGCCCCGATCGCTCGCCCCCGGGACGGCCGGACGGACCGGGCCCAGGCGTCCCGTCCCAGGTGGGCGCGCTGCCGACCGGGCCACGACCAGCACGGAGACGGATACCGCACAGGCTCACCGCGTGGGGCCTTTCGGCACCCCCGGCGGCGGCCGAGCCGAACTGTCGGAGGTCGCGCCTACCGTGCTCAGCAAGTTGGCCGGTGGCCGCCTGGCGCCCGCCCGTCGCTCGGCGGCTGCGGCTGCGGCTGCGGCTGCGGCTGCGGCTGCGGCTGCGGCTGCGGCCAGACGACACGTTCCGGAGGCGTGATGAACACACATTCCCCGCCCGCCGTCGAGGCCGTGGGCCTGGTGAAGACCTTCGGCGGCACCCGCGCCGTCGACGGGCTCGACCTGCACGTCGCGGCCGGCAGCGTCTACGGGGTGCTCAGGCCGAACGGTGCCGGCAACTCCACCGCCCGCCAGTGGTTCCTTGACGCAGGCTTCCGGTCCCTGCCCGTCGGGTCGGCGGGCTGATCCTCGTTGACGAGCCCGCGCGATCGGTCCCGTCGGGGACGGTGGCGGTCTACGCCTGTGTCTCGTCCGCCGACCAGGAGCCGGACCTTGACCGGCAGGTCGCCCGGATCGTCGTCTGGACCGCCGGTCAGAACCTGGCCGTCGGCAAGGTCGTGACCGAGGTCGGCTCCGCGTTGAACGGGCACCGCCGGAAGTTCCTCGCGTTGCTGGGTGACCCGGAGGTGACGACGATCGTCGTCGAGCACTGGGACCACTTCGCCCGGTTCGGCGCCGAGTATGTCGAGGCCGCACTTGCCGCGAACGGCCGGCGGCTGCTGGTCGTCGATCCCTCGGAGGTCGACGACGACCTGGTACGGGACATCACCGAGATCCTGACGTCGATGTGCGCCCGGCTCTATGGCCGCCGCGGCACCGCGAACCGGGCCGCTCGCGCCGTCGCGGCCGCCACCGAGGCAGCCACGTGAAGACAACGCTGCAGGCGTACCGGTTCGCGCTCGACCCGAACAACGTCCAGCGTGCCGGCTTACGCCGGCACGCGGGCGCGTGCAGGTTCGCGTTCAACTGGGGCCTGGCTCGGGTGAAGGCCGCGCTGGCGCAGCGTGAGGCCGAGGAGTCCCACGGGCTGGCCGGTGACCTGCTCACCGCGGTTCCGTGGACGCTGCCCGCGCTGCGCCTGGCCTGGCCTGGCCTGGCCTGGCCTGGAACACGGTGAAGAACGACATCGCGCCGTGGTGGGCGGAGTGCTCGAAGGAGGCGTTCTCCGCCGGGCTGGCGCAGTTGGCCGCCGGGTTGAAGAACTTCTCCGACTCCCGCAAGGGCAAGCGGAAAGGCCGCACGGCCGGTTTCCCCCGGTTCAGGAAGCGCGGGAAGGCCCGTGACTCGTTCCGGTACACCACCGGCTCCTACGGTCCGGACGGGGACCGGCATGTGAAACTGCCCCGGATCGGCCGGGTGAAGGTCCACGAGCCGATGGGCACGCTCACCGCCCTGCTCGGCGACGGCCGTGCCCGCCTCCTCGGTGCGGCCGTGTCCCGCACGGCTGGGCGCTGGTTCGTGTCGTTCACCGTGCAGGTCGAGCGGGAGATCCCCGACGGGCCGTCCGCCCGGCAGAGTGCTGGTGGCGTGATCGGTGTCGACCTGGGCGTGAAGCACCTCGCCGTCCTGTCGACCGGTGAGAAGGTCCCGAACCCCAAGCACGTCGCGCGGGCCGAGAAGAAGCTCCGCAAGACCTCCCGCGCCTACGCCAGGTCGCGGCCGGGCAGCAGCGGCAGGCAGAAGCTCGCCGCCGACCTGGCGAAACAGCATGCCCACACCGCCAACCAGCGGCGCGACGGGCTGCACAAGGTCACCACCGAACTCGCCCGGACCCACCACACGGTGGTCATCGAGGATCTGCACGTCGCCGGCATGGTGCGCAACCGCAGCCTGGCGAAGGCGGTCTGCGACGTCGGCATGGGCGAACTGCGCCGCCAGTTGGAGTACAAGTGCGGCCGGTGGGTTCGCGATCCGAAGACCAGGACGGACGTGTACGTGCCCGGCTGGCATGGCGCGCACCTGCACGTCGCGGACCGTTGGTACCCAAGCTCGAAGACCTGTTCCGGCTGTGGCTGGCGAAACCCAAGCCTGACGCTGTCGGAGCGCTCGTTGCGCTGCAAGTCCTGCGGGCTGGTGATCGACCGCGACGAGAACGCGGCGGTCAACCTGGCTCGGCTCGTCGACCGCGAGTACATCGGCGACGTTAAAACAGCCCGTGGAGCCGACCGTAAGACCAACGCGCCAGCACCACTGGCGCGGCGGCGGGTGGCTGTGAAGCGGGAACCGGGCACGGCCAAGGCTGGTCAGACCCGGGGTGCCTCACCGAAAGGTGAGACGGCATGAGCGGCGCTACCCGGCGCTCTCGTGCAACGGCGCATGGCCAAGACCTACTCGGGCGGGATGCGCCGCCGGCTGGACATCGCCGCGAGCCTCGTCGTCACCCCCGACCTGATGTTCCTCGACGAGCCGACCACCGGCCTCGACCCGCGCAGCCGTGCCCAGGTGTGGGACATCGTCCGGGCGCTGGTCGCCGGTGGCACGACCGTCATCCTCACCACCCAGTACCTGGACGAGGCCGACCAGCTCGCCGACCGGATCGCGGTGATCGACCACGGAAGAGTGATCGCCGAGGGCACTCCGGGCGAACTGAAGTCCTCGGTCGGTTCGGGCACCCTCCGTGTGCGCGTCCGCCTGCCCGAGCGGCGGGCGGACGCCGAGCGCCTGCTCACCGGCGCACTGGGCGTCCCCGTCCGGTACGAGTCGGACCAGGTGGCGCTCTCCGCCCGGGTCTCGGACGGCGAGCCCGTGGCGGAGGCGCTGGCGGGGCTGAACCGCGCGGGCATCGAGCTGACCGAGTTCGCGCCCACCCCCACCGAGACCACCACCGACACGAACGGAGCGAGGGTCGCATGACCGCCGCCGAGACGACCACCGCCGGAACAGACGCCGCCGGAACAGGCGCCACGGGCACGGGCTCCGGTGCGGGCACAAGGCCGCCGGCGGCCGGGGCGGCCGTGCCGCCGGATCTGCGCGCGGTGCTCGCGACCGGTGCCCGCCCGGCGCGGCCCACCCCGCTGGCGGCCTCGCTCACCTTCGGCTGGCGGGCCCTGCTGAAGATCAGACATGTGCCCGAGCAGCTCTTCGACGTGACCGTCTTCCCGATCATGTTGACCCTGATGTTCACCTATCTGTTCGGCGGCGCGCTCGCCGGGTCGACGCAGGAGTACGTGCAGTTCCTGCTGCCCGGAATCCTCGTCCAGGCGATCGTGATGATCACGGTCTACACCGGGGTGACCGTCAACACCGACATCACCAAGGGCGTCTTCGACCGGTTGCGGTCACTGCCGATCTGGCAGCCGTCCGCATTCGTCGGAGCGCTGCTGGGCGACGTGTTCCGCTATTCGATCGCCGCCGTCCTCATCCTCGCGCTGGGGCTGGCGATCGGTTTCCGGCCGGAGGGGGGCGCGCTCGGCGTCCTGGCCGCGGTGGCCGTCGTCATCGCCTTCTCGTTCAGCCTCACCTGGGTGTGGACGGTGCTGGCGATGGTGCTGCGCACCCCGAACTCGGTGATGGGCGTGAGCATGATGATTCTTTTTCCACTGACCTTCGTCAGCAACATCTTCGTGCGGCAGGAGACGCTGCCCGGGTGGCTCCAGGCCTTCGTCGACGTCAACCCGATCACCCACACGACGAACGCCTCCCGCGGGCTGATGCACGGCGTCGCCACGGCTGAGCAGCTCGGATGGGTCGCGCTGTCGTGCGCGCTTCTGCTCATCGTGTTCGGCCCCCTGACGATGCGGATGTATCGCGGCCGGAGTTGACCGGCTCCCGAGACAGCCTGATCAGCCCGGACGAAGGTGCCCGGACGCACGTGCAGTGGCCCCTTGCATCGGTTTTTGCATCCGCGGTCTTGCAACTGCACGTTCAGACCTCGATGATCTGTTCTCAGCCTGAAGTGCTGGAAACCGAGCGAGATCGTCCGTGGAGGCAGTGTTGACCCTTGATCAGCCCGTCGTTCGCCGCGGGCAGGCCGCCGTTCACGGGGCAGCCGCCACGGCTGAAGGACGACCGGCAGCGAGGGCCCGACATGTACGCCACTCGCGGGGCCGGCACGGTGCGCGCCGGTAGTTGGCCTTGTATCCGTCGCGTTCTCTCTGTCTCCCGGTCGACCTACACCTGATCATCGTCATGGACGACGCGGTGCTCCTCACCACCCGCGACGCCAGGACCGCGTGTGACGCGACGACGGCCCGTGACACCACGCCCCGGCAGCCGCGGTCGTCGGCGGGCACACGCCGGCCGGAGCCGCCGGCGCTGGTGTGGCGCCTGCCCGGCGCGCCGCTACGACTGGGCGAACCCGCACGGGAGACGGCCGTGCGCCTGGCCGCGGAGGTCGCCGGCCTCCGGGCCGACGAGGCGGAGCTGACCCTCGCCCATGCCGCGCACCACCGGCTCGCCGGCGAGGAGCGGGTGTCCCTGTACTTCACCGCGCACTGCTGGGACGATGCCGTCGGCCCGGGCGCGGCCGGGGCCGCGCCGGCGGGCGAGTCCGGCGAGGGCGTGCCGGAGGCGATCCAGACCTGCTGGCGGCCGCTGGGCGAGCTCCAGATCGACCTGGACCCGCTCGACCGCACCGCGCTCGTCCACTGGCGGCGCGGCGAGCGGTACTCCGAACCCGGGTGGCATCCTGTCCGACCGCCGACGCCCGGGGGGCTCTCGCCCCTCGACGCGCTGCGCGCCCGCTGACCCCCACGACGCGCGCCGCGGCCACGGCGGCGGGCCCGCGGCGACCCTCTCGACACCACACACTATTTGGATCCATGCGGATACGAAGGGTAACATTCTTGGCAGACTCGCCCGCTGGTAGCCCCCCGCATGGTTGCCCGGCCGACGAAATCGTTACGGTCGATCCCGCATATGCGGCCCGGAGTACTGGGCAAGCGTAAAGAATCGGCTCGACGGCGACGGGCCGCGCGAAGTGCGGATTCGTCCGCAAACACGAGGGGGGGTGGCTCTTGGCCGGCCGCGACATCGACTACGACCGTCCGACGCTCATCGGATGCGGTCGCTGCGATGTGCGTTGGACGGCGCTGACCGCGGCGCACTGCCCGACCTGCCACGAGACCTTCGTCGGGTACGCCGGCTTCGACGCGCACCGCGACAGCGGACGATGCCTGGCTCCCGGCGAGGCCGGCTTGCGCTCGGACGGCGGCTACTGGCGCAGGGAGGACGAGCGATCCCCGGGCCGACTTGTCACGATCCCGCGCCAGGTCACGACCGACACGGTCGCCCGTCCCGCGTGACCCTCGCAGGTGCTGGCGACGCTGGTGCCAGCCGCCCGGCAGCCGCCGCCGACCCCCGGCGCCGAACCTTCGGACGTCGGTTCTCGGCACTCACCGGCCGGGTTTCCTGCCGATCCCTGCCCACAAGAGGTGATTCCCCACCGGTTGCGCAGGACGATCAGTCATAAGCCAGGATTCGGCGCGGGTAAGGCCTGACACCGCATTACGTGCCGCACCCGCAGTTCGACAGAAGAATCACGCAGCGTGGAACGCGGGCGGCCCGAGCCCGCGCGGTGGGGAACGAGCGGCCCGGTCAGGAACCGAAGCCGGGCAGGAGGAGCTGCTCCTCCAGCGGCGCCCGGCCGGCCACCGCTGCGGACACCGCCGTAACGGCACGTGTCGGACCACGGCGGATGACCGCCGCACGCCCACCCCGCACCCCATTCGTCCCACGCACCCCACGTGCCTCCGCCGGCGCCCACCGAGAGGAGGCCGGTGAGGCGGCCGGCGCGGCGGCACCGGCGATGCCGTACCGGCGGGCCAGGTCCCGGACCAGGGCGGAGATCCGCTCGCTGTAGGCCCGCGGCGCGTAGGAGCCCCCGCCGTAGAGGGATCGGTACAGCGGGAGGAGGTCGGGGTGATGCTCCCCGAGCCAGCCGAGGTACCACTCCCGCACCCCGGGCCGCAGGTGCAGCGCGGGCGAGCAGCGCGGCGCGACCGGGCAGCGCGGGCGCGGAGCGGGGCCGGTGCGGCGGGCGGCTCAGCCGGACTTCGGAGCGCCGTTGTTCGCCGCCGCCTGCTGTGCCGTCCGCGCGAGGGCCTCGCGCAGGGAGTCGGGGGCGAGTACCCGCACGTGCGGGCCGAATGCCCAGAGCTGGCTCTCGGCGACATCGGGGCCCTCGAACCAGACCTCCACCTCCCGCCAGCCATCCGCGTCGGGCTCGCCGGCCGTGGCCAGCGCCCGCTGGCCGGCCAGCGGGCCGAGCACTCCGGGCAGGCTCCGCAGGCCTCGCGGGGACAGCGACAGCCGCGCCGGCCAGCGCAGCAGCGAGCGCGCGAAGTCCTCGTTCGACGACGCCCACCACCGCGCCAGGTGGAAGTCGGCGGGCCGGGTGAAGCGGCCCTCCGGCCCGCTTCGGACCGCAGCCTCGATGATCCGGCCGATCCGGTAGCTGCGGACGGCGGACCCGCCGCGGGCCACGAGGTGCGGCACGGGCTCCTCGGAGCCGAACCAGCCCGGCGCGTCGAGGTGGAAGCGTTCCCGGACCCGGCCCGCCCGTGCCCGCAGCTCCGGCGGCAGCGTCGCGAGGATCTTGGTCTGCGCGGCCGCGGCGACCGTCTCGAGGCCGAGGCCGCCGAGCACGTCCCCGCCCGCCCCGGCGAGGAGCAGCGCGGACGCCTCGTCGCCGGTCAGCCTGTCCAGGTTCGTCCGCCAGCCCTCGACGAGACGGATCCYGCCGTGCGGGCCGGGCTCAGACCACAGTGGGACACCCGCTTCGGCGAGCGCGGCCACGTCCCGGCGCACGGTACGGACGGACACCTCGAACTGGGCGGCGAGCTCCCCCGCCGTGGCCCGGCCATGCGCCTGCAGATGGAGCAGCAGAGCCATCAGCCGGCTGGAGCGCATTGACCGAAGGTAACCGCGGACCCGGACAGAAGATGTCAGGGTCCGCGGCGACGATGGGCCCATGACGACGGACACGAGCACAACCACGAAGCCGAGCACGAGCACGACGACGGAGCGGCCGGCCGGCCCGGGAACGGATGCGGCGGGCGTGAGCTGGGGCGAGGTGGAGGCCACCGAGCCCGAGTTCACCCGGACGGTACGCGAGCGGTTCGGAACCTTCCGTCATCACGTGCTGGCGACACTGCGGGCCGACGGCTCGCCCCGGGTCAGCGGGCTCGAGGCCGAGTTCCGCCTGGGCGAGCTGTGGCTGGGCGGGATGCCGGGCGCGCGCAAGTCGGACGACCTGCTCCGCGACCAGCGGTTCGCGCTGCACGCGAACCCCGGCCCCGGAACCGACATGCACGGCGGGGACGTCCGGATCGCCGGCCGGGCCGAGTGGGTGGACGATCCGGACACGCGCCTGCGCTTCGTCGAGGAGGTTGATCCGCCGACCCCGTTCGACCTGTTCCGCGTACGGATCACCGAGATCGTCCGTATCTGGATGGACGACCAGGAGATGGTCATCGAGACCTGGCGGCCCGACGGCCGCGGCCTGCGGGTGCTGCGCCGGGGCAACGACACTCCGGTCCGCGAGCAGTCCGGCCCGTGAGCGGTGACGACGCCGCGCACCCCACGTGGTCGGCGGCCCGCTGGCGTACTCCTTGACCCTGGAGACGGGGCGCTCGTAACGTCCGAGAAGTCCCACTGAGCGAGCGCTAGAGAAGCATCGTGCCGGCGGCCGGTGAGGGAGTCCCATGGAGAACGCAGTCATCGTCGACGTCGTGCGCACCCCCTCAGGGCGGGGCAAGCCGGGCGGCGCGCTGTCCGAGACCCACCCCGTGGAGCTTCTCGCCACGACACTGAAGGCGCTGACCAGCCGGAACGACTTCGACCCGGCGCTCATCGACGACGTCATCGCCGGGTGCGTCGGCCAGGCCGGTGAGCAGTCGGCGAACATCGGCCGCAGTGCGGTGCTCTCCGCCGGCTACCCCGAGTCGGTGCCGGCGACCACCGTCGACCGGCAGTGCGGCTCCAGCCAGCAGGCGCTGCACTTCGCCGCGCAGGGCGTGATGGCCGGCGCCTACGACGTCGTGGTGGCCTGCGGCGTCGAGTCGATGAGCCGGATCCCGATGCGCTTCGCGGCGGCGGGGAAGGACCCGCGCGGGCCGGGCATGATCGCCCGCTACCCCGAGGGCCTGGCCAACCAGGGCATCGGCGCCGAGCTGATCGCCGCCCGCTGGAAGCTGACCCGCGAGGAGCTCGACGAGTTCTCCGCGCTGTCGCACCAGCGGGCCGCGGCGACGGCCGAGGCCGGCGGCTTCGACAACGAGATCGTCCCCGTCGAGGCGCTCGCGCCGGACGGCAGCACGTTCACGCACACCGTCGACCAGACCGTCCGGCCGACCACCACGGCCGAGGGTCTCGCGGCCCTCAAGCCGTCCTTCTACACCGAGCAGTTCGCGCAGCGGTTCCCGGAGATCGGCTGGCACATCACCCCGGGCAACTCCTCCCCGCTGACCGACGGCGCGTCCGCCGCTCTGATCATGAGCGAGTCGAAGGCCGTCGAGCTCGGGCTGCGCCCGCGGGCCCGCTTCCACGCCTTCGCCCTCGCCGGTAGCGAGCCGCTGATCATGCTGACCGGCCCGGCCCCGGCCACCCGCAAGATCCTCGCCCGGTCCGGCCTGCGGATCGACGACATCGACGCCTACGAGGTCAACGAGGCGTTCGCGTCCGTCCCGCTGTTCTGGGCGAAGGAGTTCGACGCCGACCCGGCCAGGCTCAACCCGCGCGGTGGTGCGATCGCGCTGGGCCACCCGCTGGGCGGCTCGGGCGTCCGCCTGATGGCGACGATGGTCAACTACCTGGAGGCCACCGGCGGGCGCTACGGCCTGCAGACCATGTGTGAGGGTGGCGGCATGGCCAACGCCACCATCATCGAACGCCTCTGACAACGCTGACACTGGCGTCGGTGTCGGCGTCGGTGTCGGCCGTCCCGCAGCAGGCATCTCCGCAGGCATCTCTGGAGGAAGCGTGACCGGTCCGCTGAGCGGATTGCGGGTTGTCGAGCTCGCCGGCATCGGCCCCGGCCCGCACGGCGCGATGATCCTCGCCGACCTCGGCGCGGACGTCGTGCGGATCCAACGTCCCGAGCTGGACGACGGGCCCGACGACCTCCAGCTGCGCGGCCGGCGCATCGTCCGGGTGGACCTGCGCTCCGCCGACGGACGGGAGCAGGTGCTGGGCCTGGTCGAGCGGGCCGACGTGCTCATCGAGGGCTATCGGCCGGGCGTGACCGAGCGGCTCGGCCTCGGCCCGGCGGACTGCCAGGCCCGCAACCCCCGCCTGGTCTACGCGCGGATGACCGGGTGGGGGCAGACCGGCCCGCTGGCCAACCGCGCCGGTCACGACATCAACTACATCTCGCTGACCGGTGCGCTGCATGCCATGGGCGAGGCCGGGCAGCGCCCGCCGGTGCCGCTGAACCTCGTCGGGGACTACGGCGGCGGCTCGATGTTCCTTCTGGTGGGGATCCTCTCCGCGCTGCTGGAACGCGAGCGGTCCGGCGAGGGCCAGGTGATCGACGCGGCGATCGTGGACGGCACCAACGTCCTGGTGCAGATGATGTGGGCCTGGCGTGGCATGGGCGACTGGCACGGGTTCGGGGACTGGTCCGATGAGCGCGGGGTGAACCTGCTCGACGGCAGCCGGCCGTTCTACGACACCTACACCTGCGCCGACGGCCGTTTCGTGGCCGTCGGGCCGCTGGAGCCGCAGTTCTACGCCCGGCTGCTGGAGGTGCTCGGTCTCGCCGACGCGGGCCTGCCCGACCAGTTCGACCCGACCGGGTGGCCGGTGCTGCGGGACGCCTTCACCAAGGCCTTCGCCGCCCGCACCCGCGACGAGTGGACGGAGATCTTCACGGACACCGACGCCTGCGTCACGCCGGTGCTGAGCTTCGCCGAGGTGCAGGACCACCCGCACATGGCCGACCGCGGCGCCGTCGTGCACACCGACGGGATGGCCCAGGCGGCACCCGCGCCGCGCTTCTCGCGCAGCGCCACCGCGCTACCGGGCCGCGCGGTCGTCGGCGACCCGGCAGCGATCCTGGACGAATGGGCGAAGCCACCGTCAGCGGGCTGAACCGGGCCGGGCCGGACGCAGCCGGGGGGCGGGGCGCGGGGGCGCGTCCCGAGCTCGCCGAGGCCGCGCTGGCCGCGCCGGCCCGCGGAAGTACCCGCAAGCTGGTCCCGCCGGGGCGGGAGCATGCCGACGGATCGCCGGTGGACTGGCGCAGTTACGACCCGCCGGACCTGCACCCCATCCTCGCCGGCGCGCTGGCCGCCTTCTACGAGCACGGCTATCACGGGACCACCGTGCGCGACATCGCCCGCCGGGCCGGGGTGACCGTCCCCGCGCTGTACTACCACTACGCGAACAAGCAGGGCATCCTCGTCGCGCTCCTCGAGATCACCGTCACCGAGGTCAACGAGCGGGCCGGCGCGGCCGTCGCCGAGGCCGACGACGGGCCGGTGCCCAGGTTCGCGCGGCTCATCGAGGCCGTCGTCCTGTTCATGTCGAACCGGTTCGCCCTCGCCTACCTGGACACCGAGCTGCGCTACCTGGAGCCGGTGAACCGCCGCCGGTACGCGACGCTGCGCAAGAAGCTCGAGAGCCTGCTCGTCGAGATCCTCGCGGACGGGAAGGCGACCGGTCAGATGACGGTCGACAGCCCCCGGGACACTGCCCGCGCGCTGCTGGGGATGTGTCAGGCCATCGCCGGCTGGTACAACCCGGCCGGCGAGCTGTCCCCCACGCAGATCGCCACCCGCTATGTCGGCATCGCGCTGCAGACCGTGGGTGCGGTGCCGCGCTGACCGGGGCCGACGTCGCGCTGTTGCTCGGGGCCGGTGTCCTCGCCGGGATCACCAGCACGGTGGCGGGCCTGGCGTCGCTCGTCTCCTATCCGGCGCTGCTCGCGGTGGGACTCGAGCCGCAGGCCGCGAACATGACGAACTCTGCCGCGCTCATCTGCGTCGCGCTGGGCGCTGCCGCGGGTTCACGTCCCGAGCTCGCCGGGCAGGCGCGGCGGGTCGCCCGCTACGGCGCGGCGACGCTGGCGGGCGGGGCTGCCGGGGCGATCCTGCTGCTGACCACCCCCGCGCGGGCCTTCGAGCTCGTCGTGCCCTGGCTGATCCTCGGCGCGGCCGTGCTCCTCCTGCTCTCGCCGCGCATCATGAGCGCGGCCGGCGGCGGTGCCGGCACGGCCGTGGGTGCCGGCGTGGATGGCGGTGCCGGCGTGGATGGCGGTGCCGGCGGCCCGGCCCGGGGCGAGCGCCCGGCAATGCTGCTCGCCGTGTTCGGTGTCGCGGTCTACACCGGTTACTTCGGCGCGGGCGCGGGCGTCGCGCTGCTGGCGATCATGGCGATCGCGATCCCGGAGTCGCTCGCCCGGGTCAACGCTGTGAAGAACGTCGCGTCAGGCTTCTCGAACGCGGTGGCCGCCGTCCTCTTCGCCGCGCTCGGATCGGTCGTGTGGGGAGCCGCCGTGCCGCTGGCCGCCGGGCTGCTGGTCGGCGGAGCGATCGGGCCCCGGATCGTCCGGGTCCTGCCGGCGCCGCTGATGCGCTGGATCGTCGCCGCGGCCGCGACCGGACTCGCCGTCTCCCTGGCACTCGACGCCTACACCTGAACGCACCGGCCGGACGTGCGACCCGGCTCACCCGGAACCGCCCATCACGCGAATGCGCGACGGAACTGCCTCAGGTGACGTCAACCGGGACATGAGGATTAGAGCGGACGCGGCCGGGTATTCGCCAGCGCAACGGACAACCAGCCCCACCGAAGAAGGAGCCCCCGATGGCAACCCGGGTCCGCACCCGTGCCTACAGCAGCGTGAGTCTCGGATTTCTCGTCTACCTGGCCATCGGCCTCATCATCACCATCAGCCAGGACTACTGGGACGTGACCGACTGGGACGGCGCGACGCTGCGTCATTTCTTCACCGCGGCGGTGGCGACGCTCGCCTGGCCGCTGTCCATCTTCTACACCTTCGGCCTGACCCCGCGGTGATTCCGGGAGTCCGGGCGGCACGAGGCCGCCCGCGGCTCCGCGGACGTTCGACCCAGGGCCGTGGGAGGTCCGCGGGGTCACCACGAGCAGAGTGGTGACCCCGCGGACGTCGCCGTCGCCGCACCCGCGCGCACCCGATCGCAGGCCGGACCGGTGGCCGGGCACGACGTCAGGTGGACGGGGTGAGCCCCGGTGAGCGTGTGGTCGGGGATCGGGTTGTCAGGGATCGGGTCGCCGGGGAACGGCCGGAGCGCTGTGACGCGCAGTGCGGCCCACTCCCCCGCGGAGAACCCGCCGGCCTCGGTGAACCCGGCGACCTTGAGCACACCGTCCCCGCCAGGCGGGATGACCGACATGCCGGCGGCCTCCGCCCCGGCCGACCGGCCCGCCACGAGACCCGCGCTGGTCCCGCTGAGGCCCGCGGCGGCCCGCTGCCCTGGCCAAAGGATCACTGACGGGCCACGCGGCCCGTCGGCCACCGCCGGCGCCCCCACGGCGGCGCCGGTCGCATCCACCTGGAAGACCGCCGGATACCCGGCGAGGGCGCATGCCCTGTTGCCCTGGTTGGCCAGCACGAGGTCCGCGTACACCTGGCCCGCGCCGCCCTGCGCGCCGGTCAGCTCCGCGAGCAGATCCCCCGGTGAGCAGGCCTCGATCGGCCCGGCATCGGCGGGCCCGGTGTCGGCCGGCACGGCTTCGACCGGGCGGGCCGCAGCCACGGCCAGCGCCGCGGCAGGAGCGCCGAGCCCGACGGCGAGGCCGACCGCGAGCCCGGTGACGAGCACACCGGTGACCGCGCACCCGGAAGTGACCCGACGACATTCGACCAGTCTCGACGACATCGCGGCACGGACGGGCCGATCCGACACGGAGCATTCCTTTTCCGGCCCGTATTCCGACACCGCGGCGAATCCGGCCTTCTCAGCGAATCCCCCGGTCTCGGAGAATCCGCCGGTCGCAGCGAATTCCGTCGCCTCGGGAAATCCGGTGGGCCGGGCCGGGAGAACCGCCCGGAGCCGTCGAGGGGTGATCCCCGCCCGGCACATCGCCAAACGGCCGTGGGTGGATGAAGAAAGACGCATGACGCCCTCCCGGATCCCCCGATCTGTGGGCTCCGCACCGGCATGCCGCCGCGTGCCGATCATGTTCCCCGCCGGAGGCCGCGCCACACCCGTCCGGTGGGGTCCCGGCCGCGCCGCGCCGGGGCGGAACCGTCCGAACCGGGCTTCGCTGCCCCCGAAGGTGGGCCCGGTCGCGGCCGACGGGCGGCCGTCGCCGGACTGCCCACCCGCCCGCCCGACGCCGTACCACGGCGTAGCCCCTGGACCGACACACATCCCACAGGCCATGGTGAAACGGTCCGCTTCCGGCGCGCGTTGAACCAGCTCGACGGGGGTAGGCAGGTCCGCAGGGCGGCCACCGAAGACCGGCGGCCGCCTTACCCGACGGAAGGGATCATGAAAAGCTCCGACGACGCCGGATGTAGTTCCGGCCGACCCACGCGTAGGGAAGCGCCCGCGGGGGTCGATCGGTGACAGAGGCGCTCCTCCTGCTTCTCAGCTTTGCGCTAGTCATCGCATGTGGCATCTTCGTCGCGGCCGAGTTCGCGTTCGTGACGGTGGACCGGCCCACGGTCGAGCGCTCCGCGGCGGACGGCGACAGCCGCTCGGCGGGCGTCCTCACCGCACTGCGAAGCCTCTCCACCCAGCTCTCCGGCGCACAGCTGGGCATCACCATCACCAACCTGGCGATCGGCTTCCTCGCCGAGCCCGCCATCGCGGACCTACTTGAAGGTCCCGTCACGAGTCTGGGTGCCTCCGAGGGCCTGGCACGTGGTCTCTCCGTGGCCCTGGCACTCGTGCTCGCGACCGCGTTCACGATGTTGTATGGCGAGCTCGTGCCCAAGAACCTGGCCATCGCCAGGCCGCTGGGGACGGCGCGCGCCGTCCAGCGTCCGCAACGGCTCTTCACCCGGGTGACCAGCCCGGTGATCCACTCGCTGAACAACACCGCGAACGCGCTGCTGCGGCGGGTCAACGTCGAACCCCAGGAGGAACTGGCGTCGGCACGTTCCCCGCAGGAGCTGTTCTCGCTGCTCGGCCGGTCGGCCGAGCACGGAACGCTGCCGCGGGAGACGGCGACGCTCATGCAGCGCTCGCTGACCTTCGGCGACCGGGTCGCCGAGGACGTGATGACTCCCCGGATGCGCATGCAGTCGATCGACGCGGACGCCCCCGTAGCCGAGGTGATCAGCGCCGTCCGGCGGACCGGGCACGCCCGGTTCCCCGTCATCGGCGACGGCAGCGACGACGTCGTCGGCCTGATCCACGTCAAGCACGCGGTGAGCGTGCCGGAGGAGCGGCGCGACATGGTACAGGTACGCGCCGTGATGATCCCCGCGGCGACGGTGCCGTCCTCGATGCCCCTCGAGCCGCTGTTGGAGACGCTGCGCTCGGGCGGCCTGCAGATGGCGATCGTCGTCGACGAGTTCGGCGGGGTCGACGGCCTGGTGACGGCGGAGGACCTCATCGAGGAGATCGTCGGTGACGTCGTCGACGAGCACGACCGGGTCAGCCCCCGGGCGCTGCGCCGCCGGGACGGCAGCTGGCTCGTCTCGGGCCTGCTGCGACCGGAGGAGGCCAGTGAGGTCACCGGCCTGCCGATCCCGGCTGACGACGCCTACCAGACGCTGGGCGGCCTGATGTCGCGCACCCTCGGGCGCATCCCCGGCACTGGCGACACGATCGTCCTGGACGGCATCCGCTACGAGGTCGAGCGGATGGACGGCCGCCGCGTCGACCGCATCCGGCTCGACCCGCGGGGCGACGCCGCGACGAACCCGGCGCGGGCCGACATCGCGGAGCAGCCCTCGGGCGAGGCGCCAGCCACGACTCCGCCAGCCACGACTCCGCCACCTGCGACCCCGGCGGACACAGCACCGCCGGCGGGCACGAAGCCGCCGGGCACCGGGCCTGGCCGGGCCCGCGGCCGGGACCGCGCTGACGACGCGGGCCGGCGCGGGCGCACGCGGTCGGTCTCAGCCGGGGTCAGGGAGTCCGAGCGATGAACGACGTCCTCGCCCTGGCCGTAACCGTGCTGCTGCTCGCCGGCAACGCCTTCTTCGTCGGGGCCGAGTTCGCGATCATCTCCGCCCGCCGGGACACCATCGAGCCGATGGCGCTCGCCGGTTCCCGGGCGGCGAAGGTGACCCTGAAGGCGATGGAGAACGTGTCGCTGATGCTGGCCGGAGCCCAGCTCGGCATCACGGTCTGCACGCTCGGTCTGGGCGCGCTGAGCGAGCCGGCCATCGCGCACCTGTTGGAGGGGCCGTTCGAGGCCGTGGGCCTGCCGCTGTCGCTGCGCCATCCGGTGGCGTTCGCGATCGCGCTCACCGCCGTCACCTACCTGCACGTGGTGATCGGTGAGATGGTCCCGAAGAACATCGCGCTGGCCATGCCGGACCGGGCGGTCCTGCTGATGGCCCCGCCGCTGGTCGCGGTCGTCCGGGTGGTGAAGCCGGTGATCTCGATCCTCAACCGGATCGCGAACCTCTCCCTGCGGGCGGCGCGGGTCGAGCCCAAGGACGAGGTGACCAACGTCTACACGCGCGACGAGGTGGCCGGGCTCATCGAGGAATCACACCGCGAGGGCCTGCTGGCGGAGGACGAGCACGACCTGCTGACCGGCGCGCTGTCGTTCGACGAGCGCACCGCGCGCAGCGTCCTGCTCCGCCCGGACAGCCTGGTCACCGTGCCGCCGTCCATCACGCCCCGCGAGGTCGAGCGGCTCGCGGCCGACACGGGCTTCACCCGGTTCCCGGTCCGCGGGGACGACGGTGACCTCGTCGGCTACCTGCACCTCAAGGACGTCCTGGAGAACCGCGAGGACCGACGTTCGGCCCCGGTGGCGGCCAAGTGGATCCGGCCGCTGGTCCGTGTCGGGGCGGACGACAGCCTGCGCACGGCGCTGGCCACCATGCAGCACTCGGGATCGCACCTGGCCCGGCTCTCCGACGGCGAGGGCCGGATCCTCGGCCTGGTGGCGCTGGAGGACATCCTCGAGGAGCTGGTGGGCGAGATCCGCGACGAGGCGACCCGTCAGCGCGCCTGAAACCGGCGGGGGGCGGTGCCGGGCGGGCGCTGGGCCGGCTCAGTGCCCGCCCGTCGCCCGTCGCCGGGTGCCGGGTGCCGGGTGCCGGGTGCCGGGTGCCGGGTGCCGGGTGCCGGGTGCCGGGTGCCGGGCAGCTGAGCTGACGGACGGACGCGGGCGGGCGGCCGTCAGCACGGCCGTCAGCTCAGCGCCTCGCCGCAGAGGGCCATGGGCATCTGGACCTGGAAAGCGTCCGCGGCCGGGGACACTCGGACCACGCTCACGCAGGCGGTGGGCGCGGACTTCACCGCGAGGTCCACCGGCCTGGGCAGCAGCCCGTCCGCGTCGTAGTCCGCCACCTTGCGCAGCGCGGCGATGTAGCCCGCGCGGGTGGGGCACGGACCGGCCTCGACGAGGCCCCGGAGGAAGAGGTCGGCGGTCATCCAGCCGACCAGACCGGTGGTCTGCTCCCGGCGCTCGATCTGGGGGGCGTAGCGGGACATCGCGTCGAGGTAGCGCTCGTGCGCCGGGGTCCCCGCCTCGAAGGGCACGAAGTCGACGAGGAAGAAGCTGCCGGCCAGGCCCTGTGGACGGCGATCGAGCAGGCCGGGGTCGTACCCGATCGGCACCATCACGACCTTGATGGTCGCCCCGGCCTGCCGGGCGGCGGTCGCGACGTCCGCGAGCGCCTGCGGGGGCACCACTCCGGTGATCATGTCGGCGTTGGCCGCGCGGACCCGGGCCGCGACGGCGTTCAGGTCGAAGCCGGTCGGCGTCCAGTCGATGGTGTCGACGACCTCGACCGAGCCTGCGCGCAGGCTGTGGGCGATCCGCTCGTCGATCTGCCCCGAGGCGGGGATCTGCTCGGTCCGCAGCAGAATGGCCCGGGTGGCGCCGTGCGCACGGGCGAACACTCCGAAGACCGAGTTCCCGAGCTGGCCGCCGAGAACGTTGGAGTAGCCGAAGGCGTTGTCGCCGCTGGCGGTCAGATCCTGGCCGATGGTCGGCACGCCGCGCTCGGCGAGGTAGCTCACCGCCTCGGTCGCGATGCCGCTGGTGCCGACGATCGCGAAGACCTGGTCACGGTCGACGAGCAGGCGGGCGCCACGCAGTGCGCCGTCGGACGTCGACTCGTCGTCGCGCCAGTCGTACCGCACCTGCCGCCCCTGGATGCCGCCGGTACCGTTGACGACCCCGAGCCTGGCGTCGATGCCGGCCCGGAACGCGCGGGACAGCGGCGAACCCGAGCCGGTGTCCGGGTAGAGGGCTCCGAAGCGGACCTCGTCGGGGGTGACGCCCGGCGTTGGCGTGCACGAGGCGCGGGCCCCGGCCGTCCTGTCGGTGCCGCCGGCGGAGCACCCGGTGAGCAGGATCGACCCGGCCATGCCCAGCCCGGCGACGACGGCGGCGATCCGCCGCAACGGACGGAGCCGGCGCGCCCGCTGGACCCGCCGCGGCGGGCCGATCTGGCCGACCCGACCGGCCTCTCGCTCGTGCGCGGCGGGAGTCGGTCGGGTCGTCATCGGTCTCTCCTGATGTCCGGGTGCCGCGACAGGCGCGGGCGGGCGGGCGGAACCCCCTGGGCCGGTCCCGGCCCGAAGACGACTCCGGCACACCGTGAAGCCGGCACACCTGGAAAAGGGATAGACCAGGACACTAGGTACGGCTAGGGGCAAACCGACTCGGCAAACCGTACAACATCACGGCAGCCAGGCCCAGTAACCGCAACCAGATCGACCCGCCCGCCCACCGAATGGCGCGTACACGGACTGTTGTCGGACGGACAGCGGCGCCCGGTCAGCGGCGCGGACCGGAGGCGACGATCACCGCCATCGACGGGGCCCACCAGTAGCTGCAGTCCGCCGGCGGACGCAGGCCGTCGACGACCCGGACCGAGAACGTCTCGAAGTGCTTCAGCAGCGCGCGCTGGTGGCGGCGGGAGAGGGAGTCGATCTCGTTCGAGTAGTAGGTGAACGACCCGTCGTCCGTCAGGTGCGCGGCGGCGTGCGGGAAGAAGTGCTCGGCGAACGTCGCGTCACGCACCACATAGTCGTCCACCTCGCGCTCGTCCAGCGGATAGGTGTCGAACAGGATGCCGTCGAACCGGCCCAGCCCCGGCAGGGCGTCCTGCCAGCGCCCCGGCACGATCTCGACCCCCTGCCGCCCGTCGGCTCCGGCCCAGGCGCGCGCCGTGGTGGCGACGTCCGCGTTCGCCTCGATGATCGTGTGGGTCGCCGGCCGGAGCTCCTGGATGAAGCCCGCCGAGATACCGAGGCCGAAGCCGACCTCGCACACCGAGCCGCCGGGACGGGTGGCCGCGCGCGCGAGCGCCAGCATCAGCGGGCGTTCCCAGGTCTGCATCACCTCCTGGCCGGAAACGAGCAGGGTGCCGTCGGCGACGGTCGGCGTGGCCTCGTCGACAGCAGTGTCGATCTTCGGACGGGTCACACCCGGGACCATGCGCGGCGCGACCTCGTCGAGCGCGCCGACGTCGGCGACGAAGTCGTCCAGCGCCCGGCCGAGCAGCCACCGCCGCGGCTCGTCGGCCACCGGCGCCAGCAGCGTCTCCGACGTCGGGGTGAGTGTGACCTCGAACTTCGCTGCGCGGCGGAGCACGTGACCTCCCAGATCGACACCATCGGGGCGAACCGGCCAACGGTCGCACGAAAGAACGCGCCGGTGGACGGCCGGGATGCACGGTATCCGCCGTCGGGCACTGATCCGACCGGTTCGGCCGGGTCCGAGCGACGAGAGCCGCCGGACCCGCCGGGTTCACCACGAGCAACGAACAGGCCTGCCAGACCTGGGATCTCGCCAACCGGCGTGCCGTAGGATCAGCTTGGCGCGGTGTGCACGGATGATCGTTACCGAGTGACCGCTGCTGGCTGACCGCTGCCGAGTGATCGTGTGCGGATGTCGTTCAGGCGGCTGGCAGCACGGAACGATCATCAGTGTGGCTCGTAGGTCGGAAGATCGGCGGGCGGCGCACTGGCCGACCGGGTGGGGGCGGCGCTCGAGTCCGTCGCACGGCGCGCCGGGCAGTGGCGCCGGGCCTGCCCGCGCCGGGTCGTCGACCTCGGCAGCCCGCGGCTGCCGTGACAACCGCAGGAGTGGGGCCGCGTGACCGGAGCTACGCCACCACCGGTGTCCGGGAACACCGCGCGCCCGTTGCGGACCGAGGACCCGGTACAGCTCGGCGCCTACCGGGTGGTGGGCCGGCTCGGCCAGGGCGGGATGGGCGCCGTCTTCCTAGGCCAGGCGCCGGACGGCACCGCCGTCGCGATCAAGGTGATCCGCCCCGAGCTGGCCTCCCGGCCGGAGTTCCGCGCCCGCTTCGCCCGCGAGACCGAGAGCGCCCGCCGGGTCCGCCGCTTCACCACCGCGGCCGTGCTCGACGCCGACCCGAACGGGCCGCAGCCGTACCTGGTCACGGAGTTCGTCGAGGGCCCGACACTCTCCCGCCACGTGGCCGCACGCGGCCCGATGCGGCCGGCCGATCTCGAACAGCTCGCGGTCAGCGTCGCCACCGCGCTGTCGGCCATCCACGCCGCCGGCATCGTGCACCGCGACCTCACCCCGGCGAACGTGCTGCTCTCCCCGGTCGGCCCGAAGGTGATCGACTTCGGGCTGGCGCGTGAGTACGACACGGTCAGCGACCTGTCCCGCAACGTGAAGCAGGCGATCGGCACGCCCGGCTACATGTCGCCGGAGCAGATCCTCGACCTGCCGATCACCGCCGCGGTCGACATCTTCGCCTGGGGATCAATCATGATCTTCGCGGCGACCGGGCACCCGCCGTTCGGGCACGGCCGGATGGAGGCTGTCCTCTACCGCATCATCAACGAGCAGCCGCAGCTCGACGGCGTGACGGGCGAGCTGCGCGAGCTCGTCGAGCTCGCCATGCGTAAGGACCCGGCCACCCGGCCGAGCGCCGAGGAGCTGCGCGCGTCGCTGATGGGCGGGGTGGCCATCCCCGACCGGAGCGCGGCACCCGGGCCGCCGGGCGGCACCGAAGGCACGGCGGGCACGGCCGGGGCGCCCCGCGGCCGCCGCTGGTCCCGAGGCGGGCGCCGCGACCGCGCGGGGACAGCCTCGGGAACCGCCGCCGGCGCAGCCGCCGGAGCGGCCGCGAGCGGGCCGGTCGGACCAGGCGACGTGTCCGGAGCAGGCGGAACACCCGGAGCAGGTGCTGGCGGAGCAGGTGCTGGCGGAGGCGGGAGCGCCGTCGGAAGCAGGAGCGGGGGCGCTGTCGGAGGCCGTGGCGGGAGCGGAACCGCGGCGGCGGCGCACGGGCCGCTGACACACGCGCCGCGGGCCGGTGCCGGGCCCGCGCTGGGCACCCCGCCGCCGGCGTCGTCGTTTCCCGGTGTCTCCTCACCGGGCTCCGCCCAGCCCCGCACACCGTCAGGACCGATCTCCCAGCCGCCTCCATACCCGCTGTCACCCGCGCCCCAAGGCCAGGGCGGCCAACCGGCCGGCGGACAGGGCACCGGCGGGCCGGGATGGTCGGGGCCGGTGCCCGCGGGGCCGCTCGCGCGACCAGCCGAGTCGTCCGGGCCGGTGTCACCGGTGCCGGGTGCCCCGGCCCCGGCCGGCTCCGGCGAAGGAGCGGGTGCCGATCCGTCGCAGGGCGCGGAGTCCGGCCACGGGTCCAGGCGCCGCACCATGGTCCTCGCCGGGTTCGCGGCTCTACTCGTCGCCGCCGTCGTCGTACCGATCGTTACCCTCGGTGGCGGCGGTGGTGACGATGGGTCGAGCGCGGACCGCGAGGCCATCGCGGCGCACCTCGCCGCGACCGCCGCGGCCAGCCGCGCGCAGGACCCGGCGCTCGCCGCTCGGCTGAGCCTCGCCGCCTACCGGATCGCGGCCGTCCAGGCCGCCGAGGACGCCATGGTCGCCTCGTTCGCAGGTGCGTCCGCGGTGCGCACCCCGGCCTCGGACGTCCCCTACGGGGATATCGCCATCAACCCCGCCGGCACCGTCCTCGCCGCCACCAGCGCGGACGGCGTACTCCGGCTGTTTCGGCTGACCGACGGCGGCGAACCGGCGCTGATCAGCGAACGCCGCTCGGACGACCCGTCCGACGGCATCGCGTTCACCGGCGACGGCACGCGGCTCGCGACCGGCGGAACGCAGAGCGCGGCCCGCCTGTGGCAGGTCACCGATCCGGCGAACCCCCAGCAGGTCGCCCAGATGGACGGCCTGTCCCGTCCCGTTCATGTGGCGCTGTCCGCGGACGGATCGCTGCTGGCCGCGGCCGCCCAGGACGGCACGTTCGGTCTGTGGAACGTCTCGAACCCGGCCGCGCCCGCGATGCTGCGCCTCCAGCTCACCACCGCCGTGATCACGGACATGGCCCTGACCCCGGACGGGAAACTGCTGGCCACCGCGGGCATCGGTGGCGACGTCCAGCTGTGGAACATCACGGACCCTCGTAAACCGGTCCGGGCAGGGGTGGCGTCCGGCGCGGTCGGTGCGGTGAATGCCGTCGCCTTCAGCACAGATGGCCACCAGATGATCACCGGTGGCGACGATCGCACCGTCCGTGTCTGGGATGTGCGCGACCCGATGGCCGCCCGTCTCACCAGTGAGCTGCACGGCCACACGGCCCCGGTCGACGCCGTCGTGTTCGGTGCCGGCGGCCAGCCCGTCAGCGGTGACCAGGCGGGCGTCGTCGCCTACTGGGACACCTCGAGTGCCGTGCCCATGGTCCGGGTCGGTGATCTGAAGAGCTCGATCCTCGCCCTGGCGACGGACGCCGCGGACGACCGGCTCGCGCTGAGCACCGAGTCCGGGCAGGTCGCGGTGTGGACCACGGACGCCGCGAAGCTCACGACGATCGCCTGCGCCGACCCGGACGCCCGCATCAGCCGGGCCGAATGGGAGCAGCGGATCAGCGAGCTCCCGTTCCGGGACCCGTGCACCGCCTGATCCCGCCGCCATCTGATCTCCACCTCGGGCTGATCGCCGCCGCCCGATGTCCGCCGCGGGCTGACCCGGCGGGAACGACATCCCGGTAGGTAGGAACGACAGCCCGGCAGGAACGACAGCCCGGCAGACACCGCAGCCCGACGGAAACCGCGAAGGGCGTCCACCGCGGGCATCGCGTGCCTGCGGCGGACGCCCTTCGCGGCGAGCCGGCGGAACTGTGTGGCTGACGGCGCCGCGGTTCTGCGAAACCGCGGCGCCGTGGACGCACGGGTCAGGCCGTGACGGGTGGTACTCCCTTTGTCAGCTCGTCGACGCGGGCCACGTTCTCGTCGATCGTGCTCTTGGTCCGCGGGACGTAGTGCGCGTCGAAGGCGATCTCCTCGCCGTTCTCCATGTAGTAGCGCATGAACGCGGCGGTCGCGGGCTTCTGCAGCGAGTCCTTACGGGCGTAGACGAACACCGGCTTGCACAGCGGGAGGTAGAAGCCCGTTCCGGCCGTCACCGCGTTCGGCTCGACACATCCCTCGCCGTTGTCGATCTCCAGGCCCCTCAGTCGGGGCCCGAAGGTCTCGAACGTCGGGAAGTCCAGGAAGCCCATGGCCAACCGGTCACCGGCGACGTCGTTCGCGACCCCGCTCAGGTCGGTCTCCTGGTACTGCCGGGACCGGGAGCTGGAGTCGTTCACCGTCGAGTTGAACACCTGCGCCTGGACGGTGTTCCGGGACGGCCCCACGAACGCGATCGGCTCGTCCGGGAAGGACGGGTCGATCTGGTTCCACCGGTTGATCGTCGAGCCGGCGTCCCAGACCTCGCGCACCTGGTCGAGGGTCATGCAGCGCGCCCAGGTGTTCTGCGGGTTCACCACGATCGGCAGCGTGTGGTGCGCGACCTCGAACCCGACGATCTGGTCGGCGCAGCCGGGGTCCTTCGAGAAGGACGGGTCGAACTCGAAGGACGCGCCGACGATGTCAACGCCACCCGCGCAGAGCTTGGCGAAGCCGTCCTCCGTCGTCGACGCCTCAACGTTCACGGTCACGTTCTGCTGAACCTTGCGGAACCCGGCGTAGGCGGTCTCGGTGATCGGCGCGACCTCGCTGGAGCCCGCGACAAGCACCGTGTTGGGTCCGGGTGTCGGGGCCGCGGGCGGCGCGGTCGTCGCCGCGGGCGGCGGCAGCGTGGCGGTGGGCGCGGCGATCGGCACGATGCCGTTGGACGGCGTGTCGTCGCCGCCTCCGGTCAGCACGATGCCCAGGGTGGTGCCGCCGGCGACGAAGACGATCGCGGCCACGGCCGCGGCGATCGTCGCGCGGGACCAGCCGCCGAACAGCCCGCCGCGCGGGACGGCCCGGGTGCCGGCGGAGCTCCCGCCGAACGTTCCGGCCTGGGACGGTGTCGGCGCGGCCGACTGAGGATCACCGCCGCCGGCGGTCCCAGCGATCCCGGTGACTCCGGTGACTCCGGTGGCCGCGGGCGCTCCTGTCGTCCCGGGGCCGCCGGGCGTGGCGACCGCCTGGGTGCGGTCGCCACCGGCCGACGAGCCGGCCGCCACGGTGTGCGCGGCGTCGCCGTAAGGGTACGAGCTGCTCCCCCAACCGCCCTGGTACCCCGCGCCGGCCGGCTCCCCGGTGGACGTCGCGCCTGTGGACGTCGGCCCGGTGGGTGGCGGGGCCGTGGTGGGTGGCGGTGTTCCGTGGCCGCCGCGGGAGATCAGGGTGTCGTCCGCCGAGCCGCCATGGTGGCCGATCGCCGTGGCGTCGGGGTCGGCGGCGGGCGGCTGTCCCGTCCGGTCGGGCCATGAGGTGTAGCCCAGGCTGGAGGCGCTGACGCCGGCGGCCGCTCCCCCGAACACCGCCCCGCCGGGGGGAACCGGCCCGCTGGACGTGTCGCCGTCACCGGCGGCCGGCCCGCCGGTCGACGCCACGGCGCCGGGCGGCACTGACCCGACCAGCGGCACTGACCCGACCGGCGGGACCGGGCGCAGGGGCGGGACAGAGCTCAGCGGCGGCGTGGAGAGGATCGGCGGGCTGCTGTCCGGCGGCCGGATGACCGAGGTGACCTCCTCGCGGGAGGACTGGGCGGCCAGCCGCGCGGCGATCAGCGCCGCGCCCGTCGCGATGTCGTCGTCCGAGCCGTACTCCCACCGGCCGACGCTCGGGAACGCCGCCCGCATCTGGGCGGCGACGATCGGCATCCGCGCCGCACCGCCGTAGAGGAGCACGGAGGAGAGATCCTCGGGGGTCGCCTCACCCGTTCGGAGGGTCCGCCGGAACGCCCGGACCGTGTCGTCGACGACCGGCGCGACGAGGGTCTCAAGATCCGCGCGGCGCAGCACCACCGATGTCGAGGGCAGGCCGGGGAGCGCGAGGGCGACCTCGATCTCGTCCTCCTCCGCGAGGTACTCCTTCGCCTGGGCGCACTCCTCACGCAGCCGGGCGAGTGCCGCGGTGACCGCGGGATCGGAGCGGTCGAGCCGCTCCCGGCCGGCGCCGGCCTCGGCCAGTACCCGCTCGACCAGCAGCTCGTCGAAGTCGGCCCCGCCGGCGTGGTTCACCCCGACCGATGTGCCCAGCTGCTGGAACCCGAACGGGCTGAACGACAGCACCGCCGCGTCGAAGTGCCCGGCGCCGAAGTCGTAGACGCCGACGAGGTCGACCGTGCGGGTCCCCGAGCGGCGGGCGAGCAGGGTGCCGATCGCGTCGGCGGCCGCGCAGGTCGCGACGGGTGCAGAGACGTCCGAGAGCTGGCTGACGGCGGAGGCGAACACCTCGCGGCGGTGCGCGGGCCAGAAGGCGGGATGCGCGACGACGATCTGCTCGGGCTCCTCCCCCCGGGCCGCGACGATCTGCCCGACCAGGTGGCCGACCAGCCGGGCGAGCAGCCCGTCCGGGCTGTACGCGGCGCCGCCGACCAGCAGGTGGCCGGGCTCGCCGAGCCGGCGCAGGAACCCCCGGGCGGCCCGGTCGGGATCGGTGCGGGCCCGCCTCTCAGCCGAGCGCCCGAACAGCACACCGCCCGTCTGGGGCATGTACAGGACGGACGGCACGGCTCGGGCGCCGCCCAGGGTCAGCACGGCGGGCCAGCCCCCGTCCGTGGCGGCGACGACTGTGGTAGCCGATCCGACGTCGATGCCAAGCTGGTAACCCACTGGTCCTCCGGGTGTGCTCGTTCGCCGCCCGCCACGGCAGGCGATGCACGCCGCGCGGTCCCCCGACCCGCCCCGATGCCACCCGACACCGTCAGAGCTCAAAACGGGTCGTTTAACTGTCAACGAAACAGG
This sequence comes from Parafrankia soli, assembly GCF_001854695.1. Classification (GTDB taxonomy): domain Bacteria; phylum Actinomycetota; class Actinomycetes; order Frankiales; family Frankiaceae; genus Parafrankia; species Parafrankia soli. The sequence continues at coordinate 183,759 of NZ_MAXA01000235.1, forward strand.
CCGACCGGCACATCGTAGGCGTACAGACCGACTTTTCCCTATCCGGTACCGGACATCGGCGCGGAGCCCCGTGCCGATGCCGGAAACGCCTTCCACCGCAGCTCAGAACCGCTCGTGTCGACCGGTCGGGCGCTGCCTCGGCGGCCGCTCGGGCTAACCGGACTCGAATGCCCTGAGGATCGCGTCGGCGGCGAGCGTCGGCGTCAGCTCGCCGTCCTCGACCTGGCGTTCCAGGCCGCCGGTCAGGTTCGCGACCCGCGGGTCGTCGTGCAGGCGGGACAGCAGGCGATCGTGCACCATCGCCCACATCCAGTCGACCTGCTGGCGGCGGCGGCGGGCGGCGAGCTCGCCGGAGGCGTCGAGGGTGTCCTGGTGTTTGAGGACCTGCCCCCAGACCGTGTCCAGGCCGGTGCGTTCCGCGGCGCTGCAGGTCAGCACCGGGGTCTGCCACTCCCGCGCGCCGCCCTGTAACAGCCGGATCGCCCCGGCCAGCTCACGCGCGGCACGACGCGCGTCGAGCTCGTGCGGCCCGTCCGCCTTGTTGACGGCGATGACGTCCGCCAGCTCCAGGACGCCCTTCTTGATGCCCTGAAGCTGGTCGCCCGTCCGGGCCAGGGTCAGGAACAGGAAGGTGTCGACCATGTCGGCGACCGTGGTCTCGGACTGGCCGACCCCGACCGTCTCGACAAGCACCACGTCGTACCCGGCGGCCTCCATGATGACCATGGCCTCGCGGGTGGCCTTGGCGACGCCGCCGAGGGTCCCCGCGGTCGGTGAGGGCCGGATGAACGCGGCCGGGTCGGCGGACAGGGCCTCCATCCGGGTCTTGTCGCCGAGGATGCTCCCGCCCGTGCGGGTGGACGACGGGTCGACCGCGAGCACCGCCACCTGGTGCCCGGCCGCGGTGAGCGTCGTGCCGAGCGCGTCGATGAACGTCGACTTGCCGACCCCGGGGACGCCGGTGATCCCGACCCTGCGGGCCTTCCCCGCGTGCGGGAGCAGGGTCACCAGCAGCTGCTGGGCCGCCTCCCGGTGGTCGGCCCGGGTCGACTCGACCAGTGTGATGGCGCGCGCGACCCACATCCGCGACGACGCGAGGACACCGTCGACGTACGCGGCGACGTCGACGGGCCGGCGGGCCAGTGCGGTCAAGGCGCCGTGGTGTGGCCGAGCTGGTCGGACAGCGTGGCCAGCAGCTCGATCGCCGCGTCCGCGATGACCGTGCCAGGCGGGAAGATCGCGGCGGCACCGGCGGCGCGCAGGGCGTCGAAGTCCTGCGGCGGGATGACCCCACCGACGACGACGAGGATGTCGTCGCGCTCGAGCGCCGCCAGCTCCTCCTTCAGCGCCGGGACCAGCGTGAGGTGCCCGGCGGCGAGCGAGGACACGCCGATGATCTGGACGTCCGCCTCGACGGCCTGGCGGGCCACCTCGGCGGGCGTCTGGAACAGCGGGCCGACGTCCACGTCGAAGCCGATGTCGGCGAAGGCCGTGGCGATCACCTTCTGGCCACGGTCGTGCCCGTCCTGGCCCATCTTCGCGACGAGGATCCGTGGGCGCCGGCCCTCGGCCCGCTCGAAGGCCGCCGCGGCCTCGCGGGCGGCGACGATGTTGCCGGCCGGCCCGGCCTCATCCCGGTACACACCCGAGATCGTACGGATCTGACCGGAGTGCCGCCCGTACACCTTCTCCAGGGCGTCGGAGATCTCACCCACGGTCGCCTTGGCGCGGGCGGCGTCGACTGCCAGCGCGAGCAGGTTGTGCCCCGGGTCGGACGGCCGGCTGCCGTCGCGGGCCGCGTCGGCCGCGGCGGTCAGCGCGTGCAGCGCCGACTCGACGGCGGCGGTGTCACGCTCCTCGCGCAGCCGGCGCAGCTTCTCGATCTGACCGACCCGGACCGCCGAGTTGTCGACCTTCAGGACGTCGATGGCCTCGTCCGCGTCCACCCRGTACTTGTTGACCCCGACGAGCGGCTGGCGTCCGGCGTCGATGCGGGCCTGGGTGCGTGCCGCCGCCTCCTCGATGCGCATCTTCGGGATGCCGGCGTCGATCGCCTGCGCCATCCCGCCGGTCGACTCGACCTCGGTGATGTGCGCCCAGGCCTTGCGGGCCAGGTCGTAGGTGAGCCGCTCGACATAGTGGCTGCCGCCCCACGGGTCGACGACCCGGGTGGTACCGGACTCCTGCTGGAGCAGCAGCTGGGTGTTGCGCGCGATGCGGGCGGAGAAGTCGGTGGGCAGCGCCAGCGCCTCGTCGAGGGCGTTGGTGTGCAGCGACTGGGTGTGCCCCTGGGTGGCGGCCATCGCCTCGACGCAGGTGCGCACGACGTTGTTGAAGACGTCCTGGGCGGTCAGCGACCATCCGGAGGTCTGCGAGTGCGTCCGCAGCGACGTCGAACGGGCGCTGGTCGGGCCGAACTGGTTCACCAGCCGCGCCCACAGCAGGCGCGCCGCGCGCATCTTGGCGACTTCCATGAAGAAGTTCATGCCGATCGCCCAGAAGAACGACAGCCGGGGGGCGAAGGCGTCGATCTCCAGGCCGGCGCCCAGACCCGCCCGGATGTACTCGACGCCGTCCGCCAGCGTGTAGGCGAGCTCCAGGTCGGCGGTCGCGCCCGCCTCCTGCATGTGGTAGCCGGAGATGGAGATCGAGTTGAATCGCGGCATCCGCTTCGAGGTGTACGCGAAGATGTCCGAGATGATCTGCATCGACGGCTGCGGCGGGTAGATGTAGGTGTTGCGGACCATGAACTCTTTGAGGATGTCGTTCTGGATGGTGCCGGCGAGCTGCTCCGGTGCCACCCCCTGTTCCTCGGCGGCGACGATGTACAGCGCCAGGACCGGCAGCACCGCGCCGTTCATGGTCATCGACACGCTCATCCGGTCCAGCGGGATGCCGTCGAAGAGCTGGCGCATGTCGTAGATCGAGTCGATGGCCACACCGGCCATGCCCACGTCGCCGGTGACCCGCGGGTGGTCGCTGTCGTACCCGCGGTGGGTCGGCAGGTCGAAGGCCACCGAGAGGCCCTTCTGGCCGGCGGCCAGGTTGCGCCGGTAGAAGGCGTTCGACTCGGCCGCGGTGGAGAACCCCGCGTACTGGCGGATCGTCCACGGCTGGGTCACGTACATCGCCGGGTACGGGCCGCGCAGGTAGGGGGCGATGCCCGGGTAGGTGCCGAGGAAGTCAAGGCCGGCCGTGTCGGCCGCGGTGTACAGCGGCTTCACCGCGATGCCCTCGGGGGTGTCCCAGGTCAGCGCGTCGGCGTCCTTGCCGGTGGCCTGCTCGAGCGCGACCCGCCACTGGGCCTCGTCGGCGTCCGCGCCGCTGGGTGCTCCGAGCGCGATCTCGGCGAAGTCGGGGATCGATGACATCAGGCCACTCCCGCCTCTGCGAGGGTCGTCCGCAGCACCTCGACGGCGTTGCAGCCGGTGAAGACGTACCCGCTCACGCCCGCCGCGGCGTCGGTCTCCGCGCGCGAGCCGGCCTTGYCGGCCAGCCAGATCCGCGTGGCCCCCGCCGCGTGCAGCGCCTCGGCCACCGGGGCCGCCCACTCGGCGTACACCTTGTCCCCCGAGCACAGGCAGGCGACCTTCGCGCCGGACGCGGTGAACGCGGCCGCGATCGCGGCCGGATCCGTGCCCGGGCCCGAGTCGGGCGTGGCCAGGCCGCCGGCCTGGAACAGGTTCGCGGCGAAGGTCGCGCGGGCGGTGAACGCCGAGGCCCCGCCGATCGTGGCCAGGAAGACCGCGGGCCGGGCGCCGGTGGCGGCGGCGTGCGCGTCCGACCGGGCGCGCAGCGCCTCGTAATCCTGGTCGTAGGTGACGGTCGGCAGCCCGTGGCCGCCACCGGCCTCGGTCGTGCCGGTCGCGGCCGTGGCGCCGGACAGGCCGGCCTCCGCCGGGGCGGGCGGCCGCTCGGGGAGCTTCTCGCCCAGGTTGGGGAACTCGCTGACACCGGTCAGCGGATCACGCCGGTGCGCGATCGCGTCCGCACGGGCCGCCCAGGTCACGGCGAGGCGGGCCCGCAGCGAGCCGTCCGCCAGCGTGGCCGAGATCCCTCCGGCACGCTCGATCTCAGTGAAGACCGCCCACGCCGCCTCGGCGAGGGAGTCGGTGAGCGACTCGACGTACCAGGAGCCCCCGGCCGGGTCGATCACCCGGATCAGGCTCGACTCCTCCTGCAGCAGCGTCTGCGTGTTCCGCGCGATCCGACGGGCGAAGTCGTCGGCGAGCCCGAGCCTGATGTCGAAGGGCAGCACGGTGACCGCGTCCGCGCCGCCGACCCCCGCCGCGAAGCAGGCCACGGTGGTGCGGAGCATGTTCACCCAGGGGTCACGGCGGGACATCATCGCGGACGAGGTGACCGCGTGCTGGCGCTGCACCCGCTCCGCGGGCGCGGCACCGCACACCTCCGCCACCCGGGCCCACAGCCGCCGCGCCGCCCGCAGCTTGGCGATCGACAGGAACTGGTCGGCGCTCACCGCGTAGCGGAACTCGAGCTGGCCGAGGGCCTCGGCCACGCCCAGCCCGGCGTCGGTCAGCTCGCGCAGGTAGGCCACACCTGTCGCCAACGAGGCGCCGAGCTCCTCGGCGTCGCTCCCGCCGGCGTCGTGGTACGGCCGGGCGTCGACGACCAGCGTCCGCAGGCGTGGGTACTCGGCGGCGACGCGCGGGGCGAGCGCGCGGGCCACGCTGAAGTCCGGCGCCGCCCCGGTGCGCGCCGCGAGCCCCAGCGGGTCCGCGCCGAGCACGCCGGTGAGCTGGGACGCCGGAACACCCCGCTCGTCGGCCAGCGCCAGGAACGCGGCGGCAGCCTCCCCGGTGAGCGCGCCCGCGTCCAGGACGACCGGAGCGAGGTCGAGGTAGACATCCCGCAGGACCTCGGCGAGCCCGTCGAGAGGCAGGCCCGCCGGACCGAGTCGCAGCCACAGCGAGGTGACGCCGTTCTCCAGGTCGGCGAGCACCACCTGACCGCCGGCCTTCGGGTCGGGGTGTGCGTGCAGCGCACGGACGTCCCAGCCGTCGGTGTTGGCGCCCTGTGGCCGGCCGCCGCGGACAAACGGCGCCAGCCCCGGCAGGCCCGCACCGGCCGCGCCGGCGGCGTCCGCCGCGTCGTAGAGCGGACGGATGCGGATGCCCTCGTAGGTCGAGGTCGCGATCAGCTCCTCGGCCTCACCCGGAGCGGTGGCCTCGCCCGCAACCCCCGACTTTCGCAGCACCCCGAGGACCAGCCGCCGCCAGTCGTCCCTCGTCGAGTCCGGAAAATCGGCGGCGAGCGCCAGCTCCACCGGTGGAACGGTCATGGGACGGATCGTAGGGGCCCACGGCCCCACGAGCCCGGATTGTTCCTCCCGTCACAGCTTCCCGGGCCGGTCACGGGCCTGCCGCCAGCCATCCGGTGACCGCGGCGACGACCTTCGTCGGTGTACGAAGCACGTCGGCCCAGGTGACCCGCCGGACCCGCCATCCCAGGTCCAGCAGCTGGTTCTGCCGCTCGCGGTCCCGGTGAAGAGCCGACGGAAGCTCGTGGACGGCACCTCCGTCCGCCTCGACATCGAGCATCGCGCCGGGCCAGGCGAGGTCGAGCCGGGCCAGGACCCGCCCGGTACCGTCCGTGACGGGCCACTGGATGCACGGCGGAGGCACACCGGCGTCGTGGAGCAGGAGCCGCAGGCGTGTCTCGAGCACGGACTCCGCCCGCCCGTCCGCGAGCGCCCAGTAGGAGGCCACCCGGCGGGCACCGGGGCGCTTCACGCAGGCCGCGATCACCCTGTCCAGCCCTGTCACCAGCCGGCGGCGCAACGCGGCGTCGATCATCGCGACCGCGTCCTCTCGTGAACCGGCCAGGACGAGGTCCGCGAGGGTCCGGTCCGGACCGGTGACGGGGATTCCGTCGAGCTCGACCAGATCGCCGACCGCGACCGGCCCGAAGTGGCTGACCGCCCCCTCCATCTGCCTCCGGGAACCGTGCACCGGCAGCCGGAGGTGTACCGGCTCGTCGTCGGCGAGCCGCGGAAGCCCTTCGAAGCCCAGCAGCCGCCCAGCCGTCACGCCGCACGCCACCGCGCCGGGACGCGCCAGCAGCGCGGCGCGAACACGCAGCCGAAACGGCAACCGGGCCTTCGCGGTCGGGTCGGTGAAATCGGCGGCCGGCCAGGATGTCGCTCCGGCGGTAGCCGCCCCGGGGGTAGCCGCTCCGGAGGTGGCCGCTCCGGAGGTGGCCCACCGGCTCGGTACGGAGTCAGGCGGCGGCCCGTGATCAGAGAGGCGACCGCCGACCTCGCCATCCGCGCTCAGCGTGGCGCCGGGGAGGACGTAGATGCCCTGCCGGGCGCGCAGCCAGATCCCCGAGCGCACCAGGTGTCTCAGGAGATCTGGCGTGAGGCCCACGCCGAGGGCCTGTCGGGTTGTGATCAACCCGTGCTGGCGGCGAGCGAGGCACACAGCGCTTCCCAGGCCCTCATGGCTCCATGCACCTGACGCACCTTTCGACACACGGGCACTTTCGCCCGAAGTACCGATGCCGTCCAGCGGGTAGAAAATTCTAATTCGTGAGCCTTCCGGGTTTTCCGGAGGGGAACTTCCTCGCCCTTCGGTAACCACCTCGCCCCTTCGGGGCTGAATCCCGGATGATTTCGCCCCGAAAGGGCGAGAAAGCCGATAAATGGCGAGCAGTCGTGGCGGCTACCACACGCCTCCGAGCGATACTCAGAACACGCCTGGTTCACGGGGATACCGGCCACCCGGCGCGACCTCGATCGGCGATTACCCGCCACCGGACGCGATTTCGATCAGCGTCACCAGCCACCGGGCACGACCCCGTCAGCCGCGGATCAACAGGACCACAGCCACCACCAGACCGAGCACGATCACAGCAGCGCGCAGGGCTGACGCGGGAAGCCGTCGGGCGACCCGCGCGCCGAGGACCCCACCGGCCGCCGACGTCACGACAAGGATTCCGGCGTAGGCCCAGGACACCTGAGCGGTGACGAGGAAGACCACGACGCCGATCGCGTTCACACCGAACGAGAGCAGGGTCTTGAGGGCGTTCGTCCGCTGGAGCTCGTCGACCAGCAGGATTCCGAGAACACCGAGCAGAACCACACCGAGCCCGGCCCCGAAGTAGGAGCCGTACGCCCCCGCGATGAACACCCCGATCCGGGTCGGCCAGGTGACGGCTCCGACGGAGGGTTCGACGCCGACCAGCCCACCGAGCGCCCGCCGGTCCTCCGGCACGCCGAGTGGCGGGCCGGAGGTGGCCAGCTCGCGCCGGGCTCTCGGCCGCGCAGGTTCCGCGCCACCCGCCAGGGAGCTGCCCGCCACGCCCACCGGCGAGGTTTCGCCCGCCGCGGGCCGGGTGGTCCCCAGCGCGGCTGCCCGGCGGCGGGCGACGAGCGCGGCCAGCCTCGACTGCGCGGCCAGGAGGAGGCAGGCCACGATCACCAGGAACGGCACGGCGGACCGGAAGCCGTCCGACGGCGTCAGCAGCAGGACGACCGCGCCGACCAGGCCGCCGAGCATCGCCGGTGGGCCGAGCGCCTTCAACCTGGACGTCTGTCCGGCCAGTTCTCGCCGGTAGCCCAGGGCCCCGCCCGCGTACCCRGTGACGAGCCCGACCGAGGAGGTGATGTTGGCGGTGAGGGCGGGCAGACCGGTGGCGAGTAGCGCCGGGAACGCGATCAGGGTGCCGCCGCCCGCCACGGCGTTCACGGCCCCCGCAAGCAGGCCGGCCCCGGCGACGAGAACAGCGTCGGCTGGTCCCACCTGTCCTCCGTCTGGTCGTGACGAGCCGCTGGTCCGCCGGAACGCCACCGGGCGCGCCGGGCTGGAGACGACAAAATCACGTTCGTCCGGACGGGTGGCCGCTGCCAGGAATTGCGGCCCAGGTCACGGCGGCCGAACAGGGCCGAGGGAGCCGGCCCGGGCAGTCACCGATCACCGCGTTCCCGGCGACCGACTATCGACTCCTGGCTCCCCCGACCAGCGACCGCGGGCCCGCGACGGTCAGAGGTCGAACTCCTCCGGGTTGATCCCCACCGCGAAGCACGCCTCGCGGACGATCGCCTGCTCGGTCTTGTCGAAGTTGCCATCGGCGCCGCCGATGACGATGCCGATCTGGATCACGGCGCGGGCCTCGGTCGGCTTCTTCTTGACCTTCCCGATCTCCTGGAGGATCGAGACCTTGCCGAAGTCGAAGTCGGCCTGCAGCTTGCCCAGGTAGTCGTTGAACCGCCGCTGGAGGTCGTCGGCCGCGAAGTTCGACAGCACGTCGTTGCCGACGATCAGCGACGCGACCCGCTGCCGCTCGGCGGGGTCGACGCTGCCGTCCGCCGCGGCCACGAGCGCGCACATCGCCATGCTCGCGTCGCGGAACGCGCCGCTCTTGAGATCGTTCTTCTTCGCGTTGAGCTGCACCTGCATGCTCTGCGCGGACTGTCGTAGCTGGTTCCAGATCGGCACCTGTGCTCCTTTGCCGGTGGCGTGTCCGGTGTCACGAGGATCCCGGCGTCTTTCGCTCACGAAGGTCGCGGGGTCGTACGCACCCGACCGGAGTCGGGCGTGCCGGGTCGGTCCAGGCCCGGCCCGGGACCGGGCCTGAACCAGACAAGACTCCCACGAGGTGAACGCGCGGACCGCGGACGACGCTCCCCACCCGACCCGTTCGCACGATTCGGCCGCGTTCGGCCCCGGCGGGGGCACCCGGCCGGGGCCGTCAGCGGACCAGCACCGTCGTCCCGATCGCACCGATACCCGCCGCCCACAGCCAGTCCATCGCCTCGTTGGTGACCCGAACGCAGCCGTGGGACGCCGCGCGGCCCGGCACGGACACGTAGCCGTGCACCGCGATCCCGTCGGTGTGGAAGTACTTCGGCCGGTACAGGCCGCCGAGCGGGCCCGGGTCCACGCCGTCGACCTGCCGGTACACATGCCAGGTACCCCGCGGGGTGTCGGCGAGGAGGCGCTGGCCGCGCACCTCGTACCAGCGCTCCGTCCCGGTCGAGGTGTTGAGGATCTGGCGGACCGATCCGTCCTGGACGACGAGCAGCAGCTGGCGCGTGACATCGACCTCCAGCGCCAGGCCCGAACCGGTGACGGCCAGCGGTCGGGGGCCCTGCCGGAGCGACGCCCAGGTGGCCGGGCCCGCCAAGCCGTCCCGCTCCAGTCCGGCGACCTTCTGGGCGGCGAGGACGGCCTGCACCGTCAGGACTCCGTAGATCCCGTTGGGCTCGCCGAGCCAGTAGCCCAGCTCGACCAGCCGCCGCTGGAGAGCGAGCACGGGCGCCCCCTGGTCACCCGGGCCGAGCAGGCCCGGAAGGTCCGTCCCGGCCGCGAGAACCGGCTCCGGCGGAGCCGGCGGTGCGGGCAGGACAGGTGAACCGGGCAGGACAGGTGAACCGGGCAGGACAGGTGAACCGGGCAGGACAGGTGAACCGGGCAGGACAGGTGAACCGGGCAGGGCGGGTGGGCCGGGCAGGGCGGGTGGGCCGGTTGACGGGGGTGCCGGTGCGGCCGCGCCGGTCGTCGCCCAGGCCGCCGCCAGGCCGTGGCCACCGAGGCCGGGACCGGCGGGTACTCCCACCAGCACGGCGGACATCACCAGTGTGCCGGTCGCTGATCTGGCGTGTTCGAAACGGCGAGATCTGCACCGAGGATCCATACCACCCATAGCCGTATATTGCCTTGCGCGCAGTAAACATCCCCCGGCGGGGACGTCTCATCTCCCGCACCGACAATGCGCAACCTGTCATTCAGAATTATGAATCAGCCAGATAGCCTCCGACATTAGCCGCAAAGCGGTCAGTTGACGGCGTTCAACCGGTCGACCGCGGCGGCGGCGTCACCGATGTTGACGAAATCGACCGCGACAAAGGTGGGGCGCCGGCCCTGTTCGGTCTCGCACTGCCTGGACCGCGCGAGGATCCGGTCGGCACGGTTCACGACCACGGCGGCCTGCCGGCTGGGTGCCGCGTCCGTCACCCAGTTGTTGAGCAGGAGCAGCGGCGATCCCGCGGCTCCCCGCAGGCGGGCGCAGCCGGTCAGTTTCTCCGGGGAGTCCACCGAGAACGGGGTGTCCGACGCGTAGCGGTAGAAACTACGCAGGAATGTCCCGGGCATGTCCTGGCTCTCGGCGAAGACGACGAGGCGCCGGCCGGACTCGACCATCTCCCGCAACGTGGGCCACTCGCCGTCCTCATCGGCCGGCGGGGTGGCGACGATGCGGGACAGGCCGGCCTGCGCGACGGCGCCGGCGATCTCCGGCGCGGGCACCTGATCCTGAATGATCAACGTCACCACCTCGGTGGGGTTTCGGTCCATCCAGTCCCGGACCTGGCCGAGTTCCGCGGTCAGGTCGAGCGCCCCGAGCTGGCACAGGTTGTGGCACAGCCACAGCCCCGGCCGGGCCGACCGGGCGTTGCGGGTCAGCGGCTCGATGGCCGTGCGGGTCGAGGGCGGCAACGTCTCGAGGACGGCGTCCACCTGCTCGGGCGTCGTCCAGTGGTGGACGTCGAGCAGCAGGGCGCGCACCCCGAGGTCGAGCTGGTGCACCAGCGACGGGTCCTGGGTCGGGCCGAGGAAGCGGTCCTCGCTGGTCGCCATCGCGTTGTGGGTGGCCAGGTAGGTCACCTCGTCGTACCGGCTGTCACACAGGCGGATCTGGCTGTTACACAGCTCCCGCGCGTTCGCCGCGGCACCGGGGAAGGCGACCCAGGTCAGCGCGATCATCATCGGGGCGGCCACGGTGAAGCCGGCGGCGAGGCGGCGGCGCCGGCCGGCCCGGCCCCAGCGCGCGGAGAGTGCCACGAGCAGCGCGCCGCCGAGGATCGTCAGCCCCACCACGAGCGTCCAGGCGACGATGCGCAGGTAGTCGGACTCGATGTCGCCGTACGCGTGCCGGGAGAAGTCGGCGAGCACCGCGCCGGCGCCGGGCGGCAGCGGCCCACCGGGCTTCTCCAGGGCGAGCAGCGGGTTCGGCAGCAGCATCCGCAGCACCACGCCCAGGACGCCCGCCGCGACCCCGGCGACGACGACCGCCCCCGCCAGCGCCCGCATCCGGGACCGGCCGCGGGCGGCTGCCAGTGCGACGATCGCCACGCAGATCAGCCCGGCGAGGCCCAGCAGCGCCAGGCTGAGCCCGTCGAGCGCCGCCGAGACGTCGTGCAGCTTGGACACGGCGCTGATCGCGGGCTCGTCGCGCAGGTCGGAGAGGCGGACGCCCAGGTTGAGCACGGCGCCGTCGGTGAGGTGGGCGCGCATCTCGCCGACCGCCCGCTCGTCGCCCTCGAACAGCAGCGGACCGACCCGGGCCAGCGCTCCGGCCACGTCACCGGAGCGCAGGTCCGCGCGCAGGGGGGCGGCCACCGCGTCGCGGTCCGCCGGCTTCAGCCGGCCGAGCACCGCCTCCACCACCCGGTCGGTGTCCTGCGCCGAGAGCTCCATGGTGGGCAGCGCGGTGGGCGGTCGACCGGCGACGATGTCGTCGAGCGCGTCGAGGACGGAGCGGGTGAACTGGGTGACCGACTCGACCTGGTAGCTCGTGCCGGTGCCGATCTCGCCCGCGATGTAGCGGTTGGCCAGGCCGGAGATGTTGCCGAAGATCGGGGTCAGGTCGACGCTGAACTCGATGTCGTCCTGGCGCGCGTGCAGGTAGTCGACGATGCGCCCGATCTGCTCGTCGGTCATCGCCTCCACCGTCGACGGAGGCAGCACCGTGCGCAGGTTCGCGGTGACCAGGGTGGGGTCGACGGGCAGGCCGGAGAGCAGGGATTCGACGGCGGGGTCGGGCAGCACCTCGGTGTAGAGGCGGTCGTAGGCGTTCGCCTCGGTGAGCGCCTGGGAGTAGAAGTCCGCACTCAGAACGGTCGTGCGCGAGGTGGCGAGCACGACGAAGGGCAGCCAGAGGAGCGCCAGCAACACGGCCAGCCCCCACTGGCCCGCCCGACGCCGGGGGCTGTCCCGCACGACCCGCCCGCCCGAGGCCCGGGACCGCCCGGCATCCGGGAGGCGGCCGGAACGCCACCCGCGCCTGGAGCGACCGGAGCCACCAGCACCAGCGAAGCCGGCGGGGCTCGCCGAATCCGGCGCGGCCGCGGACTCCGCTCCGGTCGCGCCGGTCGGGCCAGCCGTGGAGGAGGGACCGCCGTCCCTGGGGGCGGGCAGGCCGTGCCTTACATCCGGGGCGGAACCCGCAGGACCCGCAGGACCCTCAGCTCCCGAGCCGGACATGGCCACCCACCGGCGAGCGCGCGCCCGGATCCCAGAACGCGCCGGCATCCCAGAACCCATCCGGCCATCCCCGACCTGTCACCGCATGCCGTCACTGACAGGTCCAATTTATCCCGCCACGGGATCTCTCGACCCGCCCGGACACCCGAAGGTCACGTCAGGGACGGGCCGCCCGCAACTCGGGATGGGCCGCCGCCGCGAGGATCTCCTCGATACGGGCGGCGACCTCGTCCGGCGTGCCGGTGCCGTCTACGGTGCGCAGGAGACCCTGCTCGGCATAGTGGCTGCGCAGCGGGGCCGTCTCCTCGGCGAACACCTTCAGCCGCCGCCGCGCCGTCTCCTGGTTGTCGTCGAGGCGGCCCTCGGACAGCGAGCGCCGGCCGATCCGGGCGAGTACCTCGGTCTCGTCGACGTCGAGGTCGAGGACCAGGTGGAGTGGCCCGCAGGTGGCGGTCAGCATGCGGTCGAGCGCCTCGGCCTGCGGCAGCGTCCGGGGGAAGCCGTCGAGCAGGAACCCCACCCCGCAGTCGATGCCGGTGGCGAGGCGCTCGGCGACCATGTCCAGGACGATCTCGTCCGGGACGAGCTCACCGGCCCGGACATAGTGCTCGGCCCGCCGGCCCAGCGGCGACCCGGCGGAGATCTGCTGGTCGAAGAGCTGACCGGTCGAGATCGCCGGCACGCCGTGGCGCGCGCTGATCCGCGCGGCCTGGGTCCCCTTGCCGGCGCCGGGCGGGCCGAGCAGCACGAGCCTCATGGCCTGCACGGTACCGGCTGGTTGGCTTCCAGTAGAGCCGCCGCGACGGTGAACCGGGGCAGACCGGACGCGACGCGAGCGATTTCACCCAACGGTCGACCTCCCCAACAGGTGAAATCCGTCCCGATCCGCAACCAGGGACCCACGGACGGGTGGAGCCGGGTGGACGGGTCCAATGGCCCCACCCGGACCGGGCCGACGACGATCGAGCCCCGGCCGGGCGTTCGCTCGGCCGGGGCTCGGGGTCAGGGCCGGCGGGTCGGCAGGATCGGAGCCGGCAGGTCGGTCGTCCCCATCAGGTGCCGGTCGACGGCGGCGGCCGCCGAGCGCCCCTCCGCGATGGCCCAGACGATCAGGGACTGACCACGGCCCATGTCACCGGCCACGAACACGCCGGGCACCGACGTCGACCAACCAAGATCGCGGGCGACGTTGCCGCGGGCGTCCAGGTCGACGCCGAGCTGCTCGAGCAGGCCGGGGCGCTCCGGGCCGACGAAGCCCATCGCCAGCAGCACCAGGTCGCACGGCAGCTCGGTCTCGCTGCCCTCGATCTTCTGGAAGCGCCCGTCGACCATCTGGACCTCGTGCATGAGCAGGGCCCGCACGTTGCCCTCGTCATCGCCGACGAAGCGCTCGGTGGAGACGGCGAAGACCCGCTCGCCGCCCTCCTCGTGCGCACTGGACACCCGGTAGACGATCGGGAAGGACGGCCACGGGTTCGCCGGCGGCCGGGAGGCGGGCGGCCGCGGCATGATCTCGAGCTGGTGGACGGACAGGGCGCCCTGCCGGTGCGAGGTGCCCAGGCAGTCCGCCCCGGTGTCGCCACCGCCGATGATCACGACCCGCTTGCCGGCAGCGGAGATCGTCGTCTCGGCCAGGTCCCCCTGCTGCACCCGGTTCGCCGGGACCAGGAACTCCATGGCCAGGTGGATGCCCCGCAGCTCCCGCCCGGGGACGGGAAGGTCACGCCCCACCGTCGACCCGCCGGCCAGGACGACCGCGTCGTAGGACGAGCGCAGCTCGTCGGCGGTGATGTCGACGCCCACGTTGCACGAGGTGACGAACGACGTCCCCTCGGCCTCCATCTGGGCCAGACGGTTGTCGAGGACCCGCTTCTCCATCTTGAACTCGGGGATGCCGTAGCGGAGCAGGCCGCCGGCGCGGTCGGCCCGCTCGTAGACGACCACCTCGTGGCCGGCCCGGGTGAGCTGCTGGGCGGCGGCGAGGCCGGCCGGGCCCGAGCCGACGACCGCGACGCGGCGGCCCGTGCGCACCGACGGCGGCACCGGCACGACCGACCCGTCCGAGATGGCACGGTCGATGATGGTGACCTCGATCTGCTTGATGGTCACCGGGTCGTCCCCGATGCCCAGCACGCAGGCCGCCTCGCACGGCGCGGGGCACAGCCGCCCGGTGAACTCCGGGAAGTTGTTCGTCGCGTGCAGCCGTTCGATCGCCTCGGACCAGTCCGAGCGGCGGGCGAGGTCGTTCCACTCGGGAATGATGTTCCCGAGCGGGCAGCCCTCGTGGCAGAACGGGATGCCGCAGTCCATGCACCGGCCCGCCTGGTCACGCAGCGCCGGCTCCGGGAACGACTCGTACACCTCGCGCCAGTCGGTGATGCGCACGTCCACCGGTCGGCGCGTGGGCAGCTCCCGGCGGTGCTTGAGAAAGCCGGTCGGGTCAGCCATGCCGCTCCTGTCGGTTCCATGAGGCCGCTGTGACGTGTCCGCCCCGCGTGCCCCGCTGATGGTTCGGGGACGCCGGCATCGCGTTCCCGGCCGTGATGTCGGTCGACGTTCGTTCGGTCGGTCGTTGGGTCAGTCGACGCCCGCTCGGTCGACGTCCGGTCGGGCTGGCGCGTCATTCGGTCTGGCGCGTCGTACGGTCTGGCGGTTGATCTGCAGCGGTGCGGAGAATCGTCCTCCGAAAACCGCGCTCGCGCGAAGGATCGCCGCGAGGTGGGCTGCCGCGCCGGTCAGACGCGCGCGGCGGCCATGATCGCATCCTCCACCGACAGGCCCTGCTCCTCGGCGCTCCGCATCGCCGCCAGTACCCGCTTGTAGTCCTTCGGCATGACCTTGACGAAGTCCTCCTGGGCGCCGGCCCAGTTGGCGATCAACCGGGACGCGATGGCCGAACCGGTTTCCCGGTAGTGCTTCTCGACGATGCCGCGCAGCGCGGACCGGTCGTCGTCGTCGAGCGGATCGACGTCCACCATCTCGGTGTTGATGCGCTGGATGACCGGCTTGTACAGGTAGGCCACGCCGCCACTCATGCCGGCCGCGAAGTTGCGCCCGATCGGCCCGAGAACCACCACCGTACCGCCGGTCATGTACTCGCAGCCGTGGTCGCCGACCCCCTCGACGACCGCGGTGGCTCCGGAGTTGCGCACGCAGAACCGCTCGCCGACGATGCCGCGGAAGAACGCCTCGCCGGCGGTCGCGCCGTAGAGCAGCACGTTGCCCGCGACGGTGTTCTCCTCGGCGCGCAGCGGCGACTCCTTCGGCGGGAAGACGATGATCCGCCCGCCGGACAGCCCCTTGCCGGTGTAGTCGTTGACGTCGCCCTCGAGGGTGAGGGTCATCCCGCGCGGCACGAACGCCCCGAAGCTCTGCCCCGCGGAGCCGGTGAACCGCAGCGAGATCGTGTCGTCGGGCAGGCCGGCGGCCCCGTACCGCTTCGTCACCTCGTAGCCGAGCATGGTCCCGACCGTCCGGTTGACGTTGCGGATCGGCATCTCCAGCCAGACCGGACGGCCGTCCTCGATCGCGCCCTCGCAGAGCTGGATCAGGGAGTTGTCCAGGGCCTTGTCGAGCCCGTGGTCCTGGCTGGCGGTGCAGTGCAGCKAGCCGCCGAACGGCCGCTCCGGGGTGTGCAGCAGCGGGGTGATGTCGAGCCCGGAGGCCTTCCAGTGGTCGATGGCGGCGCGGGCGTCGAGCAGGTCGACCCGCCCCACCGCCTCGGCGATGCTGCGCAGCCCGAGGGCGGCCAGGTGCTCCCGGACCTCCTCTGCGATGAAGGTGAAGAACGCCTCGACGAACTCCGGCCGGCCGGTGAAACGCGCGCGCAGCTCCGGGTTCTGGGTCGCCACGCCGACGGGGCAGGTGTCGAGGTGGCAGACGCGCATCATCACGCAGCCCGCGACGACAAGCGGCGCCGTGGCGAAACCGAACTCCTCGGCGCCGAGGAGCGCGCCGACGACGACGTCCCGCCCGGTCTTCATCTGGCCGTCGACCTGGACGACGATCCGGTCCCGCAGGCCGTTGAGCAGCAGCGTCTGCTGGGTCTCGGCGAGCCCGAGCTCCCAGGGGGCGCCGGCATGCTTGAGCGAGGTCAGCGGGGAGGCGCCGGTGCCGCCGTCGTGGCCGGAGATGAGCACGACGTCGGCGTGCGCCTTGGAGACTCCCGCGGCCACCGTCCCGACGCCGACCTCGGCGACGAGCTTGACGTGCACCCGGGCCTTCGGGTTGGCGTTCTTCAGGTCGTGGATGAGCTGGGCGAGGTCCTCGATCGAGTAGATGTCGTGGTGCGGCGGCGGCGAGATCAGACCCACGCCCGGCGTGGAGTGCCGGGTCTTCGCGATCCACGGGTACACCTTGTGCCCGGGCAGCTGGCCGCCCTCCCCCGGCTTCGCGCCCTGCGCCATCTTGATCTGGATGTCGTCCGCGTTCGCCAGGTACTCGCTGGTCACGCCGAACCGGCCGCTCGCGACCTGCTTGACCGCCGAGCGACGCAGGTCGCCGTTCTCGTCGGGAAGGAACCGGCGCGCGTCCTCGCCGCCCTCACCGGTGTTCGACTTCCCACCCAGGCGGTTCATCGCGATCGCCAGCGTCTCGTGCGCCTCGGCGCTGATCGAGCCGTACGACATGGCGCCGGTCGCGAACCGCTTCACGATCTCCGACACCGGCTCGACCTGGTCGATCGGGATCGGCGCCCGCCCGCGGGTACGCAGCTCGAACAGCCCGCGCAGCGTCGCGTTCTCCCGGGAGAGGCCGTCGACCTTCGCGGTGTACTGACGGAACAGGTCGTACTGACGGCTGCGGGTGGAGTGCTGGAGCAGGAAGACCGTCTCCGGGTTGAACAGGTGCAGCTCGCCCTCGCGCCGCCACTGGTACTCGCCGCCGACCTCGAGGGTGCGGTGCGCCAGCTCGGACGGGACGGTCGGGTAGGCGCGCCGGTGGCGGGCCGCGACCTCCTCGGCGATGACGTCGATGCCGACGCCGTCCAGCCGGCTCGGGGTGCCGACGAAGTACTGGTCGACGAGCTCCTGGGCGAGCCCGATCGCCTCGAAGACCTGGGCGCCGGTGTAGCTCGCCACCGTCGAGATGCCCATCTTGGACATCACCTTGAGCAGACCCTTGCCGAGGCCCTTGATCAGGTTCTTCTCGGCCTGCTCGCGCTCGATGCCGGTGAGCTCGCCGCGGGCGAGGAGGTCGTCGATCGACTCGAACGCCAGGTACGGGTTGACCGCCGCCGCGCCGTACCCGGTGAGCAGGGCGATGTGGTGGACCTCCCGGGCGTCGCCGCACTCGACGATCAGGCCGACCTTCGTCCGGGTCTTCTCCCGGATCAGGTGGTGGTGGACGGCGGCCGTCAGCAGCAGCGACGGGATCGGCGCCTTGCGCTCATCGGAGTCGCGGTCCGAGAGGACCACGATGCGGGCACCGTCGGCGATCGCCTCGCTGACGCCGGAACAGATCTCCGCCAGCCGCGCGGCCAGCGCCGCCCCGCCGCCGGCGACGTCGTAGAGACCACGCACGGTCACCGAGGCGAACCCGGGCATGTCACCGTCGTCGTTGATGCCGATGATCCGCGCCAGCTGGGTGTTGCTGATCACCGGGAACGGCAGGTGCACCATGCGCGCCGACGCAGGGGACGGCGCGAGCAGGTTCCCCTCCGGGCCCAGCGTGCGCCCGAGGCTGGTGACCAGCTCCTCCCGGATGGCGTCCAGCGGCGGGTTCGTGACCTGCGCGAACAGCTGGGTGAAGTAGTCGAACAGCAGCCGCGGCCGGCTGGAGAGCACCGCGACCGGGGTGTCGGTGCCCATCGACCCGATCGGCTCGGCCCCGGTACGGGCCATCGGGCCGATGATGATCCGCAGCTCCTCCTGGGAGTAGCCGAACACCTGCTGGCGGCGCATGACGGACGAGTGCCCGTACAGGACGTGCTCACGCTCGGGCAGGTCGTCGAGGGAGATCAGCCCGGCGTGCAGCCACTCCTCGTACGGGGCGGCGGAGGCCAGCTCGGACTTGATCTCGTCGTCGCTGACGATCCGGCCCTGCGCGGTGTCGACGAGGAACATCCGGCCCGGCTGCAGGCGCCCCTTGCGCACCACCCGGTGCGGCGGGATGTCGAGCACGCCGACCTCGGAGGCCATCACGACCAGGCCGTCGTCGGTCACCCAGTACCGGGACGGACGCAGGCCGTTGCGGTCGAGCACCGCGCCGATGACCGTGCCGTCGGTGAACGCGATGGACGCCGGCCCGTCCCAGGGCTCCATGAGCGCGGAGTGGAAGCGGTAGAAGGCCCGGCGGGCCGCGTCCATCTCCTCGTGGTTCTCCCACGCCTCGGGGATCATCATCAGCACCGCGTGCGGCAGCGACCGGCCGCCCAGGTGCAGCAGCTCCAGCACCTCGTCGAAGCTGGCCGAGTCGCTGGCGCCGTCCGCGCAGATCGGGAACAGCCGGGACAGGTCGCCGGGGATGAGGTCGCTGGCGAGCAGCGCCTCCCGCGCCCGCATCCAGTTGCGGTTGCCGCGCACCGTGTTGATCTCGCCGTTGTGGGCGATCAGCCGGTACGGGTGGGCCAGCGGCCAGCTCGGGAACGTGTTCGTCGAGAACCGGCTGTGGACCAGCGCGATGGCGCTGGCGAACCGCGGGTCGTCGAGGTCCGGGAAGTAGGCGGAAAGCTGATGGGTGGTCAGCATGCCCTTGTAGACGATGGTCCGCGACGACAGCGAGGGCATGTACACGCCGGTCTCCCGGCGCACCCGCTTGCGCACGCAGAACGCGCGGCGCTCGAGCTCCATGGCGTCGAAGCCGTCGGGCCCGGTCGCGGTCGAGGGCGCGGACGGATCGGTGGCGAGGACCGCCGTGCCTACGCCGTCAGCGGCCCCGGCAGCGCCGGCGATCTCGGCGCCGTCGGCCGTGACGGGCGCGACGCGCGGCCGCGTCGGCGTGCCGGGCAGCGCGAGGAAGACCTGCCGCATCCACGGCTCGACCTCACGGGCGGCGTGGCCGACGATGTGGCTGACGGTCGGCACCTCCCGCCACCCCAGGACACGCAGGCCCTCCTGGCGGACGATCCGGCTGATGGTCCGGACGGCGTCGTCGCGCTCGCCGGCGACCTGCGGCAGGAACACGGTGCCCACCGCGTACCGACCGGGCGCGGGCAGCGCGAACTCGACGACGTCACGGAAGAAGACGTCCGGGACCTGGACGAGGATGCCCGCGCCGTCACCGGTGTCGGGATCGCTGCCCGACGCACCCCGGTGATCGAGATTGCGCAGCACGGTCAGACCCTGATCGACCAGCTCATGACTGCGCCGGCCGTGCACATCGACGACGAAGCCGACGCCGCAGGCGTCGTGTTCGAAGGTGGGGTCGTAGAGACCTTGCGCAGTCGGCATCCGGCGGTGTCCTGTCCATCTTCAAGGGCCGATGGGAGCGGACGACGCTGTCCGGAGGGCGGCGCGACGAGATGACGGGCTGGTCGCCAGCTCCACGCCTCTACCGAGTGTGCCATGAGCGCGCCGGATCCGCCGTGATCGCTAATGTCCGCCAGGTCACAGCAAGATGACGGCAGATTTCCTGGACGATCAACGAAGTTCAGGTAAAAGGCGTCGATGACAGAAAATGTCACAGCGAGGCAACATCGTTGTCACCGAACGCGTCGCCCGGCGACCCGGCCCGGACGGACAGCCGGCCCGGGTGACGACACACTCCCGGTCCGCAGTGTACGGATCTCGTCCAGCCACCGGTCCGCCCGGCCGAGGAACGGACCGATTCCAGGGTCCGGCGGCCGCGAACGTCCCCCGGGGACGCCGACGTCCCGGGGACACGGGGTCTCCTGGTCGGGCGGGGGTTCGCCCGAAACGTCAACCCGGTCGCGGGCCCGGCGACCGCGCCGGTGATCCCCGCCGCCTGGGCGAGGCGGCCTACCCCGACCGCTGGTCGTGGCCGGACGGCGCCGGCAGGCCGGGCGCGGCTGGCTCGGTGACCGGGTCACCGGCGGTCCCGGTACCGCCGACCGCACTGCTGGCACCGCTGGCACCACCACTCGGCCCGGCGGGTCCGCCGGGCGCGGCCTGGCCGTCGGCTGGCCCCGTGCCGGGAGCCGCCGCGGTGTTACCACCGGCGGCCACACCGCCGGAATCCGCGGCGGAGCCGACGGAGGCACCGACCGGGGCGACGGCACCCGTGGCTGCCGTCTCGCCGTCGCCGGTGGCGGCGGCGGCGGCGGTGGCGGTGGCGGTGGCGGCGGCGGGGCTGGTCCAGCCGACATCCGGGTCGATCGGGCGACGGACCAACGCCAGCGCCAGCAGGGCCAGCAGGAAGACCGCGATCGAGACCCAGATGTTGATCCGCAGCCCGAGGACCTTCTCCGCGGTGTCGATCCGCAGGGCCTCGATCCACAGCCTTCCGATGGTGTAAAGCGCCACGTAGAGGAAGAACAGCCGGCCGCGGCCCAGCCGCCAACGCCTGTCGACCAGCAGAAGCACCCCGGCGACCGCGAGGTTCCACAGCGACTCGTAGAGGAACGTCGGGTGGTACGTCGCCACGCCCGGGATCATCTGGTGGGCCGGGTCGATGCGGACCGCCCAGGGCACGTCCGTCGCGCGGCCGTACAACTCCTGGTTGAACCAGTTACCCCAGCGCCCGATCGCCTGCGCGAGGGCGAGGCCCGGCGCGAGCGCGTCGGCGAACAGGCCGAACGAGACGCGCATCCGACGGCAGGCGATCCAGGCGCCGAGCGCGCCGCCGGAGACTGCGCCCCAGATCGCCAGGCCGCCGTTCCACACCTCGAACACGGCCAGCAGATCGCCGTTCGTACCGAAGTAGGCCTCGGGGCTGCTGACGACGTGGTAGATCCTCGCACCGACGATCCCGAACGGGACCGCCCAGTACGCCACCTCGCTGGCGATCACCGGATCCGCGCCCCGGGCCCGCAACCGCCGGGCTGTGACGGCGACAGCGACGATGATCCCCAGGACGATCATCAACGCATAGGCGCGCAACGGGACTGGTCCCAGATGCACGACCCCTCGGGAAGGACTGGGTATCGCAGCGAGCACCACGAGCGTCAGGCTATCTCCCCGTACTCAGCCGGCAGCGAGGCCAGCCCGCCGACCGCCGACGGACCCACGCCCGTCCACACCGCCGGATGGCGGCGGACAGCGGCGAACGCCTGCGGATGGCGGCGCCCGCGGATGGCGGCGCCCGCGGACCGCGGCGAGCGCGGGACGACCGGAGGCCGCCTGGTCAGGCGGTGGCCGAACGCACGCCGGCGGCGAGCTCGACCGCCAGCCGCTCGATCGCACCGACGCCGTAGGCACCGTCCCGCGCGTCGGCCGCCAGGGCCCGGACCAGCGCCGAGCCCACGATGACGCCGTCGGCGAAGCCGGCCACCTCGGACGCCTGGGCACCGGTGCTGACGCCGAGGCCAACCGCCACAGGCAGGTCGGTCACCTCCCGGACCCGGGCGACCAGGCCGGCCGCCTTCACACCGACGGCGGCGCGCGCACCGGTGACGCCCATGGTCGACGCCGCGTAGACGAAGCCGCCGCTGTGCGCCGTCACCAGGCGCAGCCGTTCGGTGGTCGAGCTCGGCGCGACCAGGAAGACCGGGTCGAGGCCGTGGGTGGCGCTGGCCGCGAGCCACGGGCCGGCCTCCTCCGGCGGCAGGTCGGGGGTGATCGCCCCGGCCCCGCCGGCGGCGGCCAGGTCGGCGGCGAACGCCTCCATGCCGTACCGCTCCACCGGGTTCCAGTAGGTCATCACCAGGGTGGGGGCCCCGGTCTCGGCGACCGCCTCGACCGTGCGCAGCACGTCCCTGGTGGTCACGCCGCCGCGCAGCGCGGTGTCCGCGGCGTCCTGGATGACCGGGCCGTCCATCGTCGGATCCGAGTAGGGCAGGCCGACCTCGACGACGTCCACGCCCGCCGCGACCATCGCCCGCATCGCCGCGATGCCGCGGTCCACCGTCGGGAACCCGGCGGGGAGATAGCCGACGAGCACCGCCCGCCCGTCCTTGCGCGCGGCCGCGAAGGCCTCGTCGAGCGGGCTCGGCCCGCCGGGTCGGGCGGGCCGCTGCCCGGACGGCTCGAGCCGGCTCGGCGCCGGCTGGTCGTTTGCCGGCTGCTCCTGGGCCCGTGCCTGCTGGGCCGACTGGTCGTGCGCCACTTGACTCCGCACCGTGCGTCCGTTCCTCGTCGTTGTCGTCAGGCGGACGGTTCGGTGGCCGGGGTTGCGCCCTCGCCCCGGGACTCGGCGTCCGTGTCGTCCGTGTCCAGCAGATCGAACCAGCGGGCGGCCGTGTCGACGTCCTTGTCTCCTCGGCCGGAGCAGTTGACCAGGACGACGGCGTCCGGGCCGAGCTCACGGGCCACCTCGAACGCGCCGGCGAAGGCGTGTGCGCTCTCGATCGCGACGAGGATGCCCTCCGTCCGCGCGACCAGCGCCAGTGCCTCCATCGCGGCGCTGTCGTCGACCACCCGGTAGCTGGCTCGGCCGGTCTCGTGCAGGAGGGCGTGCTCAGGGCCGATGCCCGGGTAGTCGAGCCCGGCCGAGATGGAATGGGAGACCTGGGTCTGACCGTCCGCGTCCTGGAGGAGGAAGGTCCGCATGCCGTGCAGGACCCCGGGCGCGCCCCCGGCGATCGCCGCGGCGTGGCGGCCCGTCACCACTCCGTCGCCGCCGGCCTCGCAGCCGATCAGGGCGACCTCGGTGTCCGGGATGAAGCGGTGGAAGACGCCCATCGCGTTCGACCCGCCCCCGACACAGGCGACGACGGCGTCGGGCAGGCGGCCGAGCAGGTCGAGCGTCTGCTGACGTGCCTCCACGCCGATGATCCGCTGGAAGTCACGGACCATCATCGGGAACGGGTGCGGGCCCATCACGGACCCGATGCAGTAGTGGGTCGAGTCGACGGTGGCCACCCAGTCACGCATGGCCTCGTTGATGGCGTCCTTCAGGGTGCGGCTGCCCGACTCGACGGGGACCACCTCGGCACCGAGCAGGCGCATCCGGGCGACGTTGAGCGCCTGCCGGCGAGTGTCCTCCTCGCCCATGTAGACGACGCACTCCAGCCCCAGCAGGGCGCAGGCGGTGGCGGTGGCCACGCCGTGCTGACCGGCTCCGGTCTCGGCGATCACCCGGGTCTTGCCCATCCGCCGGGTGAGAAGGCACTGCCCGAGAACATTGTTGATCTTGTGTGAGCCGGTGTGCGCGAGATCCTCGCGCTTGAGCAGGATGCGCGCGCCACCGATCCGCTCCGTGAGCCGGTCGGCCGAGGTCAGCGGCGTCGGGCGCCCGGCGTAGCTCGCCAACAGGCGGTCGAGCTCATCGACGAAGGCGGGGTCGACCCGGGCGGCCTCGTAGGCCGCGGTGAGCTCGTCGAGCGCCGCGAACAGCGCCTCCGGGACAAACCGCCCGCCGAAACGGCCGTAGTGGCCGGCGGCGTCCGGTACGGCCTGCCAGTTCCCCGCCGCCTGGGCGGCCGACCACGTGCCGACCTCGACCGGGCCGGTCGCGCGGCTCGGGTCGGTGGCACGGCTCGGATCGATGGCGGAGGTCGGGTCGGCGGTGGTGTCGACGGATCGAGCTGTCACGGCCCCGACTGTACCGGCGCCCACCCCCACCGAGGTGACGTGCGGGGCCGGGCCCCGCTCGGAGACGCTCCGAACACAGAGCACCCGTGCGGGCCTGGCCGGCGACCGCTCGGCCGACCGCCTTACACGGCGCCCGAGCGGTCGGCGGGTCAGTGCGCGATACGGGTGGCGGGATGCGTTCCGGCGGTCACGAGATCGGCGACGAACTGGCGCGGGTCGCCGCCGGTCACGGCGGCCTCCCCGACCAGCACCGCGTCGGCCCCGGCACCTGCGTACTGGAGCAGGTCGCGCGGGCCGCGCACGCCGGACTCGGCGACCTTCAGGACCCCCTGCGGGACCATCGGCGCGAGCCGGGCGAAGGTCTCCCTGTCCACCTCGAGGGTGCGCAGGTTGCGGGCGTTGACCCCGACCAGCCGGGCGCCCGCGTCGAGAGCCCGCAGCATCTCGGTCTCGTCGTGCACCTCGACCAGCGCGGTCATGCCCAACGACTCGACCCGCTCGAGCAGCCCGATCAGCCTCGGCTGATCGAGCGCGGCCACGATCAGCAGGACCATGTCGGCGCCGTGCGCCCGCGCCTCGAGGACCTGGTACGGCGAGATCACGAAGTCCTTGCGCAGGACGGGGATGTCGACGGCCACCCGGACGGCGTCCAGATCGGCCAGCGAGCCGCCGAACCGCCGCTGCTCGGTGAGGACGCTGACCGCCGCGGCGCCCGCCTGCTCGTAGAGCGAGGCGAGCGCCGCCGGATCGGCGATCGTCGCGAGCGCACCCCTGGACGGCGAGCGGCGCTTGATCTCCGCGATCACCGAAACCCGCGGTGCGCGCAGCACCGCCAGCGCGTCCCGGGGATCGGGTACACGCTCAACACGTTGTTTCAGAGCTGCCAGGGACGTTTCCCGCTCACGGACGGCCAGATCTGCTCTGACCCCGTCGAGGATCTCCTCGAGAGCGTTCATCGCCCCGCGCTCGCGCCAGTCGCGGCTGCCATGCCGCCGATGGTAGGGCAGTCTCGAGCCCGAGGCCCGTCGCCCCCACCCGCGGCGCCGAGCCGTCACGATTCGTGGTTGTCCACGCATTGGCCATCCGAGTGGCCGCGCCCCTGACGTCGACGTCGAGGCCAGACCAACCCGAGGGATCGCGGGACGAGCGACGGAGCCCCGACCGACGGTAGTGGTGCTCCTGTTGGCCCTGACACCGGACGCACTCGCGCGACCACGGCACGACACCTGGGCAGACACCTCGCGACACGCCCGCGCACCCGGCACTTTGACGGTCCGCCACCGACCCGTATCATCGAACACACGTTCGAACACGAGTGGATTCGGGAGGCGCGATGTGGAGTGACGAGCCGAGGCCTCGAGACGCCGCGGACGCGGCACGGAGGTCAGATACGGCCTACCCGCGGGCCCGCCGGGGCGGCTCGGAACGGCTCGTCGCGGCCTGGTCCGCCGCCGCCGTGTGGTCCGCTCGCCGGGTCTCCGGCGGCATTCCCACCCCCGCCGGGCCGCCCGTTCCGAGTGCGCCGGAAGGTGGCGCCGACGAGAGGATCGGCCAGAATTCGCGATCATCGTCCCGAGTACGCGGCGCGGCGCCGGAGCGCCCAGCGCCCGGCCGCCCCGCCACGAGCCCGGGTGACTCCGCGGCTCCCCGGCCCACGGGCCCGGCGGCCACCGGCACAGCGGGTGCCGCGGACCCCTCCCCGGCGAGTCCCGTGGCCTGCGGATCAGTGGGCGCGGCGCCGCCGCGGCTCACCACCCCGCCAGGTGCCCAGACCGAGACCGGCGGAGGCGGTACCGAGGGCCACAGAGCGTCTGAGGAGCGTGCCGGCGGCACGGGTCGGGCGGGGCTCAGCGGCGCGCCAGACACGCCCGGCTGCCCTCCGCGGCCAGGCCCGGGAACGGCGTCCCGCGTTCCCGTGAGCGGTCCGGTGACGGAGCATGACCTGCTGATCGCGCAGGTTCAGGATCTCGACCGCCGCATCGCGCGGATGGACGAGCTCATCTCCCTGCTCGAGGCGGACATCGAGCGCAATGACCTGACCTTCGCCGCCCTGGCCGGCCAGCGGCTCCGGCTCACGACGGCAGATCCCGAGCAGAAGGTCGACGGCGCTCCCGCCCCCGCGCGGGACGCGGTCCCTGAACGAGAGGAGCAGTCCTGATGGTCAGGTGGGGTCCTGGCCCCGCTCGATGGCGTCCCAGGCGTCAGCGGGTGCGGCTGCGCGGGCCTGGTAGCGGCCGGACATGGCCGGCCAGGTCCCGGCGCGTGCGACGACGACGGCACCCGTGATCGCGAGCACGAGACCACCGAAGGAGGCGAGCCATGGAGCCACGGTGCGGGAAAGATCGAGGATGGTCGGATCCCCGATGGGGACGAGCGCCCTGACCTCGTCGGTCCCCCGCACCGCGGCCATCGGGTCGAGGGCGATCCCGCCGGCGATCAGGAAGATCGCGACCCCTGCACCCGCCAGGAGCACGCCCACCAGGGTCCGCCCCACGCGCCTGGTCGCGATGATCGCCACGGTGGCGGCGAGCCCGAGCAGCGCCAGCGCGGTGGCGGCCGGGGCGAGCGATTCTCCCGACCACTTCACCGGCAGGGGCGCCGCCACGGCCGAGGCCTGCCCGCCCGTGCCGGCCTGAACTTGGGCCGAGACCCAGGTCGCGCTGGCGCTGAACAGGACGACGGCGGATCCGACCAGGCACGCGACCATGGCGAGCGCCCGCTCCCGGCGGGCGCCGGGAGTGGGGCTTCCTGCGGGCGCGGGCAGGTCGGCGGGCGCTGTCATACCGGCGGGCGGAGCGACTCCGCCACCTCGATCGCGCGGAGAACCGCCGCGGCCTTCGTCCGGCTCTCGAGATCCTCGGTGTCGGGAACGGAGTCCGCCACGATCCCGGCGCCGGCCTGCACGTAGGCCATTCCTGAACGGAGGACCGCTGTGCGGATGGCGATCGCGGTGTCGAGGTCACCGCCGAAATCGAGATATCCCACGACCCCGCCGTACAGGCCGCGCCTCGTCGGCTCGAGCTCGTCGATGATCTCCATGGCCCGCACCTTGGGCGCTCCCGACAACGTCCCGGCGGGAAAGGTCGCGGCGAGGACGTCGACCGCGCTGCGCTCGGGCGCCACCTCACCGATCACGGTGGAGACGATGTGCATGATGTGCGAGAACCGCTCGACGGACGCGAACTCGACCACCCGCACCGATCCGGGCACGCAGACCCGCCCGAGATCATTGCGGACCAGGTCGACCAGCATCACGTGCTCGGACCGTTCCTTCGGATCGGCCAGGAGCTGGGCGGCCAGTTCGGCATCGCGCTCGGGGGTCTCGCCCCGCGGCCGGCTGCCCGCGATCGGGTGCAGCAACGCCCGGCGGCCGGTGACCTTGACGTGCGCCTCCGGCGACGAGCCGACCACATCATGATCGGCGAACCGCAGCAGGTACATGTAGGGGCTGGGGTTCGACGCCCGCAGGACCCGGTAGACGTCGAGGGCGTCGGCGGTGGTGGGGCGCTCGAACCGCTGGGAGACCACGATCTGGAAGCACTCCCCCGCCCGGATCTCCTCGATCGACCGCTCGACGGCGGCGTGGAAGCCGCCGGGCGGGGTTGCGGAGGCGAAGTCGCGCACGCCCGTGGACGCCCCGGTCGTGGTCGCCACGGTCGGCTCACTCCACTTGCCGAGATCTGCCGTCATCACCTCGATGCGGTGCACCGCATCGTCGTAGGCGGCGTCCAGCTCCGCCCGCCGTGCGGACGGTCCGCCCGCCGCTCCTGGGCCAGCCAGGTCCGCTGCTTCGGCCGGGTCCCCGGAGCCGGTGAAGATGTTCGCGACGAGCTGGCACGATCCGTCTGTGTGGTCGAGGACGGCGAGGTCGGTCGTCAGGAGCATCCGCAGCTCGGGCATCCCGAGATCGTCGGTTGCCCGGGCGGGCAGCCGCTCGATGCGCCGGACGATGTCGTACGAGAGGTACCCGACCAGGCCTCCCAGCAGCGGCGGAGTGCCGCTCGGCCGGGCCGAGCAGAGCTGGCGTTCCACGGCACGCAGGACGTCGAGCGGGTCGCCGTCGAGCGGGACACCGGGCGGCGGGGTTCCGTCCGTCCAGGCGGCCTGCCCGTCCCGTTCGGTGAGTGTGGCCGCGGCACGGACGCCGACGAAGGAGTAGCGCGACCACACGCCCCCGTGCTCGGCGGACTCGAGCAGGAACGTCCCCGGTCCGCCGGCCAGCTTGCGGTAGACCCCGACCGGTGTCTCGCCGTCGGCGAGCAGGCGGCGGGACACCGCGACGACCGGCTGGCGCGCGGCGAGCTCGTGGAACTCCGCCCGGCTCGGTGTGATCTCGCCGGTGGTCATCGTGGTGCTCCCGTCGTCGGCGCCGGCGCCACTGCCGGCATGGACATGGGCGTGGAGGGCGGCGTCGGCGTGGGGTTCACGGCCGGGGGCTGCAGGGGCCGGGCGCCGCCGACCTGCAGCTCGCGGCCGGTGAAGCAGGTACGCGTGCCGGTGTGGCAGGCCGGGCCCACCTGGTCCACCTGGACCAGCACGGTGTCGCCGTCGCAGTCGAGGGCGACCGACCGCACCCACTGCACGTGCCCGCTGGTGTCGCCCTTGACCCAGTACTCGGCCCGGCTGCGGCTCCAGTAGGTGGCCCGACCGGTGGTGAGGGTCCGGTGCAACGCCTCGTCGTCCATCCATCCGACCATGAGCACCTCACCCGAGTCGTACTGCTGGGCGACGGCCGGGAACAGTCCGGAGCCGTCCCGCTTGAGCTGCCGGGCGATGGCGGGGTCGAGATCGGAGGCACGTGCGGTCACCCGCCCATTCTGCCCGCCGCGGCCAGCAGGCCTCCAGGTCACCACGGCAGGCGGGCCGGGACCCGCCGACCGGGGTCACCCCTCCGGGCGGCGGTCAGTGTGACGAGACCCCGGCCGCCCAGGATTCGTGCAGCCGCCGGTAGACCCCGGGCACGGCGACCAGCTCCGTGTGCGTCCCGCGCTGGACGACCCGCCCGGCGTCGACCACGACGACCTCGTCGGCRGCCTCCGCGGTGGAGAGCCGGTGCGCGATGGTGACGGAGGTGCGTCCCCTGGTGAGCTCGAGCAGGGCCGTGGCGATCTTCACTTCGGTCGCCGGGTCGACGGCGGAGGTCGCCTCGTCGAGGACGAGCAGGTCGGGGTCGGCGAGCTGGGCACGGGCAAGCGCCACGAGCTGGCGTTCGYCGGCGGAGAGCAGCTCACCGCGTTCCCCCACCGGGGTGGCGATGCCGGCGGGCAGGCCGGCGAGCCAGTCGCCCAGGCCGAGCTGCGCGAAGGCGTTCACGATCTCGGCGTCGGAGGCGTCCGGCCGCCCGTACCGGACGTTGCCGGCGACGGTGAGGTCGAACAGGAACCCGTCCTGCGGCACCATGACCACCCGGCCCCGCAGCGAGTCGAACCGCACCTGGTTCAGCGGGACGCCGCCGATCAGCACGGTGCCGTCGGTGGGGTCCATGAGCCGGGTGAGCAGCTTCGCCATCGTCGTCTTGCCGGAGCCGGTCTCCCCGACGACGGCCACCCGCCGGTGCGACGCGAGGTCGAGCGTCACGTCGTGGAGCACCGGCGGGCCGCCCGGGTAGGCGAATCCGACATGGTCGAACCGCACGCCGAGCGGCCCGTCGGGCAGCGCCACGCCACCGGTCTCCTCGGCCGGGTCGCGGACGTCCGACGGGGTGTCGAGGACGTCGAGGACCCGCCGCAGCCCGGCGAAGGCGTTCGCGCCGTCGTTCAGTACCTCGGTCAGTGACTGGATGGGCATCACGAACAGCGTGAGGAGGAACAGGAAGGCCACCAGCTGCCCGGTGGTCAGCGATCCGTCGACGCCGATCGCGACCCCGACGATCACCACCCCCGCGGTGGTGAGCGCGGCGACCGTCTCGACTCCGGCGAACACCCCCGCCACCAGGGTCTGGGCGTGGGTCTGCGCGGCGCGGTAGTCCTCCACCGTGCCGTCGATGCGCCGGGAGGTGCGGTCCTGCGCGCCGTAGGCCCGCACGACCTGAGCGCCGACCACCGACTCCGAGATCGCGCCGAGCATGTCCCCGACCCGCTCCCGCACCTTCCCGTACCGCACCGCCAGCCGCTTCTGGAAACGCCGGGTGGCGATGACCAGCGGGACGAAGAACGCGTACACCAGCAGGGCCAGCTGCCAGGAGTAGACGAACATGAGGATCGTGGCGATCAGCATCTGCCCGGTGGCGACGATCAGCATGACGCCGCCGAACTGGAGGAACTGCGACATCGTGTCGATGTCACTGGTGACCCGGGAGGTCAGCGAGCCGCGCCGCTGCGCGGACTGGCTCAGCATCGACAGGTCGTGGACGTGACGGAAGGCCCGGACGCGCAGGGTGGCCAGCGCGCTCTCGGAGACGCGGTAGAGCCGCACGTTCATCCGGAACGCCGCGAGCGCGGTGATCAGGATGGCGACCGCGGCGAGGGCCACCGAGACTCCGACGAGGCCGAGGTCCGCTCCGCCCTCCCAGACACCGCGGTCGAGCGTCTGCTGGACCACGACAGGGATCACCACCTTGCCCACGGTGGCGGTCACGGCGAGGGCCAGGGTTCCGGCGATGCCGGCGGTCAGCTCCGGCACGAGCCGGCGCAGCCGGCCCCCGGTCGCCCACAGGCCGTCGGAGCTCATCGTGCGCCCTCCTGGTCCGGAACCGTCAGTACTCCGACCGAGGCCGCGTCGACAGGCGCGGCGGTACCCGATGCGGCGGGGTTCAGCCCGGAAGAGCCCGGCGCCGGCACCTGGTGAGGCCCGGACTCCCCCCGCGTTCCCGGGGTCGGCCCGTCGCCGGTCCCGGCGTCCGTGTCCTCGTCGTAGGCCGTCAGCAGCTCCGCGTAGCCGGGCGAGCTGGCCAGAAGCTCCCGGTGGGTGCCCTGCGCGGTGACACGGCCGTCCTCCAGGTGCACGACCTCGTCGGCGAGCTCGACGGTGGACCGCCGGTGCGCGACGATCACCACCGTCGACGCCCCCGCCCGCTCCCGCAGCCCGGCGAGGATGGACGACTCGATCCGCGGGTCGACGCTGGACGTCGCGTCGTCGAGGATCAGCAGCCGCGGGTCGCGCACGAGCGCGCGGGCGAGGCCGATCCGCTGGCGCTGACCGCCGGAGAGCGTGGTCCCCCGCTCCCCCACCCTGGTGTCGAGGCCGGCTGGCAGGGCACGGACGAAGCGCTCCGCCTGGGCCCGGCGCAGGGCCTCCCACACGGTCTCGTCGTCGACGTCCAGGCCGAGGGCGACGTTCACCCGCACGGTGTCGTCGAACAGGAACGTCTGCTGGGGGACGAGCGCGACCGCGCGGGTCACCTCGCCCATCGCCAGGTCACGCAGGTCCACGCCGTCGATCCGGACGGTGCCCGAGTTGGGGTCGACCAGGCGGGCGAGGAGGTTCACCAGGGTCGACTTGCCGGCACCGGTGCGCCCCGTCAGCGCGACCACCCGGCCGGGGGCCACGTCGAAGGTCACCCCGTGCAGCGCCTGCCACACCGCCCCGGAGGCCGGCGAGCCCGCCTCGGTGGACGGCGTCCTGGCGGCGGGGATGTTCGCGGAGGTGTCCGTGACGTCGTCGTGGTCGCCGGCGGTCTGCACCGGGTAGCCGTATCCGACGCCGGTGACGCGCAGCGCCGCCGGGCCGGAGCCGGCGAGGGCGGCGGAGCCGAAGCCGAGACCGCCGCGGGCCGTGAGCACCGCGTCGACCCGCTCGTGCCCGACGACGGACCTGGGCAGCTCACCGAAGACCCATCCGATCGCTCTGATCGGGAAGGCCAGCAGGGTGAACAGGTAGGCGACCCGAACCAGCTCACCGACGGTGAGCGAGCCGCCGTCGATGCGGACCGCTCCGACGACGATCACGGCCAGCACGCCGAGGTTGGGCAGCGCCTCCATGACCGGGTCGAACATGCCCCGGACCTGGCCCGCACGGACCATCGCGTCGCGCAGCTCGCCGGCCTTGACGGCGAAGCGGGCCGTCTCGTCGGCCTCCCGACCCAGGGTCTTCACGACGAGCGCGCCGTCGAAGGACTCGTGGGCGACCCCGCTGACCTCGGCTCGCAGGCGCTGGGCGCGGCCGTAGAGCGGCGACACCCACCGGCCGTAGACCACGTTGACGACACCGAACGCGGGGAACACGACACAGCCCACCAGGGCCAGCAGCGGGTCGGTCGCGATCAGCAGGGCCAGCGCCGCGGCGAGCATGACCAGCACGCCGGCGGCGAACGGCAGCGGCGCGATCGGCGCCCACGTGGCCTCCACGTCCGCGTTCGCGTTGGACAGCAGCGAACCGGTCGAGTGCCGCTGGTGCCAGGCCAGCGGCAGCCGCAGGTACTGGCGGGTGACCCGACGCCGGTAGGTGGCCTGCAGCCGGTACTGCATCATTCCGGAGACTAGGCGGCGGAAGAACATCCCGGCCGCCCGGGCGAACCCGATGCCGACCATGATCAGCGCCGCGCCGATGACGGCGCTCCAGTCGGCGGCGCCGTCGTCGATGCTCGGGACGAGGACGCGCTCGGTGATCTCGCCAAGGGCGAGCGAGCTCGCGACCGTCGCCAGCGCGTAGAGGGAGCTGCCGGCCAGCGCGATCAGGAAGACCCTGGGCTCCTCCCGGACGGCGATCGCGAGCACGCCCAGCCCGCGCCTGATCACCGTGGGCGAGCCCGCCGCGACGGGCTGGGGCTCCGCGGCAGGCCGGGATGCCGCGGCGGGGGGCCCAGGCGAACCGGCACCGCCGGGGGCTGCTTTCCTGCGGGTCACCTCGCCGGACGCGGGGTCACCAGGCACTGGCACTCCTCCGTTTCACGGGCGGCCGCGGAACACCCCCCGCGGCATCGGCGGCCGCCGCACGCCGTCCCCCGGGTGACGCGGCCGTTCGTCACTCAACGCGCAACCCGGCGGTAACAGTCCCGGTCAGACGCCTGCTCACCAGCGCGACCCGGACACGGTGCCCGCCGGCTCACCACCCGGACGACCAAGGCGCGCCCGACATCCTGGCCCGCGCGAAGGCCGCCGGCCCGGCAATGACCCAACCGACCGCTGATGGACAACCGACGTTCGACCCGCGTTCGAGGAAATGCCCACGACCGACGCCATCGACTGATCCGTGCCCCGGCGGAGGCCGGCCGTGCCACAGCCGGACGCACCGCGGGCCGGCCTGGCCGGCCAGGCCGGCCCGCAGCCGTCAGCGCACCGCGATGGCGGCGTCGCGCAGCACCTTCTTCACCTCGGAGATCCGCATCCGCCCGAAGTGGAAGACGCTGGCGGCCAGCACGGCGTCGGCGCCGGCGCCGACCGCGGGGGCGAAGTGGTCGAGGCTGCCGGCGCCACCGCTGGCGATCACCGGTACGTTCACCGCCGCGCGGACCGATGTGATCATTTCCAGGTCGTAGCCGTCCTGGGTGCCGTCGGCGTCCATCGAGTTCAGCAGGATCTCGCCGGCGCCCAGCTCGACGGCCCGCGCGGCCCAGGCGACCGCGTCGATGCCGGTGCCCTGGCGCCCGCCGTGGGTGGTCACCTCGAAGGCGGGGCCGCCCGGCTCGCGGGAGCGACGGGCGTCCACCGAGAGCACGATGCACTGGCTGCCGAACCGCAGCGCGCACTCGCGGACCAGTTCCGGGCGGGCGACGGCCGCGGTGTTGATCCCCACCTTGTCGGCGCCGGCACGCAGCAGCCGGTCGACGTCGTCGACCGAGCGCACCCCGCCGCCGACGGTGAGCGGGATGAAGACCTGCTCCGCCGTGCGCCGGACGATGTCGTACGTGGTCTCCCGGTTTCCGCTGGACGCGGTGATGTCGAGGAAGGTCAGCTCGTCGGCGCCCTCGGCGTCGTAGAGCCGGGCCATCTCGACCGGGTCGCCCGCGTCCCGCAGGTCGGTGAAGTTCACACCCTTGACGACCCGCCCGCCGTCGACGTCGAGGCAGGGGATCACCCGGACGGCGACGGTCACGGCGCGCCCGCCGCGGGCCCCTCCGCCGCGACCGCGAGCGCCTCGGGCAGGGTGAACGCGCCGGCGTAGAGCGCCTTGCCGACAATGGCGCCCTCGACACCGGGCACGCTCGCGATCACGCGCAGGTCCTCCAGGGAGGAGACGCCGCCGCTGGCGACCACCGGCCGGGTCGTCGCGGCCGTCACGGCCCGCAGCAGCTCGACGTTCGGGCCGGTGAGGGTCCCGTCCCGGCGGACGTCGGTGAGCACGTAGCGGGCGCAGCCGTCGGCGTCCAGCCGTGCGAGCACCTCGTAGAGCTCGCCGCCCTCACGCGTCCAGCCCCGCGCGGCGAGGGTGGTGCCACGGACGTCCAGGCCCACGGCGATCCGGTCGCCGACCCGGTCGATCGCCTTGCGCACCCACTCCGGGTCCTCGAGCGCCGCCGTGCCGATGTTGACCCGGGCCGCGCCGGTGGCCAGCGCGGCGTCGAGGGAGTCGTCGTCCCGAATGCCGCCGGAGAGCTCCACGGCCACGTCGACCGAGCGGACGACCTCGGCGATCAGGTCACGGTTGGACCCGCGGCCGAAGGCCGCGTCGAGGTCGACCAGATGGATCCACTCGGCGCCGTCGCGCTGCCAGGCCAGCGCCGCCTCGCGCGGGTCGCCGTAGGAGGTCTCGGTTCCGGCCTCGCCCTGGACCAGGCGGACGGCCAGGCCGTCGGCCACATCCACCGCGGGTAGCAACGTCAACGTCACATCCCCACCCTACGGGTCACCCCGGCCCTCGAGGAGGCGCACCACCGGACCACACGAGTTGCCGCAACCTGAGATCCTCCGACCACGGATCGCTCTAGCGTGGTCGGCGATGACCTTCGACGTGGCAGGCCAGGCGTCGACGCCCGGAACCACCGGGCGCGCCCTGGCCAGCGCGCGGATGTGGGCCGCGATCGCGTCCGCCGCCGCGCGCCGGTACGTCACCGACCGGGCGACGGTCGCGGCCTCGGTCATCTCCAACATCGTGCTGACCGTCCTGCGCGGCCACCTGGCACTGGCCGTGTGGGAACAGCGCCCCGGGCTCGCCGGCTACGACGCCACCGCGGCGGTCACTTTCACCGTGGTCGGGCAGGCCCTCGTCAGCACCTTCGCCGTCTTCGGCGGCATGGTCGACCTGGCCTGGCGGGTGCGCGACGGCGGCGTCGAGACCGACGTCGTCCGGCCCGTCGGGTTCCAGCGGTGGTGGCTCGGCCTGGAGGTCGGGCGGGCCGGGGTGTACCTGACCACCCGTGCGATACCCGCGGGTGTGGTCGGAGCGTTCCTGTTCGACCCGCGGCTCCCCCGGTCCTCGGGCACCGGAGCGCTGTTCGCCGCGAGTCTCGTGCTGGCCCTCCTGGTCAGCTTCGGCCTGCGCTACCTGGTCGCGCTCAGCGCGTTCTGGCTGACCGACGACCGGGGGGTGCAGGCCGTCGCCGCGCTCGTGATGATGTTCTTCTCCGGCGCCGTGCTGCCCCTCGGGCTGTTCCCCGGCGTGCTCGGGACGATCGCCGGGTTCCTGCCGTTCGGGGCCGTCGTCCAGGCGCCGATGGACCTCTACCTCGGGTCGCCGGCCGGCGGCACGGCATACCTCGGGAGCGCGGCGGCCGGCCCGGAACGGATCCTCGCCTACCAGGCGGTCTGGGCGCTGCTGCTGTGCCTGGCCGGCCGCGTCCTGACGACCGCCGCGCTGCGCCGCCTCGTCGTACAGGGAGGCTGACCGGTGACCACGGACGAGGCCGCCGCCGCCGCCGGCGCAGGCGCAGGCGCAGGCGCAGGCGCAGGCGCCGCCGCCGCCGGCATCAGCACTGCCGGCACCACGGCGACCGGCACCCACGTGAGTGACACCCACGCGAGCGGCACCCACGCGACGGTTGCCGACAGCGGCGTGGGCGGGCGGCTCGGGCTGGTACGGGCGGAGGCGGGCCACTACCTGCTGCTGGTCGGCGCCGCCTTCCGCTCGACGGCCCAGTACCGGCTCTCACTCGTCCTGTACACCCTCGTCGAGATGGCGGCGACGGTGCTGGACCTCGCCGCGATCGGCATCGTGTTCGCCCACCTGCCCGACCTCGACGGCTTCTCGCTCGCCGAGGTCGCCTTCCTCTACGGGACGTCAGCCCTCGCCTTCGCCGCCACCGAGGCCGCGGTCGGCCCGCTGGACCGCCTCGGCTGGCCGATCAAGGACGGCAAGCTGGACCCGATGCTCACCCGCCCCGTCAGCGTGCTCGTGCAGGCCGCGACCGCGGACTTCTCCCCGCAGCGGCTGGGCCGGGTGGTGCAGCCCGCCGCCGTCCTCGTGATCAGTCTCACCGCGCTGGACGTCCCCTGGACCCCCGCCCGGGTCGCCGTCCTCCCACTAATGATCACCAGTGGGATCGTGATCAGTGCGAGCCTCTCGGTGGGCACCGCGGCGGTGCTGTTCGTCGCTCCGGACGCGTCCGTCGCCGTGGGCGCCGTCCGGCAGGGCGCGGCGCTCGCGACGCAGTACCCGCTGACGGTCTACGGCCGCCGGACGGCGCTGCTGATGACCGTGGTGCTGCCGATCGCCTTCGTGAACTGGCAGCCGGCACTGTTCGTGCTCGACCAGCCGGACCCGTTCGGCCTGCCGGGGGTCACCCGGTTCCTCTCGCCCGCCGTGGCCATGGTCACCGCCGCCCTCGCCGGGGCGGCCTGGCGCCTCGGTCTGCGCCACTACCGCAGTACCGGGAGCTGAGTGCCTTGACGTCCTCCCCCGCATGAATGTGGGGGATTCCAACTCCTACACACTCACCAGAGGGGGTGTGGTTCGTTGAGATTCGCGGTTCACGGGAAGCCCTACCGGGCCGCCTCCCCGCGCGTTCACCGCACGTCCCGCGGCGATGTTACGTGCAGCGTTCACGTCGGCGTTGCTTTCATGCCCGCAGGCGACGCACCGGAACACCGCTTGACTCTCGCGGTTCCCGGGCGCCGTATGCCCGCAGGCCGAGCAACGCCGGCTGGTGTAGGCGGCCGGGACCCTCTCCACCCGGCCGGGTGCTTTCTGTTCCAGGCGCCGGACGAGCAAACCCCAGCCGTTGCCGAGGATGCCCCGGTTCAGGCCGGCCTTCTGCCCGACGTTCCGCCCCGGGTTCTCGACCGTGCCCCGAGCGGAACGGATCATACTGCGGACTTTCAGATCCTCGACCCGGATCACATCGAAACGGCGGGCGAGATCGGTGGAGGTCTTCTCCACCCAGTCCTTCCGCCGGTCGGCTTCCCGCGCCCTGATCCGGGCGAGCCGGGAACGAAGCCGGGCGCGCCGGTTGCCGCCCCGCCTGGCCTTCGCGAGCCTGCGCTGAAGCCTGACCAACCGTGCGGCCTCCCGGGGCCGCAGGCCAGGGCAGCGCAGCAGCTCCCCGGTCGACAGGGCCGCCGACACGGCCACACCCCGGTCGACGCCGACCACCTCGCCGGTACCGGGGGCGGGGATCGGCACGGGGGCCACCGCGAACCCGACATGCCAGCGGCCAGCCCGGTCCCGCGTCACCCGATAGGATCTGGCCTCACCGATCCTGCGGGTGCGACGGAACCTGACCCAGCCAACCTTGGGTACCCAGCACCGCGACCACTTCCGGTTCAGATTCTCGACCCTGGCGTTCTTCCCCACGATCTGAAAGCCCTCGGCTTCACCTTTCTTCCGATAGGTCGGCCGCCGGTGCGAACCACCGAAGAAGTTTCGCACCGCCTGGTCGAAATCCCGCAGGGCCTGCCGCTGAACGGTCTGCGACCCGGCTCGCAGCCAGTCGAACTCCGCCCGCGCCTCGGTCAACTGCCGGCAGCGCTCCAGATGGTTCGGCGCCCTGCCCCGGTAGGGCGTCCACCATGCCTGCTGTTCGACAGCCAGATTCCATATAAAACGGGCATGCCCACAGTGCTCAACCAGCCCGCCGACCTGTTCGGCAGACGGGTATAGGCGAAAGCGGGACATGCCGACATCCTACCGAAAGGATCGAACATGCGTTCCAATGTGGGACGCCGTTTCCTCCCCGGCCTGAAGGCCGGGGTATCCACGGCGAGTTCCCGATGACCAACGTCATCGACGTCGAGGGGGTCAGCAAGACGTTCGTCCTGCGGCGGCGGGCCGGCTGGATGCGCCGGGAACGGGTGGACGTCCACGCCGTCGCGGACCTGTCGTTCACGGTCCGGGCCGGGGAGATCGTCGGGTACCTCGGCCCGAACGGCGCGGGCAAGAGCACCACCATCAAGATGCTGGTCGGCATCCTGACGCCGTCCGGTGGGCGGCTGCGGGTGGCCGGGCTGGACCCGTCCCGGCAGCGCCTGCGGCTCAGCCGGCGCATCGGGGTGGTCTTCGGCCAGCGCTCGCAGCTGTGGTGGGACCTGCCACTACGCGACAGCTTCGAACTGATCCGCCGCATCTACCGGATCCCGGCGCTGCGATACCGGAACAATCTCAAGCATTTCGTCGAGATGCTGGCGCTGGCGCCGATCCTCGACACCCCGGTGCGGCAGCTCTCGCTCGGCCAGCGGATGCGCGGCAACATCACGGCCGCCTTCCTGCCCGACCCGGAGATCGTCTACCTGGACGAGCCGACGATCGGCCTGGACGTCGTCTCGAAGACGGCGGTCCGCGCGTTCCTCGCACGCACCAACCGCGAGGCGGGGACGACGATCGTGCTCACCACCCACGACATGACCGACGTCGAGCAGCTGTGCCGGCGGGTGATGGTCATCGACCATGGCCGGCTGGCCTTCGACGGCGAGCTCGAGACGCTGCGCGAGCGCCTCGGCGGCACGCGGACGCTGCGGGTCGACCTCGCCGAGCCGCTGCCGGCGATGACCGTCGAGGGGGCGCGCGTCGTGCGGGTGCACGGCGCCCGGCAGTGGCTCGAGCTCCCGGCGGGTGGCAGCGCGGCACCGCTGGTCAGCGAGATCGCGGCCCGCTACCCGCTGGTCGA
This sequence comes from Parafrankia soli, assembly GCF_001854695.1. GTDB lineage: Bacteria > Actinomycetota > Actinomycetes > Frankiales > Frankiaceae > Parafrankia > Parafrankia soli. The sequence continues at coordinate 222,485 of NZ_MAXA01000235.1, forward strand.
CCTCTCGGTCGGCGAGCCGGCGATCGAGGACGTCATCGCCCGCCTCTACACCACCGACCGACTCGCCCCCGACGCCCCCTGATCAACAGGGCCGGAGCCGACGCCTGCGCCTGTGGCGGCGGCGGCTGGCCGCTGCAGGTGGTCAGCTCAGGGTGCGCAGCCAGTTCCGCAGGACGTGGGCACCGGCGTCGCCGGACTTCTCCGGATGGAACTGGGTGGCCGCGAGCGGTCCGCGCTCGACCGCGGCGGCGAACGCCTCGCCGTGCTCGGCGACGGTGTCACCCGCCCGCGCCGCCGCCGCGTAAGAGTGCACGAAGTAGAAACGCGTCTCCGCGTCGATGCCCTCGAACAGGACCGACTCCGGTGGGGGCGTGACGACGTTCCAGCCCATGTGCGGCAGGACCGGCGCCGTCAGCCGGCGCACGCTCCCCTCGAGCACGCCGAGGCCCTCCGTCCGCACACCGTGCTCGTCGCCGAGCTGGTAGAGGATCTGCATGCCCACGCAGATCCCGAGGACCGGTCGGCCGGCAGCCAGCCGCTCACGCACGACCTCGCCGCCGCCGACCGCATCCACACCCGCCATGCACGCCGCGAAGGCGCCGACCCCGGGGACGACGAGCCCGTCGGCGGCCCGGGCGGCGTCGAGATCCGCCGTCACCGTCACCTCGGCACCGACCCGGGCGAGCGCCCGCTCGGCCGAGCGCAGGTTCCCCGAGCCGTAGTCGAGGACGACGACGTCCGGCCGCGGGCCGCTCAAAGCACGCCCTTGGTGGACGGTACGCCGGCGACCCGCGCGTCGAGCGCCACAGCGTCGCGCATGGCCCGGGCCACCGACTTGAACTGCGCCTCGACGACGTGGTGGGCGTTGCGCCCGGACAGCACCCGCACGTGCAGCGCGATCCGCGCCGAGGCGGTGATCGACTCGAAGATGTGCCGGGTGAGCGTGGTGTCGTAGGTGCCGATCAGGCCGACCAGCTCCGGCTCGACGTGCACACAGTAGGGCCGGCCGGAAAGGTCGACGGCCGACTGCACCAACGCCTCGTCGAGCGGCACGGTCGCGTCGCCGAAACGGCGGATGCCCGCCTTGTCGCCGAGCGCCTCGCGCAGCGCGGTGCCGAACGCGATGGCCGTGTCCTCGACGGTGTGGTGCGCGTCGATGTGCAGGTCACCCTCGGTGCGCACGGTGAGGTCGAAGCCCCCGTGCTTGCCGAGCTGCTCCATCATGTGGTCGAAGAACGGGACGCCGGTCTCCGCCGACGCCAGGCCCGTCCCGTCGAGGTCAAGCTCGATCAGGACGTGCGACTCCTTGGTCTTGCGCTCGACGCGAGCGGTGCGTGCCATCGTTTCCCTCGGGTTCTCCACCGGTGCGGCGCTGGACCGGCCGGCCGGCTGTTTGGTCGGTCCGGGCGGTCGTACCGGTCCGGATGTTCGGGTCGGTCCGGATGTTCGGGTCGGGTCGGTCAGGCCCGGTCGCTCAGGAGCTGATCTCCGCGGCGGCGCGCAGGAGGGCCGGGCGGGCGGTCAGCACCCGGCGCAGCGCGTCGAGGAAGGACTCCATCTCGTTCGGCAGGCCGGCCGTCACCCGCAGCCAGCCGTCGAGGCCGACGTCGCGGACGAGCACACCGGCGTCGAGCAGGCCCTGCCACACGGCCCGCTGGTCGGTGAAGTGACCGAACAGCACGAAGTTGGCGTCGCTCGGAGCGGTCACGCAGCCGAACTCCGGCAGGGAACGAACGAGCAGGTCGCGCTGTGCCTTCACCGCGTCCACCGTGCCGAGCAGCTCGTCGGCGTGGGCGAGCGCGGTGCGCGCGACCGCCTGGGTGAACGACGACAGGTGGTAGGGCAGGCGGACGAGCTGCAGCGCGTCGACAACCGCCGGATGCGCCGCGAGGTAGCCGACCCTGGCGCCGGCCAACGCGAACGCCTTGCTCATCGTCCGGGTGACGACCAGCCGGGGGTGGTCGGGCAGCAGGGTGAGCGCACTGGGGACGCCGGCCCGGCGGAACTCGCCGTAGGCCTCGTCGACCACGACGACACCCGAGCTGACCTCGGCCATGGCGTCGCAGGCGGCCGCGATGACCTCCGTGCCGAGCGCGGTGGCGGTGGGGTTGTTCGGCGAGCACAGGAACAGCAGCGCCGGGCGGTGCCGGCGGATCGCGGCGGTGACCCGGTCGGCTTCGAGGGTGAAGTCCGCCGCGCGGGACTCGGCGACCCAGTCGGTGGCGGTCGCCAGCGCGATCAGCCGGTGCATCGAGTAGGACGGCTCGAAGCCCACCGCCACCCGCCCGGGACCGCCGAACGCCTGGCAGAGCTGCTGGAGAATCTCGTTCGACCCGTTGGCCGCCCACACCTGGGCCGCGTGCACGCCGAAACCGGCGTCCGGGGTCAGGTAGTACGCCAGGTCGGCGCGCAGGGCCTCGGCCTCCCGGTCGGGATAGCGGTTGGCCTCGGTCGCGGCGAGGGTCGCCGCCTTGCCGAGCGCGTCCACCAGCCCGGCGGACGGCGGGTGCGGGTTCTCGTTGGTGTTCAGCCGCACCGGGACGTCGATCTGCGGCGCGCCGTACGGGGACATCCCCCGCAGGTCGTCTCGCAGGGGCAGGTCGTCCAGGGTGACGGGCCGCCACGGGGCCCGGTCGGCCGGCGTGACCGCGGCGGAACGCAGCCTCCCGTGGCCACCGACGGGCGCGCCCTGGCCGGCCGGCGCCCCCGGGAGCGCGCCGGCGGGACCGGCGGCGTCAGGCGGCCCAGCGGCGTCGCCCAGGACTGTGGTCTCCCCCGGCCCGGCGCCGTCACCCGTGCCGGCGGTGGCGCCCGGAGGGGCGGCGTCGCCCGCTCCGCTGATGTTCCCGGTCATCGGGCCCGTACCTCCACCGCGTCGACGTGGGCGGTCAGGTCCTCGGCTCCGCCGAGCGCGGCGATGCGGGGCGCGATGTCGGCGAGCGCCTCGGGGCCGCACTCGACGACATGGACCTGGCGCTGGAAGGCGGACACGGCGAGGCCACTGGAGTGCCGCGCGGTGCCGCCGGTGGGCAGGACGTGGTTCGAGCCGGCGAGGTAGTCCCCGAGCGGGACGGGTGCGTAGGCACCGACGAAAATCGCGCCCGCGTTGCGCACCCGGGCGGCGACACCCGCCGCGTCCGCGGTGTGGATCTCCAGGTGCTCGGCGGCCCAGGCGTCGACGACCGCGAGACCCGCGTCGACGTCGGCGACGATCGCCACGGCGCCCTGGCCGGCCAGCGCCTCGGTGACCCGCTCCCGGTGCCGGGTGGCGGGGACCTGCTTGTCGAGCTCGACGTCGACGGCGTCGGCCAGCTCGGGCGACGTCGTGACCAGCAGGCAGGCGGCCATCGGGTCGTGCTCGGCCTGCGCGATCAGGTCGGCGGCGACGAAGTCGGGGCGGGCCGAGCCGTCGGCGAGGATGGCGACCTCGGTCGGGCCCGCCTCGGCGTCGACGCCGACCAGCCCGCGCAGCAGCCGCTTCGCCGCGGTGACGTAGACGTTGCCGGGGCCGGTGACGACATCGACGGCCGGGCAGCTCTCGGTGCCGTGCGCGAACATCGCGACGGCCTGGGCGCCGCCGGCCGCGTAGACCTCGTCGACCCCGAGCAGGGCGCAGGCGGCCAGCACGACCGGGTGCGGCAGGCCGCCGTTGTCGACCTGGGGCGGCGAGGCCACCGCCAGCGAGGCGACACCGGCCTCCTGCGCGGGGACGACGTTCATGACCACGCTGCTGGGGTAGGCGACCCGCCCGCCCGGCACGTAGAGGCCGACCCGGCCGACCGGGATCCAGCGCTCGGTGACCTTCGTGCCGGGGGCCACCTCGACGACCACCGGCTCCCGGAGCTGGGCCCGGTGTACCAGCCGCGCGCGGCGGATCGCCTCGGTCAGCGCGTCACGGACCGCCGGGTCGAGGGCCGCGAGCGCGCTCGCGAGCGCGTCGGCCGGTACCCGCAGCTCGGCCGGGCGGACCCGGTCGAAGCGCTCCGCGGCGTCGAGGACGGCCGCGTCACCACGGTCGCGCACGTCGTCGCAGACGGGACGGACCGCGTCCATCGCGACGTCGACGTCCACGGCCGCCCGCGGGAAGAGCCGACGGACGTCCGACGTGGTGGGCTGCGCGGAGCGCAGATCGAGCCTTCTGAGCACGCCCACGAGCGTATCGGCCCGACCGCCGGTCCGAGCAGTGGAACTGTTTGGGAATACCACACCGTTATACGGCGCGGGGCGCGGTGGCACCGGGACCCGGCCCGAGCGGGGTAACCTGCGGCGGTGAGCTCCAGTTCGGACGCCGCCCCCAGTTCGGACGCCGCCCCCGCTCCGGGTACCGCCCCCGATCCGGGCGCCTCCCCCAATGGCACAGGCAGGTACGACGGCAAGTCGGGCTTCCTGGCGCGGCCGCTGTACGCCTACCTGATGGAGCACGGCTCCCCGCCTGACGGCGTCCTGAGTGACCTCGCGGCCGAGACCGCGGCGCTCGGGAGCGTCGCCCGGATGCAGATTCCCGCCGAGCAGGGCTCGCTGCTGACGATCCTGACCGCGGCCCTCGCGCCGTCCCGGGCGATCGAGATCGGCACGTTCACCGGCTACTCCGCGCTGAGCATCGCCCGCGGCCTGCCCGCGGGCGGCCGACTGCTGTGCCTCGACGTCAGCGAGCAGTGGACGTCCGTCGCCCGCCGGTACTGGGAGCGCGCCGGGGTGAGCGACCGCATCGAGCTGCGGCTGGGGCCCGCCGCCGACTCGCTGGCCGCGCTGCCGGCGGAGCCGGTTTTCGAGCTGGCCTTCATCGACGCCGACAAGACCTCCTACCCCACCTACTACGAGCTGCTGCTGCCCCGGATGAAGCCCAACGGCCTGATCATCGTCGACAACGTCCTGCAGTCCGGCCGGGTCCTCGACGCGGACGTGACGGAGCCGAGCGCCGTCGCCGTGCGCACGTTCAACCGGATGGTGGCCGACGACCCCCGCGTCCAGGTGGTCATGCTCCCCGTCGCGGACGGCCTGACCATCGCCCGCAAGCTGCCGTAGCCCTACCGTTCCGGACGGCCGATCCGGACGTCGACCCCGGGTGAGTAGTGCGCCAGTGGCTCGCCGGGCAGCGGCAGCAGGCCGGTGGCGCGGACGAGACCGTCGTCGATCTCCTCCGGGTGGGCCCGCCACAGCGGCCAGGGCTCGTGGTGGGCCCGCACCGCGCGGTGACTCGATCCGGTCGAGCTGAACACGATCCAGCGCGCCGTGAGGAAGTGGTCGAGCGGGCCGAGCTCGCCGGGCTGGTAGCGCGGGCCGATCCGGATGCGCACCCGGCTCGAGGTACCCCGCGGGCCGGGCCAGCGGCGCCGGCACTCGTACCGGATCTCGCCCGGCCCCCCGGACAGCCCGCCGGACGGCCCGCCGGTCTCGGTGAGCGTCATCGAGGCCCAGAGGTACGGCAGGCGGAAGCCGTTGCGCGCCACCAGCACCGCGCCGAGCCGGGCGGCCTCCAGGGAGAAGAACCAGATCCCGCGCCGGCCCCGCCGGTCCACGACGTAGGTCCGGACATTCGTCTCGCAGAAGTGGGACGCCCAGGGCACGGCGCGCCCGCCGGGCGTCGCGACGCGCATGTAGAAGGGCACCAGGCTCACCCAGGCCCGGTCGTCGTAGGTGTCGGCGGCGAGTTCGGGGGGCAGCAGCCGGCCGACGGCCTCGGGATCGACGGGCCAGTGCACGAACGTGAGCCGCTCCCAGCGCTGCGTCATCGTGGGCCGGTCGACGGTGAACGGGCAGCTGGGCTCGACGACAGGCCGGTCCGACCAGTCGCGCCCATCCGGCAGGCCGGGATGATCCGGACACATACCGACATCGTCGCACCAGGTGGCTCAGGTCGCACCGATGTCTCATTGGGCCCGAACGGGGACCGGCCCCAGACCCGCGCCCCGACCCCGTGTCAGCGGGACGCTCTGCCTCACCAGGACGCCCCGGTTCCACCGGGACGCTCCGGCCCACCGCGCTCCGGCCCACCGCGCTCCGGCCCATCGGGGTCCGGCCCATCGAGAAGCCCGGCCTCACCGAGAGTCTCGGGCTCTTCGAGGAACTCCGACTCCTCCGAGTCGGAGTCCGGCGAGCCGGGGCCGGACGCGCGCGGCCAGGAGCCGTCCGGCCGGGAGGTGCCCGGCCCGGATGCGCCCCTGGGAGCGCCCGGCGAGGCGAATCCACCGGCCGCGCCGGGCCACCAGCCGCCGGGCCACCAGCCCCCGGGCCAGCCGGGGCCGGGCGCCCCGCCGTCACCGGGCCGGCGACCGCTCGGCCAGCCACCACCGGGCCAACCGCCGTCCGGCCAGCCGCCGTCAGACCAGGCGCGGGCGGCAGGCCACGGTGGGTCCGGCCAACCGCGGAGCGCCCAGGGCGGGCCGACGAAGCCGGGCGGGGGCTGACGCCAGTACTGCTCGCGGCGGCGGTGCATCCACCAGAACCCGCCGATGAGGAGCGCGCCGGCCAGGACGGTCAGCGAGATACCCGACAGCCCGGTGAACGGCAGTTCACCCCCAGCCTGACCCTTCCCGGTCCCGCCAGGCCCACCGGGCGGCCCACCCGCCGCACCGCCGGCAGCGGGAGCCGGGGACTCGGGCGGGGCCGCGCCGGCGGACGCCGCCGGGGGCCGCCGTTCGGATGCCACGGCCGCCTCGTCCGCGGCCGCCGCCTCCCCCGCGGCCGCCGCCTCCTCCTCGTCCGCCACCTCGTCGCCCGCGAGATCGCCCAGGGTCAGGCCGCCCAGTCGCGGGATGGAGCCGCGGTCGGAGACCACCGTGGCGCGCTGCTGGCTCTGGAGAAGCTGCAGGAGCGCGATGACCTCCCCCAGCGTCAGCCCGGAGGGCGTGGTGGGCGTGGTGGTCGAGCTACCGCGGTCCTTCGGGGGCCTGTGTCCGCCGTGCCCATAGTCGGAGCTGTCGGCGTCATCGTCCGCCCCCGTCGGGGACCCGACCACGAGAACCGTCGCGGTGAGGGTGAGCGGGGACGTCCCTGCGGCCGGGACCCCTGTGGCCCCGGCCGCCGCCGGCACGCCGGTGGCCGGGAGCGGGACCGCGCCCGGGGCGGCGACCGGAGCCGCGGCCAGCGGGGCACCGGCGCCGGTCGCGGTGAGCAGCTTCGTCCCCAGCGACATGAAGCTGACCGGGACCGCGATCCTCCCCGCGGCGTCCGCCGTGGTCGCGTCCGACGGGACGCCGTTGGCCGCGATCTCGACGAGCGTGCCCGGCGCGAAGCCGCACCCGCCGAAGGTGGTGCTCTCGCCGACCAGCAGACGCGAGTGGCCCACCCGACCCGAGCCGCACCCGGGAGCGGCCAGCGCCGCCGCCGTCCTACCGGCGGGAACGGGCAGGGGAACGGCGCCGGGAGCGGACACGCCGCCGGCGGGGCCGGCCGTGAGGACAGGCCCCCTGGCAGCTGTGGGGACACCGGGGGCCGCGGGACCCGTCGCGGCCCCTGCGGCCCCCGCGAGCAGGACCTCCACCGTCACGATCAGTAGCAGGAAGACGGCCAGGACCGCACCCATCGCGACCATCCGCCTACTAGACGGGACGACTTCCAGACACGCAGGCACACTCATCGACGACCCCCACCGTCGCGGCTGGCGGCCTAGCCGTCGACAACCGGCAGCCTAGGAGCGACTACTCTCCGTGTCCATGACCTGCTGAGGCCCCGAAGGGACGGCGGGTAGCCGGCCCCGGCGCGCGGTGACCAGCAGGCGCCCGGCGCCCAGCCGGTAGGGCGTGCCGTCCGGATCGGAGTGGCGTCCGATGTCGGTGAAGCCCGCCGCGCCCAGCAGGTCACCGATATGCCCGCACGTGTAGACGTGATGGACGGCGGTGGTGTCCAGCACGTTGTCACCGCGGGTGAACCGGTATCTGCTGAGCATCCGGCTGCGGGCCACGTCGTAGTCGACCGTCGCCTCCGTCGTGATGTCACCGGTCCGCATGACGCGCGCCTCGCCGGTGAAGCCGGGCAGGACGGACTCCGCCGTCGCGCCGAAGTCGAGGACGAGGCCCCCGCCGGGGCGCACCGCCGCGGCGAGGGAACGGACGAACTCCGCGGTCTGCGCGGGGGTGAGGTAGCCGAAACTGTTACCGAGGCACACCGCCGCGTCGAAGGAGCCCGACGGGGCGATCTCCCGCATGTCCCCGAGAACGAACTCGACGGCAGTGCCCGTGGCCGCGGCGGCGCGGCGGGCGTGCTCGATCGCCTCCGCCGACAGGTCGACGCCGGTCACCCGGTGGCCGCGCTCCGCCAGCGCGAGGCTGTGCCGGCCGCTTCCGCACGGGACGTCGATGATCCGCGACCCCGGCGCGAGCCCGAGGCGCGTCTCGACGAAGTCGACGTCGGCGGCGGTCATCTCCGGCGTCGCCGCGCGGCGCCAGAACTCGTTCGGCAGTTCGGTGAAGAACTCGGTGAACCACTCGGGCGAGGGTTCGCCGGTCTGGTCGGTGAGCTGAGTGGAGGAAGAAGAAACAGAAGAATGTGCGGACAACGCCGAGATCTCCTTGCTGGTGCTCTGCAGGGTGACGACATATGTCACCGGGCACCAGGAGTCACGCGCCGCGTCCCGCGGTCAGCGCTGAGCGCCACCGCGCCGGGTCGACGGGTGACCTCCGGAAGCCCGGGACTGTTCCCGGGCAGCCATGGCTTCCTCCACTGTCGGCGCCGGCTGTGTGTGTCCGGCGCTGCCGCGGTCACTGTAGGCCAGCCCGTCACGAACCGTCAAAGTTATTTTCCGGCCGGCGGCGCGCGGTGTCGGAACACCCGCCTGGTCGGCACACCCTCGCCGGGTGTCGGCGGGATCGGCTGACGAGACATCCAGGGCACCCCGGGGACGCCCACGCGCCGAGCCTCAGGTGGGCTTGCGGGCCTCGATGAGAAACCGCGTCGCGTGCGCCACGAAGGACCCATCAGCCTGGATACGGTCATGCAGGGCCCTGAGCCGCGGGCGGTACCGGGCAACGGTGAACCCGGGGACCATCCAGATCACTTTCCGCAGGAAGTAGATCACCGCTCCCACGTCGAAGAACTCGGTGCGCAGCGACTCCATCCGCAGGTCGACGACCTCCAGCCCGGCGGACTCGGCCTGGGCTCTGGCCCTGTCGGGGTGGCGCCGGTGCCGCATTCCAGGCGGCTGCGACCCGAGGAAGTACTCGGTCAGTTCGAACACACTCCCCGGGCCGACCTGCTGGGAGAGGTACACCCCGCCCCGCCGCAGCACCCGGGCGATCTCCACCCATCCGGTGGCCACCGGATGACGGCTGACCACCAGGTCGAAGGCGTCGTCGGCGAAAGGAAACCCATCCCCGGCGGCTACCACCGCCACTCCCCGGGGACGCAGCAACGCGGCGGCGTTGGCAAGGTTCGGCGGCCAGGACTCGGTCGCCACTGTCACCGCCGGCAACCTCGACACCCCGGCGAGAACCTCCCCACCACCGGTCTGGACATCCAGTGCGACCGACGCCGACGCCATCCGCTCGCCCATCAACCGGGCATAGCCCCAGGACGGACGCTCCTCGGTCGCGCGGCCCTCCAGCCACGAAAACCCCCAGCCATCCACAGGCACCGACTCCGCCTCGGCAACCAGATCCTCGAACGCGCGCGACATGTCCCGATCCTCGCAGACTGCTCCCACCATCTACCCGAGGCCGCGGCGCCACACAGCCCCGCGAACAGCGCCACAGCCACAGCCGAGCGCCAATACGTTGACATCCTCCCCGGTGTGAACTCCGGGGATTCCCGTACCTCGCGATCCGGGTTCCTGCTTCGTCAACGGACGCCTCCTCGCTTCAGGAGCGAGGYGGTCTCACTCCATCTCCACAGGCRGACACCGCGAGCCCCGCGGCCAGAATGTTCCGTGCCGCRTTSAYGTCCCGGTCGYGRACCGCGCCACAACGACAGGTCCACYCCCGGACGTYCAGCGGCAGGTYYTCCACGACCGATCCRCAGGCCGAGCACGTTTTGCTCGACGGGTAGAAACGGTCGACCGCTATCACGGTGCGACCGTACCAGTCGGCCTTGTACTCCACCATCGCCCGTAACTCCGACCAGGATGCGTCGGAGACAGCGCGGGCCAGCGAGTGGTTGCGGACCATGGTGCGGACGGACAGGTCCTCGACGACCACCGTTTGGTTCTCGCGGATGATCCTCGTGGACAGCTTGTGCAGATG
>NZ_MAXA01000236.1 GCF_001854695.1 Parafrankia soli
CAGCACCTGGTGGCCGTGCATCGAGGCATTCCTGCGCACCGGGCTCACCAACGCAGGCAGCGAGGGCCACAACCGGATCGTCAAGCTCGACGCCCGCAACGCCTTCGGATACCGCACCCCAACCAACCAGCAGCTACGGACACGCTGCGCAACCACCCGCCGAGCCCGCGGATGTCTCAACCCCGCTTAACTTCGAAGACCCGGTTTCCAGCCGTGCGGTACCTGTCAATACTGCCCAGAAAACTCCCATTGCGCAAGAACAACTACCGTCAGTAAACCCGGCCGGGAAACGCTATCCCCCAGCGACCGCCTACGGCTCCCGTGAGCAGGAGTTTCAGCAGCAGGGACGATCGGAGAGGCTCATGGGCCCGGTTCCAGGACGCCGTCGTCTTCCTTTTCACGGTCGGGACGGGCGCGAGCGCGCTGGGCGGCTGGACCGCAGGCACGGCGCAGGTCGTTCTTCGGGTTGTGGCCGGCATCGCCGCCATCTACATGATCTACCTGCTCGGTACCTACTACCGGCTCTCACGCGAGAACGACCTCGTCTCGGCGGAGCAGCTCATCCGGGATGTCGAGGACGTGGTCACCCGACAGTCGGCACCCAACGAGGAGTCCGTCCAGGTCAAGATCATAATTGGCTGCTCGGATGAGGCTGACCGCGTCCAGGAGGAGGTGCAGGTCAGACCGAACCCACAGGTCGTGAACCGGATCATCAGACCGATCATGCCCTACCACTGGCGGCGGCCCGGCCACCTCCGCGACATCGAGTTCACCTGCACCGTGGACGAGAGCGACGACGGCCCGGTGCTTGTCCGACCTCGACCGATGCGGAACCGGGAGTACCTGCAGATATGGTTGATCTTCACTCCGACGTTGACTAAGCCCACCGTATGGCGGTTCCAGTACCGTCCACGCGGCCTGTGGCGGGAGCTTCGCGAGACTGGCCACGACCGTCTCGTCCGGCACGACACGATGCCGTCCGACGGCAGATCCCCCATGGTCGACTTCCGGATCACCTTCGTGTTCGTGGATTCCACGTTCAAACCTCGGGTGAGCGAGCGGAACGGGTACGGAACGACTTCCGGTCCAACGCGTTCAAGCACCGGCGAGTGGGTGGTGGACTGGCACGACCCCAGTCCACAGGGAAGGCGCTACGAGTGGGTTATCGCCCGGACACCGGTAATCGGGGCAAACTAGGACGGAGGAGATTCGATGTCCAAGGACGGTAGTGCGTGCCGGTTGCTTGGAGGCGAAGGCGGAACCTGATCCACCTGCCCGGGGCCGCTGGTGGCGTGGTCGGCTCGTCGCGGCTGAATCTCGGAGTTCGGCCCGTTCGGCCCGTTCGGCCCGAACATGGTGACCGCCCCCGCACCCGACCGGCGGGATGGTGGGCCACCATGGCGGCATGCGAGTCACGGCGCCGCCCAGCCATCCCCCCGCCGAGGGCGCATGACCCCGGCCGGGCTCCCCCCCTCCGGTCGCGCGATCAGCCGTGAGGTGACCGCAGCCGTCGCGGCCGTCGCCGCACGGGATCCGGACGCGCTGCGTGAGGCACGCACCCGGCTGCGGGCCATCGACGAGCTGCAGGTCCGGGACGTCCTGCACGGGCTGACCCTGGGGCTGATCGAGCAGGCGTTCCCCGACGGTCTCGATGCGGCCGACCTGCGCGCGCTGCTGGGGGACGTCCTGCGCTCGGCGGCGGCCTGGCTGCCGGAGCTGGACGCCTACCCGGTCGCCGTCGTGCTCACCGGCGTGCTGTCGGTGCACGAGGCGGACGCGCCACCGCTCGACCCCGAGGTGCTTCCGATCGCCTGCGCGGCGGTGGTCAGCCACCTGGTCCAGCGGCTCGGCGTCCCACTCGACGCCGAGCTGGCCCGCGTCTTCGACGAGCTCCGCCAGGCGCAGACGATGGAGATGCCCTGAGGGTCACCCGAGGCGCAGGACAGGCTGGTCACCCAGGCGTTCCGGCGGGGCCCCGCGACCGAGGGCGCCCTGTTCACTCCCGGCCTGGGCCTGCAGCCGGCTCCGCCGAGAACCCTGCTGCCGGCGACCGGCGGCCACGTCCTGGAAAGCCTCGCCGCGGGCTGGAACGCGCTGGCGCCAGCCGCGTAGCGGCGGGGGGCTGTTTCGCGACGCGGGTACCGGCGGCTGGCCGCGTACTTCTCACGACGGCGTCCGCGGTCCCGCACGGTGGGTCAGCGGGCGCCGAACGGCGGGTGCCGGCCGCGTCGAGACGTGGCGGGCCCGAGGCGATACGTGCCGAGCCGCGGGTGGGTTCACGCCCGGCCAGGCGCGTGGGCGCCGGCCGCCGGCCGGGTGGGCAGGCGCGTCAGTGAGGGGGGCGCGCCTGCTCCCTCCGGCGCGTCGGCCGGGTCGGCCGCGGGCACGGCGGCCGGGTCGGTGGCCCGGTCCGAGGCACTGGCCCGGGGGGCCGTGGCCCAGCGGATACTCGAGACCACGCCGTGCCCGGCGATCCGTCCCCAGGTGGCTTCGGTCGCCGGGAGGTAGGGCAGGCGCAGCGGCCAGCGGGTCCAGGCGGGCATCAGCCCGACGGCCGCGGCGGCGAGCGCGCTGTAGGGAACCCGGGCGGCGAGGGGCAGCGGGGCCCGCAGCAACAGGTAGCGGGCCGCGCCGCGGGCCTGCGGCGTCCCCCGCAGCTCGGGCCGGAAGGCGGCGAGCTGGTCGGCGAGCTCGGGCCGGGTCCGCGGCGGGTCGGGCACACCGAGCCGGCTGGCGATCAGGCTGGCGTCGGCGATGTAGTCGTCGCATTCGGACGGGCTCAGCGGCGCCGCCCCGTAGCGTTGGTGGGCGGCCAGGAAGCTGTCGATCTCGGCGAGGTGAACCCATCGCAGCAGGTGCGGGTCGCCCGCCGAGTAGGGCCGGCCGTCCGCGGCGACGCCCCGGACCCGCCGGTGCACCCCGCGCACCCGGTCCACCGCCCGCTCCGCCTCACTCACCGGGCCGAACGTCGTCACCGCCAGGAAGAAACTCGTCCGCTGGAGACGGCCCCACGGGTCCTCTCGGTAGTCCGAGTGCTCGGCGACCCCGGCCATCGCGAGCGGGTGCAGCGACTGGAAGAGCAGGGCGCGCAGGCCGCCGACGAACATGGCCGCGTCGGCGTGCACCCGGCGGATGGGCCGGTCCTCGCCGAACCAACGCTCGCCGGGGGCCTCGAAGATCTGCTCCCGCCGCTGCGGCCCGCTCGTGCCCGCCACCCGGGAGAACACCTCCCCGGCGAGACGGGTGCGCAGGGCTTCCGCGTCGATCCGGATCCTGGGCAGCGTCACCGTTCCATCATGCGCCGGGCAACCGCGGACGGACCAACCGGCCGGAATCGGCCTCCGGCCCGGGGACGGCCCGGGGACGGCCCGGGGACGTGCCGGGTGCCGGGTGCCGCCTTCCCGCATGGTTCAGTGATGGCCATGGAGGTTGCCGGACCTGCGACGATCGCCGGCCACGTGATCGTGTGTGGCCTGAACGACCTGGGCCTGAGCATCGTCGAGCAGCTTGACGCGGCCGGGGTGCGCGCCGTGGTGGTCGACGAGCGCGACGCGCCGGGCCTGCGCCGCCGGCTCGAGCGGTGGGGCGTCACCCTGATCCGGGAGAGCGTCCGGACGCCGGAGTCCCTGCGCGAGGCCGGCCTCGACACCGCGCTGGMTGTGGTGGCCTGCCACGAGACCGACCTGGAGAACCTGCAGATCGCGCTGGTGGCGGTCAACGCCGCGCCGCGGATCCGGATCATCGCCGGCATCGGCAACCGCCAGCTCGGCGACCAGCTCCGGGACGCGCTCACCCAGGTCCGGGTACGCAGCGTCGGTGAGCTGGCGGGGCCGGGCTTCGTCGAGGCGTGCGTCCGCTCCGCCGTGATCCACGCCTTTCCTTTGGACGAACCAGCCGGGGACAGGGAGATCTTCGCCGTCGTCGACGAGCCGGTCACCGGCCGGGCGCCGTTCCGGGCGCTCTACGGCGACCTGACACCCATCTCGCTGCGCCGGGCGGGCGAGCGGCTGGCCGAGGTGTGCCCGCCGCGGGACGTCCCGCTGGCCCCCGGTGACCGTCTCACCGTGCTGGGCCGTCTCGGCGAGCTCCGCGCACGCGGGATGGCGGTCGACGAGGTGCACGACGCCCGCGTCTTCGCCTCCCTGGCCGCCGGCGCCAGGGAGGACGCCGGCGACAACAGCCGCGGCCACGGCGGCGGGGGCGCCGGAGGCGATGACCGCGACCGCGGTGGACTCGGTGACAGAGACGGCCGCGGTGGCAGGGATGGCCGTGCGGGGGCGCCGGACGCCCCCGGCCGCGCACGGCACGCGCCGGCCCGGAACACGACGCGGGCCGCCCGGATGCGGACGCTGCTGGCGACGGTGCGCGGCGAGCTCGACCGGCCGTTCCGCCGGGCCCTGGCGGTCGTCGGGGCCCTCATGGTGATCAGCACTGTCGTGCTGACGTTGACCTACGAGGACAACAACCCCGGGGCGCCCGCGGACTTCGACACGCTCGACGCGCTGTACCTGACGGTCGAGACCATGGTCACGGTCGGCTACGGCGACTACAACTTCGGCGCCGCGGACAGCTGGCTGCAGGCCTTCGGCATCGGCCTGATGCTGCTCGGCGCCCTGTCCATCGCCGTCGTCTACGCGTTCATCACCAACGTCATCATCAGCCGCCGGCTGGAACGGGCGCTTGGGCGCGGCCGAGCGAACGCCGTCCGCGGGCATGTGATCCTCTGCGGGCTCGGCTCGGTGGGCGTGGCGACGATGGAGGGCCTGCTGCGGGCCGGCCGGCGGATCGTGGTCATCGAACGGGACGAGAACAACCGGTTCCTGCCGGTGGCCCGTGAGCGCGGCGTCCCCGTGGTGATCGGCGACGCGACGGTACGCGCGACGCTGTTGGAGGCCGGGCTCGCACACGCGACCACGATCGCGGCGGTGACCAGCGACGGCCTGGCCAACCTGGAGACCATCCTGTCGGCCCGCGAGACGCACGCGGAGCTGCGCCGGGCCCACGCCGCCCGGTGGGCCGCGCGGACCGCCACCCAACGCGCCGGCGGCCGGGCCCACCACGGCGCACGCCACGACCCCGCCCGACCCGCCGACAGGAGCCCCGAAGCGGCGCTGCGCGTCGTCCTGCGGGTCTTCGACGCCACCATGGCGGACGAGTTCGAGCGCCGCTTCGGGATCCACACCGCCCGCAGCGCGTCCACGCTGGCGACGCCGTACTTCGTCGCCGCCGCGCTCGGCCACGAGGTGATCAGCGCCTTCTACGTGGAGCGGACGCCGTTCCTGGTCGCGCGGATGACGGTGCGCCCCGGAGGCGGGCTGGCCGGGCCCACCCTCGGCGAGCTCGCGACCGGAACCCGGGTCCTAGCCGTGACCAGGCACGACGACCCCCACAGCGGCCCCCGTATCGGGCCCGACGACGACTCCCGGGGCAACACCGAGGACGGCATGGCCCACGGCTCGGGCGCGAGCTCCCCGGACTACCGACCCGGCCGGCACACAAAGCTGCGGCCCGGGGACGAACTGCTCGTGGTCGGCCCCGTCACCCAGATCGTGGACATGGTCCGGCGCAACCAGCTGACCCGGCACACGTCGTCACAGAGCTGACGCCGCCAGCCGGCACCGCGGGCGGCTGCTGGTCAGGAGCGGCTGTTCAGGCCAGGGGGATGCCGGCGCCGAGCAGGCCGGTGCGGACACGGTCGGCCACCGCCTCGACCTGCGTCGAGAGGTAGAAGTGCCCGCCGGGCAGCACAGCCAGGTCGAACGCGCCTGTCGTGTGCTCGGCCCAGGCCGCCGCCTCCGCCTCGGTCACGGCCGCGTCGCTGTCACCGATCGTCACCCGCAGCTCCGCGGCCACCGTGACACCGGGCGCGCAACGGTAGGTCTCGATGGCCTGGTAGTCGGCCCGCGTCGCGGGCAGGATCAGGTCGACCAGCTCCGGGTCCGCGATGATCCGCCGGTCGGTGCCGCCCAGCTTCGCGATCGACTCCAGGACGGACGCGTCATCACCGTGGTGGACGGTGCCGGGTCGGCTCCTGGACGGGGCGGGACGGCCGGACGGGAACACGATCGACGGAACAGGTGCCCCCGGCGTGGCCTCCAGCCGGCGGGTCACCTCGAACGCGACGATCGAGCCCATACTGTGCCCGAACAGGGCAAGCGGGCGGTCGGTCAGCGGGCCCAGCGCCGCCGCGATCTCGTCGGCGAGCGCGTCGATGCTGGTGTGCGGGGCCTCGGCCAGCCGGTCCTGCCGGCCCGGGTACTGCACGGCGCAGACCTCGGCGACCTCCGCCAGCGCCGCGGACAGCGGGTGAAAGAAGGTGGACGCGCCGCCGGCGTGCGGGAAGCACACGAGCCGGGGGCCCGTCTCGCTGCCGCGGTGGAACCGCCGCAGCCAGCGGTCGATGTCGCTGGTCAAGGTCACCACCGTCAGGCCGGGACAAGGACGGGAACAGAGCGGTCCGTGTCCGGACCCACCACCACCATCAGACCATGCCCGCCCGCTCCCCGGCCACCGGCCCGTCGACGTCCCGGTCGAGCATCGTTCGCACGCCGGTCCGCACTGGACTCCCGGGGCCGCCGCCACGGCACCGGGTACGCCGACGAACGCGCCTAATAGCTTTGCGGTTCGAGCAGGCTCCGAGGAAGATCCCCGCATGCCGGTCGAGAGCTCTGACGGGGTCCGTATCGGCTACGAGATCCTTGGGCAGGGGAAGCCGCTGGTACTTCTGCACGGCTTCTTCAAGGACCGCGAAGCCGAGCTCTTCCGCACCCGTGGCGTCGCACCGTTCATCGACCACCTCGAACGGCAGGGAGCGCTGCCCGACTGGATGCGGACAGCCGATCGACTGGCCAGAGCCGTCGTCGTTGAGCTGCCGGGCTGCGGCCACTTCGACGCATTCGTCCGTAGCGATCTTTCCGTCCCACCCGCCAGGACCTTCCTCTCCACAGCCTCGATACCCGTCAGCCGGACCTGACCCAAGGGAGCACACCAGTGGCCGCCGGAGTACTGATCGCGGAGAGCCTGCGCGTCGGGACCGTCCTGGACGACCTGTCGCTCGTCGTCCGGAAACTCCAACGGTCGGCACCGGGAAATGCCACCGCCGAGCAGCCACCTGTCTGGACGCTGGTCTTCTTCGACGTCGCCGACACCGAAGCCGAGGCACTGGCCACTCAACTGAGCGACGCCCTGGATACGCCTGGATGGTACGTGGACCTACACACCGCTCAGGACAGCTTCATCGTGTTCCCCGGCCGAGTCATACGCTACCGACGGGGGGACCCGCAGGGACGCGCCGAGGCCCAGGAACACGGCCGTGCTCACGGCATCCCCGACTCACAACTCGACTGGCCGATCTGACTTTCCGACCGGCGAGGATCTCGATGGTGCGATCAGGCTCGTCTCCTGCTGGTCGGAGGAACGGCGCGGCGGGTCCCCGACGAGCCACGTGGCCCACGACGCTCGGCCCGCGTGGCCAGGCTGCCCCGCATGGCGCTGGATGACTGTTTCCCAGGCTGGCGCGGTACTGGTGGTGCGTCCTGATCTGACGGACGTGGAGCTCAACGAGCTGTCCGACGCGTCGTGGCCGGACCGCGGCCGACGTCCTTTGCGCCGTCAAAGGGCCGCCAAATGGCGGGGGCCGCTCACCATCGTGTTTCGCCGCGGCCACCCTGAAAGCACAAGGAACCCAGAGAGTCAACACACAACCCTTCCCCAACACGGATGGCCGACCTATCATCTCTTTACGGTGATCGGCTAAGGTTGCATGCCGTCGTCCATCTCGAGGCCCGCGGTAGTCGTGTGCGCCGGGCGCTTCGTTTATTTCCATGTCGGGGGTTCACATGGGTACGGGTGCCGACCAGGCCATCGAAGACGCCACCCAGGAGTCTCCCAGCGATCCGCGGCCGGTTACCGATACCTGGCGTGATTTTTTCCCGCGCCCGTGACCATGCTTCTGTGATTCCGTTCTCCTTCGCCGCCGGAGATTTTCGGCGGCGACCGGCGGCGATTCCACAAAAGCCGACCCAGGGCGCTGGACACGCCTGCCTTCAGACAGGCGTCCCGGAGAGGACGGCACCAGCAATGCTCGACCACCCCGTACTTCCCGTACCCGACGTTGTTCCCCTACCCGAATCCGCGGGCCCGGGTCGCGTTCCCTCTCGTCGCGGGCTGTTCCTGGCCGCGACCGGTGCCGTCCCCGCGGCGGTCCTGACGAGCGGCGTGGCCGCGGCCGCGGTGCGTCCGGGAGGGCCCGGCCAGCCCGCTGGGGACCTGCCGCCGCGCGTCGACGTGCACCACCACGCCATGCCGGCACCCGTCCGGTCCTGGCTGGTGGAGCACGGCATGCTCCCACCGGCGGGGGGCCCGCTGTTCGCGCGGTGGGATCTCGGCACCACCCTCGCCACCATGGACCAGCACGGCATCCAGCTCGCCGTCCTGTCCGCGCCGGTGCCGACCGCGTTCACCCCAGTGCCCTCGCAGGCCGCGGAGCTGGCGACCATCGCGAACGACAGCCTGGGCACGCTCGCCCGCGAGCAGCCGTCCCGCTTCGGCTGGCTGGCCAGCGTCCCGTACCTCGAGCCGAACGACGCCGTGGCCGAGATCGAGCGGGTGTACGGCGGCCAGGCGCCCGACGGGGTGCTGCTCACCGCGCACGCCGGCACCCAATACCTCGGTGACCCGGCCCTGGATCCGGTCATGGCGGCCCTGAACGACCGGGACGCGGTTGTCCTGGTGCATCCGTTCGACCTGCCCGGCGCGTCCCCGATCGCGGTGCCGTCCTTCGTCGTGGACTTCATGGCGGACACCACCCGCGCTGCCGTGCAACTCACCGTGTCCGGTGCTCTCGACCGTTTCCCGCGGATCCAATGGATCCTCGCGCACGGCGGCGGCGCCTTCCCGTACCTGGCGGGCCGCCTGGCGCTGGGCCGCGGCCTCGGCTACGGCGCGGACCCGGGAGCGATCAGGGCCGCGGTGCGGCGGTTCTGGTACGACACCGCTGGGCCGATGTCCCCGTACGCCACGCCCAGCCTGCTCGCGGCCGCCGGCGCCGGGAGGATCCTCTACGGCTCCGACTACAACGCCATCCCCGCGGCGACCGTCGGCGAGAGCCTCGCGGCCCTACGCGCCGACCCGGCGCTGGACGCCCCGGCGCGCGCGGCGATCGCCCGCGGCAACGCCCTGCGCCTGTTCCCCGCCCTGGCACAGCGACTGGGCTGAGGGAACGCCGCATCGGGCCGCGGCCGGCACTCGCCCGCATGGTCGGACGGCGGGCGTCCACGACTCCCTCGTCGTGGACGCCCGCCGTCCGCGCCTCAGTCGCTCAGGACCAGTCCGGCCAGGTCACCGGCGTCGCGCCACTCCTGCAACAGCTCCTCGAACGCGTAGAAGCCGGGCCCGTAGGGCTCCCCGAGGAACCACCGGGCGTTCGACTCGCCCTCGCTGTTGTAGTAGCCGGGGGTGCACTCGGTGACGAACCTGGTGTTGTCGATCTTGTTGTCGCGGATGGTCCGGACCCAGCCCTCCTCGGCCTCGGCGGTGGGCTCCACGACCTTCGCCCCGCGGGCCTTCGCCTCCCCGAGGATGTAGGCGATGTGGTCGGCCTGCTGCTCGAACATCTTGGTCGTGGACGCGGTGACCCCGCCCTGGATGAAGCCGGTGGCGAAGTAGTTGGGGAAACCGTGCGCCATGATGCCGTGCAGCGTGCGGAAGCCCTTGCCCCAGTGGTCGTAGAGCGATCTGCCGTCACGGCCCGCGAGCGGCCTGATGTCCAGCTGCCGGTCGAGAGCTCCGGTGATCTCGAAGCCGCTGGCGAACACGATGCAGTCAACCTCGTGTTCGATACCGTTGGCGACGACCCCACGCTCGGTGATCCGCTCGACGCCCTTGGAGTCCGACACGTCGACGAGGGTGACGTTCGGCAGGTTGAAGGTCGGCAGGTAGTCGTCGTTGAACACCGGACGCTTGCACAGAATGCGGAAGTACGGCTTCAGGAGCTCCGCGGTCTTCGGGTCCTCGACGACCTGGTCGACCCGCTGCCGGATCCGCTCCGCGACCCGGTAGTCCTCGGCCTCGTGCAGCTCCATGAACTTCACGGGGTCGGCCAGCGCGCCCCAGCCGTTCGTGGAGTTGAGGTGCGCGGCGAGGTTACGGGCGACCTCGGTCCAGGCGTCGCAGATGTTGTCCGGCTCACCCGGCGAGTAGAACGCGAAGGTCGCGTTGTGGAAGTTGCGCTGGCGCTCCTCCCGCCACCCGGGCTTCAGGCTCRCCACCCATTCCGGATCGGTCGGGTAGTTGGAACGCTCGAAGACGTAGGACGGCGTCCGCTGGAACACCGTCAGGTGCTTCGCGCCGCGCGCCAGGTGCGGGATCGCCTGGACGCCGCTGGAGCCGGTACCGATCACGGCGATCCGCTTGTCGCCGATCTTGTCCAGCCCGCCGTGCAGGTCACCGCCGGTGTAGTCGAAGTCCCAGCGGGCGGTGTGGAAGGTGTGCCCCTTGAAATCGGTGATGCCGGGGATGCCGGGTAGTTTCGGCCGGTTGTAGGGCCCCTGGCACATGATGATGAACCTGGTCCGGATGTCGTCACCGCGGTTGGTGACTATCCGCCAGCGCCCGATCTCCTCGTCCCACTCCAGCGACTGGACCATGGTGTGGAACAGCGTCTTGTCGTAGACGCCCAGGTGGCGCCCGATCCGCTGGGCGTGCTCGTAGCACTCGTCGCCGTGGGAGAACTTCTCCTTCGGGATGAAGCCGGTCTCCTCGAGCAGCGGGAGATAGCAGTAGGCGTCCGAGTCGATCTGGATGCCTGGATAGCGGTTCCAGTACCAGACGCCACCGAAGTCGCCGCCCAGTTCCAGGATTTTGAAGTCGGAGATCCCCTTCTTCTGTAACCGGTCCGCGGCGATCAGTCCCGAGAAGCCGCCACCGAGGATCACCACCTCGATCTCAAGGTCGATCGGCGTGCGGGGCGTGAGCGGCGTGTGCGGATCGGCTTCGTAGAACTCGGCGAACTCGTCACCGGACTCGACGTACTGCTTCTGGCCGTCAGTGCGCAGCCGCCGGTCCCGCTCGGCGAGATACTTCTCGCGAAGCGCCTCCTGATCGACCTCGGGGGTGATCGTCGGCGCACAGTGATCCAGGGGCGATCGGTACATGAGAGATCCTCGGTCCTGCTCGTGGTCACGGTCGGGAACGGCGGGTCCGGTCATGGCCGGCTCCGCGGGATTTCGATCGGCCGGGTCGGTATGTCCACGGCGCGGCTGCTCAGCGTTCCGGCCGGAGGGCCAGGACGCTGCCCTCGGCGTCCGCCGAGACGTACAGGGTGCCGTCCGGGCCGGCGGCGATACCGGCGAACGGGCCCTGCGGCCCCGAGAACGGCGGCTGCCCGCGCAGCGGCTTGGGGGTGACGCCGGGCGGGGCGCCCACGGGGAGGTCACGCGCGATCGTGGTGCGCGCCCCGGTGCCCGGGTCGACGTCGAGCAGCGTCTTGGCGCCGGCGTCGACGATCAGCAACCGCCCGCCCCGGGCCAGGATGCCCTGCGGCGTGTCCAGACCGTCGACGACGGTCTCCGCGCGTGGGCCGCCGACCGAGACGATCCGCCCGGCCCCGGCCTCGGACACCAGGCAGGCCCCGTCGGAGCCGAAGGTCACGCCGACCGGCTTGTCCAGTCCGGTGGCGAGGACCTCGATCTCGCCGGCTCGGACAGCCAGCACCCGGCCGCGGCCGAACTCGGCCGCCACCACCGCGCCGTCCAGCGCGATCGCGACACCGTAGGGCTGGTCCAGGCCCTCCGCCAGCACCTCGCTCACGAATTCCGCGGGCCGGAAGCGCGCGATCGTGCCATTGCCCGTGGTGACGATGAATTCGCCAGGCCCGGTGGTGGTCACCCCGCGGACGAAGCCGGGACTGCCGGGGCTGAACAGCATGCCGACGGTTCGCGGGGAGCCGCCCGGGCTCAGCGCGTAGAAGAACGGGCCGTCGGCGATGTAAAGGGTGCCGTCCGTGTCGAGGGTCAGGTCCAGCGGCCAGTTCAGGCCCCCGGGCAGCGTGGTCCGGGTCTCGCCGCCGCCCAGCACCTCCGTGATCTCTCCGGTGAAGTTCGAGACGAACAGCCGGCCGTCGAGAAAGGTGCAGTTGTCGAGGCCGGGCTGGAGTTTGGCGAGCACCTCCCGATCGCCCGAGCGCGGGTCGATGCGCAGCACCTCGCCGGTGTGTACCTGGGTGGACACGATGAATCCGGCGTCGTCGAACTTCACCGAGTCCGGCACACCCAGGTCGCCGGCGACCCGCTGCGGCTCGCCGCCGTCGGGGTGAATACGCCAGATGTCGTTGGTGGCCATGGCCGGGTAGTAGAGAAAGCCGTCCGGGCCGACCTCCATGGCGTTCGGCATGTCCAGGTTGTCCGCGAGCACCCGGGGCGCGCCGCCACCGAGCGGCAGCTCCATCAGCCGGCCGCCGGGGCGGCACTCGTTCACGAACAGGCGGTCCTGGTACACGGTGATGCCGTTGACGGCGGGCATGTCCTCGCCCACGACCCGGACCCGGCCGTCGGTGCCGAGGACGCTCACCCGGTCGTCCATGTACTCGGTCGCGTAGATGTTGCCGGCCGAGTCGAAGGCGACGTCGTCCGGGCCGACGATGTCGCCGCCCTTGGGGCTGACGGCCTCCACCGCCCCGGTGTCGACGTCCAGCGCGCTGATCTGACTACCGGTCACCTGGGCTATGTATATGCGGCCGTCGGGACCGGTGCGCAGCCCGTTCGCACCGAAAAGCCTGCTCGTCGGCGTAAGTCGGTCCAAGGTCCAACCCGCCGCAAGGGTGGTCGGAGCAAGGCTGGTGTAGCGCGCCCCTTGAGCCAAGGTTGAGACCCCCTGTACTGAGGACATCGGTGTCCGCGAGACGTGTCCGCCGCCTGCCGTCGGATGGCAGGCGCGCGGACCACCTCTGTACTGGTTATGTGTCTGGTTTATGACCGTATATCTTTACAAGGATAGCAATGCTGGCCGCCATCCTCAACAGCCATCTCGAGAACAGCGGCGCCTGGTCAGAACGACCCATTGTTTGCTGAAAAGCTAATGGGTGGAAGGCGTCGTCTCCTGTAGCACACCCTCGTCGACCAGGCGCTCGATTTCCCCCTCGTCGAGGCCGAGCAGCTCGCGGGCGATCCGGCGGGTGTGCTCGCCGAGCATCGGCGCGGGGCGCAGCTCGACGTCCGGGATGTTCCGGAAGTGCGCGGGGGTGTTCTCGCTGGGCATCGGCCGCGGGATCAGCGGGTGCCGCGCGGTGCGGAACGCCCCGCGCGCCCGGAGGTGCTCGTCGTCCAGCAGCTCCGTGAGCCGCAGCATCATCCCGGCCGGCACGCCCGCCGCCTGGAGCTCGGACGCCGCGACGCGGGGCGGGCGCAGGCGGGTCCACGCCGCGATCAGCTCGTCGATCTCCTCCGAGCGTGCGAGGCGGTCCTGCGTGGTCGCGAACCGCGGGTCCGCGGCGAGGGACGGGCCACCGATCACCGCGGCGAGCCGGTGCCAGTCCGCGGAGTCCCGCACGTCGACGACGACCCACTCGTCGTCACCGCCGCACGGGTACACGCCCCGCGGCGCGTGCCGCTGCGAGCCCTCGGCCCGGCCGAGCGACGCCGCGGCGTACAGGTCGGGATTCTGGCCGAGGATGACCTCGGCCTGGGCGACGCTCACGGTCCCGCCACGGCCGGTGCTGCGCCGCCGGACGAGCAGAGCCAGGACGCCGATCGCCGCGACCCGGGCCGCGACGTGGTCCGGGTAGATCGTCGACGCGTCGGCGAAGCCGCCCGGATCACCGGCGAAACCGTCCGGGTCGTCTGAGGTGTCGTCCCGCCACAGCAGGCTGATACCGGTCGCGGCGCGCACGAGGGGGCCGTAGCCGAGCCAGCCGCCCCACGGGCCGTCCGCCCCGAAGGCGCTGGAATCGGCCACCACCAGCCGCGGGTTGACCCGGTGCAGCTCGGCCACACCGAGCCCCAGCTTCTCCATCGTCCCCGGCTTGAAGTTCGACAGCACGACGTCGGACTGCCGCGCGAGCGCCAGGAACAGCGCCCGGCCACGCGGGTGGCGCAGGTCCAGCCCCAGGCTCGCCTTGTTGCGGTTGCCCCAGGCGAAGACGGGGCTGATCGGCTCCACGGTGAGCGACTGCCGCGAGCCGTCGGGGAACGCCGCGCTCTCGATCTTGATCACCTCGGCCCCCATGTCGGCCAGGAGCCGCCCACTCTCCCCACCCACGACGATCACGCCGAGATCGAGCACCCGGAGTCCGTCGAGCGGCCGGCGCGACGCGGGAGGCGCCTGAGGCGCAGGAGGCGCAGGGGGCTCGGTGGTGCCGGCCGCATCGGGTCCCGCCACCGCCGCCGGACGATCACCGGGGGCCCCGCTGTCCGGCGGCTCACCCGCCGGTTCAGCCGCCGGTTCAGCCGCCGACTCACCGGCCCGCGGTGCCGGTGTGCGCAGGCCGGCCCGGTGGCCGTCGATCCCGAGCAGACAGTCCGGGACGAGCATCTCCCCCTCCGGCGTGGCGACGCCGGTGAACGTGCGGCGGGCGGCGAAGTGGTCCGCGCGCAGGACCCCGGTGAGGTCGAGCACCGCCGCCGCGGGAATCCCCAGCCGCTGGAGCTCGGCCGCGACCTCGTCGCGTTTCCGGTTGGCGAGCAGGCGACCGATCTCGGGATGCAGGACGTCCGCGACGGCGAAGCGCCGGGACATGTCCGCCAGCTCCGGGTCCGCGAACCGGGCGGGACGGCCCATCCACTCGAACACGGCCCGCCACTGCCGGGGCTTGAGGATGCACAGCCGGACGTAGCCGTCCGCGCAGCGGAACACCGGATAGAGATGGCCGGCGGCCGGGCGGCCCCGGGGGCCGTCGGAGGTGGGGATGCCGCTCGTCGCGGAACCCGCCATCCCGTAGCCGGGGTCGATGACCTGGACGGTGGTCTCGAAGACCGACACCTCCACGTCGTCGCCGACACCGGTGACCAACCGGTTGTGGTGGGCGAGCAGCGCCGACCACGCCGCGACCAGCGCCGAGGACTCCGTGGGCAGGGCGGCCGGTGGGAGCAGCGGTGGCCGGCCGGGCAACCCCGAGCGGGAGAGGAAGCCGGCGAGCGCGGCGTGCACGGCATCGGTGCCGGCCCAGTCCCGGTAGGGCCCGGACCGGCCGAACTCGGTGACGGAGACGACGACGAGCGCGGGAAACCGGCGCCGGAACTCACCCGCGTCGAGGCCCAGACTGTCCGGGAGCGACTCGGTGAGCCCCTCGATGACGATGTCGCTCCTCGCGAGCAGGCCCAGTAACCGCTTGCGGCCGCCGGCCGCCGCGAGATCGAGCGCCAGGGCGCGCTTGTTGAAGTTGTGCGTCTCGTGCCGGACGTCCGTACCGGGCGCCCGACCAGGAGCGTCGAGGGTTCCGGCCGGCTCGACCCGGACGACGTCGGCGCCGAGGTCGCCGAGCACCCGCGAGGCGAGCTCCGCGCCGCCGCGGCACAGGTCGACGACCCGGACGCCGGCCAAGGGCAGCTCGGCGCCGCCGCCCGACAGCCCCGTCACGGTCGCTGCCCCGTCCGGTCGGGCGGGGACCCGGCGCTGCTCTCCGGGGCGAAGCACGGCAGGGCGCCGCCCTCGCAGTCGAGGAACCGCACCCGGACCGGCAGGCCGACGGCCACCTGGTCCGGATCACAGTCCACGATGTTGGTCAGCATCGTCCACTCGCCGTCGACCTCGACGGTGGCGAGGACGAACGGGGTCGCGAAGTCCGGGGACAGCGCCCGGTGCACGACCGTGTGGGCCACGACCCGGCCCGTCCCGGTGCTCTCCACGTAGTGCCAGCCGGGCTCGCCGCATCCCGGGCACAGGCGTTCGGGGGGGAAGTACCGGATCCCGCAACCGCCGCAGTAGGGGACGAGCAGGCGATGCTTCGCTGCGGCGGACCAGAACTCGACGGAGAGCTCGGAGGGCGTGGGTGTCGATCGTGTCATTTCAGGCCTTCCCCAGGACGACGACCTCGTAGTGCCGGGTGCCGGACCCGGCGTTCGCCACGACGGCGACCTCGGCCCCCGGCACCTGGTGGACCGCCGTGCCGCGGATCTGCCGGACCGCCTCGGCCACCTTCAGCGTCATGTGCTGGGTTCCGTTCCAGGAGTAGGACAGGCAGCCACCCTCGGGGTTGGTCGGGTACCGGCCGTCGAGGGCGATGTGCCCGTCGTCGACGAACGCCCCGCCCTCCCCCTCGCCGCACAGCCCGATCACCTCGAGCTGCCTGAGGAGCTCGAACGAGTTGGGGTCGTAGAGGGCGAGCACGTCGGCGTCCCGCGCTGTGACGCCCGCGGCCCCGAACGCCCGCTGCGCCGCGGCGGCGCCCAGCCGGCCCACCGTCCGGTAGTCCAGCGGCGGCATGCCGTGGTTCCCGGCGAACTCCATCCCGGCCCCGAGCACGGCGACCGGCTGGTGGGGCAGATCGCGCGCCCGTTCCAGCGAGGTGAGCACGACGGCTCCGCCGCCCTCACCGGTGATGCACACGTCGAGCAGGTGGAACGGCGTCGCCACCAGGGGCGAGGCCAGGATGTCGTCGACCGTGTACGGGCCCTTCCCGTACATCATCGCCTCGGGATTCGACGAGCCGTTGTTCCGGATCGTGGCGGCGACGGTCGCCAGCTGCTCCGGGGTGGTCCCGAACCGGCGGATGTACCCCTGGGCGACCAGGGCGAACAGGGGAATGGAGTAGGCGCCCCAGACGTCGACGAACTCGACCTCCGCCACCGCCACGCCCACCGGCCCGCGGCCGCCGAACCTGCCCGACAACCCACCGCCGACGACGGCGACGTCGCACAGGCCCGCGGCGATCGCGGCAGCGGCCTTCATCACGCCGCGGGCACCGGCCGTGTCGAGCATCCCCTCGCCGACCCAGTTGAGTGACCGCCCCAGCGAGCGCGACCACGAGGCGCTCTCGTCGACCGTCCCGCCGGGGCCGGGCCAGTCCGCGGCGACCCCGTCGACGTCCGCGGGCCGCAGGCCGGCGTCGGCGATCGCGCCGAAGACGGCCTCCTGCGCGAGATCGAGCGCGGTGCGGTGCGGCAGCCGGCGCGCCTGTTCGGTGGCGTGCAGCCCGACGATCGCGACGTCACGCAGTGCCATCTGAGCCCGCCTCCTCGCGACCGAGCCACTCCCGGGCCCGCGTGTAATGACTCATCTCGCGTTCGACCAGGAGCGCCGTCGCGTGCGCGAGCTCAGTGCCGCTCGACGCGAGGTGGATGCTGCCCTCGACGGTCCATTTCCCGCCGTCCTTCCCGGCGAGCCAGGCCCGCGCGGTCAGCGGCCGGTTGATCGGCACCGGCTTGCGGTAGGTGACGCTCAGCGCCCCCGTCACCGCGAGCTGCTCCATCTGCACGGCGAGGTGGCCCACGATCTCGACGAACACGCCCGAGATCCAGCCCCCGTGCGCCACGCCCGGGCCGCCCTCGTGCTCCGGGCCGCAGCGCAGGCGGTAGTGGGCCGACCCGTCCGCGGCCAGCGTCTCTTCTTCCATCCCCATCCGGCAGCGCCCGAGCTGCCGGCAGGGGGGACACAGGACGGCGAACAGGTCGTCGCCGACCGGTTTCCAGTTCGGTTCGGTGCCGTTCGGCTGCTCTGTCAACGTGACCGCCCTACCACTCGACCGGGAGCGACTCCGGGGCCCGCACGAGCAGGCCGGACTTCCATGGCAGTTCCTCGACCGGCACGCCCAGCCGCAGCGAGGGGAACCGGCGCAGCAACGCGGCCAACGCGACCTGCAGCTCCATCCGGCCCAGCTGGGCTCCGAGGCAGTAGTGCGTGCCGTACCCGAAGGCCAGGTGATGGTTGGGGTGACGAGTGAAGTCCAGTTCGTCCGGGTGATCGAAGACGGCCTCGTCGCGGTTCGCGGACTGCGCGAACACGATCACGGCCTCGCCGGCCGACACCGTGACGTCGCCCAGCCGGACGTCCTCGGTGGCCACCCGGGGGTTGTTGCCGCCGGTGGACAGCTGGACGTGTCGCAGCAGCTCCTCCACCGCGCCGGGTATCAGCTCGGGCCGCGCACGCAGCGCCTCCCAGTGCCCGGGCTCGGTGAGCAGCACGTAGATGAAGTTGGACAGCTCACTCGCGGTGGTCTCGTGACCGGCGATCAGCAGGGTGATGCCGATGTCGATCAGCTCCTCCTCGCTGAGCCGATCCTCGTCGTCCCGCGCGGCGACCAGAGCACCCAGCAGGTCGTCCGTCGGGTGCGCCCGGCGGAGGGCCACCAGCTCGGCGAGGTAGCCCGCGAGCCTCGCCCGGGCGTCGACGACCTGTTCCTCGGTGTAGGCGGTCGTCGACAGCATGAAGTCGGCGAACTCACGGAACCGGTGCTGATCTTCCGGCGGCACGCCGAGCATCTCGCAGATCAGCGTGACCGGCAGCGGCAGGGCGAAGCCCCGAACGAGATCGGCGGGCGGCCCCGATCGCTCGATCTGCTCCAGGTGTGCCTCGACGATCTCCTGGGCACGAGGGCGTAACTGCTCGACGCGACGGCCGGTGAAGGCTCTGGAGATCAGCAGGCGTAACCGGGTGTGCTCCGGCGGGTCCATGCTCAGCAGCGCGGACGGCTGCGCCGGCCGCGGGGTGGTCCGTGGGACGTCCTCCCGGGCGACCGGCTCCTCCCGGCGGATCTTCGCCCACAGGGGATGGACTTCGAGGCCGGCCGATGGACCGAAAGGGAACCGGTGGACCTCGGTGTCGTCGGGCACGGCTTTCCTCCGTTCTCGCCGTCGCAACACAGACAGATCAGGTAAGTGGACAGGGCTCGCGGATCGTCAGGTTCGGGTCCGGGTCAGGACCCACCGGCGGCGCGCGGGAGCCGGCGACCGTCCGACTGCTCCGAGTCGTCGGTCACGAAACCGGAATCCGGGTCAAGGGAGGATTGGGCCGGGTGCACTACGCCCGGACCGGGAAGTTCACCGTGCTGAGCTGTCACCGGCGGCACGGTTCCGAGGAAATCACCCCGGCGTCCTGCCGTGGTTCACCGGCACGCAGCCACGACGCACGGCACCTTACGGAACCAGAATGCTGCCTGCTCTTTGTCGAACTCCGACGGAAAATACGCAGCCGCCAGCAAACACCGCGCCGGCGCCCGTCAGTTCTGCGCGATCCGGAACTCGCCCACCACTGCGACCGGAGACGGAGTCGCCCTTTCCGACACCGCCTGCCGACTCGCCGAGGGCCGCCCCCTGGATGGCCGCAGCCGCCGACCAGATTATAAACGATCTTCGGACGCTAACATTGACAAGATTAGAAGCCTTATCTCGATGTGTCTACTCCCATCTCGACACCCGGCGCGGATCCCGCGGACAGGAGCTGACCGGATGGAAGGTTGACCAGGCCGCAGGCAACCTCACCCTGGCCGCGCAGCCAGAATCGTTCCAGCAGGTCAGGAGCACTTTCCGACGATTTCACCGAGGACCGCGCGCGAGCTCACCGGCGTCGGGCGAGCGCGCAGCACGAGGGTCTCCGGCCCCGCTCGCAGTTGGCGGCCGGCCGGACTTCGAGCGGGTGAACGGGGCCTGGAACGGCGGAGCCCACCGCCACCCGACAAGCTCCGCGTACGGACCACTTTCGGAGCAACAAACAGGCCCGGGCTGGCCTGAATCTGCTTTGCGACAAGTAATGGAGCGTCCGGACGGATGAGGGCCTGCGCGGCGACTAAATACAAAGACGCGGTTGACAGGCCGTAGGGGCCGGTGGGATATATCGGTACCGACGTGGCGCGACGGGAGGCGGCGCAGATGGCTCGACCGATGGAGGGCGTCCGAGTGCTGGAGGTCGCCCAATACACTTTCGTCCCCGCCTCCGGAGCGGTTCTGGCCGACTGGGGCGCGGACGTGATCAAGGTCGAACACGCCGAGTACGGCGACGCCCAACGCGGGCTGATCCGGCTGCTGGGTCTCGATGTCTCCAGCAACGGAAACGCGTTCTTTCCCATCATGGAGGCCCCCAACCGCGGCAAACGCAGCATCGGGCTCGCGCTCGAAAAGCCCGGCGCGCGCGTCGTTCTGGAGAAGCTCGTCGCGCGGGCCGACGTGTTCGTGACGAACTTCCTGCCCAGGTCACGGTCCCGACTGAAGATCGACCTCGAGGACATCAGGGCAATCAATCCCAACATCATCTATGTGCGGGGCAGCGGTTTCGGCCAGCGTGGCCCGGAGCGTGACAAGGGCGGGTACGACGGCACCGCGTTCTGGGCCCGGGGCGGCAGCGCGTCGGGCGTCACCCCACCCGGAGCCGAGCGGATGACGAAGATGCCAGCCGGCGCCTACGGCGATTCGATGGGCGGGCTGACGATCGCCGGCGGCATCGCCGCGGCCCTCTACCGGCGCGCGGCGACCGGTGAGCCCTCGGTGGTGGACGTGTCCCTGCTCGGCGTCGGAGCATGGACCACCCAGTTCTCGGTGAACCTGGCCCTGCTGGCCGGCGGACCGCTGCCGGACGTCGAGGAGCCCCGGCACGGCGCGCCGACGAACCCGCTGATCGGCGCCTTCCGGACCGCGGACGACCGGTGGCTTCAGCTGTCGATGCTCCAGCCGGGGGTGTACTGGCCGGAGTTCTGCACGGTCGTCGGGCGCCCGGAGCTCGCCGAGGACGAACGGTTCAACTCGACCGAGAAGATCATGGCGAACGCCGCGGAGGCCGCCGATCTGGTGGCCGAGATCATCGCCTCCCTGACCTACTCCGAATGGCTCAAAACCGTCGAGGGGATGAAGGGCCAGTGGGCCGTGGTCCAGGACGCCTGGGGCGTCGGCCAGGACGTTTCGCTGCGCGCCAACGGCAACATAGGAACCCTCGTCGACGCCGAGGGCAGGAACCGTGAACTCGTCGCGAACCCCGTCCAGTTCGACGAGACACCCGCAGACCTCGGCCGCGCGCCGCGCTTCGCCGAGCACACCGACGAGATCCTGCAGGAGCTGGGTTGGTCGGAGGAGGAGATGATCCAGCTGAAGATCGACGGCGTGGCAACCTGACCCGGGCCGCGGGAAAGTCCGAGGTATCACCCACCCGATCAGCACCAGGCCCCCGGCCTGCGCCCGGTCGGCGAACTCCGCGCATTCGCCCACTACTCGCCGCCTGCCGCCGAGAAACCCGCCACGCACCGCACCGTAAGCACCGATCACATGATCGGAAGCACTGCCGTCACCCATCCGACACCGAAAACTCTCCACGGAGAGGCTCACCGCAATCCACACCGGTTCCCGGGCCGTTTCAGAATGTGCCGGCAGACGCCGACGTCGATGTCGCTCCCCGCCGGGCCCTGCCCGCCGTGCGCTGTGTCCTGACCCCGCTGCCAGACAACGGGATCGCATCCAGAACACCCGGATCAGACCGGAACAAACCCATCCCCGAATCGCACCACGACTCGGCGGACTCATCGGTGGTTGACTTCCGCCTGGGCCGCGGGCCGGCGTGCCCGTGTGCCCAGAACCTGATTCCGGTGTGCCGCCGCGCGCATCACCGAATGTGTGGCGGCAGCGGTCCACTCGCCTCAGCCCGTCAACTCGGAGCATCGCCACCTGCATATTTCTCCAGATTCCGCTTGTGAAACGGACAGGCGGTCCGTACCGTGGCCGTTCATATCGGACCGGAGGTCCGATTCGACAGATCGACCGGCCGGGGACCCGGCCGCACCGCCAGGCGGGTGCGGCCCGGCGGCCTGCGATCTCGCCACGAACCACACCGTCCCGGCCGACGGAAGTACAGATCACCTATCGCGAGACGAGGGACATCAACATGCGGAATTCGGGGATCCTGCTCGGCAGGTCGGCATGCGGACGGCAACCGCGACAGCCGGTGGGCGTGCGCTTAGCCGCGTTAGGAGCTTTAGGCGCTCTGGCCGCGAGCCTGTTCCTCGCCGGTTGCGGCGACAGCGACGACAACGGGAGCAGCGGGACGGCGGGCGACACCGGGACCGCCGCCGAAGTTCTGGGCCCGGTGGCGCAGGCAAAAGGTGACCCGGTGAAGATCGGAATCATCTCGGACGGCAAGGGCCCCGCCGCGGACCTCTCCTACGAGTTCAAGGTCTCCGAGGCGACCGTCAAATACCTCAACGAACACCGCTCCGGAATCGCGGGCCGGCCCATCGAGCTGGTGGAGTGCGAGGCGCTGGCCGACCCGGCCAAGGCCACCGACTGCGCGAACCGGATGGTCGAGGAGAACGTCGCCGCCGTCGTCGTCGGCTCGGCCGGGGCCGGGGAGCAGATCTGGGAGCCGCTGCACGCCGCGCACGTCCCGGTGATGTTCTACACCGCCAACGGCGCCGGGTCGCTGGGCGACCGCGAGTCGACCTTCGTCCTGGCCGACCAGTTCTTCCCCCTGGTCACCCTGCCGGTCAAGGTCGCCAAGGACGAGGGCGCCAAGAAGGTGACGGCCATCGCGATCGACCTGCCCATCACCAAAGGCCTCTTCCAGATCATCAGGCCTCAGCTCGAGCAGCAGGGCCTCGCGCTCGACGTCATCCTGATCCCGCCGGGCACCGCCGACATGACGCCGCAGATGCAGAGCATCATCAGCGGCGACCCCGGGATCGTGCACGTGGTCGGCAGCGACGCCTTCTGCATCAGCGCCTTCAACGGACTGCGCGCGGTCGGGTACGACGGGCCGCGCACGGCCATCGCGCACTGCGTCAGCGACGCGACCCGGGAAGCCGTACCCGGCGACTTCCTGGAAGGCATGACGATCACCGCGACCGCCCCGATCGGCTCGGACGACCCGGCGATCCGCCTCTTCAACGCCGTGGTGGAGACCTACGGCAAGGACATCGACGTCACCGAGGCCGGCGCCGCGGCCATGTACCTCACGGTCTCCGCCTTCCACTCCGCGCTCGAGGGGATCACGGGCGACCTCACCCCGGCCACCGTCACGGCCAAGATCAAGGCAATGCCGGAGAAGGACCTGCCGGGCGCGACCGGACTGCGGTTCCGGTGCAACGGCAAGGCGTATCCGGCCTCCCCGGCGGAATGCTCCCGAGGCGGTCTCCTGACGATCCTGGACGAGAAAGGCCGGCCCACCACGTACGAGGCGGTCGGAGTGACGCCGATCGAGGACTGAGACGACGGCCAGCTCGCTGTCACAGCCCTCGACCGGGACGACGTCGGGAGATCGTCATGGATCATGTCGCCTCGCTCCTCCTCGGGCTCGGCAACGGAGGGGTGTTCGCGGCGTTGGCCGTGGCACTCGTGCTGACCTACCGCAGCTCGGGTGTCATCAACTTCGCGACCGGAGCGATCGCTTCCTACGTCGCCTACACGTACGCCTGGCTACGGGACGGCGAGCTGCTCGTGCTCGTGCCCGGCCTGCCGACGTCGGTCGGCCTCGGCAGGCCGCTGGGCTTCGCCGCGGCGGCGCCGATCGCCCTCGCGATCGGCGCGCTGCTCGGCGCGCTGCTCTACCTGCTGGTGTTCCGACAGCTGCGCGAGGCACCGCCGCTGGCCAGAGCGGTCGCCTCCCTGGGTGTTCTCCTCGTGATCCAGTCGCTGTTGGTGATCCGGGTCGGCGTGGCGCCGGTGAGCGTCAAGACGATCTTCCCGGGAGAGCGCTGGCGGCTCGGCTCGTTGACCGTGCTCTCCGACCGCTTCTACCTCGCGTTGTCAGTGCTGGTGCTGACCCTCGCGCTGACCGCCGTCTACCGCTTCACCCGCTTCGGGCTGCTCACCCGGGCGACCGCCGAGTCGCAGACCGGCGCGTACGTGAGCGGCGTGAACCCCGACCGGGTGGCCCTGCTCAACTGGATGATCAGCAGCGCGGTCGCCGGCGCGGCCGGGATCCTCATCGCCCCGTTGACCCCGCTCGCGCCGGCCACCTACACCCTGTTCGTCGTTCCGGCGCTGGCCGCCACGGTCGTCGGTGGCTTCCAGCATCTGCTTCCGGCCGCCGCCGCCGGGCTTGCCATCGGCATGCTCCAGGCGGAGGCGATCGCGCTGGCCGCGGACCACTCCTGGCTGCCGCAGAGCGGGTCGGCGGAGCTGGTGCCGCTGGTGGTGATCCTGGTGGCGCTGCTGGCCACCGGACGGGGCCTGCCCGTGCGTGGCACTCTCGTCCGCCAGCCCCTCGGCCGGGCGCCCCGGCCACGTTCGCTGCTCCTGCCGACCGTCATCGGCACCCTGATCGGCGTCATCGCGCTGCTCGCCACCGACGGAACCTGGCGCAGCGCCGTCATCGGCACGTTCATCGCGGCCGTCATCGGCCTGTCCCTCGTCGTCGTCACCGGCTACGCCGGCCAGGTGTCGCTGGCCCAGCTCGCCCTCGCCGGCAGCGCCGCCTTCACCCTGTCCGGCCTCACCCGGAGCTGGCATGTGCCGTTCCCGTTCGCGCCGCTGCTGGCCGCCCTGGTCGCCACCGTCCTCGGTGTGCTCGTCGGGCTGCCCGCCCTGCGGCTGCGCGGCCTGACCCTCGGGGTCGTCACCCTCGCCCTCGCCCACGCCATCGAGGCCGTCTGGTTCCGCAACACCGACATCGTCAGCGCCAGCGGCGCCCTGGTGACCCAGCCCTCGCTGTTCGGCCTCGACCTGAGCATCGGCACCGGTCACGCGTTCCCCCGCATCCAGTTCGGTCTGCTCTGCCTGGCCGTGCTCGTCGCCACCGCGTGGGGCGTCGCCCGCCTGCGGAGAAGCGCGCTGGGGTCGGCCATGCTCGCCGTCCGCGCCAACGAGCGGTCCGCGGCCGGCATCGGCGTGAACGTCGTGCTCATCAAGGTCGTGAGCTTCGCGCTGGCGTCCTTCATCGCCGGTCTCGGCGGCAGCCTGCTCGCCTACCGGCAGAGCACGGTCACCTACGAATCGTTCACCGCGATCAGTGGCCTGACTCTGCTGTCGACGGCGTACCTCGCCGGAGTGACCTCGGTGTACGGCGGCATTCTCGCCGGTGTGACGGCCGGGACCGGCATCATCTTCATCGCCCTGGACCGGTGGGTCGACCTCGGGGACTGGTTCCCCGTCCTCTCCGGGCTCGGGGTGGTCGCCGTCGTCCTCGTCCACCCCGAGGGGGCGGCCAGCGCCGGCCACCACCTCGCCGACCGCCTGGCCCGCCTTCGCGGCGGACGGAGCCGGAGCGGCGGAAAGCCGGCACCGTCCGCGCCGGCACAGAGCGTGGCAGCGGGGGACGTGGCAGTACAGGACATGGCGGCGCAGCACGCTCCGACCGGGGGGAAGCCGGCGGCGGTCGCAATGGCGGACGCGACCTCGGAGACGGCAGCTGTCCCGGAAGCCGGCACCGCTGTGGACGCCGGCACCGCTGTGGACGCGGCGGCGGAAGGGGCGCCGGGTCTCGACGTCACCGGGCTCACCGTGCGCTACGGCGGCACGGTCGCGGTCTCGGACGTCTCGCTGGGGGTGCCAGCCGGGCGGATCGTCGGCCTGATCGGCCCGAACGGCGCGGGCAAGACCAGCGTGATCGACGCGGTCACCGGCTTCACCCGAGCTCAGGGCGAGGTGCGGTTCGGCGGGCAGCGCATCGACCAGCTGGCGCCGCACCAGCTCGTGCGGCGCGGCCTGGCCCGGACCTTCCAGTCCCTCGAGCTCTACGACGACCTAACCGTCGAGGAGAACGTCGGCGCCGCCTTGTTCGGCACCCGCGGCGAGGGGCTGCACCGTGCCCTGCACGCCGCGCTCGACCTCGTCGGCATCGGTGACCGGGCCGACCGGCCCGCCGGTGAGCTCAGCCAGGGTGAACGCCAGTTGGTCTCGATCGCCCGTGCCTGTGCCACCGGCCCCCGGATCCTCCTGCTCGACGAACCGGCCGCGGGACTCGACTCCACCGAGACCGCGTGGCTCGGCAGGCGCATCCAGGCGATCGGCCGGTCCGGCGTCGGGCTGCTGCTCGTCGACCACGACATCGCCCTCGTGCTCGGCGTCTGCGACTACATCTACGTGCTCGACTTCGGAACGGTCATCGCCGAAGGCACCCCGGCCGAGATCCGCGCCAGCCGGGCCGTCGCCGATGCCTACCTCGGCACCACCCACGACACCCCAGCGGTGATCTCGTGAGCTCGTCGTGAACCCCGTCCAGTTCGACGAGACGCCCGCGGAACTCGGCCGCGCGTCACGCTTCGCCGAGCACACCGACGAAATCCTGTGGGAGCTGGGCTGGTCGGACGACGAGATGATCCAGCTGAAGATCGACGGCGTGACGACCTGACCCGGGCCGCGGGAATGCCAGAGGTATGACCTACCCGATCAGCATCGGGTAAACGGAAGCATCTCTCCGGAAAGACCCTCCCAGGAACCCGTACCGGTTCCTGTGCTGTTCCAGGGTGCGTCGGCCGACGCCGATGCCGGAGCCGTTCGCTATCGGGCTCCGCCCTGCGCGCGCTGTTTCCCGGCCCCACCGCCGGACAATGGCGCGCACCCCGCTCGGAACCAGACCGGAAGCCGGCCCGACTCCGATAACGCGACCGCTACCCGGCGGACTCGTCCACGGGCGCATCACCCGCGCCCAGTATCCGGGCAGCCGCCGTCGCCGTGCTGATCGCCGAACGGCCACCGGCAGCGATCTGTCCGCCTCGGCTCGCCCGTTCAGACCATCGTCACCTGCGTCTTTCTTCGGATTCCGCTTGTGAGGCGGACCGGCGGTCCGTACGGTGGCTCCCTGCATACCGGACCGGCGGTCCGATTCGACGGGATCGGCTGGCCGGGAACTCGACCGTGCCGGCGGCGGGTGACCCGGGGACCTGTGGTCTCGCCACGAACCACACCGTCCCGGCCGGCGGCGGTACAGCACACCCAACGCGAGACGAGGGACATCAACATGCAGAAGTCGGGGATCCTGCTCGATAGGTTGACGCGCAGGCGGCAACCGGGACAGCCGGTGGGCGTGCGCTTAGCCGCGTTAGGGGCGTTAGGCGCCCTGGCCGGGAGCCTGTTCCTCGCCGGCTGTGGTGACAGTGACGACAGCGGGACGGCGGGCGACACCGGGACCACCGCCGAGATCCTGGGCCCGGTGGCCCAGGCAAAGGGCGACCCGGTGAAGATCGGGATCATCTCGGACGGGCAGGGCCCCGCCGCGGACCTCTCCTACGAGTTCAAGGTCTCCGAGGCCACCGTCAAGTACCTCAACGAGCACGGCTCCGGAATCGCGGGCCGGCCCATCGAACTCGTGCAGTGCGAGGCGCTGGCCGACCCGGGCAAGGCCACCGACTGCGCGAACCGGATGATCGAAGAGGACGTCACCGCCGTCGTCATGGGCTCCTCCGGGGCCGGGGAGCAGATCTGGGAGCCCCTGCACGCCGCGCACGTACCGTCGATGTCCTATACCGCCAACGGCGCCAAGTCGTTGGCTGACGGCGATTCGACCTTCGCCCTCAGTGACCAGTTCTTTCCCCTGGTCACCATGCCGATCACGGTGGCCAAGGACGAGGGCGCCAAGAAGGTGACGGTCATCGCGATCGACCTGCCCGTCACCACCGGTCTCTACCAGCTCACCAGGCCTCAGTTCGAGCAGCAGGGCATCGCGCTCGACGTCATCCTGGTCCCGCCGGGCACCGCCGACATGACGCCGCAGATGCAGAGCATCATCAGCGGCGACCCCGGGATCGTGCAGGTGGTGGGCAGCGACGCCTTCTGCATCAGCGCCTTCAACGGACTGCGCGCGGTCGGGTACGACGGGCCGCTCGCGGCCATCGCGCACTGCATCACCGACGCGACCCGCGAAGCCGTGCCCGGCGACTTCCTGGAGGGCATGACGGTCACGGCGACCGCCCCGCTCGGCTCGGACGACCCAGCCGTCCGCCTCTTCGAAGCCGTGATGAAGACCTACGGCAAGGACATCGACACGACCGAGGCCGGCGCGGCCGGCATGTACCTCACGGTCTCCGCCCTCCACTCCGCCCTCGAGGGGATCACGGGCGACCTCACCCCGGCCACCGTCACGGCCAAGATCAAGGCAATGCCGGAGAAGGACCTGCCGGGCGCGACCGGACTGCGGTTCCGCTGCAACGGCAAGGCCTATCCGACCCTCCCGGCGGAATGCTCCCGAGGCGGTCTCATCACGACCCTGGACAAGAAGGGCCAGCCCACCACGTACGAGGCGGTCGGAGTGACGCCGATCGAGGACTGAGACGACGGCCAGCCCGCTGTCACAGCCTCAACCGGGATGACCGGCCTGCCGATGTCACTCGGCGTCGGCAGGCCGCCGGCCTGCACCCTCGGGACCACGGGTATCCCAGCGCAGCTCGACCGTGAGCCGCCCGTCGTCGACATCGACGATCGCCTGGACGGCTCCGGTCAGCGCGGGGGGCTCCGTCTGGCCCGGCCAGGCTGCCGAGACGAAGACGCTGCCGCCCTCGGCGTCACTCCACAGCGTGAGCAGCGCCCGGTTCTCCGGCAGCACCGCGAGCGTGCGGTCGAGCAGGTCGACCAGCCCGGCCCGCAGCTCCAGCGGAATGTTCGCCGGCTCCCCCGCGACCTGCACCTCGACGGTCATCCCACGGCCCTCCGCGGCGGCGACGACCGCCTCGATGTCGGCGGCGAGCGTGGCCGGGGTGGAGCCCGCACCACCCTGGACGAGCATGCGGCGGATCGCCCCCGCCTGCCGGGCACACTGCCGACGCCACCGGCGGTCCCGCGGGTCGGCTGTCCCGTCGGCGAGCGCGTCGAGGGTCGGCAACACGTCGTCGCGGATGGTGCCCAGCCACCGCACCCGCTCCCGGCGGATCATCACGTCGGAGTCCCGGCCGGCGGCCGTCTCCGCCTCGGCGCGGGCGGCCCGCGCGGTGGTGTCGGCGGTCCGCCGCAGCAACGGTCCCATCATGGCCACGATCAGCTGAAGCCCGGTGATTCCGTACGCGAGCGAGAGCAGCCGCGAGACGGTGAGCGGATCCGTCACGCCGCGGACGACGACGGTCGCGACCACGGCGGCCACGACGACGGCCATCGCCGCGAGCGACTCCACCGCCCGCCGGGACGCCGTCACGAACGCGACCAGCAACCCCACCGCGATCAGCGGCCAGTTCACCACCCGCAGCAGGTCGCCGTCGTCGACGTTGGCGCTGGCCAGCACCGCCCCGATGGCCAGCGCCGTCATACCGGCCGCCTCCGGCCCCGACAGCGGACGGCGGCGGACCACCGACGCGACGGTGACCGTCGCGGCCGCGAGCACCAGCCAGACACCGACAGCCGTGGCCGCGGAGTGGACCCGTCCCAGCGTGACGAGCAGCGGCAGCAGCATCAGGACCTGCCAGGCGATGGCGAGGGCGGCGATCACCACGCGCAGGCCGGCGGCGTAGTCGTGCCGAAGGTCCGCCGCGGTCGTCTCACGCGTGGTCTCCGCACCGGCCCGGCTACCAGAGGCGCTGCCGGCGCTGCTGCCGGCGGCCGGGCCGCCGGCGGCCGGGCGCGGGTCCGCGTTCGCGCCGTGGTCCGGCCAGGTCAGCGTCACGGTGGTGCCGCGCCCGGGCGCGGAGTCGATCGTCGCCAGGCCGCCGGCGTCCCGGACCCGCGCGAGGACGGACTGACGCACCCCGAGCCGGTCGGGAGCGAATCTGCCCGGCTGGAAGCCGGCGCCCCGGTCGCTCACCCGGATCGTCAGCCGCCGTGGCGACCGCTCCAGGCACACCCACGCCTCGCCCGTCCCCGCGTGCCGCTCGACGTTGGCCAACGCCTCACCGGTGGCGCCGGCCAGCGCGGCCACGACCGCCGCCGACGGCCCGCCGGCCTCCTCACCGGCAGCGGGATACCCGTCAGCGGGATGCCCGTCGGCCGGCTGCCCGTCGGCCGGCTGCCCGTCGGCCGGCTGCCCGTCCTCGAGCGGCGCCGTTCCGGTCAGGTGCACGGTCAGGCCGCGTTCCCGGGCGCTGCTCACCACCGCGGCGAGAGCGGCGTCCAGGCCGATGGCCGGTGGGCCGTGATCGTGGGCGAGCAGGTGGCGCACCGCCGCGGCGCCGGCCGCGCACCGGCGCCGCGCCAGCGCGAGATCGTCCCCCCCGCCCCAGGCGATGCCCGTCAGGATGTTGAGGACAGTGTCGTGCAGCAGCCGTTGGCGCTCCCGCCGGTCACGGTCGAGCGCGAGCACGAGCACCCTCGCCCGGTGGCCGAGCATCGCCGAGGTGAGGCGGTCGTCCGCCCGTCTGGTCGACTCGCGCAGGCGGCACACGGCGAGCGCGAACAGGACGGGCACGACCAGGGTGAAGGTGACCGCGGTGAACACCTGGGGCCGCCCGTCATGTCCGCCGACGACGACCGACACCACCAGAACGGTCTCGGCGGCGGCGAACGCGCGCGGCGGCAGCGCCCACGCCGCCGTCAGCCCGGCGTGGAAGACGGCGAGCATCACCCAGCTCCCGGTGTCACCGGCGGACGCCGGCGGCAGGCAGACCGAGCTCAGCGCCGCGGGGGCGGCCGCAGCCACGACGGTGCCGGCAGCGAGCGGCACGCCCACACCGTGGCGCAGGCTGACGACCACGAAGAGGACACCCCACGCGGAGGCCGCCACGACGACCGCCACCGCGGCGGCCTCGTGCGCGTACCAGGAGTTCCACACCGCGAGGTAGACCGGTGTCAGGACGAGGCCGGCCGACCGCAGCGCCGCGAGCGCCCGGACGGTCGACCGCTCCAACGCCGCGCTGGCCCGGGATGACGCCGCGCCGGCCAGGTCGTCGCGGTACCCGGGACGGCCGGTCGCGAACGGAACCGATGGCCACGGTGCCGACATCGACGTGGCCGGGGTAGCCGCGAGAGCCACGGGCGAGGCCCGGTTGCCCGACGGCAGCGGGCGTTCGTGGCCCCCGCCCCCGCCTGACGTCCCCATGACGCCACCCTGCCACGAAGCTCACCGGGCATCCCAGCGACCACCGAGTGGCCGAACGTCCCTTGCGGTGGCCGAACGTCCCTGGGTATCGGCGCACCGGATGATGCCGCCGTGGAATCATCGCCGGGTGGCCACGCCGTCGCTCGTCCTGTGGGACATCGACCGGACTCTGCTCACCGTCGGCCCGCTCGGCCGGGAGATCCACGCCGCCGCCTTCGAGGCTGTTGTCGGCCGTCCGCTCGGCGAACGGGCGGACACGACCGGCCGCACCGAGCGCGCGATCCTCCGCGACACTCTGCGGCTCAACGGCGTCGCCGTGGACGAGGCGGTTCTCAGCGCCCTCTACACGGCGATGGGGCTGGCCGCGGAGCGGCTCAAGGCRCGCATGCGACAGATCGGCGAGCCGATGCCCGGCGCTCGGGCGGCCGTCGCGAGCCTCGCCGACCACGTGGGCCTGCCGAGCGGGACCGTCGTGCAGTCAGTGGTGACCGGCAACCTCCGTTCCGTAGCGGCGGCGAAGCTCCGCGCCCTCGGCCTGACGGAGCACCTCGACCTCACCATCGGCGGCTACGGGGATGACGACGGCGACCGGGCCGTGCTTGTCCGGCAGGCGGTCAAACGGGCCGAGGCCGCCTACGACCTCACCTTCGAGCCGGCCCGCACCGTCGTCATCGGCGACACCCCGCACGACGTGAAGGGCGCCCGCGACGCCGGCGTCCGGGCCGTCGGCGTCACCACCGGCGCCACCACCGCCGCCGGTCTGGCCGCCGTCGGCGCCGACGCCGTCCTGGCCGACCTGACCGACCTCGACGCCCTGTACAGCGCCGTCCTCGGCGTCGGCCCGGCGGAACGCCGCGCATGACCGTCGACGTCCACACCGTTGGTGTCCAGGTAGCGGCCGGTCTCAACGGGGTCCCGAGATCCGTGCTTACGGCCTCGGGCCGGGTCGCACCCGGCTGTCAACTCCGTATCGTCTGGCCCCGGTAAGCTGGGTCAACCGCAAAAACTGGTCCACCGAGCGGTGTCGAGCCATAGCGGGCCGTCGAGGCATAACAGCGGGTGCACCACCCTGCACATCAGGTCCATGTCGGCTACCGGAAGCGGCCGAGGGAGAGAAGGTCGATCATGGTGGCCGAGCCGAGAAAAACACGGAATCGCGACCGGGCGACGCTGCGCGAAAAGYCCCAGCGCATTGCCGACGAGCTTMGACAGCTCATCGTCCAGGGCGATCTTTCGGAGGGAGAATCGCTCGGCCACGAGCCGGACCTGGTGGAACGCTTCGGGGTCTCCCGCCCATCCCTGCGCGAAGCACTGCGCATACTCGAGACCGAGGGGCTGATCTCGGTCAAACGCGGTGTCCTCGGCGGAATCGTCGCCCATCGGCCCGACCAGCGGATGACGGCGCGCACCGCGGCCCTCGTGCTCCAGGCCCGCAACGTGCCGCTCGCGGACGTCCACGCTGCCCGTAGCCTGCTCGAACCGGTCGCCGCACGGCTTGTCGCCACGTCCCGGGGTCGTCTCGCGGCGGCCAACGAACTACGGCGGCTCACCGCCGAGCAGCTCGAGGTGATCGACGACCCCGAGGCGTTCGGGGACGCCAACTCGCGTTTTCACGCCCGACTCGTCGAACTGGCCGGAAACCAGACCCTGGGCATTGTCGCGGAAATGCTCAACGAAATTGTCGGCCGAGCCGTCGCCGCGGTCAGCCAACCCGAGGACGGAAAAGACACCACGGACACCCGGCTACGTGGGCTGCGTTCCCAGGCCCGACTGGCAGCCCTAATCGAGGCGGGCGACGCCGCCGGCGCGGAAGAACACTGGAAAGAACACATGACGACGGTGGGAAAGGTGCTGCTTGCCCAGGGCGCCAAATCAGTCATCGACCTGATGCAACATCAGTACTGATATTCGTCCGCACGCAGCGGCTGGTTACCGGCCCAGCGGCCCTTCATCTTGTCCAGCAGCATCAGGATCGGCAGGCCGGACTCGCTGAACGCATGACCGTGACCGTGGTCTCCCCCGCCGCCCGGCCACTGCCGTCGCCGAGATCGACACCTCGTGGGCGCGGCGTCTGTCAGCCGGACGGGTGCCGGCTCCGGGGCAGGCGGCAGGCCTGCGCAGCGATGATGTTGCGCTGGATCTCGCTGGTGCCCGCGTAGATCGCCGTGCCGAGCGAGAACCGCAGGGCGTGCTCGATGCGGCCGTCGGCGAGCGCCGTGGGGTCGAGCCGGCTACGCAGGGCGTCCGGCCCGACCAGCTCGGTCAGGTCCTCGGCGGCGTCAACCAGGGATTCGGTGCTGAACAGCTTCGACATGGGGCCCTCGGCCACCGGGACCTGCCCGGTGGCGCTCATCCAGCCGCCCGCTGGCGCGTGCCCACTCCTCCACCGCCCCGAGCAGGCGGTCCAGGTGCGGGCTGAACGCGGCGGAGTGCTCGTCCTGGAGCGCGAGCATCAGCGCCCGCCACCCGCCGTCGACCTGGCCGATACGCCAGCGGTCCTCGACCGCCACCCCGCTGAGGAACACGATGTTCGTCCGCTCCCCGGAGAGGGTGTACACGGCCTGTACATCGATGCCGGGCTGGTCGAGCCGCACCAGGAACAAGGTGAGGCCGGCGTGCCTCGGGCCGTCGGGACGGGTGCGGGTGAGCAGGAAGATGTAGTCGGTGACGTGGCCGTTGGTCGTGAACATCTTCTGGCCGTCCACGATCCAGCGGTCGCCGTCGCGGCGGGCCCGGGTACGCACACCGGCGACGTCGGAGCCCGCCTCGGGTTCGGTCATGCCCAGCGCGATGGTGAGCTCACCGCGCAGGAACCGCGGGAGGATCTCGGCCCTGAGCTCCGCCGAGCCGACCACCCGGATGACGTTGGCGACCATCTCCGTGGTGGCGACGGCGTAGATCGGTGCCTCCGCCCTCGTCAGCTCCTCCTCGAGGACGTGAACCTCGTAGGGGTTCAGCCGCCGGTGGCCGTCGTCACGCTCCCAGCCCGGGCCGACCCAGCCGCGCTCGGCCAGCCGCCGGGCGAAGGTCGCGTCGTGTGACACKCCGCTGCGGTACACCCGCTCGTCGAGTTCGGGCGTCAGCTCCCGCGCGAGGAACTCCCGTACCTCGGTACGGAACGCCGACACGGATTCGTCCAGTTCGAAATCCACGCGCTCAGACCTCCGTGTCGCCGCCGTACCGGGCCCGGGCCGCCCGCCGATAGGCGTCCCGCGGCTCGCCCCACACACGCGCCCAGCCCCTCGCCCGCCGGTAGTACAGCTGGAGGTCGTACTCGAACATGAAGCCGTAGCCACCGTGAAAGTGGACGGCGTCGTAGGTCACCTGCCGGGCGGTCTCCGCCGCGAAGGCGAAGGCCATCGCGGCCAGCTCGCGGGCGCGAGGCGATCCCCGCCCCGGCTCCGCGGCCGCCCTGACCGCCAGCAACCGGGCGCCGTCCAGGGCCGTCGCGCCGTTCGCCAACGGATGCGCCACCGCCTGGTTGGCACCGATCGGCATGTCCCACGCCCGCCGCTCCCGCGCGTACTCGCAGGTGGCCCGGTGCGCCGCCGCGGCCACCCCGACGAGCCCGCCGGCGGTCAGCACCAGCCAGTCGTCGAGCGCGGCCTCGAAGGCGGCAACCGCCGCCGGGCCGCGCGCGAGCTCGACCGCATCGGCGTCCAGGGTGACGTCCGCGAGCGGGGCGGAGGCGAGGTTGGCGACGGCGCGGCGCGTCCCGTCGCGCAGCGGCACGAGCAGCAGCCGCTCGCCGTCGAGGACGATGGTGTCGTCGGCGACCGCCGCCGCCGGCACGAGTGACGCCGTGCCGCCGTGCGCCGGGCGCACGGCCAGCGTCACCAGTCGCTCCCCGCGCAGGGCGGTCGTCAGCGCGGTACGCGCCGCGTCGGTGTCGACGTCGCTGGCGTCGACTGCGCCGGCCAGAACAGCGAG
Source organism: Parafrankia soli (assembly GCF_001854695.1). Lineage (GTDB taxonomy): Bacteria > Actinomycetota > Actinomycetes > Frankiales > Frankiaceae > Parafrankia > Parafrankia soli. The sequence goes on from NZ_MAXA01000236.1 coordinate 34,729, forward strand.
CAGCGAGGCTGCGGCCTGCGTCTCGACGACGGGCGCCGGCGCGACCGCGGCTCCGACCTGCTCGGCCACCAGGACGAGGTCGAGAAGCGCCGCTCCCCAGCCACCGTGCTCCTCCGGGACGGCCATCTCGACCACTCCGACGTCGCGCAGCACCGCCCAGAGCACCGGATCGAAGCCCACCGGCTCGGCGGCCCGCACCCGTTCCGGCGGGACATGCTTCGCGAGCAGCTCGGCGAACGAGGCGACGAGCGCCCGCTGTTCCGCACTGAGCTTCAGGTCCATGGCTTCAGATCCATGGCAGCACGATCCGCACAGTCAGAGGCTACCAAAACATATACATTTTTTCCAGGCGATGCGATCCCGACTCGGCGACGGAGCAGGCCGGCCGCCACAGAAACCTGGTGAGCGGACGCTGTCCACCCAACCTTCCACCATCACACATATATATAGATCTATTGGCTTCGATGCGGTAACGTCGGCCGCCAGTCCACGACGTCAGCTTCCCTGGAGGACTGATGCCCGAGCACCGCATGCTGATCGACGGCAGCCTCGTCGAGGCCACGAGCGGCCGCGTCTTCGACAACGTCAACCCGGCCACCGAGGAGGTGCTCGGCACCACGGCCGACGGTTCCCCCGCCGACATGGCGCGGGCCGTCGCCGCGGCCCGCGCCGCGTTCGACCAGACCGCGTGGTCCCATGACCACGCCGGCCGCCACGCCGCTCTGCTGTAACTGCAGGCGGCCCTTGAGCGCGAGGCCGAGGAGCTGCGCGCCGAGCTCGTCGCCGAGGTCGGATGCCCCGTGATCACGACCTACGGGCCGCAGCTCGACGCCCCGCTGCGTGAGGCGCTGCGCTGGCCGGCGGAGATGATCGAGTCGTTCCCCTGGTCGCGCACGCTCCCCCCGAAGGACGCCTTCGGGTTCGGGTTCCCGTCCGCCCGCGAGGTCTGGAAGGAGCCCCTCGGCGTGGTCGGCGTGATCGTGCCGTGGAACTTCCCGTTCGAGATCGCGCTCAACAAGCTCGGGCCCGTCCTCGCCATGGGTAACACCTGCGTACTCAAGCCGGCGCCGGACACCCCCTGGAACGCCACCCGCATCGGCCGGCTGATCGCCGAGCACACCGACATCCCACCGGGCGTCGTGAACATCGTTCCGTCCTCCGACCACCTCGTCGGCGAGGTCCTGTCCACCTCCCCTCTCGTCGACATGGTCGCCTTCACCGGTTCGACGGCGACCGGGCGCCGCGTCATGGCCGCGGCCGCCGGCACGGTGAAGCCCACCTTCCTCGAGCTGGGCGGCAAGTCGGTCAATCTCGTCCTCGCCGACGCCGACCTCGCCAAGGCCGTACCGCCCGCCGCGATGGTCTGCATGCACGGCGGTCAGGGCTGCGCGATGCCGACCCGGCTGCTGGTCCCGAACTCGCGCTACGACGAGGCGGTCGAACTGGCCCGGGCGGCGTTCGAGGACGTCCGGTACGGCGACCCGACCGATCCGTCCGTGCTGCAGGGTCCGCAGGTCTCGAAGCGGCAGCAGGAGCGGGTCCTGGGCTACATCGAGAAGGGCCGCCGGGAGGGTGCGCGCGTCGTGGTGGGCGGCGGCGTGCCGTCGGACCTCACCCGCGGGTACTTCGTGGAGCCGACGCTGTTCGCCGACGTCGAGCCCGGGATGACGATCGCGCAGGAGGAGATCTTCGGGCCGGTCCTCGTGGTGATCGGCTTCGAGGATGACGAGGACGCGATCCGCATCGCCAACGACTCCCCGTACGGGCTGTCCGGGGTGATCACGTCGGGTGACCTGGACCGGGCCAAGGCGGTGACACGCCGGATCCGCACCGGGACGCTCGGCATCAACGGCGGCCTGTGGTACGGCGCCGACGCCCCGTTCGGCGGCTACAAACAGTCCGGTGTCGGACGTCAGTGCGGCATCGAGGGCCTGGAGATCTTCACCGAGACCAAGACGGTGGCGTGGCCCGCCTGACCAACCTCGCCACCGGTCGCCCGGGCGGCGACTCGGCCAGGGCACCGGGGTGACCGCGCTGCCCGAGCGACCGCGCCGTCAGAGCGGCGCGGAGCCGAGGAGCTCGATCGCGTTGTCCCGCATGATCCTGCGCACCTCGGCCCCGCTGAAGCCGTCGAGCTCCTTGAGGAAGTCCAGGGGCTGCTCGAGCCCCTCGCCGTGCGGCCAGTCGGAGCCGAACAGCACGCGCTCGACCCCGATGAGCTCGGCCAGCACCGGCAGGTCCTCCTCGTAGTACGGGGTCACCCAGACACTGCGGCGGATCGCCTCGAGGGGCTCCTCCGGGAAGTCCCACGGCGTCTGGTTCGCCTGCTTCCGCAACCGCCTGACCAGTAGCGACACCCAGTCAGAGCCGTTCTCGATACTCGCGACGCGCAGGGTCGGATGGCGGTGGAGGACCCCGTCGACGACCAGGGAGGCGACGGTGTCGTGGATGGCCCGGTCGGAGACGAGGATCTTGCTCAGCGTGTTGACCCTGCCGTAGCCCTCGAAGTTGGCGGACCCTCCCCACATGGCGGTGAAGGCGTTGTAGCCGCTGTCCCCGAGATGGAAGGCCACCGGGATCGAGGCCTCCGCCAGCCTGGCCCAGACCGGGTCGTGCGCGCGGTCACCCAGCGACCGCGACGTGCCGTGCCGGCCCGGCACCGGCGCGGGCCGGATGTGCACGATGCGGGCGCCACGTTCGACGAGGCTGTCAAGCTCGGCCAGCGCCGCCTCCGGATCGGCCAGCGAAAGCATGGGCGCCGACACGAGACGGCCGCGGTGGACGAAGCCCCAGTCCTCCTCGAGCCACCGGTTGAACGCCGACAGGCTCGCCATCGTCGCGTCCACGTCGTGCTTCAGCGCCTCCTCGACGCCGCAGCCCAGGGTCGGGAACAGCAGGACGGCGTCGAGGCCCTGGCTCTCCGCCACCGCGACGCGCTCATCACGGCCCTGGTACTCCACCTTGAGCGGCTCGACCCGCATCAGCGTTCTCGGGTCGACCCCCTCGGGCACCTGGCCACGGAACAGCGGGTCGAGGCAGYCGGGCACGACGATCGGGTTGAACGTCGGGTTCGGGATGAACCGATTGACCCGCCCACCGATGAGGATGTGCGTCCGCTTGCCTTCGGTGACGACCCGGACGCCCCGGGTCTTGAACCGGGGGTCGAGGTGCCGGGTGAACGCGTCGATCGACTCGTAGTAGTGGTTGTCGGCGTCGATCGCTCCGAAGTCGAGCTCCATCGCGCGTCCTCTCCGTTTCGGCCCCACGGACTCCTCGGCCACCCGGAGTCTAGGCGATAACATCTAGACTTTTCCAGTCGCCTGGGGACGTCCGGTCCGCTGCGGCCGGCGCGCGACGATCGCCCGATCACCGCCGGAAACCCGCCGGCCCCGTGAGACCGGACGACGTCCGACCCCGTCTCACCCAGCCCGGCACGAGCCGGTCCGAGCGGTCCGTCCGCGGCATTGCACTCCCATTGCACTCCCATTAACATCTAGATATCTTGCGTACCCGCAGCCACGACGGGACCAGGAGGCGACCGTGCTTCGAGTGATCCAGTGGGGCACCGGGAACGTCGGCCGGCACGCCGTCGCGGCCCTCAGCCGGCATCCCGACCTGGAACTGATGGGCGCCCTGGTGTACAGCGACGCGAAGGCCGGCCGGGACGTCGGCGAGCTCTGCGGCGTCGGCGAGCTCGGAGTGCCGGCCACCCGCAACCGGGACGAGATCGTCGCCCTCGACGCCGACTGCGTCCTGTACATGGCGCAGGGCGAGATGGACCCGGCCGGCACGCTCGACGACATCTGCCGGCTGCTCGCGGCGGGCAAGAACGTGGTGTCGACGGCGGTGACGGCGCACATCTACCCGCGCAGCGCGGGCCGCCGCGTCGTCGAACGGCTCGAGGCCGCCTGCGCCGAGGGCGGGACGTCCTTCCACGGCACCGGCATCGAACCCGGCTGGGCAGCCGAGGTGCTGCCCCTCACCATGTCCCCGCTGTTCCGGCGGATCGACTCCCTGCTCGTCCAGGAACTGCTCGACTACTCCACCTACGACAGCGCCGCCGTGCCGATGTCCGACCCGGTGCTGGCCGGAGGCGTCTTCCGGGCGCCGATCATGATGGTCGCCGACGGCCTCGGGGCCACCGTCGACGACCTCGTCTACGACCGGGCGGTGGCCGTCACCGACACGGCGTTCGACATCAGCGCCGGTCGCATCGAGGCCGGAACCGTCTCGGCGCAGCGGTTCTCCTGCACCGCCGTCATCGGGGGCCGCCCGGCGCTGACCGTCGAGCACGTCACCCGCGTCGGACACGGGCAGGCACCGGACTGGCCCACCGGCCGGGGCTGGCGGGTCACCGTCGAGGGCCAGCCGTCGATGGTGCTCGAGTCCAGGATCGCCGTCCACGGCGAGGACGAGAACGACCAGGGCTGTCTCGGCACGGCGATGCACGCCGTGCACGCGATCGGGCCGGTCTGCCGGGCGGAGCCCGGGATACGCACCTTCCTCGACCTCCCGATCATCAACGGCCGGCATGTGTTCGGGGCGGGCCTCGCCGCGGGCGGCCCACCGCGATGAGCAGCCCCGCCAGGACGGACGAAGGCCGGGAGCCGGCCCGGTAGGTGGAGTCAACCGAAGGGCAGGACGACCGTCCTGGTCTCGGTGTAGGCCTCGACGCCCTCGGGGCCCATCTCCCGGCCGATCCCGGACTGCCTGAACCCGCCGAACGGGCTGCGCGGCTCGACGATCGCGATCGAGTTGACCGCGCAGGTGCCGGTCCGGATCCGGCTGGCCAGCGCGACGCCGCGGGCGGTGTCGGCGGTCCACACCGAGCCCGACAGACCGTACTCGGAGTCGTTGGCGATGGCCGCCGCCTCGTCCTCGCCCTCGTACCTGATCACCGTCACCACCGGCCCGAAGATCTCCTCCCGGGCGATCCGGCTGGCGTTGTCGACGTCGGCGAACAGCGTCGGCTCGACGTAGAAGCCGGGGTCGAGGCCAGCGGGGCGGCCGCCGCCGACCACCAGCCGGGCGTCACCGGCCCGGCCGTCGGCGATGTAGCCCTCGGCCCGGTCCCGCTGGCGGGCGGAGACGACCGGGCCGACGTCGGTACCGGGGTCGCGCGGGTCACCGACGACCAGCGTGCGCACGTGGTCGGCGAGCGCGTCGACGACCTCGTCGTAGCGCGCGGCCGGCGCCAGGATGCGGCTCTGCGCGGCGCAGACCTGACCGTTGTTCTGCAGCGCCGAGTCGAGGAGCTGCGGGACGACGGTCGCCAGGTCGGCGTCGTCGAGAATGATGCCGGCCGACTTGCCGCCGAGCTCCAGCGTGCACCGCTTCACGAGCTCCCCGCAGGTGGCCCCGACCGTCCGGCCGGCCGCGCTGCTCCCCGTGAACGACACCTTGTCGACACCCGGGTGGGCGACCAGGTACCGACCGAGGTCGGCACCGCCGGGCAGCACGCTCACCACGCCCGCCGGGATGCCGGCGTCGAGGAGCACCTCGGCGAGCAGGAACGAGCTCAGCGGCGCCTCCGGGGCCGGCTTCAGGATGATCGGGGCGCCGGCCGCCAGCGCCGCGCCGAGCTTCATGCACGAGATGAAGATCGGCACGTTCCACGGCACGATCCCGGCCGCCACCCCGACCGGCACCTTCTGCACCAGGCAGGGCCCCATCACGCCGGCCCGCTCCTCGGTGAAGGCGAACCGCTCGGCGACGTCCGCGAAGCCGTCCAGGATGAGCGCGGGGCTGATGGCCTGGCCGAAGATCGAGAACTTCGCCGGCGCGCCCATCTCGTCGGTGACCAGCCCGGCCAGCTCCTCGGCCCGGGCCTGCAGCCCGCCGGACACCTTGCGGATCAGGCCGGCGCGTTCGCCGCCGGTGGTCGCCGCCCAGTCGCCATCCGCCAGGACGGCCCGTGCCGCGGTGACGGCCGCGTCGGCGTCAGCCTGGCCGGCCTCCGGGACGGTGGCCACGAGGCGCTGGTCGTGCGGCGAGCGGACCTCGATCAGGCCGGGCGAGGCGGGCTCGCGCCAGCGGCCGCCGACGAGCAGCCGGTCGCGTTCGATCACAGTGGTCACGCGGTCACCTCCGGGGGTAACAGGCGCCGCGCGACCTTGCCGGTCAGCAGGCGCGGCAGCTCGGCCAGGAACACGACCGAGCGGGGACACTTGTAGTGGGCGACGCGGTCCCGGGCGAACGCGATGAGCTCCGCCTCGAGCACAGCGGTGTCGGCGGGGGGCTCCGCCGGCTGGACGACCGCGCGCACCGACTCGCCCATCTCGGCGTCCGGCACGCCGATCACGACGACATCCGTGACGGCGGGGTGGAGGATCAGCACGTCCTCGACCTCGCGTGGGTAGATGTTCACGCCACCCGAGATGATCATCTTCGACACCCGGTCGGTGAGGTAGAGGTAGCCGTCCTCGTCCACCCAGCCGACCTCGCCGAAGGTGCCCCACCCGCGTTCGTCGAACGCGCCGGCCGTCCGCTCCGGGTCACCGTGGTACGCGAACGGCCGAGCCACCTCGAAGTACACCCGGCCCTCGGTGCGCGGCGGCACCTCGTTGCCGTCCCCGTCGACGATGTGCACCGGGGCCAGCAGCGACCTGCCGACCGAGCCCGGGTGGGCGAGCCACTCCTCGGGACCGATGGCGCAGAACCCGACTCCCTCGCTGTCGGAGTAGTACTCGTACACGACCGGCCCGAGCCAGTCCAGGACGGCCCGCTTGACCTCGGGCGGGCAGGGCGCCGCGGCGTGCACGAGCGTCCGCAGGCTGGACAGGTCGAACCGGGCCCGGTCCGCCGCGGGCAGCTTCAGCAGCCGGACGAGGTGCGTCGGTACCACCTGGCTCAAGGTCACTCGGTGCCGCTCGACGAGCCGGAGGAACTCGAGCGCGTCGAACCGCTCGGTGGCGATGACCGTGCCGCCGATCCGGTGGACCGCGGTCGCCCAGGCCAGCGGCGCGGCATGGTAGAGCGGCGCCGGGCTCAGGTAACGCGTCGACTCGTCGGCGCCGTACAGGAACCTGACCATCCCGGTGAACTGGTCGCCCGCGCCGACCGGGCCACCGACACTCGCCGGTGTGATCCCCTTGGGCCGGCCGGTGGTGCCCGACGAGTAGAACATCCAGTTGCCCTCGCACTCGTCGTCGACCGGCGACGCCGGTTGGGCGCCGGTGACCTCCTCGTACGAGTCGAACCCGTCGACCGGCCCGCCGACGGCGAGCCGCACCTTCAGCGCCGGGGCGTCGATCCCGGCGGCCACGTCGGCCCGGGGCGCGGACACGACCAGCGCGGCGGCACCGCAGTCGGAGACGATGTACCCGGCCTCGGCGGCCGACAGATGCCAGTTGATCGGAGTCATCAGGAGGCCGGCGCGCAGTGCCGCCCAGACCACCTCGAAGTACTCCGTCCGGTTCTCCATCAGTACGGCGAGGTGGCTGCCGACGCCGAGCCCGGACGACCTCAGCGCCTGCGCCACCTGGTTGGATCGCCGCTCCAGCTCCCCGTACGACAACACCCGATCGCCGATGATCACAGCTGGTCGGTCCGGCGCGGACGCCGCGAACCGCTTCGGATGCTCGATGTCCATGCACACTCCTCCGGTGCGGACTCCCTCAGCGCGGACCGCCTCGGTCCGGGCCACCTCGGTGCGGACTCGCCCGCGCCGCTGCCGTCGACGGATCAGGCCTGCCCGGACGGGAGCAGGACCGGCTTGACGACCTTGCCCGACCGCGAGGCCTCCTCCGCGGTGTTGATCGCCTCGAGCGGGTAGGTCTCGATCAGCCGGTCGAACGGGAAGCGGCCCGCCCGCCACAGTTCGATGAGCCGCGGGATCACGATCTGCGGGTCGGCGCCGCCCTCGAGGATGCTCGACACCGTTTTGCCGAGGAGCGCCACCGGGCCGAAGGTGATCGGCTCGGTCTGGATGCCCACCAGCCCGCAGTGCCCGCCCATCCGCAGCGCGCCGACGGCGGTCGCGATGACCGCGACGTTTCCGGTGGTGTCGAAGCCGAACCGGGCCCCGCCCCCCGTCAGTTCCTGGATCCGGGGGATGAGATCCGTGCCGGCGCCGTCCAGCACGTGGGTGGCACCGAGCTCGGTGGCGAGCTCCAGCCGGTGCCGGTGGAGGTCGACCGCGATGATCGGGCCCGCGCCGGCCACCCGCGCCGCCATGATCGCCGCGAGGCCCACCGCGCCGGTGAGGATGCCGCAGCCCAGCGGGCCCAGCTTCGCCAGCGGCAGGTCCCGGTCCACCACGACGACGCCGCGCTCCGCGGCGACGCAGTGGGTCGCGAACGAGGACTGGCCGAACCAGCGTGAGGCGATCTCGCCCCCGTCGGCGTCGCGGACACCGGTGGTGCCGTCGAGGCGGCGGCCGAAGAAATTGCGGAACAGGAACAGATCGCAGTAGGGCGGGGCGCCCCGGCGGCAGCTCGGGCACTCGCCGCAGGAGTCGAACGAAAGCACCACGTAGTCACCGACCGACACCCGCGCCACGCCCTCGCCGACAGCCTCGACCACGCCGGCGCCCTCGTGCCCGGTGATGATCGGCGGCGGCGCCGGCGCCCCGTCCTGGCGCGGCACGATGTCGGTATGGCACATGCCGGCGCTCACCACGCGGACCAGCACCTCGCCGGGTCCGGGCGGATCGAGCTCGACCTCCTCGAGCACGTAGGGCCCGTCCGCCTGCCGGAGCACCGCCGCAGTCGCCTTCATCCCGCGCTCTCCCAGTTCCAGTCGTCCGCTCGTCGGCCTGCCGGCGCGTCTCCGGCACGCGGGCCGTTCACCCGGAACCCTAAGTCATAGATCTAGATGTTTCAATATCACCAGAAGTAGGCAGATGCGGCGGCCGCCGGCAAGGACGCACCACCGGACGCTCCCGGCCTGTCCGCGCCCACGGCGGCCCACGGCGGCCCACGCCCGCGACATCCCGGTCCGGATTACATGTAGACCTTTTGCCGCCTGCGGGCGTAGGCTGCGCCCACTGGACACCCAGCGGCCCCACCGCCCGTCAGCCCCGCGGTGCAGCACCGCCACGGCGACGGCGCCGACCTCGGGCACCGCCCCAGGAGGACGATGTTCACCCAGACCGCGGACCAGGATCTGCTCGGGAACACGACGGCGCAGTACCTGGAGGCGAGATACCCCCCGTCCCGCGTGCGCGAGCTGGCGCGGCAGGACGAGACATTCGACGGCACCCTGTGGAAGCAGGGCGCCGAGTTCGGCTGGACGACGCCGCTGGTCCCGGAGCACGCCGGCGGTGGTTCCGTCAGCGGGAACGGGCTGGCCGACCTGCTGGCGGTCACCTTCCAGTTCGGCCGGCACGCCGCGCCGGGGCCACTGATCGGGACGAACGTCGTCGCGGCGGCGCTGGGCCGGTGGGGCTCGGCGGAGCTGCACGCCGGCCCGCTGGCGGAGCTGCTCGACGGAGGCGCCACCGCCGCCTGGGGGCACTCGCCGCGGACCGGAGGGCGCGCGGGCGCGCAGGTTCGGTCCGCCCGCTCGGGCGACCGGGTCGTCCTGGACGGCACGGTCCCCTGCATCGAGCGGGGAGGTCCGAACGGCTACCTCCTCGTCGCCGCCACCGGTCCGGACAGCGCCACCGGCGACGGCGCGCGGTCGCACTTCCTCGTCCCGCTCGGCGCTCCCGGCGTGGAGACGACCCCGCTCGACAGCATCGACCTGACCCGCCGCTACCAGGCGGTGATGCTGCGGGCGGTGACCGTGCCGGTGACCGCCCGGGTCGGCGAGCCGGGCACCGCCGACGCCCACGACGCCGCGCTGCTCGACATCAGCGCCGTGCTGCAGGCCGGTGAGATCGTCGGGGCGACGCACCGCGCGTTCGAGCTGACCCTGCGATGGACCAACGACCGCTACTCCTTCGGCCGACCGCTGGGGTCGTACCAGGAGATCAAGCACCGGATGGCCGACCTGCGCACCCAGCTGGAGGCGAGCGCGGCGGTCACCGAGAAGGCGGCGCGCCTGGTCGGCACCGGCCGTGCCGACGCCCGCACGTGGGCCAGCACGGCCAAGGCCTACGCCGGGCGGGTCGGCCCCGAGGCGATCCAGGACTGCGTCCAGCTGCACGGCGGGATCGGCGTCACCTACGAACACGACCTGCACCTTTACCTGCGCCGAGCTCTGGTCGACGCTCAGCTGTTCGGCACGCCGGCCTACTTCACCGAACGGCTCGTGCGCCTCGTCGAGGCCGCCGTGGCAGACGGAGGACGAGCGTAATGATCACAGGCGAGGAGTTCACCGCGCGCGCCCGAAGCTGGCTCGCCGAGAACATGCCACCCGCCGATCCGGACACCACCGAATTCTTCCTGACGGCGACCCAGCGCCCCGAGGCCGAGGAGCTGGCCCGCGTCGCCACCTGCCGCGAGTTGCAGCGCCGGCTGTTCGACGGCGGGTTCGCCGGCATCTGCGTGCCGGCGGAGTACGGCGGGCAGGGGCTGACACCGATGCACCAGGCCGCCTTCAACCGGGAGATCCGCGGCTACGACTACCCGGCGGAGATCCAGGCGTCGACGTTCATCCCGTGCATGGCCGTGTTGCTGGAGTTCGGCACCCACGAACAGAAGCTGCGCCACATCCCGGCGATGCTGCGCGGCGAGGAGATCTGGGTCCAGCTCCTGTCGGAGCCGGGGGGCGGGTCCGACGCCGCCGGCGCGGTCACCACCGCGACCCGCGACGGCGACCGGTGGATCCTCAACGGATCGAAGATCTGGACCACCTCCGCCTGGTACGGCGACTGGGCGCTGTGCCTGGCCCGCACGAACTGGGACGTCGGGAAACACATCGGGCTGACCGTGTTCAGCCTGCCGGTCAGCGCCCCGGGCGTCGACACCCACCGGATCGAGCTGGTCAACGGCTCGAAGGAGTTCTGCCAGGAGTACCTGACCGACGTCGTCGTACCCGACCACGACCGCGTCGGCGACGTCGACGCCGGCTGGGGCGTCGTCACCCGCTGGCTCCACCACGAGCGGACCATCTCCGGGGRCTCGCCCTACGTCACCGGCAGCGGCAACCGCCCGAACGACGGCCCCTACGAGCCCCGGATGATGCTCGAGACCGCCCGGCGCCTCGGCACGATCGACGACAGCCGCACCCGGGACCTCATCGGCGAGGGGCAGACACTCGCCCTCGTCACCAGGGCCCTCGTCGAGTCGGTCACCCGCAAGATGGCCACCGGCGCCCTGCCGCACCACGCCGCCGCCATGTGCCGGTTGTTCAGCGGCACCGCGACCAGCCGCCGCGCGGCGATAGCGACGGAGCTGTGCGGTGACACCGGGGTGGTCTGGGCACCACACGACGAGACCTCCGCCCAGGTCGCGCGCGGCTACCTGGCCCGCCAGGCGGCCTGTATCGGCGGCGGCACGACCGAGATGGCCCGCAATGTGATCAGCGAACGGCTGCTCGGCATGCCCCGCGAGCACCGCGCCGACACCGGCCCCTTCCGGGACGTCCCGCGCGGGCCACAGGCGAGCGGCGGACGGAGCAGTACCTGATCTGCCTGCGTCCTCCACGAGTTCACCTGGGGGTGCCGCAACCGAGAAGACCGGTTCGTCGAGGGCCACGTCCCCGTGGCGGGCAACGGTCCCGACAGCGACTCCTGGAGCCACATCGAGAAGCACGGCAGCCAGGGCGGCATCATCCTCACCCATCCCGAGTCCGGGCTGCTACAAGGCGCCGAGGGCTAACTACGACGCATAGCCTGCCGCCGAGGCCTCGACGCGGACTTCACGCAACGACCCCAGGCAGCTCTCGACGCATGGGACGCCTACTCCCCTGCCTGACCCGGTAGAGGCGTGACCTTGTAGCTCGTCGCGGTCACGTACTCGTCCGCCGGCGTCGCAGAACCGGACCGCTTCACTGGCCCGGCCGGAGTGGTGCCGCGGCTGCCGTCTGCGGGCCGGTGTGCGGCACCAGCCAACGTGGGTCGACCTGTGCCCGTCCGGGCTCGGGCATCATGTCCGCGGCCCTGCTCGCGATGGCCTCGACCAGCCGGATCGCCTGAAGGACAGACAGATTCAGAACGATCTCGGCGCCGGCTTCCGCCTGCAACCGCACCGATACGTCCGCCATCGTCACATGCCCTTCGTCGCGAACCTGATCGCCCCCTGTACCGAGAGGGTCATGCTGACGCTACGTGGGAAGCCCCCGATGACGTCGGGAAAGGTGGCCAGCGGCACTACCGCGGTCGTGGGACAGGCCGGCACGACGAGCCAACTGACACCGGCAGCAGTATGCCTCTCACGCGCCGAAGTCACCGCCACAGGACTGGGCCTCAACCATCCGTCGTCGGTCACCGCCAGCCGGCCGGTGCTCGCCGTCGAGCACCTGGACCACGGAGCGTCCGGGCGGCTGCCGAACTGCGCTCGCTGGCGATATAGCGGGTAGTGGCACCGGGGCAGGGAGGTAGCGGCCGCTACCCCTGTCCGCTACCCACCGTGGGCGGTCCATGCCGGGTGGAGGCGTCGGGGTAGCAGGAACGGCACTGGCGGCTATGCCGGTCGATCCGGGCCCAGTGCGGGCCGGGCTGGGGCGAGCGTCCAAATCGCGACGTCCCACCCCAGGAACTGTCGGCCCCATGTGCGACGCTGAGTTCGTGGTCGTCGTTTTCGAGGGTGAGCTGTGGATTTGGGAGACCCGACGCGCTGACAGCTGGACGTTCGTCAGCTTGCCCGCCGAGGCATCCGAAGAGATTCGCGACCGGACTGGCGGACAGCGCCGTGGCTTCGGGTCGCTGCGGGTGCGGGTCACGGTCGGCGGCAGCACGTGGACGACCTCGATCTTTCCCGACAGCGGGCGTGGCAGCTATGCGTTGCCCATCAAGCGCGCTGTTCGCGAGGCTGAGGCCCTGGACGCGGGTGGCATCGCGGCCGTGACCGTTGAACTCATCGATCTTTGATCGTCCCCGGCAGGGGCCGCACCTTGGACGGATCATGAATGCGGGTATGCGCCACGCGCCCCCGGATTCATGATCCAGTGGATGCACCCGCGCGTCGCGGAACCCCTGGACGAGCTTGTCGGCCCGGAACCGGGCGAGCACCGCCGGGTCCCAGCCGTTGACCCGCACCAGGATGTCGCCGGAGCCGAGCAGGTAGATGGCCAGCCGGCCCACGGCCCGGCGCTCCGGTGTTCCGGCGCGATGTGGTCGCCGACGGTGACGAGGACCGACCAGATCCGGATGCCGTGCGGGTCCCGGACGGCTGTCCCGCAGCGGCCCGGCCATGTCCTTGAGCTGGGCGCCGGTGACCGGGCTGAGCCCGACCCAGGTCCAGAACTGGTCGAAGCCGAACTCGGTGAGCTGGTCGGTCTTGACATCCTCCCCGGCATGAATGCCGGGGATTCCCGCACCTCGCGATGCGGGTTCCTGCTTCGTCAACGGACGCCTCCTCGCTTCAGGAGCGAAGCGGTCTCACTCCATCTCCACAGGCAGCCACCGCGAGCCCCGCGGCCAGAATGTTCCGCGCCGCATTCACGTCCCGGTCGTGAACTGTGCCGCAGCCGCGGCAGGCCCATTCCCGGACGTTCAACGGCATCTTCTCGACGATCGACCCGCACACCGAACAGGTCTTGCTGCTCGGGTAGAAACGATCGATCGCGATCACGGTGCGGCCGTACCAGCCGGCCTTGTACTCCAGCATCGTCCGCAGCTCCGACCACGATGCGTCGGAGATCGCCCGTGCGAGCGCATGGTTGMGGACCATGGTGCGGACGGACAGGTCCTCGATGACCACCGTTTGGTTCTCGCGGATGATCCTCGTGGACAGCTTGTGCAGATGATCCCGGCGACGGTCCCGGATACGGCCGTGGACCTTCGCGACCCTCGCGCGGGCTTTCGCCCGGTTCGCCGAGCCCTTCTCCTTGCGGGACAGTTCCCGCTGTGCGCGGGCGAGCCGAGCCCGGTCGGCACGCTCGTACCGGGGGCTGGTGACCTTCTCCCCGGTCGACAGAGTGACCAGACTCGTGATCCCCGCATCGATCCCCACCTGCCCCGATGTCGGAGGCAGGGTGATGATGGTCTCCTCGACCAGGATCGAGATGTGGTACTGGCCGCGACTGTTCCGCGACACCGTCACCTGCGACACGTCCGCGCCGTCGGGCAGCGGACGCGACCAGACGATGTCCAGCGACCGGTCCTGCTTGGCGAGGGTGACAGCGCCGTTCCGGTAGCTGAAGCAGTTCCGGAAGTAGGTCGCCGAATCGAGGGTCCTGCCCTTCTTCTTGAAGGACGGGTAGCCGGCCCGCTTCTCCCAGAAGTTCACGAACGCCGACTGAAGGTGCCGTAGCGTGGCCTGCAAGGGTCCTTTCGACGGCTCGGCGAGCCATGCCGTCTCCGGGTCCCGTTTCCACGCGGTGAGCATCTTGTCGGTCTCGGCGTGCGTGATGCGGCGCTGTTCGGAAAACCACGCGCGAGACCGCTCGGCGAGCGCCCGGTTGTAGACGTAGCGGACGCAGCCGAAGGTACGGGCGAGCTGCTCGGCCTGCTCTGGGGTCGGGTAGAAGCGGTAGCGGTACGCCCGCTTCACCACCCCGCCCCCCATAGCTGACAGGATACCAACCTTTCCTGTCGCGCTATCGTTGATGCGCTATCCCCGCCCTGAAGGACGGGGCCTGCGCGCTACGTTCCACGGTCATGGGGGTGGTCTCCCTCCCTACCGGCCCGGCTTGCGCTCCGCGAAGAAGAAGGACTGGGCGTTGTCGTGGAGCCAGGCCTGGCGGACCTCGTCGGTCAGGTCGAGGTTGGCGACCTCTCCGGTGCACCGGGACATGGACAGGACCGGGTGGTCCGAGGCGAAGATGATCCGGTCGCGGCCCCGGGTCGACAGGTAGTGCAGCAGCGACGCCGGCAGCCGCCTGGGAGACCACGCCGACGTCATCAGCCGCAGATTGCGATATTTGATCATCATTCGGATCGCGGTGTCCCACCACGGATCAGCCCCGTGGATCATGCACAGCCGCAGCTCCGGGAACCGGATACAGACCCGGTCGAGATGTATCGGGTTCTGCGGCTCCGCGGGGATCGGCGGCCCCGGGATACCCGTGTGCTCGGCCCGACCGTGGCGTACACGACCGGGTAGTCCCGGACGAACGACTCCAGCGCGCGCAGCGCGCTCATCGGACGCAGCAGGTTGAAACCGCCGATCCCGAGCGCGAAACGGTCCGGACGCTCCTCGGCGTAGCGCCGCGCCCGGTCGTCCTTCCGCCCCGCCTTGGAGATCAGGATCGCCCGCTCGACACCGGCCGCGTCCATCGCGTCGACCAGCTCGGGAAGCTCCGGGCTGCGCAGGAAGTCCGCCCCGCCCTTGAAGTAGTCCTCCTTCACCCGGATCATCCAGTCCGGCGGCGCGCTGTCCCCCATGTCCACGTTGACCAGGCAGTCGATGGCCTTCACCTTGACCTCACCTTCCGGGAACCCGCGGTGCCCTCCTCGACGAGGAGGCGGCGGAGCGCGTCGATGTCGACCTTTCCGCTGGCCAGCCGCGGCACCCGGTGGGGGGCGCGGACGATCAGCCAGCGGGTCGGGATCTTGAAGCTGCTCAGGTTGGCCCGGGCCTGCTCGGCCAGCTCGTCCGGGTCGTCGAGTGAGCTGGCGACGACCACCGCCGCGACCTCCCGCGCCCCCACGGCGCCGGCGGCGCCGGCGGCGCCCGCGGCGCCCGCGGCGCCCGCGGCTCCCGGTCCGGTGGAGACGTCCGTGACTTGGGCGGCAGTGACGTAGGCGTCGGTGACGTAGGCGTCGGTGACGCCGGGCAGCGCACGCAGCGCCGCCTCGACCTCCATCGGGTAGACCGTCGCGCCCCGGACCTTGAACATGTCGTCGAGGCGGCCTCGATACCAGAGGTAGCCGTCGGCGTCGAGCAGGCCGCGGTCCGCGGTGGGATAGAACCCGTCGGCGTCGAACACGTCCGCGCGGTGCCGGCCGGCGATGCCGCGCATGACGTTCGGCCCACGCAGCAGGATCTCGCCCTCGGTACCGGGCGGGAGGACGGTTCCGGTCTCCGGGTCGGCGATCCGCACCTCGACACCGGTGAACGGCCGGCCACAGCTGCCGTGCTTGCCGGCGGGCAGGTCCGTGTCGAGCCGCGAACCGCAGTACGGCCCGAAGGTCTCGGTCATCCCGAACAGGTTCGCCCGGGCGCCCGGCCCCGGCCGCGCCGCCGGCGGCAGCACCGCGCCGAGGCTCGCGGGCCGCAGCGTCGACAGGTCGGTGGTGGCGAACGCCGGATGCGCGGCGAGCCGTGCCGCCTGGTCGGGCCAGCCGCGGAACAGCGTCACCCGTTCGCGCTCCAGGAACCGCAGCGTGCGGGCCGGTTCCGGCACGGCCTCGGTGAGCAGGGTGGCGCCGGCGACGAGCGCCGAGAGCAGTCCGCCGCCGAACCCACCGGTCCAGAAGAACGGCATCGGGATGTAGAGCCGTTCGCCCCGCCCGATGCGGCGGCTGTCCAGGCTGGACGCGACGGCCCGCAGCCCGTTGCCATGGGTGTGGAGCACCCCCTTCGGGGTGTCGCGGCTGCCCGAGGTGAACAGCACGGCCAGGTCGTCGGCCGGGCGGACGGCCCGGCCGAGCGCCTCGACGAGCGGCGCCGGTGCGGCGCCGGCGGGCAGCTCGTCCGAGGTCCACTCGTCCGAGGTCCAGATCCAGCGCGGTGACGGGAGATCCGGGTGCGGGCGGCCGCGCCGGGCATGCTCGGTCAGCCCGGGCGCCGCCGACGCCAGTTCGTCGAGGTGGTCGCGGCCGCGCAGCCGCGGCACCACGACCAGCTGGGTGACGGCGGCGGCGCGAAGCTGGGCGAGCAGCTCCGGCGGCCGCAGCAGGGTGCTCAGCGGGACGAGCACGGCACCGACGCGCATCACCGCCAGCGCGGCGGTCGCCCACCCGATGCCGTTCGGCATCACCAGCCCGACCCTGCTGCCTTTGGTGACGCCGGCGCCGACCAGCCGCCCGGCCAGGGTCCGGCTCGCGTCGTCGAGCTCGGCGAAGGTGATCTCCTCGTCGTCGCTGACGAACGCCTGGACCGCGCCGTCGAGGCGCCGCCGGGTCGCGAGCAGCGCCGGGATGGTCAGCTGGCCCGGCAGCACCGGCGCATGGGGCAGCACCGCCTCCTCAGGCATCGCTTCGGACAGCACCGCCTCTTCAGACAGCGCGGGGTCGGGCAGGGAGTCATCCGGCGGCACGGAGCAGCTCCTTGAGCGCGGTCATGTCGATCTTGCCGCTGGACATCGTCGGCACCTCGTCGTCGGCGATCGGCACGATGCGCCGGGGGACCTTGTACGCGGACAGGCGTTCGGCCAGCCGGCGGCGCAGCCCGTCGGGGTCGACGGTCCGCCCGGGGGGCACCCGGACCGCCGCGGCGACGATCTCGCCGCGAGCCGCGTCCGGCAGGCCGACGACGTGCGCGGTCAGCTCGGCGACGTCCCGGATGGCGGCCTCGACCTCGAGCGGCGAGACGTTGGCGCCGGCCGTCTTGATGACGTCGCCACCCCGGCCCTTAAAGTAGAAGAACCCCTCGTCGTCGACGACGAACAGGTCACCGGAGTGGTACCAGCCGTCGGCGTCGAACGCCTCGTGGCGTTCCCGCCCGTAGTAGCCCTCCATCAGGAACGGGCCCCGCAGCCACAGCTCCCCCACCTCGCCCGCGCCGAGCACCCGCCCGTCCTCGGGATCGACGATCCGGGCCTCGAAACCCGGCGCCGGACGTCCGAACGAGCCGCGCCGGTGTTCGGGCTGGTCGCCCTCGTCCTCGCTGACCAGGCACACACTGCCGGTCTCGGTCATGCCGAGCATCTGGTGGCGCAGCTGCGGGTCGGCCGGCCGGACGTCGCTCGGCATGAGCGCGTACAGGTTCCCGCGCCGGATCGAGGAGAGGTCACGGCGGGCGAACGTCGGGTCGGCGGGCAGGCGCGCCACCGACTGCGCGTAGCCGTTGACCATCGTCGGGCGCTCGCGCTCGAGCACGTCGAGCACACCGGCGGCGCTCGGCGCGTTGGAGCACACCAGCCGGCCGCCGGCGAGCAGCGTGCCGAGCAGCGCGTAGGCGAACCCCCCGATCCAGAAGAACGGCGAGTTCGAGAACAGCACGTCGTCGGCGGTGTAGCGGCGGATCTCGTTCAGGTTTGCGAGGTGGCGGATCAGCGCGCCATGGGTGTGGATCACACCCTTCGGCACACTCGTCGACCCCGACGTATGCACGATCACGAGCCGGTCACTCGCGTGCACCGCGTCCTCGGCCGCGCGGGCGACGTCCTCGCCCACCTCGGTGCCCCGGGTCAGCAGGGCGTGCACCTCCCAGGCGGGACCGGCGCCGCCCCCGCCGTCGGTTGCCATCCCGGGCTCGGCATCCGCCGTCGAGCCGACGAAGACGTGCCGAAGCACCGGCATGGACGGGGCGAGCAGGGGTGGTGCCGCGGCCTCACCGAACTCGGGGACGGCGTCCCGCAGCGCCGCGACGTAGTCGTGGGAGCGGTGGGAACGCGCGCTCAGCAGCACCCCGATGTCGGCGTTGCGCAGCAGGGTCCGCAGCTCGGCGCCGGTGGAGAAGGTGCTCAGCGGCACGCTCACCGCGCCGATCCGCGCGACGGCGAGCCAGCCGACGACGAACTCGCTCCCGTTCGGGTGCAGGAGCCCGATGTGCGTGCCGCGGCCGGCACCCACCGCCAGCAGGCCGCGGGCGAGCGCCCTTGACCGCCGGTCGGCGTCGGCGTAGGTGAGCACGTCCTCGTCGCAGGCGAGCAGGACCCGCGGGCCGTACCGGTCGGCCTGCCGGCGCAGCAGTGCCGGGACGGTCAGCGGCGTCCCGTCCCCGGCGTCGACGGTCGTGGCGATCATGACTGCGCCCTCCGCGGTGAGACGTCCGGCAGCCGGGCCCGGTCGCCCTTGACCGCGTCCAGCTCCGCCTCGCACAGCACGACGTCACCAGCGGGGTCACCGGCGGGGTCACCGGCCAGCAGCCGGCCGGTGGTCCTGATCCGCGGCCCGTCGGCCGACCGGGCCAGCACGAAGCGCAGATCGGTGCGCAGCGGGACGGGCCGCCGGTAGCGCAGCGCGAGCCCCGCCGTCTTCCCGGCCAGGCCGAGGTCGCAGTTGTGGTGCTGGATCACCGCGTCGAAGAACAGCGCGAGGAAACCGCCGTGGACCAGGCCCGGCGGGCCCTCGTAGGCGATCGGGAAGTTGACCGTGCCCTCGGCACGGTCGCCGTCGACGGCGATCTCGTAACCGGGGAAGCAGGGATTGAACGCGCCGATGTGGCGGGAGTGGTCCAGGTAGACGCGGCCGTCGCCGTCCGCCGCCGTGCCCACGCGGGGCGCCGGGTCGGCCGGGACGCGCCGGCCCAGCAGCCGCTGCGCCACGTCGAGGGCGGCGAGCAGGGCGTCCACCGCCGGGTCGGGATGCTCGAGCGCGAGCAGTAGACCGATGACCTGCCGTAACCGCTCCGCCGCCTCGACGGTCTCCGGGAGCGGCTCAACGCCGAACGTCCAGGGCGAGGGCGGGGCCGGGGCCGGGGTCAGGTCGGTCACCGCAACCTCCACGGCCGCCCGGCCGTCGGATTCCCGTCCGGCGTCCCGCCCGTCCCGCCCGTGCCACCCGCGGGCGACTCCTTGGCATCCGCCTCCGCCTCGGCCATCCCGATCGGGTTGCCGAGCCGGGTGTAGATCAGCGACTGCTCCATCGCCGCGCGGTACGGCCGGTCCAGCGACTCCCAGATGGCGCGCACGGTTCCCTGCGTGGCGGCCGACGGCTTGCGCGCGATCCCCGCCGCGATCTCGTGGGCACGCTCCCAGAGCCGCGCGCGGTCCACGACCTCGGTCACCAGGCCGATGCGCAGCGCGGTCTGGGCCGAGACCCGCTCGTCGTTGCCCGACAACGCGATCCGCAGCGTCTCCCCCAGCCCGATCTTCCGCATCAGCCCGATCGGTTCCACCGCGCACACCCGACCGTAGGTGACATGCGAGTCGAAGAACGTGGCGTCCGACGAGCAGATCACCACATCGGCCTCGTTCAGGAAGTAGAACGCACCAGCGGTGCAGATGCCCTGAACCGCGCACACCACGGGCTTCCAGCACTTCTGCCACTTCGGGCTGAGCAGCTCGCCCGGGTCCTCGTGGTTCCACACGTCCTCGGGCTGGCCGAACGGCTTCTTCACGTCCAGCCCGGCGCAGAACGCCCGGTCCCCGGCCGCCCGCAGCACCACCGCATGCACCTCCGGGTTCAGTTTCACCCGCTGCCAGACATCGCGGATCTCCCCGCACATCCGCCGGTCGAAGGCGTTCAGCGCCTCGGGCCGGTCCAGGGTGATCGTCGCGACCCGGTCGGGCCCTGTCTCGTACCGGATGGTCGAGTAGGTCGACGTCATGTGTCCCGCCACTCCGCCTTGTCGGTGTATCGCGGCGATGGTAGCTCGCAACCCTCAAAATATATAGAGATATAGCATAACCTCGCGCGTCCGATCAACGAGAGGGTGTGCCGGCGGGCGAGAACCTCGGGCGCGTGACTGCGACCGCCGACCCGTGGCATATATATAGAGATTTAGGTTTAGGCTGCGGTCGGATCATTCCCGACGCGCAGGAGAGGGACAGCGTGGAACTGAAGGGGTTGCGGGCGGTCGTCGTGGCGGCGCGTCCGGGATGGCCAGGGCGACGGCCGAGCTGATCGCGACTCGCGGTGGGCGGGTGGCGATCCTGGACCGGGACAGCAGCGACGGCGCGGCGGTGGCCGAAGGTCTCAAGGGCAGTTTCCATGCCTGTGACGTCACCGACTTCGCGGGGATGGAAGGCGTCATCGAGACCGCGGTGGCCGCGCTGGAGGGGATCGACGTCGTCGTGAACACCGCCGGCGGGGCGATTCCCGGGCGCACGCTGAGCAAGGACGGCCCGCTGTCGATCGAGACGTTCCAGGGCATCATCGATCTCAACCTGACGGGCACGTTCAACGTGGCCCGCCTCGCCGCGTGGCACATGAGCCGCAACGCGCCGAACGCCGACGGCGAACGAGGCGTGATCATCAACACCGCGTCGATCGCCGCGTTCGAGGGGCAGATCGGACAGATCGCCTACACCGCGGCGAAGGGCGGGGTGGCCGCGATGAGCCTGACGATGGCCCGTGAGCTCGGTTCTCTCGGGATCCGGGTGAACGCCATCGCACCGAGTCTGTTCCAGACCGGCCTGACCCGAGGTCGAGAATCCCATGCTCAACGGCTCCACCATCCGCCTCGACGGCGGCCAGCGCTTCGCCCCGAAGTAGGCCGGGGCATGAGCATTCTGACCGAGCTCGTCGGCGGCTCGCTCGTCGTCACCATCAACCGTCCCGAGGCGCGCAACGCTCTCAACGGCGAGGTCGGTCAAGGCCTCGTCGACGCGCTCACCCGCGCGGAGAGTGACAACGAGATACGCAGCATCGTTCTCACCGGCGCGGGCGACCGTACGTTCTGCGCCGGTCTCGATCTGAAGGCGCTGTCCAAGGGTGAGAATCTCGCACCCGTCATGCAGGCCCTCGATGGATTGCGGGACTTCCGGAAACCTCTGCTGGGTGCGGTGAACGGCAGCTGCCTCGGTGGCGGCTTCGAGGTCATGATGCGCTGTGACCTGGTCGTCGCCGCGGCGGGCGTGAACTTCGGCCTCCCGGAGGTCAAGCGCGGCCTGTTCGCCGCGGGCGGCGGCACCCGGCTGCCGCTGCGGCTGCCGATCGCCCGGGCCTTGGAGCTGGCGCTCACCGGTGATCCCATACCCGCGGAGGAGGCCCTGCGCTGGGGCCTCGTCAACCGGGTGGTGCCACCGGACGAGCTGCTGGCAGCGGCACTGGCGCTCGGGAGAAGTAACTCACCAGGACCCGGCGACGGGTCCGGCACCTCGGAAATCTCGTACTGCCCGCCAGGGGCGACCACCGCCGCGCGCATTGCACCTCCGCCGTGTGCTGTCACTGTGTGCCGTGGCTGTGTCCCGCGCCCGCGCCGCGGTCGCCCGAGTTTCAGCTAGGCGATCGACGCGAGCCAGCCGGTGACAAGCGTGTTGAACTCGGCCGGGCGGTTCCTTGTGCAGCCAGTGGCCGGCACCCTCCCAGGTCACCACGCGCGATCGGGGGTCGGTGAAGACGGCCCGCTCGACCGCGGCCCGCGCCGGGTCGGCGTAGAAGGTCAGCACTGGGCAGCGCCGTCGGCGCAGATACGGCTCGCTGCGCGAGTGCAGGGCCATCCCGGTCGTCTGCGCCTCCAGCGACTGCCGCAGCACGTGGCCGGCCATCCCGGCGATCCGGCGCACCTGCCAGGTCCGCAGGGCCGGCAGCCGCGCCGGCGAGTCCATGCCGCCCACCAGCTGCTGGACGAACGGCGCCGGGTCGGTGTCGGCGAGCAGGTCGAGCATCGGCCCGATCGCGCCGGCCGTCTCGCCCGGGAGCAGGTAGGCGGGATCGACGGCGACGGCGACGGCGACCCGGTCCGGGTACTCGACGGCTAGCGCGCTGACCACGCTGCGTCCCATCGAGATTGCCCGGGGGGACTGGCGCTTTCAGGCGTCAGGGCAATCGGGCGCGGACCGTAACCATGGGTGTACGTCGCTGGTATGTTCGGATCATGGTTCGGGGGATGCGGGTGGGCGCGGGTGGCGTCTACGATCTTGGATGTCACGTCGTGTGGTGCTCGAAGTACCGCCACCCCGTGTTCGCCGCTCCTGTCCATGACCGCTGTGAGGAGCTGATCCGGCGGAAGTGCACCGGGCACAAGTGGACAGTCGCAGCGTCGAAGGTCACGCCCGACCCTGTGCACCTGTTCGTCAAGCTTCACCCGAGGCACTTCCCGTCGTCTGTCGCCAACCAGCTCAAGGGGTTGACGTCCCGGGTGCTGCGCGAGGAGTTCGGGCATCTACGGTCCTGGTTGCCGGCCATGTGGTCGCGGTCGTACGTCGCTGCCACCGTCGGCGCGGTTTCGCCCGAGACTGTCCGCCGGTACGTCGACACCGGGGACGAGTGGCCGTGGCGTGTGGAGCGGGCCCGGTGAGGCGGGCGTTCAGGTTCCTGCTCCGCCCGACGGCGCGGCAGGCCGCCGTGTTGACGGCGATGCTTGATGATCATCGGGTGTTGTACAACGCCGCGTTGCAGGAACGACGCGACGCCTACCGGAGCGCGTCGCGGGTGACGGTTCGTTACGGCGACCAGTCCGCCCAGCTCARGGAGATCCGCGCCTGCGACCCGGATCAGGGCCGCTGGTCGTTCTCCTCCCAGCAGGCCACCCTGCGTCGCYTSGACAAGGCGTTCGCCGGYTTCTTCCGCCGGGTCAAAGCAGGCGAGACCCCCGGCTATCCGCGGTTCAAGGGCGCGGGCCGGTTCGACACGGTCGAGTGGCCGAGGGACGGGGACGGCTGCCGCTGGAACTCCCAGCCTGAGCATCCCACCCGGACTCGGGTCCGGCTTCAGGGTGTGGGTCACGTCAAGGT
>NZ_MAXA01000237.1 GCF_001854695.1 Parafrankia soli
ACCCCGGTCAGAACAGGACGACAGCAGGGGCTTGCTGGTAGCAAGACGACACCACACCGACACGGTCAGCTGCACATCTCGCCGGCTGATACGCGGTCGAGACCTGTGGGGTGCCAGAACTAGGCCAATGGAGCGGGGGAGGGACTGTTGCATGCCGCCGGGAGTGGAGTCCACA
Organism: Parafrankia soli; assembly: GCF_001854695.1. Classification (GTDB taxonomy): domain Bacteria; phylum Actinomycetota; class Actinomycetes; order Frankiales; family Frankiaceae; genus Parafrankia; species Parafrankia soli. The sequence goes on from NZ_MAXA01000237.1 coordinate 176, forward strand.
CACGTGATGCACGGAGGGTGATCGTTTAACGGCGCGCCGGAGTGGCGGTGTGTGACGTAGAGCGATCACCGCGTGATCCTCGCGAAGAAACCCGCTACAGCAACTCGATGAGGAGATACGCGATGGCCGGGCGGCCGACTGTGACCGACGTGGAGGGGTTCGGCAAGGAACTGATGGCGGCGAGTCCGGATCTGCCGGGCTCATGGTTGATCAAGGGCGTTGCGGTGAAGGAGGTCGGCGACACGGGTTCGGCGTTGCTGGTGAAGGAGCCAGCGCGGCGGTTACTCTCGCCGCGTCGTCCTTCGGACCGGCGACGCTGACCCGGCCACTGTCCGGCAGATCGGTGGCCGGGTCGGGTCTGGTGCATCCGGCGAAGCTAGCTGATCTCGACAGGAGATCTTCCTGCGATGGGCCTTCTGACGGCCTCGTCAGCCGTGTGAGTGCGGGAAAGGCGGCAGCGACGGTGCTTCATGCGTTCGCATCGCTGGCCAGCGCGGACTCCTCGGCGGAGCCGACGGTGAGCCTCCACCGGATCTTCGTTGGTGGGGAAGACGCCGGTGCCGGACCGGCGGGTCGCGCGGACGCCGGGGTCGTGAGGGCGAGTTCACCCGGTAACAGTCAGTGACACCATCACCCACCACTCGGCCATCGGTTGTCCTCTGCGTCGATCGCCGGACGGGTCGGGCCGGTTCTTCCTTGTTCGCGATCAACTACGCGGTGTTATTAGGGCGTTCTGTACCCAGTAAGGGATGGTGTGACTGTTATGTCGTGGCGTCGCCGGCCGCACCCCGGCCGCGTGTGTGCGCATTGTGTGCGCGGATGTTCCGGCACGGCGCGGCATTTGCCGGCACGTTCCGACACGGAAAACGCCCCGACCTCGGATTTTCCGGCATTGYGCGTCATTTCCCRGCACGTTCCGATACGCGGTATTCCGTCTTGTAATCGAGCGGCTAGGGGTTCGAGTCCCCTCGCCGGCTCCAGACAGATAGCCCCTGACCTGCGGTTTTGCAAAGTCAAAGATCATTTTGACAAGATCAAACCGGGTTGGTGTGCGCATGGTGTGCGCATTTCGCGTTGGCGTGCTGGGAACGATCTTGTTTTGGGTGTCGCCTTTGTCCGTCTGGGCCGGGATCTGAGGGCCCGCCACCGCCCCACCGGTGGTTACGGTCTGTTACTTTTCTGCGGTTCTGGGGTGGGTGGGGTGTGGTAAGAGCGTTGCGCGTCGGCTGGCGGTGGCTCATCCGTGCACCCTGCCCTGGGGGTCACGCTGCGTGGGGATCGGGCGTGCACGGGGCCATTGGGGGCCGTGGCGCCGCCGTGGGCGCGAATGTGTCGGCGTGGATGACCCATCTGCACGGGGCCGGACCGAGCGTGCGCGTGTCAGCCGCGTAGCGGAGGTCGGCGGTCGGCGGTCGCATGGTCGACTGATCGGTTGCGTCAGGACAAGATGGACAATGCGGGTCATGAAGCACGACTTGAGCCGCTTGAACGAGCATGACTTCGAGCACTTGGCGCAAGCGCTGATGATGGCGGTGTTCGGCAGAGGAACCGTGGTGTACGGCGACGGGCCGGACGGCGGCCGGGACGCGACGTTTGACGGCGTGGTCCTGCTCCCCGAGGAGGCTGGGGGCGGTACCTGGGCGGGCTACGGCGTCATGCAGGCCAAGTTCCGGCGGCGTCCGCACGGGGACGCGCGAGACGCACGCTGRCTTGCTCAGCAGCTAGAGAAGGAGTTCGAGTGGTGGTCTAACCCGAAGTCTGGGCGGGCTAGCAAGGGACGTGCCCCAACGTACCTGCTGGTCGTGACCAACGTCGTGCTGTCCCCGGCTCTTGGCGGTGGGGGCATTGACATCATCGAGCAGCTGATCAGCAAGCATGCCGCCGGGCTGGGCCTGAAGAACTGGTGGGTGTGGCACCACGACACTCTGGGTCGGCTCCTCGAGATTCATCCCGGCGTCCGCCGTTCGTACGCAGGCGAGATCCTCTCAGGTGATGTGATGTCGTCGTTGCTCGAGTGGATGGCAACGGAGTCAGACACGGACGCGCGTGTCCGTCGCGGCGGGGGCGGACCATCCGCAGCGTGCCCTTACAAGGGATTGGCCGCGTTCACCGAATCCGATGAGGGTCTGTTTTTCGGCCGCGAACAACTCACGGTACGGCTTGCTGCCCGGTTGGCACACTCCTACGGTGAGGGCCGGCCGCTGGTCGTTCTCGGGGCGTCCGGCGCCGGGAAGTCGTCGGTCCTGGCAGCCGGTCTCCTCCCCGCGTTGCGTCGGGGTCAGCTCGGGATTCCCGGCTCTGCGGACTGGCCCCACGTGACCTTGACACCGACGGCAACGCCGCTACGTGCCCTCGCCACCGCATTGGCGCCAGCTCTCGATGCCGCGCAGCTATCCGCGGACGCGGTGGCTGCGGAGCTCAGGGACGCGCCCAGCCAGGTGGCGGCTCGCCTCCGCGGCCGTCACCTGACTTCGCTGCCCCCGACGAGCGCCGGCCGGGGGGTTGTCCTCGTCGTCGACCAATTCGAAGAACTTTTCACGCTGTGTAATGATTTGGGTTCCCGGCGGGCGTTCCTGGATGCGCTCGCGGTGCTGGCGGGCTGCACAGATGACACCCCGACGCCCGCCGCGGCCGTGGTGCTCGGTATCCGAGCGGACTTCATCGAGCACCTCGCGGCCTATCCGCGCCTGCGGGAGGCCGTGGAGGCGTACCCGGTGCTCGTCGGTCCGATGAGCGGGGACGAGGTGCGTTGCGCCATCGAGCAGCCCGCCGCGGCAGCCGGGTTGAACCTGGAACCGGGCCTTGCCGACGTCATCCTTGAGGATCTCGATGCCAACCCTGTGAGTACATTGTCTCGGTCGGCGCAGGGAAGGCCTGGGCACCATGTCGGCCATCTGCCCTTGCTGTCGCACGCCTTGCTTGTCACCTGTCAGCGCAGCGGCGGCACTCTGCTGACTTTGGCCGCCTACCACGCGACCGGTGGGATCCGCCGGGCCGTGGCGAGCACCGCCGAGGAGATCCTCGGCCGGTTCGATGACGCTCACCGTGAAACCGCTCGCCACCTGCTGCTCGATCTCGTGCGGGTCGGTGAGGGCACCGACGACACCCGCCGCAAGGTCCCGCTCGAACGGCTACTCACCAGCACCGCTGACCCCCGCAGGGCCCGGGACGTCTTAAACGCGCTGGCCGCGCCCGACGCCAGACTCGTCACAATCCACGAACAGCACGTCGAGATCACCCACGAGGCCCTGCTGCGTGCCTGGCCGACCCTGCGCTCCTGGATCGACAGCGACCGCGCCGGCCAGCTCCTACGCCAACGCCTCGATGACGACGCGAACACTTGGCACGACGATAAACGTGCCCCCGGCCACCTTTACCAGGGACACCGCCTCGCCACTGCCACAGCCTGGGCCGCGGACCCCCGCAACCGAGCTCAGATGAGCCCCCGGGCACGGGACTTCCTCGCTGCCAGCCGGGAACACACGCGCCGTACCCAAAGACGGGCCATCGCGGTCGTCGCCGTCCTCGCCACCCTGGTCACCGCCGGCGGCATCACCGCCCTCGTGCAGTGGCAACGCGCCCTCGACCGCGAGCAAGCCACCGAACGCGCTCGCCGGACCGCGATCGCCGAGAGCCTCCTGGCCAGAGCCGATGCGCTTCAGAACGATGACCCGCGCACCGCTCTGCGACTCGGCGTCGCCGCCAACGCGATCGCTGACGGCCCGCGCCCGCGCATGAACCTGCTCGACACGCTTGTCAACAGCAACCTCGCCGCGACACTGCCCGGCCACACCRCCACCGTCAACGCGATCGCGTTCGCGGAGACAACCGGGACTCTGGCCACCGGCAGCGCCGATGGTACGGCTTTCCTCTGGAACATCTCCGACCCCGACCGGCCCCGGCTCCTCGCCGGGCCGCTCCGCGGCAACACCGGCGGCGTCCTCGCCGCTGCTTTCACCCCCGACGGCTCCTTCCTCGCGCTCTCCGGCACGGGCACGTCGGACTTCGGCCGCGGAGGAGGCGATGGGGTGACCGATGACGCCGATGTCATCTTGTGGGACACATCCAATCCCGCCTCTCCTCGACGTATCGGACAACCGCTGACCGGCCACGTAGGCAACATCACCGGAGCGGTGTTCACCGCAGGTGGTCGGACACTCATCACGGGTTCCACGAACAACTCACAGGATGATCGGGGCACGATCATCCTGTGGGACACCTCCGATCCCGCCTCTCCTCGACGGATCAGTACCATCGACCACGGCATCGGCACAGGGCCGCGTTCCCTCGCAACCAGCCTCGACGGCGCCACGCTCGCCGTCGCGACGGAGCAGGGCACGGGGCTTTGGGATGTTCGCGTCCCGGCATCGCCACGTCCCCTCGTCACTCTGCCGCGCCCCGAGGAGCAGGTCCTTAACGGCGCCCTTCCCGCGACCGACGCCGGGGGCTTTGACGCGCCATTCGCGCAGCTCGGACGCGTCAACGCCGCAGCGTTCACCGCCGACAGGACTGTCCTCGCCACGGGTGGCACCGGCGGCGTGTGCCTCTGGGACGTTCGCGACCCGGCCGCGCCTCGACTACTGGGACAGCCAATCACCTCGGCTCCTACCAACGCGCTCACCGTCAGCCCCGATGGCAACACGCTGGCGACCGGCAACGAGGACGGCACCATTCTGGTTTGGAACATCGCCGACAGGGCATCCCCGCGCCGTCTCGCCACTTTTACAGGCCACCGCGACGGCATACATTCCATGCTCTTCGCTAGCCGTGCAGCCATGTTGGTAACCGCGAGTTTCGACGCCACCACCGCTCTTTGGCACGTCAACAACCCGGCAACGCCGCAGGCCCTCACCTCGCCGTTCGGGCCGGCATTGGAAGAGCGTCAGGCGGCCGATCGGGGCGGTGTCGCAGTTGCCGGTCAGAGTGCCAATGGCGAGGTCCTGGCGGTCATCACGCACAGCCCACTCCCCACCATCCACCAGACCGGCGCCTCCGGCGACAGCACGGAAAGTGCGGTTGAGCTGTGGGACCTTCGTCGTCCGGGAGTGCTCCCGCCAGTCTCCGCACTCCCCAGCTCAGTCGATGGCTTCGGCCAAGACGTAACTAAGCTCGCCCCCGACGGCACATTTATGATCACTAACTACACCGACGCCGCTAACCAGGAAGACCCATCACAGCAACACGCTACCTTTGCCTCGTGGCACGGTCCGGTGGACCTCTGGGATACCGCTGATATCGCATCGCCCCGCCGAATCGCTAGGCTGACACCCGACGATCAGTGGATTTCGACTATATTCGACGATAGGGCGCATAGGCTTGTAGTCGCGCACGGTGGTCAAGTGGACCTGTGGAACCTTACTGATCGCATGCAGCCACGCCGTCATGTCATTACAGAAGAAATGATGGTTCAAGGGGCCGTTCTCACGGCTGACGGCTCAACGCTGGTCATTGCCGGATCCAGCGACGACGGCAAGAGTCGCTTGGGCGTCTGGGACACATCCGATCCATCCGCCCTGCGTCGCCTTGCGACTACCAGCTGGGAGGAAGGTCTTGGTCTTGGATTTGGTCAGAATTTGCTAGCTCTCTCACCTGACGGCAGGACTCTTGCTGTCGCCCTGTTCGAAGGGTCAACCCCGGGCGTGGCGCTCTGGGACCTCAGCGACCCGACCGCGCCCCGCCGGCTGGGAGGAATCTTGAACGTCGGGCGTGAATGGATCCGGTCAGCTACGTTCAGCCACGATGGCTCAATTCTCGCGATCAACGCCGGCTCTTTGTCCTTCTGGGCCGTCGCCGACCCCGCCACACCACTTCGTCTGTCGCCCAGCATCCCGTCATCCGATTTGATGCTGGGGGATGTCTTGGCCTTTACCGGCGATGACTCCGTCCTGACTTCCACCACGGGTCTTGGTTCTCTGCAGCCGACCCGCTTGGACACGAGGGCACTTGTCAGACTCAGCAGTGACTCTATTGCCGCCTCTTGCCGCAGAGCGGGAGGCGGCCTTACTTCGGTCGAATGGACACGGTACCTCCCCGATATCCCATACCAGCCCACCTGCGAGGCAGTGTCCGGTGATGATTCTTGATGGCCGCCCATCTCGAACCTGGTCGGCCATACCGCGCATGAAATTGTGTGCAGGGCAGCGGATGGAACGGTCGCGCTGGCGCCGGCCAGCGAGCTTCCAGTCAAGACGATTTCCACCCCGAAGATCGGCAGCCGGACGATCGGTCACGTCGGAGTGACAATTCGCGCTTGGAGACGACGTCCGGCGCGCGGCGGTAGAGAACGGTGAGCCGTCACAGCCAATGGCGAGGCGCCCTTCGCGCGCCGCGTCGTACGAACGGCTGCGCGAGGGCCGAGCCGAGTTCGGGATCAGACTGTGGCCACCCGGGCGTTGAGCTCTCGTACCAGCGGTTCGGATTCCCAAGCGGATAGTTCGCTGGCGAGGCGACGGGCCCGGCCGTGTACCTCGGCGTTCGGGGCGTGGCGAACCACGTCGAGAGCGGCGATAGCCGCTGCGGCGGCGTTGTCCGGGGTGGGGCGGTCGCCGCGGAGGTGTCCTGCCGCGGTTGCCAGGTGGGCGAGTGCCATGCCCTGACAGGGGCGTTCAAACGCCTCGACCGCCCTCGTGCCGTGGATGACGGCGACGGTGGCGCGGCCGGGTGTCTGGGCTGCGGTAAGCGCGACGAAAAGGTCCTCGTTCGCTGTGCCCCACGGGATCGCGGGCCGGCCGGCGATGGACGCGCTCCTGCCCTCCCTCATGGTCGTGATCGCGTTCTCGGCGCGGCCATACAGGCCAGCAACTGCTGCGGCTTCGGCTTCGTAGGCGGCGAGGCGGGCGCGGTCTGCCGGGTCCGCGCGTAGCCGGGCCTGTGCTGCGATGTCCGCCGCGTTGAGGGGGAGATTGGCCTCAAGTGCCTGCCAGGACTGGATTCCCGCGACGCGGGCGAGGAGGGCGGGTTCTCCGGCGGCGTTGGCGTGAACCTCCGCGATGCCGGCGAAGACGCGTCCGATGCTGTCATTGTCGGCGAAACTGGCCACGGTGGAGAGACCGGCCGCGAGGGTCCCAGCGAGTGAGGTCAGCTTCGGGATGTACTTGGGGTGCACGCGTTTCGAGAGGATCGTTTCGACGGTCACCCAGGCGTCGTAGGCCGGGGGGAACAGGTCCGCGGGGTCGGCCGCGTCGCGGTCCCGTTCCAGGTCCGCGAGAGCTGTCTCCGCCCCCGCGACATCTGTGATCTTCGGGTGATGGGTGCGGAGTTGATCGTCCACGCCGTCCGCGAAGGCCAGCACAGCCGCCGCGCTGAGACCCTCAACGCCGAAAAGCCGCCTGTCCGTTGGTCTCACCTCCCTCGCTTCCACTGTCCGCCCCAGCAGCGGCGGTAGTCCACCCATCCCGGGAAATGCCTTCGCGGCGATCCTGGCGAGGCGTATCTCCTCGTCCTCCCGCCGGACTTGGACCCACAACCCGAAGAGGGTTCCGTCGGCGCGTAGGCCCTGGTCGAGGGCGATGGCGACGGTATCGGAGGGGATGAGCCACTCGCGTCCGCCAGGCTGGTGACCTCGGGCCGCGGCGGAGAGGGCTTGGCGGGCGACCCCGGTGCGCTGTTCCAGCCCGGTCCAGGTGGCGTTGCGCCGCTTTCTGAGGGCGGCGAGGTGGGCGATGAACTGGTCGAGTGCTGGGCGGGGCTCGGGGCCTGGTCCAGTGTGCACGGGGGTTCCCCTCCAACCGGCCGTGTCGCTGTGTGTTTCCGCATTGCGTGCACGTGCCTGCATTGCAGGCTGCACGCCGCGTCTCGCGCAGTGTGTCATGGGTCGTGCACGGCGGGAATAATGCCGGCCACTTTCCCGGACCTGTGAGGAGCGCAACGTGAACATGGCCACGGATGCCCCCGCCGGGCCGGCTGGCTGGAGGCCTGCCGACGGCCGCCCGTTCCCCTGCGGGCCGCAGCCGCTGTTCGCCCGGCCGCGGACCTGCCAGGCGCGGGGTGGGCTGGCCGGGGTGGGGACGGAGACGGCCATTCTGCGCGTGGATGCTGCTCCCTCCCCACCTGTTCCTGTGCGGAGGTCGCCCCTGCTGGGGTCTGGTCGGGTGCCGGCCAGGTCTCCGGGGGGGTGCGCCGCGCTCCGATGCGGCCATCGCGTCCGCGTGATCGTGACCTGCTGGACACGGCTTCTACGTCGCTGCCCCGTCGGTTGTGTGACCATCCGCGGGCTGGGTGGCCTGGCACCCGTTCCGGGCGTTGCCGGCGTCCACCCGCGCCGGGGCGGGTGCCCCCCCACTTCTCTGACTGAGCTTGTCTGTGACTGAGCTTGGAGGCTCACCGATGACCAGTGACACCATCGCCCGGCTGGATTCCGACTCGGATGGTCGGGAGCGGATGCCTGATCCCTACGCGGTCGCGCCGAGGGCTGTGGAGATCTTCGACGCGGTCCGGGACCACGCCGAGTACGACCGGCTGCGCGCCAGCGCGCTGCGGCATGTGGCCCGCTGGGTGACGTTCACCGGCCTCCCGCTGATCGCGGGGTGGGACGCCGAGGTCGACGGTCCGGATCTGGTCGTCGAGGGGGTGAAGGTGCTGGCGATGAGGGCGGCGGTGTACGAGCAGATCGGGGATGAGCGGCTCGCTGGCCTTGAGGTGCCGGCGCCGGTCGAGGAGATCGTCCACGCGCTGGCCGCCCGGTTCACGGTCCTGTCCCGCGTCCAACAGGATCTGGACGTGGTGTTCGTGGACGGCACCGGCCGTGAGCCGGCCGGCCATGACGAGGGGTATGACGAGGACGGCTACACCGACCAGGTGTACGCCGCGGCCACATGGGGCGCGATACCTCGCCGCTATTGGATCGGCCAGGAGGAGACCCGCCGCCGGCTGTCGGTCCTGTTCGAGCACTACGAGTCGATCGGGATCCAGGAGGGTGGCCAGAGCCACTTCTTCACCTTCTCCGCGTCGCGGTAGCCGGTGGTGCACGGCCCCCGCGGCGCGGCACACGTCAGCGGGCCGCGCCGGGTCCCCGTGGCGTCGGACCGATTCCTGCCGCCCCCCGCCGGCCCGTCGTCGCCGGCCGCCGCGAGGGAGCCGGTGCTGGTGCGGCGGTCTGTGCTCGCGCCGCCCCGGGCGCCGGTGGTCGACGTGGCGCTGGGCCTGGCCCGGGTCTGGTGTGCCGGCCACGCTGTGGCCGGCACACCCGCGTTGGCGCACGCGGTCCGGGTTGCGCTCACCCTGGGCCGGGGTGTCCCCGACGCCGCACCTGCTCTGATCGCCGCGGTGCTGCTCCGCGACACCCCCAGCTACGCGGACATGGACGTCGTGAGTGAGCGGGTGGCCGCGCGGTGCGGTATCGACACGCTGATCGCGCTGTGGCTCCTGCATGGGGAGGAGACCATCGCGGGTCTGTTCCGCCACGACCCGCAGGCGGCGACCCGCCGGCTCACCGGGCTCCGCCCGGACATCGCCGCCGCCCTCGTCGCGGACAAGACGGTCCGGATCGGCGCTGTGCTCGCCGGTGCGCGGCAGGCCCGGGACGCCCGGGTCTACTGGGCCCAGCGCCGGGGGTTCCTGCTGACGGTGCCCTACGTCCGGGCCGTGCTGGTCGCGACCTCGGATCGGATCCCCGCGAGTCTCGCCGGTGACCTCGACCGGCTCTCCGGCAGCTCCGCCGCGCCGTCATGACGGCCACCCAGCCCCCGGTGCGGGCGCGTCGGCGACAGCCTGCCTGAGCGGGAATCTGGATCTCGTGCCCTGCAAGGGCGAAGGGATCCCCGGGCGGGTGGGCTGCCGACCGGTGAGATCACCGGCACCCGTTCGCCCGTCGGTAGGACCGTCACGGCGGGGTTGTGGGCGCCCGTCGACCGGGACCGGCTGGGTGGGGCCGGGACGCCCGGGGGTGGGTCGCTACGCGCCGATCCCGCCCGTGCTGGTGACCGGCGGAACCGCCGTCGGGGAACCGTTCCCGCGTTCGCGTGGATAGTGCCGCTTCCAGCAACGTCGGCCCGTTTTGGCGATGTCAAACGTGCTGGTCACAGGCCTGCTCAGCCACGGCTGGACCGGCCAACCTTGGCGGGTCCGGTAATAGCTGACCGGCCAGGGAGTGCGGTGGGCCCGGACAACGTGATGTTGTCCGGGCCCACCACACTCTGCGATTAGTTCTTGATGGCGGGTGCGGTTTTCTGGCGGGGGATGAGGCGGGCGACGTTCTCGGCTACTTCGCGGGCGAGTTCGGGAAGGATGTGGGCGTAGGTGTCGGCGGTGATCGCGATGCTGGCGTGTCCGAGGAGTTCCTGCACGGTTTTGATGTCGGCGCCGGCCGCGAGGGCGAGCGTGGCGGCGCCGTGGCGGAGGTCGTGCAGCCGGATCGGGGGCAGATCGGCGGCGGTGACGAGTTCCTTGAAGTGGGAGGTGACGTCGTCGGGGATGAGCGGCGCACCGTTCGGTTCGGTGAAGACGAGGCCGTTGTCGGTCCAGTGCTCACCGTGGGAGAGGCGGTGGGCRTTCTGGCGGGAGCGGCGGTGGCGGAGAACGGTGACGGTGTCGGTGTCGAGGGAGATCTGCCGGTCTCCGGCGTCGGATTTCGGGGCGCCCATCACGGTGTCCGCGCCGTGCTGGGTGATTTGCCAGCGGACGGTGAGGCTGCCCTCGTCGACGTCGAGGTTGAGGTCGGTCCAGTGGACACCGCAGGCCTCTCCACGGCGAAGACCACGGTGGGCGATGAGGTGATACAGCTCGTAATACCGGTCGTTCCGTGTCTCCGCGTGGTCGAGGAAAGCACCGGTCTGGGCCGGGGTCCAGACCATCACAGGTGAGGGGATCTCACCGGTGGCCTGCCAGCGGGCGACGCGTTCCGTCGTCCACAGCAGCGCCTTGGGGCGTTTCCCGGAGGGCAGTTCCACCCAGCTCGCGGGGTTGAACGTGATCAGTCCGATCCGGATCGCGTGGTTGAGCGCGGCGCGGAGTGTGGCGCGGATCCGCTGTTTGTAGGCGTCGCTGGTGACTTTCTGGCCCTTGAACGTTTCGCGGAGTTCGGGGTCTTTCCCGGCGCGGACCCGGCGGATCGTTTCGTTACGGATGTCGATCCGGTCGAACAGGTCATCGAGATGACCGACGGTCAGCTGATCGAGACGGATGTCCCCGATGAAGGGCGCCAGGTGCATGCGGATCGTTATCTCGTAGCCTTCGCGGGTGGACCGCCGGATGGTGCGCCGTCCCGCCAGCCAGGTGTGCAACCAGTCCGCGACAGTGATCTGTGGGTTGAGGTCCGCGCGGCGCCGGTACCGCTCCTTCACGACCGCGGGGTCCGGCAACGGATCCCCGGCCTTGAGCGCGTCGAGGATGAGCGTACGGATCTGGCCGACACCATGACTGTCACTGCCGGGAATGGCCAGGAGATCCTGGATGTGCTTGATCTCGGCGCTGGCCGCGTCATGCGAAGGAAGTCCAGACCGGCGCGCTTCCTGACGGCGACCATCGGCGGCCGGGGGAAGGTCGACACGGTAGTGCCAGGTCCCGTGATGGGAACTCCAGGTCCCGTTCTTCCTACGGAGCTTCGGGCAGCTGTTTCCCAGCTGCCGGCGGGTCTGGGGTTCACGGCAGCCGCACCGTTTGAAAATCGATCCGTTCGGGTTAGCCATGGGGCTCGTCACGGGCACTCCAGCAGAAGAATATGAAGGGTAGGGCGCCGGCCGGCCGGATAATCGGATATGCCGTCCGGCACCGCATCCGATTCAGGCTCGCCGTTTCGGTTCCTGTCAAGCCGATCCACCATTTTCTTTACGAATTCCGAGAAGGTGTTTCAGGGGTGCGGTCGGGACCTGATAGCGGCCCTTGACGCGGAGAACGGGGACGGGGAATTCGTTGCGGGCGGCGAGTTCGTAGGCTTTCGTCCGGCCTATTCCCAGGATTTCACCGGCGACGACGATGCCGACCGTCGCGCCGAGTCGTTCTATGTCCTGTTCGGTCCACGTTTTCACTCGACTCCTCGCGAGGACGCGTGGGTTCTCCTCTGGCCGGGCCTGGGAAGACTCCGCGGCGGGCGCGGAAGGATCCCGAGGACGCCCGGTGATCGAGCGGTGGGTGCCGCACCGCCCCAGGCACCCCGAGGGGCCTCGCTCGCACCGATCGGGCGACGAGTGGGCGACCCGGGGCGGCGCGGGACCCGACAGCGATCTGACGGTGATCTGACTCTGATCTGACGGTGATCTGACTGATGTTGCGTGTGCAACTTGTGTCAGATCACCGTCAGATCACGTGTGTGCAGGTCAGCGCCCTGTCAGGTCTTACTGGGCGGATCTTAGGAGAAGAATGTCCTCGTGGGCGGTGGCGTGGAGGGGGATGCCGGCGGCGTGGGCGGTGCGGGCGTTGTGGAGCGCGAAGAAGGTCGTGCGGGGTACCAGGCGGTCCTGCCGGAGGCCGGCGAGGAGGGCCGCGGCGCGCCCCGCGCGGACCAGGCCGACCCCGCTGGCGCTGTGCAGGATGGCGCCGGGGAGGTCGATGAGCTCACCGTCCTGGCGGTAGGGGCGGACCGCGATCGCGACCAGTCCACCGGGGCGGAGAAGTGCTGCGGCGCCGGTGAGAATGTCGGTGAATCCCGTGAGGAGTTCGTCCAGGTCGGCGGCGGCGAGGTTTCCCCRCCGATTGCTGTAGGTGTAGTCGCGTTTCCGGACCCCGTGTACCTGGTCGGCGTCGACCGCGCCGTGGGTCGCTTTCCCGTACGGCGGTGAGGTGAGGACCAGCGCCGCGGTCCCCCGCATGCCCTCGGGAGCGAGGGCGGGTAGATGGCGGGAGTCGCCGGTGATGAGCTGGATGGTGCCGGTGGCGCCGTGGGTGTGGGCGAGGGTGGCGTTGGTGCGGCCTATGGCGGCCCAGCGGGGTTCGTATTCGATCCCGAGGGCGTGGCGGCCCAGATGGGCCGCCTCCACCAGGGTGGTGCCGATGCCGCACATGGGGTCGACGACGAGATCACCCGGTTCGGTGAAGGTGGTGATGATGTGGCGGGCGAGGGCGGGCAGCATGCGGGCGGGGTGCGCCATGGATTCGGGGGTGTAGCGGTTTAGCCGCTGGAATCGGGGGTGGGTCTGCGACACCGCCCAGACGGTGAGCGGAACGGGTGCGTGCCGGTCAGCCACGCGCACCACCGGGCCGGGTGAACACGGCCAGGTCGGTGTGGACGGGCTCCAGCATCCCGTGGTCGGAGGAGGTCTCCGCCGGGGGGTGGAGTTCGTCGCCGTGGATTGCACTGGTGAGGACGATGATGTGTTGGAGGTAGCGCAGGCCGGTGGCGCGGGCGGCGGTAATGGAGTCCGCGAGCGGGTCGGTTGCCCCGTCGGTGGGGGTGTGGACGGTGAGGAGGTATCCCCCCGGGCGGAGTATTCCCACAAGCGTGCTCAGGTCGGGGAGGAGGTTTTCCGGGCTGGTGGTGGGCGGGTGGTCGATGATGAGTCCGGCGCCACGTTCCCGGCAGTGCGTGAGAATCGGGGTGGCGGCGGGCCGAGGGGCGCGGTGGAGTGCGAGGTATCGGCGCTGGAGGTAGTCGGCGGCGCCGATAAGGATTCCGGCGTCGTCGATACCGATAACGAGATCTCCGGTGTTGCTGAAGGTCGCGATGGCGCGGGCCGCGGCATCGGCGGGCAGAGACCCGGGGATTCCCGGGGTGATGGTGGGCCAGACAGTGAGCGGAATGATCCGCGGCTGATCGGTTCGGGTGGGACGGGGCTGAGGCACTCGGTTCCTCCGCAACAGGATGTCGCCAGTTCACCGCTCGGGAAAAGGGCGGCTGGTGACCGGGGGCTGTTCGGGTCCGAGTGAAGTCCAGGGCGTCTGACACTGATCTGACTCTGATCATCTGCAGGGTTCACGGCGATGTTTCTGATCAGAGTCAGATCACCGTCAGATCAGTGTCAGATCACCGTCAGATCGCTTCCGGACGCATCTTCGCCGCGCTGACCTGGGCGTGGACGAGTGTCAGATCACCGTCAGATGGGGTGTGGCGTCCTTGGGGCCGACCGGAACACAGGGCCTCACGGACGGGAGTCCACCCATGGCGGTACACGACTTTGGGAACACGGCGGAATCATCGTTGGATCTGGCGGAGGCGGCGTTCCTGACGCTGGCGGAGTCCTGCGCCGCGCTGGGGGTGAACGGCGCTGATGTCCCGGGCATGGCGGACCGGTGGTTCGGCCTGCGGGAATTGCGAGTGGAACTGATGCGGCCACAGATGTCGGTGGCGACCCGAAACGCGGTGTGGGCGTTTCTCCTGCGCTCGCGGAAGGTGGATGCGTGGAAGGTGGCGGCGGTGGGGATGGCGATGCCGGCGCTGCGGCATATCGCCGCCACGCTCGCGCCGGCGTATCGCGGGGACATCGCCGATCTCGACGCCGAGGTGTTGACCGGCTATGTCGACGTGCTGGCCGGGCTGCCGGCCGGGGCGCAGGGAATCCCGGTGCGGTTGGTGTTTGGGGCTTTCCGGTCGGGGCTGGTGGAGGTGGCGTCGTATCGCAGGCGCGGGGTGGAGGTGCCGGTGCTGGACGCGGTGCCGCGCTGGCCGTGGCTGGACGTGCGCTGGTTGCTGGCGCAGGCGAGCGAACGGGCGGTGATCAGCCCGGTGGACGCGCGCCTGCTGCTGGTGAACCGGGTGCGGGGGGTGGCGTTGGCGGAGGTGTCTGCCCGGGGCGGCACGCCGGGGGAGGAGTTGGCGGTGCGCCGCCGCCGCGCGGAACGGGACCTGGTGGCCGCGGTCGTGGCGGGTCGGGTCGGTCTGGGTACGGGTGGTGGCCAATGACGGGGCGAGGCCGTGCCCTGCGCCGGCACGTGGGCGGGGCTCTGCAGGCGGCGAGCACCGTGATGCGCCGCCTGCTGGGGTCTGTCCCGCCCGTGTGGCTGGGGGTGGCCGGGGGGTTGGCCGCGGCGGGGTGGCTGCTGCTCGCGCAGCCCGCCGGGGGGCCGGGCGGGATGTGGCTGCTGGTGCCGTGCGGGTCGGTGGGGGAGCTGGTCCGGGTGGGCTGCGCGGCGTTGGCTGGCTCGCTGGCGATCCTGCTTCTGCGGGCCGGCGGGGTCGCGGCGGACCCGTTTCCGCGGCGAGGGCGGCGGCGTGAGGATCTGCTGCGGCTCGCGGTCGGGTGCGTGGTGGTCGTGGTCGTGCTGGTCGTGCTGTCCGATGTGGCGGGGGCGGCGGCGGTCGTGACGGGGCAGCAGGCGCCGCCGCCGCCGGCACCGGTGTCGACCGCGCCGGATCTGAACACAGTGCTGAACAACGCGAGGAACTGGCTGATGGGCATCCTTGCGACGGTCGCGACGTTCTTCTTCACCCTCGGGGCGGCGCGGTACGGGAGCGCGAACGGTGATCCCGGCGAGGTCGAGCGCGCGAAAAGCGCGTTCCGTAACGCGGCGATCGGTTACGGCCTCGCGGTCCTGGCGCCGTTGGTGTTGCAGGCGTTGCGATCGGTGGTCGGGGCCTGATGCTCCGGCCAAGGCAGAAGCCGCGGCGGCCCCGGGTGTGGGGGTGGCGGGTCGGGGTGGTCGTGTGCGTGCTGGCGGTGGGTGCCGGGGTGCTGGTGGCATCGGCGGGGGTGGCGGGGGCGCAAACCGCGCTCCCGGCCGCGCCGTCCGTGTCGCCGGCTCCGGCTGACGCATCGGCGCAGCGGGTGGAACCCGCCGCCCCCAGACCGCAGGTCCCCCCGGCCGTGCCGGGCCCCTCCGGCGGGGATGCGCCCGCTCCCTCCGGCGGGCCCTCCCCCGAGGGCTCCGCTGGGGGACCGGCGCCGACCACAGCGCCGGGACAGGTGCCAGCGCCACCGTCCGTGCAGCCGGCCCCGACCGCCCCCGCCCTCGACGGTGACGGCGGTGGCGGGGGTGGTGGGGGAGTGGTGGGCACGCTGTTCGGCTGGGCGGACATCCCCGGCCGGATCCTTCGCGCGATCAACGGCTGGTTCGAAGGACTCGTCGAGGCAGCGCTGGAGCCGGTCATGCGTCTGCTCGGCCAGACCATTTTGAGTACCCCGGATGTGACGGAGCAGCCGCGGATCCGGGAGCTGTGGGCGGGCAGCGTGCTGATCGCGAACAGTGTGATGCTGCTGGTGCTGATGGCCGGTGGGGTCGCGGCGATGGGCTACGACAGTGTGCAGACCCGCGCTACCGCGAAAGAGATGCTGCCCCGGATGATCCTCGGGTTCGGGGAGGCGAACCTGAGCCTGCCGCTGATCGGCTGGTCGATTGATGCYGCGAACGCGCTGAGCCGGGCGTTTACGAACATGAGYGGGCTCGATGCCAGTGGGGCGTTCAGCGTGCTGCTGACGGTGCTTGCGGCCGGGCGGATCCACGGCATCTTCSTGGTCCTGCTGCTGCTCGGCGTGGTCGGGATGATCGTGATGCTGYTCGTCGGCTGGGTGATCCGGGTGATCGTGCTGATGGGGCTGGCGGTGACCGGTCCGCTGATGCTGATCTGTCGGGGCCTGCCGTGGACGGAGCACGTCGCGAACCTGTACTGGCGGGCCACAGCGGGCTGTCTGGCGGTGCAGGTCGGCCAGTCGGTGCTGCTCGTGCTGGGTGTGCGGGTGCTGTTCGCCAGCGATGACGGCGGGTTCCACCCCATCGGCGTGGCGGACAGCCTGGGCAACATCCTGACCGCCGCCGGGCTGTTCTACGTCGCGATCCGCCTGCAGTCCACCGTGATGCGCACCGTGATGGGCGGCGGCCGGTCCACCGTCGTCTCGTTGGTCAAGTACCGGCTATTGCGCCAGGGCCTCCACAAGCTCGGCATCCCCCTCTGACCGCCGCCTCCGGCGTTCTCCCTCTCTCCTTCTTGTCGCTCTGTGGCCTGAAAGGTCGTGTTTGCTATGCCCGAAACATCATCATTTGGCCGGGTTCGGATTCCATCGGATGTGGATCGGCCGGATCGGATCCTGGCCGGGTTGACCGCCCGTCAGCTGACGCTGCTGGCCCCACCGGTCCTGCTCGCGGTCGCGGTCTACTGGACCGCCTCGCCGTATCTGCCGTTGCCGGTGGTGGCGGTGCTGGTGGTGCCGCTGCTCGGCGGCGGCGTCGCGCTCGCGCTCGGCCAACGCGGCGGGGTGACCGCGGACCGGTACGCCGCCGCGGCGCTGGCCCACCACCGCGCCCCCAAGCTTCACCTCGCCGCCCCCGAAGGGATCCCCGTCCAGCCGGGCTGGCTACCTGACATCCCCGCCGCCCGCCGCCGCACGCCGGTGGCGGCGAGGCCGCTGGCTGGCGGGGTGGATGCGGCCGGGGTGATCGACCTGCGCGGCGCGGTCGGGGTCGTCGCCGAAGTGGCGGGGGTGAACCTCGCCCTCGCCGGCGACTCCGACACCGAGCGGAAAGTCGCCGGGTACGGGCGGATGCTTAACGCGCTGTCCGGCCGGATCCAGATCACCATCCGTGGGGTGCCGGTGCGCCTTGACCCGCACATGGACCGCCTGCGCAGGCTCGCCGAGCAGGCGCCTCATCCGGCGCTGGCCGCCGCGGCCCGCGACCACGCCCACTTCCTTGGGGATATCGCGGCGAGCCGGCGGTTGCGGAGCCGGCAGATCCTGCTCACCGCCTACGAACCCATCCCGGCGCTGCGTGGCGGCCGGGACACCGCCGCGGCGGCGGCGGCACGTCGTCTCGAGGAAGCCCTCGGTCTGCTCGCCGCCGCCGGCCTGCGCGGCCGGATCCTCACTGGCCCCGAGCTGACCAGCCTGCTCGCCTCCGCCGCCGACCCGGCAGGCCCACCACCACCCGACCGTGTCACCGCGGCCGGCCCCGTCCTCGGACACGCACGGACGGGAGGCCGCCGATGAGCCGCCGCAACCGGCTGCACATCGCCACGCAGGGTGCACCGTCACGCAGCCGCCGGCCCGTACGCCCCCACCGCGGACAGGGGCCGGGGCAGCTGCTGCCCGCCGAGGGCCCGGCGCTGTTCACCCCACCCGCGTTGCTGGTGGATGCCGGGCAGATCGAGGTCAGCGGGATCTGCGCGACCACGATCACCGTGGTCGGCTACCCGCGTGAGGTCGGGCCGGGGTGGATGGAGCCGCTGCTGGCCTACCCGGGCCGCCTCGATGTCGCCCTGCACATCGACCCGACCCCACCGGCGGTGGCGGCGCTGCGGCTGCGCCGCCAGCTCGGCCGGCTCGAGTCCGGCCGCCGCGCCGACGCCGCGGCCGGCCGGCTCGCCGACCCCGAGCTGGACGCCGCCGCCCAGGACGCGGGGGAACTGGCCCGTCAGGTCGCGCGTGGTGAGGCACGGCTGTTTCGCGTCGGGTTGTATCTGACGGTCTACGCCGACGGCCGCGACGAGCTCACCGAGGAGGCGGCGCGGGTCACTGCGCTGGCGCACAGTCTGCTGCTCACGGTGCGCCGCGCCCGGTACCGGACGGTGCAGGGCTGGGTCAGCACCCTGCCCTTGGGCTTGGACCTGCTCCAGATTCGCCGGGCGATGGACACCCAGGCGCTGGCCGCCGGTATCCCGTTCACCACCCCCGACCTCCCCCTGCCCGACCCGGACCGCCCCGGCGCCGCCCCGGTCGCCTACGGGACGAATCTGCACTCGGCGGGCCTGGTGATGCACGACCGGTGGGCGCAGCCGAACTACAACTCGGTCACCACCGGCGCTTCCGGGGCCGGCAAGAGCTTCCTCGCGAAGCTCGACGTGCTGCGTTCCCTGTACCAGGGCGTTGAGGTCGCCGTGGTGGATCCGGAGGACGAGTACAGCCGGCTCGCCGCCGCTGTCGGGGGCACCCGCCTCGCGCTCGGGGAGCCCGGGGTGCATCTCAACCCCCTCGACCTTCCCGCCCACTCCCACCACGACCCCGACCTGCTCACCCGCCGGGCCCTGTTCTGCCACACCCTCGTGTCCACCTTGCTCACCGACCACACCGACGACGGCGGGCTGGGCGCGGGGGGCCGGGCGGCGTTGGACGCGGCGATCCTGAGCGCCTACCGCGCTGCGGGGATCACCCACGACCAGGCCACCTGGACCCGGCCCGCCCCGCTACTCGCCGACGTCGCCGCCGCCCTGCGCAGCGCGGAGGACCCGGCCGGCCCGGCGCTCGCCGCCCGTCTCGCCCCGTTCGTTGTCGGCTCGCACGCGGGCCTGTTCGCCCATGCGACCACCACCAGCCCGACCGGGCATCTCGTCGTCTACTCCCTACGCGCCCTGCCCGACGAGCTGAAAGCCGCCGGCACGCTGCTCACCCTGGACGCGATCTGGCGGACCGTCGCCGACCCCACGAAACGACGGCGGCGTCTCGTCGTGGTCGATGAGGGGTGGCTGCTGATGGCCCATCCCGCCGGCGCCAAGTTCCTTTTCCGCCTCGCCAAGGCCGCCCGGAAGCACTGGGCGGGTCTGGCCGTGGTCACCCAGGACTCCGCCGACCTCCTGAGCTCCGAGCTGGGCCGGGCGGTCGTCGCGAACGCGGCCACCCAGATCCTGCTGCGCCAGGACCCGACCGTGATCGACGACCTGCGTCGGGTCTACAAGCTCACCGACGGCGAAGCCACCCAGCTGCTCACCGCCGGCCCCGGCGACGCCCTGCTGCTGACCGGGACCGGGCAGCGCACGGCCCTACACGCCCTGGCCTCCCCGGCCGAACACGACCTGATCACCACAGACCCGGCTGAAAGCACCCCTACCACTCCCGCCGACCCCGACGTGGGCCCGCTCGACCCGGCCTGGGTCGAACGCCCCGCCGTCGCGGCGACCGGGCCGGGTCGCGCTGCTCGCCGGCCGCCGGTCCGCCGGCCGGTGGACGACGACGCCGACCCGTTCTAACCCGGCCCGCATCCCCGCCGCGCCGGGTGGTGCCGCCGCCGGGACCCAGGCGGCACCACCCGGGCCGCCTCACCTCTGCCACGTCCTGTTTGTGCTGCTCACATGCCTGGAGGCATTCATGATCGTTGCTGTTTCGGCCCCTCCGCCGGGGCTTCCCCCCGTCCCTCCTCCACCCCCTCCGCCCCCGGCTCCGGCGCCGGAGCTGCCGGGGTGGTTCACCGACCCCGACCAGATCGTCTCCGGCCTGCAGTCGTGGCTGGCTGGCCATGCCGGCTGGTGGCCGCTCGCCCTGCTCGCCGTCGTTCTGCTGATGGCCGCCTCTTACGGCCGCGGCCGGGTCCGGGCCCATCGGCATGCGGTGCTGTGTGAGGGGGCGCGGACGGTGGAGATCCTCACCCCGCCCGAGGTGCCTGCCCACGCGGCGGAGATCTTCTGGGGTCAGATGGGTGGCCTGCAACGCCCGTTCTGGGACCGGCTGTTCCACGGCCAGCCGCATCTGGGCTGGGAGCTGGTCGCGACCCGGGCGGGGACGGTGATCCGGCTGTGGGTTCCGGGGCCGGTGCCGCCGGGGATGGTGGAGCGGGCGGTGCAGGCCGCGTGGCCCGGCGCCCGGACCACGACCCGGCCGGCGAGCGCGCCGCTGCCGGACTATGCGCTGGCGATCGGCGGGCAGCTGCGCCTGGCCCAGGTCGACGTCCTCCCGCTACGCGCCGACCCCTCCGGAGACCCGATCCGCTCCCTGCTCTCCGCCGCCTCCGAACTCGACGACCACGAAGCCGCGGTGGTGCAGCTGCTGGCCCGGCCGGTGACCGGCCGCCGGCTCACCCTCGCGCGCCGGGCGGCGGCGCGTCAGCGGGGCCAGTACGCCCCCAGCCTGCCCGGCCGCGCCCTCGACCTGATCACCCCTCATGCCGGGCCCCGCCCGGCTCCCGGGCAGGTGGTGGGCCAGGCCGGGCCGACACCGCCGGAAGACTCCGCCGCGTCCCGCGCGATCGGCCTCAAAGCGGTCGGCCCCCGCTGGGAAGCCACGGTCACCTACGCCGCCGCCCATCTCGCCCCGCCGATGACCAAGACCGGGCAGCAGGCCGCCGCGACGATGCTGCGCGGCCGAGCACACGCCCTGGCCTCCGCGTTCGCGTTGTACGCCGGGCACAACTATCTACGCCGCTTGAAGCTGCCGCGCCCCATCCCGGTGCTCGCGGGCCGGCGGCTGCGCCGTGGGGACCTGCTCGCCGTCGGGGAACTCGCCGCCCTCGCCCACCTGCCCCTCGATACCGCTGTCCCGGGGCTGTCGCGGGCCGGGGCCGCGGCCGTCGCACCCCCGGCCGGTATCCCCGAGTCCGGGCGAGGTGTGAAACCCCTCGGAGAGTCGGAGGCCGGCCGGCGCCGCCGCGTCGGATTGAACGTCGCCGATGCCCGCCACCACGTCCACGTGGTCGGGGCGACCGGGTCGGGGAAGTCGACGCTGCTCGCGAACATGATCCTCGCCGATGCGGAAGCCGGCCGCGGGCTGGCCGTCTTCGACCCGAAAGGCGACCTCGTCAATGATGTCCTGGCCCGTCTCCCCGCCGACGCGGCCAGCCGGGTGGTGCTCCTCGACCCCGAGGACGCTGCCGCTCCACCGTGTCTGAACATCCTCGACGGCGGCGACGCCGATCTGGCCACCGACCAGCTGGTCGGGATCTTCCGGCGGATCTGGGCGGACAGTTGGGGGCCGCGGACCGATGACCTGCTGCGCGCCACCTGCCTGACCCTGCTGGAACGGCGCACCCGCACCGGGATCACCCCGACGTTGGGCGACGTCGTCAAGGTCCTCACCGAACCGGACACCCGACGCAAAGCCACCACGGGAATCACCGATCCGATCCTGGCCAGTTTCTGGGAGTGGTACGGGCAGCTGTCCGACGGTGCCCGCGCGGCGGCGATCGGCCCGATCCTGAACAAACTCCGCGCCCTGCTGCTGCGGACGTTCGCGCGCCAATCGCTGGCCGCGGGTCCCTCCACCGTCGACCTGCGCGAGGTTCTGGACCGTGGCGGGATTCTCCTGGTCCGGATCCCCAAAGGCGTGATCGGGGAGGACGCCTCCCGGATCGTCGGATCGATCGTGTTGGCGAAGATCTGGCAGACCGTCCTACACCGGGCCCGCCTGCACCCCGACCAGCGCCCCGACGCCACCTGTTTTTTGGACGAAGCCCAAAATTTCTTGACATTGCCGGGGGCGGTGGAGGACATGCTCGCTGAGGCCCGCGGCTACCGGCTGTCCATGACTCTAGCGCACCAGCACCTACGTCAACTCCCCGACGATTTGGCCGACGCCCTGTCCACCAACGCGCGCAGCAAACTGTTCTTCGGCGTCAGTCCGAAAGATGCCGCGGATCTGTCCCGGCATGTCAGTCCCGTTCTGACCCAGCATGACCTCGCTCGGCTCCCCGCGTGGACGGCCGCGGCCCGCCTGGTGGTGGACCAGGCCGACACCGCCGCGTTCACCCTGCGAACCCGGCCCCTACCACCGGCCACCCCGGGACGCGCTGATGCGCTGCGGGTCGCGGCACGCCGGCACACCGGCGCACCCGACGCCGGGCGCGGCCCCCGGTCCGGTCAGGGCGGGGGTGGCCAGTGAGTGGCGGTGAGCAGACCCTGTTGGAGGTGTCCGGGCGGATGACCAGCCGGGACCGGTGGATGTTCGCGATGCTGCACGAACACCGGGTCCTGACCCGTCACCAGCTCACCCGGTTGGCGTTCACCGGTGACCGGATGACCCGGCTGCGTCTGGCGACCCTGACCCGGCTGCAGACCGTTGACCGGCTTCGCCCCTACTACGGTCAAGGCCGGGGCACCGGCCCCTACCATTACGCCCTCGGTCCGCTCGGTGCGGCGATCCTCGCCGCCGAGCGCGGTCTGAGTGTGGCCGAGCTCGGCTACCGCCGCGACAAGCTGCACGCCTGGGCGAACTCGCCGCGCCTCGGTCACCACCTCGGCGTCAATGCGGTGTTCACCGCCCTCGTCCACGCCAGCCGCCCCCGCCCGCAGCACGAAGGACTCACCGTCTGGTGGTCCGAGCAACGCGCCGCTGCCCTGTGGGGGCAGTGGATCCGCCCCGACGGCTACGGCACCTGGCAGACCGCCCGCCGCCGGCTCGACTTCTTCGTCGAGTTCGACACCGGTAGCGAATCGCTGTCCCAGGTCGTCCGCAAGATCCCCGGCTACACGCGTCTCGCCGCCTCCAGCGGCCTGACCAGCCCCGTGCTGATCTGGCTACCGTCCGCGACCCGGGAACGGGAGCTGCGCGCCCGCCTCGCCGCGACCCCGGCAGGGGTCGTCATCGTCACCGCCGCCCCCGCCCCCCTCACCACCAGCCCCCTCTCACCCTCCGCGCCCTCCACCGAACCGCCCGACCTCGCCCCCGCCCGGCCGGTCTGGCTGCCGCTGAACGCCACTGCCCGCACCGACCTCGACGGGCTCACCACCCGCTACGGCACCCCGATCGTCAGCCGTTCCCCGTTCGACGAGCCCGACCCCACCGACGACGACGAGACCGATCCGGCGCCGGCACCGCGCCCACCCGCGCCGCACTTCGGGCCGCGGTCCCCCCTCGGCCCTGCGTGACCCGGCTCGTCCTCGGACTGTGCGCGCTGCTCCTCGCCATACCGATCCTCGCCGGCGGCGTCGCGGCCGGACTCCTCGGCGGCGAGGCCGCCGGCGGCGGGCAGCCGGCACCCTCCCCGACCGCCACGGGGGAGATCCCCGTCGACTACCAGCGGCTCTACGTCACCGCGGCGGCGACCTGCCCGGGGCTGCCGTGGACGGTGCTGGCCGCCGTCGGGAAAGAAGAGACCGACCACGGCCGCAACCCGGACTGGACCTCGGACGCCGGCGGCGGGCCGATGCAGTTTCTGCCTACGACCTTCGCCGCCTATGGGGTCGACGGCGACGCCGATGGAAACGCCGACATCACCAATCCCGCCGACGCGGTCTACTCCGCCGCCCACTATCTGTGCGCCTCCGGCGCACGCGACGGTGCGGATATACCCGGGGCGCTCTATGCCTATAACCACGACACCTCGTATGTGACGCGGGTTCTCACCCAGGCCGACGTTTACACCACCCCCGACCTCACCACCAGCAGCGGCCCGTCGGACGCGGCGCTGACCGCGGTGGACTACGCCACCGCGCAGATCGGCCTCCCGTATCTGTGGGGTGGAGACGGCCCTGACTATGGGGAGAAAGGCTTCGATTGTTCGGGGCTGACCCGGGCCGCCTACGCCGCCGCCGGAATCACCATCCCCCGCGTCGCCCAAGACCAGTTCAACGCCGGCCCGCACCTGCCACCCGGAACGCCACTGGAAATCGGAGACCTCGTATTTTACGGAACGTCCGACATTGACATCACCCACGTCGGAATTTATATTGGCGGTGGGAACATGGTGAACGCGCCCCGGCGCGGGGCCCCGGTCCGGACCGAAACCTACGTCCGCCCCAGCTACCGCGGAGCCACCCGACCCGCCCCCGCGTCGGCCGGCCTTCCCTAACTCCGCGCCGCCCGCACCGCCCGGCCGGAGGTGGCACGGACGGCCCGAGGAACCCTTACAGCGGAGGCCCCTCCAGCCATGCAGGGAAAATCCGAACCCCTACCCTCCTTTATACCCTCCATTATTCCCGCCACCATTCCCTCCATTATTCCCTCCGATTAGGGACGGAGGGGGAGCGGGCAGGTAAAACCGCAGGTCAGCGGCCCGCGGGCCCCTCCGATGGTTGGCCAGGCTACGCCGCCCGGAGGCAGGAAAACACGTGCGGCGGCCCGGCGCCCGCCCGGGGGGCGGACACCGGACCACCCCACGGTTTTCCGCCTCCGGGCGGCTATCCGCCCTGGGCCCGGCGTCCCGCCGGCCCCAGGCCTGGCCCGCGCCCGCCCGCGTGCGCGGGGCCGGGCGCGGGGCGCCCGGGAAGGTGGGCGGCGGGCCGCCGCCGGTCGTGTGCGCGCACCCCACCACCCCCTTTCGTTGTCGCGTCGAATCCGTTGTCACCATTCTATCTCGATCGTCGCGCATTCACCATCCCCGTTTTCATGACTCTTTTCGCCCATTACCTATCCGCGCATACGCGGATAGCTCGCGTTCGCCATTCAGGCAAGCGCATTTCCATGACTCTTTTCGAAAACATTCCCTAAAGAGTCATGGAAAACCCCTTCCCATTGTCGAATGGGCCAGGTTAATGTTGTCCCACACCGAAAACGCACCGCCCGAACGGGAAACGCGAAACGCGAAACCCGAACGGGAAACCGGCACCGCGAACGATGCGACCGGGATGTGCGCACCGGACCCCCACCCATGGAAAGGAAGGTGACCCGTCATGTCCACACCCACCATCGCGGTGTTCCCCCACCCCAGCGGGGTCTACTACGCGCATCTGGTCGACCCCGACGCCGGAATCAACGTGGTCGCCCCGACCCCGTTCGACACCGCCGGCCTGGCCGTCGAACAGGTCGCCGCCCGGCTGCGGAAGGTGCGCGGCAATGAGGACGCCGTCATCCGACCGCACCGCACCGCCGAGAAGTGGATCAACTACGCCCGGCACGAAGGACACCTGGACGCGATCACCGAAGCGTTCGGTCACCCCACCCCCCGCGAAGGAGACGATCATCATGCAGCGTTCTGAGGGGTACCACCAGTTTCCCGCCGTCGGARACGTGGTGGTCGCGATCGACCATGACGGTTACGACGCGACGTCGGTGTCGGTCCGCACCCTGCGGGACCCGACGGCCCTGAGGATCACCCTCAACCAGCAGTCGATCTTCGACGCGGACGTGCGCTACCCCGACCCCCGCGTGGTCGACCTGGGCGGCGGTAACGCCTACCAGCCGGCGCCGTGCCTGTGCGGCGCCGTCACGGCCATCGAGAAGCCCCGGGGTGTCCGAAGGATCCTGCGCAGGCTCCGCCGCCGGTAGCAGCCCCTGGCTTTCCCCAGGTCGGGTGGCATGCGGATCCGCACGCCACCCCCCACCCCCCGGAAGGAATCCCGCACGCCATGGGCCACCCGACCGCCCCCACCCCCGACCCCAGTCCGCAGGCTGGGATCCCGGCACCGCCCGGGGCCCGGATCCTCACCCCCGACGAGGCCGCGCACCTGATCGTCACCGGTGACCATCCCGCTGGCGGAAAGGGATCCCTCGAGATCGACGCCGCCCTGATCACGCTCGTGCGTGACGGTCGGGTGCGCGTCGCGCAGTTCCCCGACGGCACGCTCGCCTTCGCCGTCGTCCCCGACACCGCCTGACCACGCACGCCCGCTGTGGCCGGTCCCGGGGACGTCTACCCGCCCCCGGGGCCGGACCCCCGCACCGCCGCACCCCACCCCCCGAGCCACCTTGCACCCCGACCCTGCCTGGAGATCAGGATGAGCAGCCCTGCCCCGACCCCGCCCGCCCCCGACGTCGCCGCCAGCCCTCGCCTTGCACCGTTCGAGTTGCGCCACCTGGTCGCCCAGTACCTGCTCGACCACCCCTCTACCTCCCATACGCCGACGGCCGTGGCGACCGCCCTGGGACGCAGCGGCGGTGCGGTCGGGAACGCGCTGGACCGCCTCGCCGCAGCAGGCCAGGCGACCCTGACGTGTGCCAASCCCCTGCGGTACACCGCCAGCCCGACCACGAAAGACGCCCTGACCGGGCGCACCGGCACCCCTCCCGTGGCAAGGCCCCGCCCGGCCCCGGCCCCAGGCCCAGCACCGGCCCCGAAGGCCCGTCCGGCCCTTCCGCCCACGACGCCGGATGGGGGGATCATCCGCCCGTCGGGGCAGGTGTACCGGCCCCGGAAGCTGGCGGACCTTCCCGACGTGGACGTCCTGCGCAAGCTACGCGCCGCCGAAGTACCGGTCCTGCTCTACGGCCCGCCCGGGACGGGGAAGACGAGCGTGATCGAGGCCGCCTTCGGCGACGATCTGATCACGATCGCGGGGGACGGGGACACCCAGGTCGGTGACCTGATCGGGGAGTACACCCAAACCCCCGACGGCCGGTACGAGTTCGTCTACGGGCCGCTCATCTGCGCCATGCAGGAGGGGAAAGTTCTCCTCGTCGACGACGCCACCCTGATCAGCCCGGCGGTGCTGGCGGTGATGTACCCGGCGATGGACGGCCGCAAGCGGATCATCGTGAAGGCGCACAAAGGCGAGACGATCACTGCCGCCCCCGGCTTCTACGTGATCGCCGGACACAACCCGGGCGTCCACGGCGCGATCTTGACCGAGGCGTTGTCGAGCAGGTTCTCCGTGCAGGTCGAGGTGAGTACCGATTTCGACCTGGCCACCCGACTCAAGATCGACAGGCGGGCGGTGACCGTCGCCAGGAACCTCGCGCGGCGCCGCGAGTCCGGGGACATCGGCTGGTCACCCCAGCTCCGCGAACTGATCGCCTTTCAGAAGATCGCGGATGTGTTGGGTGTTCCGGCGGCGGCAGCGAATTTGATCGGGATCGCCCCGGCAGAGGACCGCCCGACGGTCACGGACACCGTCGAGAAGGCGTTCGGGGCGAAGCTCACCCCCCTCGCCCTGGGCACGCAGATCTAACCCAGCCCCACCCCTCCCTTCCCACCCCATGAGGTGCGGCGGGTGGGCGAAGCCTGCCCACCTGCCGCCCCCGCAGAGGAGCCCCGCGATGCCCGCCGAGCACATCCACACCGACCCGACCATCCCCGCCCCTACCCCCGAGGGGGAGTGGCTACGGATCTCCGCCGCCATGACCCGCAACATCGCCACCATCTCCGGGCGCAAGGACCTGATCGTCACCTGCGCCCCGGGTGCCGGGCGAGGCGCCCCGGGCGTGCACATCCCCGCCCTCGGTGTGATCGAAATCGACGCGGCCAGCCTGCCCGCCGGCATGGACCCGACCACCGTGGAGGGCACCGTCCGGGACGCGAAGCGCTATCCGGCCCTGTGGGGGGTGCTCACCCACGAAGGCGCGCACGCCGCCCACACCCGCTGGCGCACCCCCACCGACATCAATACCGCTGCCGGACGAGCCGCGATGCTTTTGGAAGAGGCGCGTATTGAAGCCGCCCAGATCGGACGGCGAGCAGGCGACCGGCACTACCTGCGAGCCAGCGCCACCACGCTCATCCTCCCGTCGTTCCTTCCCGACCCCGGCGAGCCGCCGGCGGAGCCACCCGCCCCCGTGCCGGCACCTGCGGCCGGCCGCACCGTTGCGCCTACGGGCACACCGGCTCCGCCGGTGCCGATGACCCGTGCCTCCGCCGCCCGTGCCGCCGCCCTGCTCCTTGCCAGGGCCGACGCGGGGATCCTCGGCCCGCACGAAGCGGCCCCGGTGGAGGCGATCTGCGAGGACATCCTCGGCGCCGGTGACCTCGCCGAGCTGCGCCGGATCTGGCACGCCGCGCAGCACACCGCCGATGACGACACCGCCACGATGCTCCGCCTCGGCGAGCAGTGGGCCGACCTCGTCGGCGACGACGAGGAGGAGGACAGCGCGCTGACCATGCCCGCCGGACCCGGGGTGGGTACACCGCTCGGGGAAGCGATCGCCGCGACACTCGACGCGATCACCGCCGACCCGCACGGGCACGCCATGACCGGGGAAACCCTCACCGCCGGCACCCGTCCCCCCACACGCACCGAACGCGCCGCAGCGGGAACGCTGGCCCGTGCCCTGCGCCGCGCCGCCGTCCCAGGGCGGGCCCCGGTCACGGTCACCTCCCCCACACCACCAGGGAGGCTGCGAATGCGTGGCGCGTTGGCCGCCGACGCGCAACGCGCCGCCGGCGCCCTCCCGACCGCCCGGCCGTTCACCCGCACCCTCCACAAGAAGGTCCCGAACCCGCCCCTGCGCCTGGGCATCGCGGTCGACGTCTCCGGCTCCATGCGCAAGTTCGCAGGGCCCGCCGCCTCCGCCGCGTGGATCACCGCGACGGCCGCCGCCGCCGTTCCCGGCACCCACACCCAAACCGTGATCTTCGGGCGGCATGTCCGGGCCCTCACCCATCCCGGGGCCGCCCCGCAGAAGGTGACCGAGTTCGAGGCCGAGGACGGCACCGAGGTCTTCACCCAAGCGGTCGACCTCCTCACCGCCAACCTCGGCCTCGACCGTCCCGGCGGCGCGACCCGCCTGCTCGTGGTCATCTCCGACGCGGAATTCCTCGCCTCCGAGAAAGAGCAGGGCGAGATCAGGCTGCGCCGGCTCGCCGCGAGCGGCTGCCACCTGCTGTGGATCACCCGCTACGAGAAGGACGTCCCGATCCCACCCGCCCCCGGGATCACCCTCGGCACCCCCTCGCACACCGCCGACGCCATCGCCGCCGCCGCCCTACGCGCCCTGCGCCCGGCCTAACCCGACCCCGGGCGCGGCCCTCACCCCCCGGGGGGGCGCGCCCGGACCGAGCCGCACCCGCCCTATCCCACACCGCCCCGGCCAGTTCGCCTGCGCAGCCTCCGCTGACACCAACCCCCACCCGGCCCGGAGCCAGCCAGCAGCCCCCTGCGCCCCGGGCCGCCCACCACCCGCGACCCACCGTTGAAGGAGCATCCATGAACCGGCCCCCCGCACACCAGCGCGCCGATCACGAGACGTTCACCRCCGAGCAGACACCGCCACCCCCGCAGCCCCTCGAGGACAGGGAACCCCTCGGCGTCGTCATGGCGGTCGACCTCAACACCGGTGACCTCTACCGCCACGCCGACCCCGCACAGCGGGCCCGTGACCGTGCCAGGCACGGCTCGGACCTGTGGATCGTCACCAYCCCCTTCGACACTGACGCTCTCGACCGCGACGAGGATCCCGAGCTGCACGCCTGCCCGGCCGGGCATCCCCACCGCAGCGAGCCGCAGTACTTCCTGCGCTTCGACGAGGACGTGGAGCGCGTCGCCGTCCTGCACCACGAAACCTTCGGGTACATCGCACGTGGCTACGAACTCATCCGGATCTACCGCCTGCCGCAGCACACGGTCCGGGTACGGGTCTTCCGTATCTACGATCACCATGAAGACCACCAGCACACCTCGTCGGCCACCGTGGACATCCTCACCCCCGCGGGCTGGAGTCAGCTCCTGACCGAGCCGGCGGAGTGCTGGCGGCCCGACGGGCGCACCTCCATCACCGACGAGACCACGTTCACGCCGGTTGCCGCACAGCTGATCGCCGACGCCTACCGCATCCTCGCCCCCCTGACACCCCCAGCCGCCCCGTTCCCCCCGGCCGGCAACGGGAACCCGCCTCCTCTCCCAGAGCGCCATGACAGCGCCGAGCGCCGTCCCCGCGCACGCACCTCCCGTTTCCCGATCTGGCGGAGGCGGCCGGCGAAATAACACCGGAGAGAAGAGCCGTCGGCGCATTCCTCGAGCGGCCATCTCCCCATACCCGTGTAGCGGGCTCTGGTTCACCGCGCCGGATTTCCGGGTGCCACGTGCGCCGTCATCGACAGGCATGCAGGCCTCACCACCCTTTTCCTACCGCCGGGCCGGCGCTCGCGCTCCGCACCCACGACCGTTATCAAAGGGAGATCGGAATGACGACACTACCCCCGACCGGCGACGTCGAGACCATCCGTCTCCACGACGGCGTCCTGACGATCGACCGGTCCGCCGCCCGCCCGGCGGAGCACGACCACGGCGTGGAGACCCGCGCGGGCCTGCGGACCGCTGACGGGCACGACGCCGGCCGCCGGGTCCTGCTCTACCCGAGGCGGGTCCTGATGCGGATCGACGCGGACAAGACTCCCCACCGACTGACCCCGGCCGACTATCAGCAGGTCGCCGTGTGCTTCCCCGCGCCTCGGTTCCGGGTCGCTATCGAAGGGCTGGGGGCCTACCGGATCCGTGACTACGCCACGCCCACCCCGTCCGCCACCTACACCGCCTGCTCGGCCTACTACGGCAGCCCCCGGCAGGCCTGGCAGCAGGCGCAGGCCGACTGCGCCCGGCTGAACTGCGGCGACCTGACCCCGGATCCGGCCTGGTACCCGCCCCCCACCCGCCCGGCACCCGCCCTGCCCTGGACGCGGTTCCGGCGACACCGACCGGCCCGCCCGCCACACACCCCGCACACCGGCCACCCCGCACCCAAACACCGGCTCCGGCTCCGGCTCCGGCGGAGCGGATGAGGTGACGCCGGGGCCGTCACGCCGGGGGTGCGGGTCGCCGTCACCGCGCCTCCGGCCACGCCGACCCCCGCCGGGTCCGCGGGAAGGCCTGGCACGAAGCCGGCGGCACGAGCACCCCACCAGCTTGCGCGTCCGACGAACCGGAAAGAAGGGCACCCCATGCACACGTCTGATCTGTTGGCGGAGGTGAACGGCGACGAGAACCTGGCCGATGTCGTGGCCCGGTACACCCACGTCCGCCAGACCGTCCATGACCTGATGCTCGCCGACCTGCCCAGCGCGCTGGGCAGGTCACGTGAGGGAGTCGACGGCGACAGTTTCGTGGACTCCGCCGAGCTTGACTCGCTGTTCAGCCAGGTGGGCGACCTGCTCCGCGAACGCGAGGAACTCCTCGACTCCCTGCGCGCCGCCGGCGTCACCATCGCTAACGCCCGGATCGCCGCGGGCGGATGACGGCCACGCCGAACCGGGCATGTCCCCCAGGGTCGCACCGTACCTGTCTTCCGCGTCTCGCCTGGCGCGGACCGGCGGTCCCACCGCCCGGCACCACCGCCGCCGCAGAAGAATTCTGAAGCACCTCCCTTCCCTGGCGTGTTCTCGATACACATTCGAGCACCCAAAGGGAAAAGCCGCCGCAGCAGGACCAAAGAATCCTCGAATGCGCGCCTTTCGTGTTCCCGGAATGGGATGCGAAATTTGTTTACCGTGCCGGCATATCGAGCTACGATTCCATCGCGCGCCGCTATCCGACGTTCGGTCCGATACGCGCGGCGCGTATTCCGATAGTCCCCGGCGTGCGCCGGGGTACCGGAAAACCATCACCCACCGTGAAACGGAGTTTCCCAATGCGTGTTTCCGATGTCACCGGCCGTGTCCTGGTCCAGCTACGCGACGCCGGGGACTATCCCGACAACCCGACCCTCAACGCCGCCGGTCTGGTTCCGTTCTTCCCGGACGGGTGCCCGGAGGCGGCACCCACGGACTGGCCGCTCGACACGGTCGACTACGAGGCGCCTCACGCGAGCACGATCTGCCCCGGCTGTGTCGAGTCGTGGCGCGCGGAACATCTGGTGTCCCAGCCGCGCACGGTCCCGGCTGGCACGCCGCTGAGCCTGCATTTCCCGTGGGTCGCGCCCCAGCCGGCGCCCGCCACACCCGAGGGCGCCTCCCGCCCCGCCGGCACCGACCCGCAGCCGGTCGACGCGTCCGTCTGACCGTGCCCGCCCCGGGGGTGGTGCGCCCGAACGCCGGGCGCACCACCCCCGGGGGCGATCCCCCCTGCTTGCGCATCTTCGTGAAAGGCGTTGTGCATGCCTGTTTCGCCCGCCGAGCGCTGCGCCCGCGCGGTACTGACCCTGTTTCCTCGCGACAGCGCCCTACACGCCGGCGGCGCCGAGGCCGGCGTGCGGGACCTTCGCACCCGACTGGACATCGACCCCGACGACCTGCTCGCCGCCCATACGGCCGCCGGCTGGCGGCTGCTGTGCCCCGGGGACGACGAATGGCCCACCGCCCTCACTCGGTCCGGGCTCGCCCCGGTGGCCCTCTGGGCACGCGGCAACGGCCACCTCACCAGTCTCACCGCCCGGTCCGTCGCGGTCACCGGTACCCGCGCGCCGAGCCCGCACGGCGCGCGCCACACCGGCCTGCTCGCGCACGGCGTCGTCACGGCCACACCACCGGTCACCGTGATGGCGACGGCGGGGTCGGGGGTCGGGGTGCAGGCCTTGGCCGCCGCAGCGCCCGACGGACCCACCGTGGCCGTCCTGGCACCGACCTCTCTGTCCCGTCACCCCGGGCTCCTCGAGATGGTCATGGCCCATGGTGTCCTGCTGAGCGACGCTCCACCGCTGGGGCCATCGGCGCACGATGCACCGCAGCGTCGCCTGGCCATGCGCACGGCGCTACTCGCGGCGCTGGCGTCGGCGTTGCTGGTCGTCGAGGCGGAACAGACCGGCTCGGTGATGGAGGCCGCGCGGGTCGCCCACCGTCAGGGCCGCATGGTGATGGCGGTACCCCCCGAGGACCACGCCGATCTGCGCCGCTACAGCGGCTGCGGCCAGCTTCTACGCGGCGCCGTCGCCATCCCCGTCACCACGGCCACCGCCATCACCAGCCACCTGCCCGCAGCCTGACGCGGCGCGTCCGCCGTACCCACCGGCCCCCGGTCCGTCGTCGCGGACCGGGGGCCAGCCGGCCCCGTAGCCGGCGCTGCAGGACCAACCCCAGGCCACCGCCGGCCCCCCGAGGGGGGCCGGCGAGGTCATCCCGTCCGTCACCTGAAGGGACCCTGGCCGATGCCGATATCTCTCGAGCGCCGTGCCCGCGCCGCGCTGACCCTGCTCCCACCCGACCGGACCCTTGGCACCGCCGTCCACACCAGCGGTCCCGAGGCCGTATGGCGGTCCCTGTCCACCGGGTCGGACATCGATCCCGACGACCTGCTCGCCGCCCATACGGCCGCCGGCTGGCGGCTGCTCTGCCCGGGGGACGATGAATGGCCCGCCACCCTCCCCCCGGCGCGGGGCATGCCGATCGCCCTGTGGGCGCGCGGCGACGGCCACCTTGCCCGCCTGGCGGCCCGGTCGGTCACCGTCATTGGCACCCGTAGCCCGAGCGTGCACGGCGTGCACCACACCCGCAGTCTCACCCGGGGGCTGGTCACGGCCACACCCCGGGTCGCCGTCACCGCCGCCGTGTCGGCGGGGATCGGGCTGCAGGCGTTGACCAGCGCCGCGCCGCACGGCCCCACCCTTGCCCTGCTCACCTCATCGGCGAACACGTGCCTCGCCCGCTACGGCTCGCTTCTCGGCGTGGTCGCCAGCCGAGGTGTCGTGCTCAGCCTCACCCCGCCGCTGGCACCCGCCGGGTCCGGCACCGGGGAGCCGGGCCGCCGGCTCGCCACGCGGATGACGCTGCTCGGCGCGTTGAGCCCGGCGCTGCTGGTCACCGAAGCGGAAACCGCCGGGCAGGCGATGACGCTCGCGCGGGCCGCCCACGGCCGGGGCCGGGCGGTGATGGCGGTCCCGGCCGGTCCTGGTCTGGCCGTCCGCCGCCACGGGGGATGCCACCAGCTTCTGCGCGGCGGCCTCGCCGTCCCCGCCGTCACCGTGGACGACATCACCACACGGCTACCCACCGGGTAGCCCCGTTCCCCGACGGGGCGACCGCCCCACCGTCGAGGGCCCGCCTCCCCAGGTTCTGGGGAGGCGGGCCCTCGACGTGGAGGTGAGGTTGCGCGGCGGGGTCTTACGGGTGAGGGAGGTGTGCGGTGATGTCGGCGGCGGTCGCGGCGGGGTGGGCGAGGCCGCCGCGCAGCAGGTCCTGGGCGCTGTCGGGGAGGGCGAGGACGGGGCGGCCGAGGGTGCGGGCGGCCCGTGCGACAGCGACACCGGCCCCGCCGGGGGCGGATTCGCAGACCAGGGTGGTGTGGGTGAGGGTCGCGAGTAGGCGGTGGCGGGCGGTGTTGCGCCGGGACCGGTCGCGGGTGTCCGGCGACGGCGAGGCCCGCAGCGGGGGTGCGTCGGACAGGACGAGGCCCGTGGCGGCGACGGCGGCGAGCAGCTCGGGCTGGGGGGCACGGTCGGTGGTCAGGAGGCCGGTCAGGATCGCCAGCGTGGGGGCGTGGGGCACGGCGGCGGTCAGCGCGGCACGGGCGATACCCCGGGACACGGTGGCGGTGACGGTGACCGGCGGGGACGCGGTGGCGAGGTCGCGGGCGAGCCGGGTGGCGTCGGTCAGCCCCTGGGGGGTGGCGCTGCGGTTCCCGGTGACGGCGACGGCGCGGGCCGTGAGCGCGGCGAGGTGACCGGCCCCGTGGGCCCACAGGGCGAGCGGGGCGGGCCCGGTCAGGGTGAGGCTGGTGGGCCATTCGTCGTCGCCGGGGCAGATCAGCCGCCACCCGGACAAGGTGTGGATGGCCAGGAGCTGATCGGGGTCGAGGTCGGGGTGCGTGGCGGCGATGGTGTCCCAGACCGTGACCGGGCCACGGACGACGACATCGGCGTCACGGGCACGGTCGAGGGGCAGCGCGGTCAGGGCGGCGCGGGCGTGCCGCTGCGCGTCGGAACCGGTGGACATCGCGCGGGAATCCTTTCGTCGGGAGGGGCAGGGGCCGGCCCGGCACACGCGGGCGCGGGGCCGGCCCGGCGGGGGTTAGCGAGGGGTGAGGGCGGGGCGCAGGTCGTCGCCGCTGGTGACGATGCGGGCGGTGCCCTCGCGCAGCAGGGTGAGYGGACCGGCACTGAGCGGACTGGTGACCGGACCGGGCACGGCGAAGACGGGCCGGCGTAGGCGGAAGTGGGCGGCGAACGCGACGGCGAGCGGCACGTTGTCGTCGGCGCCGGCTTCGATCAGCACCGTGACAGAGGCGAGGGCGGCGAGCAGGTCGATGCGGGCCTGGACCCTTTGTGGGGTGGGGAGGGCGCCGGGGGCGGCCGGGCTGAGGACCGCGCCGCGGGCCGCGACCGCGGCGAGGAGGCGGTGTTCGCCGTCGTCGATGCGGGTCGGGAGGTCGACGACGGCGAGGGCGGTGTGCCCGCGGGCGGCGACGGTGAGCGCGGCCGTCTCCGCGCCGCTCCCACCCGCGAAGGCGACGACCGTGACGGCCCCGCCCTGGTCAGGTGTCGTCAGGTCGGTGGCGAGGTCGGCGGTGACGGTGCTGCCGTAGTCGCTGCCCGGTGCCGCGCTGGTGACGGTCACCGCCCGGGACAGCAACGTGCTCAGATGGCCGGTGCCGTGGGCCCACAGGCCGACCGGCCCGCCGGGGGTGTTCAGGGTGGCGGGCCAGTCGGGGTCGCTGGGGATGAGGAGCCGCCAGCCGATCCTGGTGGCGTGTTCCAGGACGCCGTCGGGGTCGAGGGTCCGGTGGTAGCCGGCGAGCCGGTCCCACACGGCGACCGGGCCGTGGCGACGGACCGCCTCGACACGGTTCCGGTCGGGGGGCAGGGAGGTCAACGCGGCGCAGGCACGGCGGAGCGGGTCGGTCACAGCGATCCTTTCCAACATCGGGGGGTCTGTGGTCGGGCAGGCCGGCGGAAAGGGTGGGGCCGCCCGGGGTGCAGGTGGGCTGCGGGCGGCCCCGCCCTTTCTCGGACGGGTCAGCTGCGGTCGAGGGCCGCGAACACGTCGGCGGCGCTGGTGATCAGCCGGGCGGAGCCGTCGCGTAGCAGGGCATGCGGGCCGGCACTGAGATGAGAGGTGACCGGGCCGGGCACGACCAGGACCGGGCGGCGGTACCGATGCGCGGCACGGGCCGTCGCGAACGCCGCGCCCCACCGGCCGGACTCGACCAGCACGGTGGCGCGGGTGAGAGCGGCCAACAGCCGGACCCGGACGACCTGGTGGCCGAGGGCCGGTGAGGTGCCGGGCGGGGCCAGGCAGGCGACTATCCCGCCGTCGGCCACGTCCGCGAACAGGTTCCGGGTGTAGCGGGTGAGCGTCCGGACGGAGGTCAGGACCGCGACGGCGCGGCGGTGCGCCACGGCGACCCACAGGGCGGTGGCGTTGATATCGCCCACGAGCCCGCCGACGGCCACGGTGACGGGCTCGGCCGCGAGGGGGGTGGTGAGGTCCCAGACCAGGTCGCGGGTGATCCGCGTCCCGTAGTCGGTGCCGGCCACGGCACCGACGACCGTCACGGAACGGCGGGTCACCGCGGGCAGGTCGCCGCTGCCGCGTACCCACAGCCCCACCGGAGCACCAGCGGTGTCCTCGAGGACGGCCGGCCAGCCGGGATCGCCGGGGATCAGCAGCCGCCACCCGCCGGCCGACGCGGTGTCGAGGAGACGGGCCGGATCGATACCGGGGTGGTGCGGGGCGAGACGCGCCCAGACCTCGACCGGATCGGTGCGGTCCGGGCCGTCGGAGAGCGGGGTGTGTGAGGGCAGGGCGGTCAGGGCGGCGCGGGCGTGCCGGGGGTCGTCGTCAGGCATCGGGATCCTTCACACCGGGGCGGGGTGGGTGCACGGCCAGGGGGTCAGGGGGTGCGGGGGGAACGCCACGGCGGCGGGTCGTCGGGGCCGCTGTGCAGGAGCCGGTCGAGCGCGGTGTGCAACGTCGAGGCCTCGGGATGGTCTGCGATGCCGGGGAGGTCGAGGACCGTGGCGGCGAGCAGGGTCGTGAACGCGGCCTGCACCGCATCGCGCCCTGCCCCCCCGGGGTCGTGGGCGGGCGGGACCGGGGGGACCCATCCGCCGGTGGCGGGCCCGCTGTTCCCCTCGCGGGGGGTGAACAGGAGCACGGCCGGGGCGCTGCGGGACGCGGGGGTGGTGGTGAAGACGGTGTCGGCGGGGAGGGTGAGCAGACCGCGCAGGATCGCGTCGCGGGGCGCGGTCGGGTACACGGTGACCGTGAACGTGCCGTCCGCGTTCAGCCGGGTGTCCACCCGGCTGTCGGAGAAACGGGCCATCAGATTCCCTTTCGGTGAAGGGTTTTCGGAGTTCTCAGGCCGCGGGAAAGCCGCCCACGGCCTGGGTGGGAGTCCGGAGCCGAATGCGGTGGTCTTAACTGCCGGTCGACGCAGCGGTGGCGGAGGTGAGCGTGAGACCGGTGGGCGTGATCTGGAAACGCTTCGGTCGGCCCGGGAGGAGGGTGACCTCGCCTCGGCGTGTCATCGCCAGGCCGGCCGCGTTGATCGCTCCCGACGAACGGCCCGGGATTTCCCGGCTGATCTCGGTCACGCTCATCGCGACGTCCGCGTGCGCGGCGAGCACGTCTAGGACCATCGCGGTGAGCGCGCCGGCCTGCAGGCGGGGTTTCCCGTCGGTGTTCACCGTCCGCCCCACAGATGGAGCCTTCGGGGTGCGGCGTCGTACCGGCCGGGGCGGGGGTGCCACACCGGCCCGCACCGGGCAGTGCGACGCTGGGCAGGACCACGCCGCGCACTCCACCCCACCTGCCGGGACACCCCGACCAGCCGGGGCGGGGGCGGGGGTCGGAGCGGGGTGGGTCAGCCCGTCTCCGGGTGCGGTTGCGGTGCCCGCGCTGGGCATCGCATCGACAGGCGGCGCGGGCAGCGCGGCGGGATCCGCGCCGGGCGCTGATCGCCGTGCGGGTTCACTCACGGCCTCCGTCGGCGTCACGGCGCCGAGATCCCCGCCCGGGTCGGCTGAGGGGTTCTGGACCGGCGGGTCCGCGCTGGGGACGTCCGGCGCTGCTCGGTGTCCGCTTCCGGGCCGCTGTCTGCCTCGGTGTTGATGGGGGGCGTCGCGGGCGGTTCCTGCACGGTCGGGACACCGCCCTCGGCGGTGGGGCCTTCCTGCGCCGTCGCCGTGCCCACCGCGCCGGCCGACTCGGCTGGGTCGGTTGGGTCCTCACCGGGGTCGCCGGCCTGCACCGGGGCCGTGTCCTGCTCTGTTTCTCCCGGCTGCTCCGCTTTCAGGTCGGCGTCAGCGGCCTGGGCGTGGTCGGCGGTAGCGGTGGACGGTGCGGGTGCCGAGTCGGGCGCTGCGCCGGGCGGGATGGTCTCCAGGTCGGGGGCGGTTACTGGCTCCGGCGAGCTGTCCGGCGCCCCGCCGGCCTCGGTGATCACCGGCGGGTCGCCGTCGCCCTGGGTGTGGCTGTCGGCGGGCGTGTCGCTGCCGGCCGGTGGTTCGGTGGGTGCGGTGCTGTCCGGTGCGGGCGTGTCGTGCGGGGTGGGGATCGGCTCCCACTGCGCGGGCGCCCCCCGGACCCCGGACCGCCGCGACGCCACGATCAGTCCCGCGTCCACCATCTGGTCCAACACCGGCCGCAGCTGCCCGACCGTCATCCCGGCCGCGACCCGTATCTCCGCCAGGGTCGCGGGCCCCTCATGATTCCGTAGGATTTCCAGGACACRCGCGGTGTCCGGATCGGCAGCGGATGTGTTCTCGTCGACCATTGTTCACAACCCCCATTGTCGGGTGCGTTTTCCGGGTGCGTGAACAGCTGTATCTCGATCCGAACGCATTCAGCCAGCCGTATCCACCAGCCATACCCAGTGACATGAATCACTGCCCATGGGATGCGCGGAACCCGTTGCTGAACCGAATCTGATCAAGTTACGGTGCCTGACGTTCCCGGGATTCACCGCCACATCAGATGTGCAGGCCACCCGGGCGCGTTCCCCTCATCCCCCCGCGTGGAGTAGGCGCCCGCGCGCCCCTTCACGCCCCGCGCAGAAACGGCTGCCCATGAAAGCGACGCTGAACACGCGAATGGATCCACGGCTGGATCCGCCTTTCGACCTGGAGGCTTTCCTCGAGGGCCACGGATTCACGCGGACCAGTAGCAACCCGGATGTCTACCGGCACGCCCACGTCGAGGTCGAGAACAACGGCGGACACCTGTACGTCCGCCGCTACACCTCACTGGGGCGCCGGCTCATCGACTGGGCGTGCGCCTACGGCCCCGGCGTACCACGCGAGCTGATCATCATGGCGGTCCTGGCCGCGTTCACACCTATCCCGGTCGCGCAGAGCAACGCCGGTACYTGGTCGGTCTGGGTCGCCGTTCCCCTCACCGTCGGTGTCGGACTCTCCCGCGACGCCGCCCGCGACGCCTCCGTCTGGCTCGGGGCCGAGGGCTGGCCCTACCTCACGTACCTGTCCGACGGCGACACCCCACCGGCCGGCGACCCGACCGCACACCCAGACTCATGATCACCGTTCTGGTGATTCCGGCGGACTCGACCCGCCTGACACGCCAGCACCGACTCGATCCCACCGATATACCCGCGATGGAAAAGCTCGTCGGTGGCGTCCTGCACCCGGTGAGCCTCACCGACCCGGAAAGCAGCCTGTATCTTCCCGCCGCCGATGCCCGGTTCCCGGGGCCGTGCAACATGCGCGCCACCGCGCTCGCCGCTTTCCACACCCGCCCTTCCCGGCTACCACGGACCATCCTGCGCGGCGATGCGCTCCTCACCGGCCCCACCACCACCGAAGGGCGGGACACCGACGTCCCCGACGAACTCGTCAGTCTTCTCGGGAACCGCATGTTCCGCGTCCAGACGAAACAGTCCGACGCCCACAAGTGGACCCGAGGGCGTCGCTACGTCGGCTTCGAACACGCCTACGCCCATACCTGCAACGCCGTCCGGGGGATACCGGACGACGCCATGCCCCTCATTCGCATCCTCGGTGCCTCACCCGCCACGTCAGACAGAAAAGGAAACCGGTCATGATCCGAGTGTTGACGGTGCCCGCCGACCCGGCGGCCCCGCATGCCCTGACCCAAATGAGCCCGGCGGACCTGCGTGGATTCCAGACCTTCGTCGGGGGTTCGATCGAACGCGTCCCTCTCGCTTCCGCCGGGTCGCTGTGGGCGAATGAGGACGGCCTCGGGCTGCGCCTGCCGTTCAACGAGCGCGCGACCGCGCTCGCCGCGTTCCACGCCCCCAGGTTCGCCTGGGACCTGCAGATCGCCGGTGACGTCTACCTCACCGGCCCCGTCGACGCCGACGGGCTGGACACCGACGTCCCCGACACCCTCGTCGCGCTCCTCACCGCCGGGTGGATCCGGCTGCAGGCGCGCCCGAACGGCGGGGACTGGGCGGACAACGGGGCCTATCCCGGCCTGCTCGCCGCCTACACCGCCGTCTGGGAGAAGGCCGGGCTTCTCACCGAGTACGAGCCCGGGAAGCGCTTCGCTGTCCGCGCGGTCCCCGTAGCCACCGCCGCCGGGCAGCCCACGGCTCGTTCCGCCACCGGCGGTGAGGCGGTGTGGACCGTGTGGGGAGACCGCGTCGACCCCTACGCCGTTCGCCAGACCCGCGAGCAGGCACAGGCCGCCGTCGACGCCGCAGCCACCGAAGGAGAGGACGGCGTGTACGCCGAGCACCCCGACGGCACCACCCTCACGCCCACCCCCAGCCGCTAGCCCCGGACCACCGGCAGCCCCGGTCTCCCGGGGCTGCCGGTGGTCCACGCACACCGCGACATTCCCTCCCCGGCTCCGAGCCCCATCACCAGCTCAGCCCCGTTCACCGCCGCCCGGCACTGGGCTGGCCATCGTGCGGCCCGGCCGGTCCGCCACGCCGCACCAGGAGGACTTGAACCATGAAGATGCTCGGCCGCAAGGCCTTCTACATCCGCGGCGTCGCCGGGCAGTCCTGCTGCCGACACGGCTGCTGTTCCGAGACCGCGCACCAGGGCCGGCTCGGCTACAAGCGGCACGTCAAGCGCGCGGAGCAGCGCCAGAGCGCCCGGGACATCGCGGTCGGGATCGCGGAGTACCGCCTCGCCGACGGCCCGGACACCGGCGCGTACGCCAACACACCCTGACGGCACCACCCTCACGCCATCGGTCACCCGCTAGGTTCAGGCACGGGCCCGCGGTTCCTTCCCCCCGGAGACT
Source organism: Parafrankia soli (assembly GCF_001854695.1). Lineage (GTDB taxonomy): Bacteria > Actinomycetota > Actinomycetes > Frankiales > Frankiaceae > Parafrankia > Parafrankia soli. Next base: position 41,357 of record NZ_MAXA01000237.1, read on the forward strand.
GCGGGCTTGCCTCTACCGCTGCCAGGTCGTCCCCCAGCCGCCGGCCGAGGCTCACCCGCTCGCAGCCCCGGCCCGCTCCGCCGACCGCATCCCCGCCGACACCGGCGACGCCCAGCGCGATCGGCCGACCCGGCAGAATCCACGACCACAGGCCCGCGCCCCGGCACTCCACGGACGCGGGCCCGTGCGTATGCCCGGCCCCTCCACCGGGTCATACGCCACTGGTCGGTGCCCCCGTTGCAAGGCTGGTAATCCCCCCGGCCCGGAGGGTCCCCGGGCCCGTGGGCCGGCCGGCGCCACGCGGGTGCGGACGGCGCTGCGGGTCCGCCCGCCGTATGGGCTGCCCGCACGGCCCTGTTCCCGACGGCACCTGTGTGACCTGCCCCCAGCCTCCGGATCGGTCCCGCCGCCGAATAGGGACTGTCAAGTTAGCGGCTCTGTCTCACATTGGGTGGTGACTGACAGTCAGCGCCGTCGACACTGCCTCTTGGGGGAATCCGTTATGAGCGTCGCGCCACCCGAGACTCCCCTTGTCCGGTGGGGTGTTGTCACCCTCGATGCGCGTGACCGGGCGGTGCGCGTGGTGGTTGGGTTCGTTACCCCGCAGCTCGCCGAGGGCTGGGCTCGCGCGCAGCCCGGCCTGGACTTTGTGGTGGTCCCGGCCGGGCCGGCGCAGGGTAGCGACTGGGTGGTGGTGGCCCTGGGCAGGCATCACCGCCCCATCCAGGTCCTCGCTTGCTTCCCGGACCAGACGAGCGCCGACCGGCACGCCCGCTCCTGCGTGCTGTCCGGCTACATCGTGGCACCCATCGACGTCTGGCAACCCCCGCCGACAGCCCGTCCCGCGTGCCAGGGGATCTGTCGTAGTCGGTTCGTCGATGCCCGGGAGGGGCTGGGTAACGGACCGATTGGCCTGGCGCAATGCTGGGACAATGTCCGCGAACGTTACGACAATCATCGTCGTGACGGCTCGACGATCCGGTGGTCTCGCTGCAGCATCATCCCACGGAGAAAAACGTCGAGGATATGGCGGTGCTGGGGATGGCGCTGATCGGTTTGAACATGGCTGCACGGCGCGCGGGAACATCGCCGTCGACCATCATCGATTGGATCGCGGGCTGCCAGCTTTCTGCTCGGTGGACCCAGCAGGGTTGGAAGGTTGATCCACGAGATGTCGATGACGTGGCGACACGGATGGGCCTGAAGGAGGCCGCCTGACCGGCCGCGGGGAGAAAGGTGGGAAACCATGCGCGCTGTGAACGGCGACGATCGTTATCGTTCCTGTCCGTCGTGGTGCCAGGAGCCTGCGGGGCATCTGCGCCCCGAGCCCGACGGCCCCGGGGACTACCACATGGCCGACATCGCCCTGATTGATCTTCCCGAGATGGATGGGATGCGGGCGGACGTATTTGAGCTCGCGGTGAGAGTCGAACAATATGTGACCCATGTCACCGTGTACCCTCCTGTGATCACTCTTGGAAGTGGAGACGTTGACGATCCCGACCGTGAAGGATTCACGGCTGACGAGGTTGAGGGTCTCGTTGTCGCGCTTCAGCGGGCGATCGCGACGTTGCGGGGCGGATCGGATGGGCCGGTTTCGTCGCCCGACGGTTCCTAACCCCTCGCTTTTCCTGGGGGTGGGTATGGCGTTGTCGTTGTGAGGTTTCAAGGCTTGTCATGGTTGTCGCCGATTGCTTCTGGTAGACGTGGCCGGAGCCGGGGCGGTTCAGTTTTACGAGCCGGGTTGTTGGGGATGGCGGATGGCGGGTCGGATGATCCGTCCGGGTCCGGTCTGGGTGGGTCCTGGCCGCGGGCTGGGCGCGCGGGTGAGGTGGGCGAGTAACGCCTGGGTTTCGGGGGTGGGGTCGACGTCGAGGCCGTGGGTGTCGAGGGCGTCGCGGAGGCGCTGGTAGGTGCGGCGGACGGCGTCGGGGCGTCCGCGGGCGGCGTGGATGCGCATGACGTGCCGGTAGAGGTCCTCGACGGTCGGGGTGAGGGTGACGGCCTGCTCGAGGTAGGCGAGGGCTTGTTCGGGATGGTCGTCGGCGTGCAGGTCGGCGAGGTCGGCGAGGGCGTCGACGGCGCGGTGTTCGAGGTCGGTGACGATCGGGGTGGACCAGTCGTAGGCGGTGTCTCCGAGGGGTGTGGCGGTGGCGAGGCCGGTGGCGCGGGTGAGCGCGGTGATGCGGGCGGGGTCGTCGGGGGCGTGTCCGGCGGTGTTCAGGGCCGCGTCGAATTCCCACAGGTCGACGGTGACCAGGGTGGGGTCGAGCCGGTAGCCGGCTTTTCCGCCGAGGATGGGGGTGAGGGTGGGGTCGCCGGTGGCGGTGCGCAGGGTGTCGCGCAGGGCGGCGACGGCGCGGTAGATCTGGTTGCGGGCGCGGGTCGGGTCCTGGTCGGGGAGGAGTTCACCGGCGAGGCGGTCCCCGGTGACGCCGCCGGGGTGGACGGCGAGGTAGGCGGCGATCTCCAGGCTGAGGGTGCGCAGCCCGTCGGCGAGGGGTGTGTGGTCGAGGTGAAAGGCGGGCCGGCCGAAGAGCACCAGCCGTACCCGCCTGCCCGGCTGGTCGGCGTGGTTGATCTGTTCTGTGGGCTGTTCGGGTGCGCTGGTGGGGGCCGGTTCAGGGGGTGGTGGGGTCGTGGGTGCGGGCGCTGGCGTGGCGGGTGGTGGAGCAACCGTCGGGGGCGCGGGGAGGGCCCCGGCCCCGGGGGTGTGCGGGGCGATGGGGGCGGGTGTCTCGACGCTGGGCGGGGCGGGCTGGTCGGCGGCGTCAGCGAGGACGTGCAGGAGGTCACTGGCCTGGGCGGGTGTGAGCTGCCAGGGCAGCGATGGCTGATCGTCGCTGGCCGGGTCGATGGTGATGGTGTAGATGCCGAGCTGGGCACCGGTGTGGGTGAGGGCGGCGAGCCGGCCGTCGTGGGGGCTGGGTGCGCTGGCGAGGAGGAGGACGGTGGGGATCATCTCGTCGGGCATCTCGTCGCGGAGCTCGTCCAGGCTGGGCGCGCTGGTGTCGTTGGTGAGCCGGGCGCGGTGGAGCGCTTCGCGGTCAGCGAGGTCGAGCGCGGCCTCGGTGCTGGCGGTGAGGGTGACCTGCGGGAGCGCGTCGAGGAGCGGGCGGGGCAGGTCCAGCAGGCTGACGGCGTCACCGGGGATGATCAGCCGGGCGGGCCAGGCTGCCCGGTCGCGGTGATGGTCGGCGAGGGCGCTCAGGACGACGGCGCGGGCTGCGGCGGGTGAGGTCGGGCCGTGCAGGTTGAGCCGGCCGGTGCGCAGCAACTCGGCAGGAAGCCCCTCAGCAAGCCCCACCAGGTCGAGGCCGCTGGGGGTGGTGCTGGTGGAGGGGGTTGTGGTCGGGCTGGGAGGTGTCTGGCTATCAGGGGCCGAAGCGTAGAGCACGGTGGCGCCGGGGCTGGTTGCCGGTGGCGGTGTCCCGGGCGGGTCGCTGACGGGTTCGGGGTCTTCGTCGTCGGTGGTGGGTGGGCGACTGGCACGCAGGATCTCGCGGATCACGAGGGGTAGCGGCGGGTCGGTGGGGGTGGGCTGGCCGGGTGGGGTGGGAACGGGGCGGCGGCGGGTGCGTAGAAGCCGGCCGATGGTGACCGCTGCGGCGAGCGCGGCGATGAGGCTGAGGGGGAGAACCGCGCCGGACGGCAGCCGGATCGGAGGGGCTTCCCGGGGCATGGTGTGCGGTGGTGCGGGTGTCTGGGACGGCGGGGCGGTGCGCGGTGCCGGCGCAGGCGTGGGGGTGGCTGGGGGGAGGGTCGGGGTCCAGCCGGGAGCGGGGGTGCTGCGTGGTGGTGTGCCGGGCGCCGAGGGCGCGGGAGCGGTGGGACGGGGTGCGGCCGGGATGTCGGCCTGCGGCCCGGCCGGGCCGGCCGGTGGGAGCGGGGTGGCGGTGCCGGGTGTCACCGGCGCTGGTGAGGTGTGGCTGGTGGGGGGTTGGGCGTCGGGGGGTAGGTGCAGGATCCAGCCGGGGCGTAGCAGGTCGGGGGTGGTGAGTTGGGTGCCGTCGGGTTGGACGCGGTCGTGGTTGAGGGCCCAGATCTCGTGCCAGCGCAGCCCGTCGTCTAGCCAGGTTTCGGCGAGTGACCAGAGGGTGTCGTAGGGGGCGACGGTGCAGCTCGGCCCGGCCGGCGCGGTGGGAGCCACGGCCGGGGTGTCGGTGTGGGGGGTGGGGTTGGCGGGGGTGGTGACGGGTGCGGGTCGCTGGTAGGCGGTGAGGACCGCGGAGGTGGGCGGGCTGGTGCTGGTGCGGGTAGCGGCGGTGAGCAGGCCGGCGAGGATCATGCCGACGAGGACAGCGGCCAGGGCTTGGGCGGGGCCGGCGGTAGGCAGCCGGGGCCGGTGCCAGCCACCGATGGCTGTGACGGTCTCGATCGCCACGGAGACCGCGATCAACGTGTAGGCGTACCAGAACAGGACGCCGATCAGACCGAGGATTAGATCCTGGGTGAGTGGTGAGCTCGCGGTGTCGACGATCTCCGTCCAGCTCGGTGTGTGGTCGGGGAGGGGCCAGCCGACGAGCTGCCACATCGCGGCGGGGGCGGCGCCCAGGATGGCGCTGGCGGCGGTGAGGCCGGCGAGGGCGCGCAGCAGCCCACCGAGACGGTGCAGCGCTCGGATCCGGCCTGGTTGGGCTCGTCGGTTCACCGGGTGGCTCCTGGACCCGAGGGGGCGGTGACGCCGTGGATGGGGGCGGCGGTGGCCTGGCCGGTGACGGTGAGCGTGTCGACGCCGACGATGCCGAGGAGCTGGGTTGCGACGGCTACGGTCACGGTGACCGTCACCATGGCGGCGGTCGCGGTGACGGTCCCCTGCGCGCCGCTGCCGGCGAGGTACTGCTCGGCACGGCGGCGGGCGGCGGCCCGGTCGAGCTGCACGATCCCGCTGCTCCGATAGGTCTCCAGGTCCAACCCTTGAGCGCCGGCGCGGGCGGCTTCGGCGGCGAGGCTGATCGCGGCCGCTTTTCGGTTCAGGGCGAGCCCGCCGTCCACGACAAGGCCGGTGACGCTGATCAGCGCGACCGTGAGCACGACGAAGAACGCCGTCACCGTCCCCCGATCCTGGTCCTGGTCAGGCACGGCGGAACCGGTCCCAGCCCGCCGCGATGATCGCGGCTGGGCTGTCGGAGGCCGGTAGTCGCAGCCGGGCGGAGGGTGGTGTGGGGTGGATGTCGTCGAGGCGCCAGTCGCCGTCGGTCCAAGTCAGCGTCCAGGTGACCGTCCCGATCAGCGGCGGGGTCGGCGTGACGCTGGGGGAGACTTCGCTGGCGTGCAGGAGCGCGACCGTGGCGTGGTCCGCCTCCGCGGAGAGGACCCGGGCGCCGAGGGGGCGGAAGAACAGCGCACCGCCCGATGGGAGACGGGGCGGGCTGTAGCCGTCGTCGACGATGCCTTCGGCTCGTGTCAGGTAGCCGCGGGTGGCGATCACCGCGAAGATGCCGGTCTGGTCGGCGGGATCGCGGGGCATCACCAGCTGGCTCCAGCGGACTGCGGCCGACACCGCTCCGGCGGTGCTGTGTGGAAAGCGCAGTGGTACTCCGTTGTCCGCGAAGGAGCGTGCCGGCGGGAGGAGCATCCGGCCCTCCGGGTCGGGACTGTCCAGCGTGGGGGAGGTAGCCGCCGGGGGTGGGCCGGAGGCGACGGTGTGCTGGCTGCACACGGCGGCCAAGACGGCGACGGCGCCGAGCAGAGCGGAGGCGCTTCGCCACCGTTTCCTCAGGGCGCGGGCTGCTGTCATGTGCGTTCACCGGCTCGGGGCAGGACCGGGCCGCCGGTGGGAAGGCGGGCGGTGATGACGCTGCGGTAGAGGTCGATGGGGGCGCTCGCCGTGGCGGTGAACGTGCGTCGCCCAGGGATGGGCAGGCCGGCCGCGAGATCGGACTGGTCGAGCTGGCAGACCACGGTGGCGCGGGCCACACCCCCGGGCCGGAAGTGGCTGGTGTCCACCTCGACGGTGACCGCGGTGCAGGGCCCTGAACCGGTGAGCTCGGGGGCGATGGCCTGCTCGGCGGCGGTAACGGCCGCAGCAGGAGTGCGGGCGATGCTCGCGGCGCGGGCGGCGGTGTGCGCGGCGCTGTCGACCTGCCCGTGGGCGTTCACCCCGCGCCCCGCGTAGACGACCAGCACCAGCATCAGCACGATCAGCGGTGTGAGTAGCGTGAGCTCGACCGCGGCCGACCCCGTCTCGCTAGCCCCTTCCGCGCTCGGTTGCGCAGGCCCGTATCGCTGCCACCGGCCGGGACAGGCGGAGGCGCGGTTCACGGAGTGAACCGCTCGACGGTTTCGGTGGCGTGACCGGTCACGGGCAGCGAGACCCCGGGCAGCAGGCTGACCGCGGTCCCGGTGACCGTGATCGTGACCGTCTCCGGGCGGGTGGCTACGCAAGCGAGAACGGGCACCAAATGTCGGCCGTCGCGAGCACCACGGAGTCGCGTCACGGCCGCCGCGATGTCGCTGGGTTCGAGCACCACCGGGCGCGCCGTGCGGCCAGCATGCCCGGTGTCCCCGGCCGCCGCCCGGCTCGATCCCGTTTCGTACCAGGCAAAAGCGCAGCGAGAAGGCGCCACGGTGACACACGCGCGCAGGCTCGCCACCGTGGTGCTCGTTCTCATCGACAYCGACTCGCCGGATCTTGGCCTGGTGCCCATCGCCGTCAACAGTTGGTGCTCATTGCGGCCGACATAGCCAGGCGGGCATCGAGGCGGATGTGGGTGGCGGTGAGGACGGTGTCGCCGAGCTGGTCGAGGGTGATCTGCGCGGCGTCGGATCCGGCGGTGGGGGTGGCGCCGTAGACGCGGGCGGCGTCCGCGCCGCGGCGTGCGGCGGTGGCGGCGATGTGGCTGGCGTGGGCCCACAGGGCGTACTGGACGACGACCAGCAGCATGGTGATCAGCAGGGGTGTGGCGATGACCAACTCGACGCTGACCGCGCCGGTGTCGGGGGCCTCTCGGCTGTCGCTGGTGCGCTCGGGGGAGCGCCCTAGGGCACGGCGGCGGGCGGACCGTGGTGAAAGCGGGCCCGGCCAGGTGTGGAGGGTGGGTGGCGGGGTCATAGGTCGATGCTGTTGGCCTTGTCGATCAACGCCCGGCCGATGATCCCGATGACGGCGAGTGCGAGGACGACCAGCAGCGCGGTGACGATGACGGTTTCGGTGCTGTAGCCGCCGTCCCGGTCCTTCTCACGGGCCTGCGTCTCCCACGCGTGGAGACGGGCGTAGGTGAGGGTCAGCAGGCTGAACACCATGACGGTGGCTGCCGCTGCTGGGCTGCGGTTGGTGGCGCGGGGGCCGGCACGGCGGAGTCGAGGCACGGCGGGAGGGATCCTTCCGGGCGGGGGTCGGAATCGGAAGAGGCGAACTCACGGACGTCTTACAGGCTGGTCATGACGCGGGCGACAGCGGGGTAGCCGATCAAGAGCAGGAATCCGAGGAAGAGCAGGGCGACGGGCAGCGACATGCGTTCGGTGGCGGCGGCGGCGTCCGCGTCGGCGTCGGTGAGGGCGCGTAGGCGGATGGAGGCGGCTTTGGCGGCGAGGGAGGCGCGGATCTTTGCGCCTTCCCCGCCGGCGAGTTCCACGCTGGCGGCGGTTTCGACGATGTCGGGGATGGTGTGGCGGTGTCCGAGGTCGGCCAGGGTGGTCCAGATCGGGGTGCCGGTGAGGACGGCGGTGTCCACGGCGCGGCGCAGCTGGGTGTAGGCGGGGCCGGTGCCGATGGACGCGGCGTCATCGAGGGCCTGCTCGATCCCGGCGCCGCCCGCCAACGCGATCACCACCAGGTCGAGGAAGCTCGAGAAGGCGGCGCGTAGGGCTCGGCGGTGGGCTGCGGCGTCGGCGCGGACGGCCAGGTCCGGTGCGAGGAACCCGACGGCGGCGAGGACGAGCGCCCCCGCCGCCGGCAGCACCACGGGCAGCCTCATCCCACCGACGGCGAGGACGACGGCCAGGAGGGGGAGTAGGAAGAAGCCAACCACCCCGCTGGTGATCTTCTCGGCGAGGTGGGTGGCGGGATCCCGGTCGAGCGAGACAAGGTCGCGGCTGATGCTGGCCGGGATGAGCGGGCCGGGAGTGAGCCGGCGGGCGAGGGGACGTCCCGCGCGGGCCGCCCACCCTCCGGGTGCTGGGGTGGGTTCGCCGGGGGTGGGTGGGGTGGGGTGTAGGTCGGCGATGAGCTGGCGCAGGTCGGGTTCGGTGGGACGCAGCCCCGTCCAGACCAGCCACAGGCCGATCCCGGTGGCGGTTCCGCAGGCAAGCAGAAGCCCGGTCATGGCCGGCTCCGCGCGGGCAGGCGGGTCAGGATCCTGCCCGAGGTTGGCGTGCGGCCCATCCGCGACAGCCAGACCAGACCGGTGGCGAAAAGGGCGGCGACGGCGAGCAGCATCAGCTGCCCGCCGGCGCTGTCATAGGGCTCGACGAAGGCGGGGGAGAGGACGACGAGGCCGAAGGCCATGGCCAGGGTGGTGGTGGCGATGACCCGGGTGGAGGTGCGGATCCGGGCGCGTGAGGCCGCGGTGCGTAGGCGTAGGGCGGTTTGGTCGCGGGCGGCGGCGGCGAGCCGGCCCAGCAGGTCGGCGAGGTTGCGGGCTTGGCGGGTCGCGGCCATCACGAGTGCTGCGACCACCAGGTCGGCGGTCGGGTCATCGACCGCGTCCGCGAACACGGCGAGGGCGTCGGGTAGCCGGGTTCCGGCGTCGAGGGCGGTGGCGAGCTGCACGACCTCGGCGCGGATGGGAGCTGGGGTGATCGGCGCGGTGGCGCGGATTGCTTGTTCGAGGCCGGCGGCGCCGGCGAGGGTGTCGCGCAGCATTTCCGTCCATACCGCGATCGCCTCGACCCGGTCGGTGTGGGCCTGCTCGGCCCGGCCCGAGGCGAGCAGACCCGGCAGGATGACCACCGCCAGCGCCGCGAGCGCCGCGGCGACTGGCCAGCCTGTGAGCAGCCCGACCGTGAGCGCGGCGGTGAGGGCGCCGAGGGTGCGGGTGGCGCGGGCCTGGCGGGACAGGCCCCCGATCCGCCGGCCCGCCCACGCGCGGATCGCCGCGGTGAACGGGGCAGTGCCGGTACCAGCCAACCAGAGACCGATCCCGCAGCCGGTCCCGCAGCCGACCGCGAGCACCACCCCGGCATCCGCGGTCACCACGGCGACCAGCCACCATCCGGGCCGCTGTCGGCACTGGGAGCGCGGTAGGGCTGCCGCTGGTCGTCGATGCGGGCGAGCAGGGCTGCGGTGTCGGGGCGCAGCGGTGCGCCAGGGACGGCGGCGCGGTCGGGGCCGGGGCGCCACACCTCATTCGTCGAGATGATCATTCCGTCGGCGCCGACGACCTCACGGACGCTGGAGACGACCCGCCGCCCGTCGGGGGTGTAGTCGAGGTGGATGACGAAATGCACCGCGCTCGCCGCGAGCAGGGTCGTGGCTTCCATGCTGAGTCGTTCGGCGGCCTGCGCGGCGTAGGCGGCGAGCTTGAGGAAGACCGCGCCGGAGGAGGAGGCGTGGAGGGTGGCCATCGACCCGTCGACGCCCATGCTCATCGCGTTGAGCATGGGGATGACCTCGGCGCCGCGCACTTCCCCGACGATCACCCGGTCGGGGCTCATCCGCAGCGCGGAGCGGGCGAGGTCAGCCTGGCTGATCTCGCCTTCGCCTTCGATGTTGGGTTGGCGGGCTTGGAGTGCGACGACGTCGCCGTGCTGGCCGTCGCGGTCGAGGCCGAGTTCGTAGCTGTCCTCGATCGTGATGATCCGTTCGGTGTAGGGGATGTCCGCGGCGAGTGCGCGTAGGAAGGTGGTTTTCCCGATGCCGGTCCCGCCGGCGATGAGCAGGTTCCGCCGGGCCAGGACCAGCCGGTTGAGGAACATCCGTAGCTCGGTGTTGAGCATGCGCAGGTCGGTGACGAGCTGGTCGAGGGTGATCTGCTGGTAGCGGTGGCGGCGGATCGACACCACCGGCCGGTGCGCCACCGCCATCAGGGCGTGGAGGCGGGAGCCGTCGGGGAGCTGGCAGGACACCTCGGGGGAGGCCCGGTCCCAGCGGCGTTCCTCCACCCCGGCGCGTGCCACGACGGTGCGGACCAGTTCGACGAGCTCGGCATCGGAGCGGGCGACTGCGGGGAGGCGTTCGCGGCGGCCGTCGAAGCGGCGCACCCACACCACATCGCAGCCGTTCACCGAGATGTTCTCGATGCTCGGGTCATCGAGCAGCGGTTGCAGCCCGCCCAGCCCGTAGAGGCTGTCGAGGACGGTTCGGCTGATCTGTTCTTCGACCTGGGTGGACAGCAGCTGCCCGCCGTCGGCGAGCTGGGTCTGGGCGTGCTGCGCCAACACGGCGGAGATCAGATCCGAGGTCAGCGCCCGCTGATCCGCCCGACCCAGCGGCGGGAGGCCCTGGTCTTCTCGGGCTTGCAGCCGCGCGGACAGCGCCGCGCCGACCTGCACCCGGACCCGGGATGCCAGCGCGTCGACGTTGTCGGTCATCGCTGGCCTTCCCGATGATGTGCCGGAGGCGCGCCGGCCCGGTCAGGGACAGCGGGAACCCACCCGGGCACCGCCCGCTCCCCCCGCTGTGGGAGGGAGAACGTCGAGCGGGGCAAGGCAGGAGGGTGAACCCCGGCCCGCAGCGGCGGTGGGCCTGGCGGCGCGACCGTGGGTGGCGGGGCGAGGGCCCGCGACGATCCGATGGGCCGGGTGGCGAGGCGACGATCCAGTGTGGTGGCGATGCCCGCGGCGGCGCGTAGCAACTGGGAGCGGCGGGCACCACGACCGAACCGGCCCCCAGCCAACCCGGCCGCCGCACGCGGATGATGCGGCAGCACCCCCACCACCGGCAGACCCACCGCCTCCTCCACCCGCCCAGTAGGCCAGGCGGGATCACCGRCAAGAATCAGCACACAGTCCCGGCGGCCCCCACCGGTCAACTCCCCCACCCGCGCCGTTACGCGGGCCAGTTCCGCGGGCACCGGGCGCACGAGCACCGCGAGGACCCCGGCAGCCCCAGCGATCGGCAACGCCGGCGAGTCGGGATCCAGCCGGCCACAGTCCGCTACCAGGAGCCGGTCGGATGCCGCCCAGGGCACCGACCCGGTCCGGGCGAGGACCGCGACCGCCCCGCGGGCCGAACCCGCTTCCACCGGCGCCGCCACCAGCCCCACCCCACCAGCCAGCTCCCACACGTACTCATCCACCAGAGCCGGCCCACCACGTGCCGCAGCCGCCCACCCCAACAACCCCGGATAGCCCCGCCGCTGATACCACCCGGCCACATCCCCACCGGACGGGTCCACCTCCACCAGCAGCGGATCGGCCTCCGCCTCACCGGCCGGCCAAACCGCTGCCAGCGCCAACGCCGCCGTCGTCACCCCCGGCGAACCCTTCACCGACCCCACCGCCACCAGACCCAGCCCACTCACCGAGACACCGCCCGGACCACCAACGCGACCCGCCCCGCCGCCGCCGCTTCCGCCACCGTCTCGGCGTCCCCCTCCGCGACCTGCAACGACACCACCACCCCACCAGCCCCGGCCGGATCCACCTCATCGCCCTGGACAGCCACGACCAGCCCCGACACCGACCGGGCCGATGAGCCCGTCGAGGGCGCGGAAACCGCGGGGTCCACCCCGCTGGGCGACGCCGCGGTGAGGATGACCGACACCCCATCGCCCCGAGCCAACTCCGGGGGGTACTGGCCCGCCTTCAACGCCGCCCCGACCATCGCCTGCCCTGCCGGCGGCACCCGCGACGCATCACCCACCGCACCTGGAGGCAGCAGGCTGCCCGCCACCAGCGGCACCACCGCCACCCGACCCACGACCGCATCCACCGCGCCCGCGGCCACCACATCCACCCCGGCCCCGGCACCCACCGACACCGGGCGCAGATCCTGCACCGTCAGCACCCGGCCCGCCGGGACGTCGCGGGCCACGACCAGCAACTCCCGCCGGCCTTCCCTCTCACCCCCAACGACAACGAACGCGGCGACGGACAGCGCGACCAGCAGCACCCCGACCAACGCCCGCCGCGCCGCCCCACCCCGAGACCCCTCCCGCACCGGCAGACGTACATCCCCACGACGCCGAGTCCGCGCCGCCGCGCTCACCGTCGAGCCCCCGGCAGCACCAGACCCTGCGACTCCCCGACCGCGACCGACGCGACTGTCTGGGATGTCAGCCCCGCGGCTTCACCGGTCTGACCAGCACCCGCCCACCCCACCTGCCAGGTCACCGTCACCGTCACCGGAAACCGGCCCCCCGGCTGACCCGCCGAACTATGAGCGAACGCGATCGAGCACTCCGATCCGGCTGCCGGATCATCGACACCCGGCCGAAACGCCCGGCCGGGACCCGCACAGCGGACCTGCCCACCCGCCCCGAAATCCCACAACACCGACACCGGCCGCGCCGTCGCCGTCACCGACACCCCCGGCACCGCCGCCGTCGCCGACACTGGCCCCCACCCACCCGAAATCCACAACCACACCGGAACCCCCACCATCTGCACCACATCCACATTCGGGGACACCCCGAGAATCGGAGCCGGCAACACCAACTGGCTAACCGCCCGCTGCGCCATCACCTCCGGCGACGGCGGGACCACCGCTCCCATCACCGCATCCGGCCGCCACACCACCGCCCCGCTGCCACTGATCCCAATGCATTTCCGTTCATACCAGGAACCCGCAACGCCAGGAGTTGCTTCCATCGCCTCTAGTGCGGGAGTCGCAACAAAATCAGTGGCGGACCGGTAGTAGCAGCCATCCGCGCTGAGCCAGCCAAGATCGGGGTCCACGCAGAGAACTTCCTCGGTCGCCGTGGGTATCCTGCACATTCGAGCGGAATTTCCTCGTTGCGGTGCGGTCGGGGGTTTCGGGTTACTGCGGTAGTCCTCGATCGGCTTTCCGTCCGTCCCGGCCCAGAGGTGGCAGGTTGTCTCGCTGCATTCGGTAGACCCGAATGCGTCGTCAGCGTGTGMTGGTGCGGCGAACAAAACCCCCATAGCGATCGCCATGACCAGTGGTAGCCGGAACTGCATTAGCAGGTGCCGAGCGCCTGCACGACGAGTTGATCGACTTTCCACTCTCCGGCCGTCTGTACGGCAAGAGCCTGAATAAAACGTCGACCACCAGGAGTGTCATTCTCCAGTTGTCCGTCTGTTCGATAGTTCAGCCAGTTAGAGCTGTCCACGCAATCTGTGATGGTGATCCGATCGGGATTGCCCGGAGGTGTCGCGGCCGACGTCTTGGGCGACAGAACTGGCTCCCCACGAGCGACGAGACCATCCCGCCAATTTGCATAGACGCCGCGATAGATGAGGGACAACGCCGGTCCGCTCGCGTGGGTCGCCAGCCGCGGGTTCTGGTAGTCGCTGGTGGCGGCGATCGCGACCCAGTCTTCCCACATGCCTCGGTAGGCGGCGAGGGCATCGCGCTCGGCGACCTGCGCCGCGGTCAACGATGCCGAGGGGCTGGCTGGAGAGGGAGTGGGCCGGGCCGTTGCTGGAGGTGCCGGCGCTGGTGGGTCGCTGGTGCCATCGGTGCAGGCGCTGGTTGCGAGCAGGGCCAGCAGGGCGACCGTGCCGCCGAGCGACCATCGGTGCCGCCTCACGTTCCGTTACCCATCTGAACCGTGCCCCTCGCGTAAGTGACCCCCTCAAGGTGTGAGAGTTATAGACCCTCTACGCCAAGTGAGGACAAGGGGTGTAAATCTCACAGGAGACACGGTGGGCGGAACGGTCTAGGCTGCGCCAGAGCAATCCGGTCAGCTACTCTGAGTAGCTTATCGTCTCAAGTGCGAAGGCTGGGCAGGCGGCCAAAGCGCTGCGGCCAGGCGGTCGGTCCCGGTGGCCGGTCCGCGGGCGACGGTGATCGCGAATGCGGAAATCTGCTGGTCAGATCCCTGGCCTTCCGCGGCCCCCTAAGCCCAGGCACTTGTCGATCTTGTTTTGTCCTCGACGTTTGCCTCAGGGTGGCCTGCTCGGCTCGGCGAGTCCACGGGTTGACCCAACGTAGTGGGCCCCGGTCGGTCCGAGGGCGTCTTCTCGTGCCGATGCAAGTGCATGGCAGGTTCCTGTTAAATTGTTTTAACCCAGAGGATCAAGAATCTGCCCTGGTCGGGGCGCTCGAAGCTTCCTGGTGCGACGGACAGTCATCTTCCTGCCTGGCCCTCCCGGAAGCGTCTGGACGACACGAGCTGATCAGCAGGCAATGTCCCGGCGGTTGTCCCTGGTCGGGATCGTGCCCGGCGCGGACATGCCGTCGCGCAGCGGGGCCGTGGCGGGCCATGATGATCTGGTCGGTGACGACGAGTTGGGTGAGCTCACGTGACGCGCGTTGTCAGCCGTGAGAGTGCGGGTCGGCGGGCCGGACGACAGCGCTGCTCCGTTGCACGCCTTGGTCGTGCTGCACATGGCGTTGCCAAGATCAGTAAGTGATCGTCAGGTGATTCTCGCCTTTGATGATCAGTCTGGTTCGGGTGGTGGCGTCGGGTGTGCCGCGGTGCAGCGTGATCGTCGGTGCGGCTGCGCGGTCCTGGTCCCAGGCGTGGATCGCGGCGATGATCCGGTCGGTGAGTTGGTGGCGTTTCGGGCCGTGTCCGATGGCGCCCAGGACGTGGGTGTACCCGTCGTGTTCGCGGGTGAGGGTGAGGTAGGCCAGGGAGTCTGCGTCCACGAGAGCCGGGCTACCCACCGGGATCGCGGGTGTGCAGAGCTGCGAGGTGACGGCGGGCTGCTGGGCGATGATGCGGCAGCAGCCTGCTTCGGTCGCGGCGAGGCGTAGCCAGATGCCGTCCACCGGGGAGCTGCGGCCCGAGGTGACACCGGAGAGCGCGACGGCCCGGTCACGGTAGAGGACTCCACTCAGAACGGCGCTGTTGATCGGCTGGTCATGATCCCAGGTCAGGGTGACGAGGCTGTCCTGGTGGATGGACGCGGTTCGTTCTCCTTCATGGTCGATCACGGGCGTGAGGTCGGCGGGTTCGATGGTGTCGGAGACCATGCGGTCACCGTGATGAGCGAATCCGATGCTCCAGCTCGCGCCGCGCAGGCGTAGGGGGACGACGAGACGGCCGCCGCGGCCGAGCTGGTCCCACCAGGCCGCGGGGATGTCCCAGGCGTCGGCGGCGACGATCCGGTGGTAGGGCGCGCCGTCGGGGTGGCCGTGCCGGCCGTCGCCGGTGAGCGCGGTGATCGTGGTGTGGCCGGTGGCGGTGAGGGTGTCGCGGGCCGCGGCGGTGATGTCGGGGTCGATGTCGAGGGTGGTGACGTGTCCGCCCTTGCCGGTGAGGTGGGCGAGGAGCACGGAGGTGTAGCCGGTCCCGGTGCCGATCTCGAGGATCGTCTGGTCGGGAAGGACGATGAGCTGTTCGAGTGTCGTGGCGACGGTCCCGGGCGCTGACGCCCAGCTCAGCACCGGGCCGTCGGCTGCGCGTTTGGTGATGATGTCCTGCTCGGAGTACGCCACCCGCGGCGGTACAGCGGGAAGAAAGTGGTGGCGAGGCACGGCCGCCATCGCGTCCGCAACGGCATCGGTGAGGACCTTCCCGGAGCGGGCGAGCCGGCGGACCATCGCCGCCTGTAGGGCGTCCGGGGAACTGTCGCGTGTGGGCAGGGTCACGAGAAACGATCTCTTTCGGTGTGGTCGCCGCTGGCAGGTGACGTGGCGGGCATCGGGGTGGCGGGCCAAGCTCGGGTCCCGTCGAGGGATGCCATGCCCGGTTACAGCCGGCCTGGGGTGAGTCGACGGCTGAGGGTGGGGAACAGGCACAGCGCGATGCCGCGGGCGATCGCCACCCCGCTCCCGCGTCCAGCGCCGGGTCAGCTCGCCGTTGCGCGAAGGTGTCCGCGAGGATGACCGGGGCAGAGCGTGGGATTCCGAGCCGTAGCGGGCCGAGACCGCACACAACGGGAAGTTACCGGCTTCGCCCGAGGCGCAAGCTCTGTTACGGCTTTCGAGCGAGGGCAGCCAAGACCGACACCTGCTCGTCCAGCAGCCCGTGGTCCACGGCGGCGTCGGGCCGCCATCGGTGCGCCGCGACGATCCCGGGCTCGACCAGCTCCAATCCGTCGACGAACCGAGCTACCTCGGCGCGGCTACGTGGCTGCGCCGCGATACCCCGGTCCCGGTAGGTCTCAGCGAGCTGCCCGATGGCTTCGGCGTCGAAATCGTTGGTCACCTGCGACAGAGCCAGGTAGCTACCCGAGGGCAACTCCTCCAGCAGCCGGCGCACCACACCGAGCGGGTCGGCCTCGTCGGGCACGAAATGCAGCACCGCGATCAGCGTCAACGCGACCGGCTGGGATAGGTCCAACGTGGTTCGGACCTCCGGCGACGACAGAATCTGCTCCGGCTGCAGCAGGTCACAGTCCAGGTAGGCGGTGCGTCCCTGCGGCGAGCTGGTCAGCAAGGCACGGGCATGCGCCAACACGAGCGGGTCGTTGTCCACGTACACAACCCCCGCCTCCCGGAATCCGTCAAGCTGTTTGAGGCGAGTTGCTCGCAGATTTAGTTACCCGGCCTGGTCCGACTGGTCTGGCTCGTCACCGTCCTGCTGGGGTCGGTTGATCCACGCCGGTGTGGGGAG
>NZ_MAXA01000238.1 GCF_001854695.1 Parafrankia soli
CCAGTCCACCGGGCAGGACGCGGCGTCGGTGATCAGGTGCACACTCGGCGCGACCTGACAGTTCGCGGTCTTGCCCAGCGCCCCGCAATACTGGGCGGCCACCCCCGGAGAGGCATGGCCGTCCTTGGGGAACGACACATCGTCGATCACCCAGGCGTCCGGGGCGATCACCGGCTCCATCTTCCAGGCCAACGCGGCCAGCACCATCTGATGCGACCACGGGGAATCGGCGAGGAACTGCTGCAGACCCTGGCGGTCCACCCCCAGACGGGCCGCCATCGGCTCCATCGACTTACGCCTGCCCTCGGTCAGCAACCCCCGTACATACCGCTCACCCCACCGGCGCTGATCAACCCGGCTGAACGAACCGAACACCTCCGCGGCAAACGCTGCCAACCGCTCCTGGGCGTCCGCAAGCTGATCCGGCGTCATCACCCTCACCCCCAGGCAGGTGTCAACACGCCGTTACTACCCCACCTAACCAAGCCCTACTAGCCGACGATGTCCAGGCCGGGGGTGCCGGGTGGCACCCCCGGCCTGGACGCGCCGGGTGCGGGCGGCTCAGCCCCAGGTAGCCCGCGGGCTGCCGGCGGCGGCGTTCAGTCGGTCGAGGAGGTTCACCAGGAGTCCGCGGGCTGCCTGGTGACGGCGTTCAGCCGGTTGAAGACGTTAGTTGTCGCGATCTTGAGGATGATTGAGGCCATGCCCCGGTCGTCGTAGTGCCTGACCGCCTCGTTCCACAGGTCGTCCGGCACGGGGTCGGTGCGGTCGCTGAGCCTGGTGGCGGCTTCGGCGAGCGCCAGCGCGGCGCGCTCGGCGTCGCTGAAGTAGCTGGTGTCCCGCCAGGCGGCGACGGCACCGAGCCGCTCCGGCGTCTCGCCGGCCTTGAGGGCGTCCCGAAAACCGGAGTCCACGCAGGCGCTGCAGCCGTTGATCTGGCTCACCCGCAGATGGACCAGCGCGAGGGTCGCCTGCGGCACGTCGCCGGACTCGCTGGCGGCGTTCAGCGCCGCGATCGCCGGCCAGGCCTCGGAGATGACGGCTGCCGGGTTCTTCATGCGTGCTGCCACGTTCGTCCTTTCGGGTGCCACCTCCCGGTGGCGCCACATGCGAAGGGTCGGAAGCGCTGCGGCGCCGTCCGGGCCGGACCGGCCGTACCGGTGGGTGAACCTAGGTACGGGCGGTCCGACGGACGACACCTCCTGTCGCTCCTATGACCCGCCGCGGGGCACGTGTGTGACAGAGCGGCGTGCTGCGGGCATCAGCGCCGGCTTGGGCATCGGCGCCGGGCCGAGGGCCGGTACCGGGTTGGGGATCAGACCGGGTTGAGAGTCAGCGCCAGATCCCCCCTCTATCTTCCGCAGACCAGGTAGGCCCCTCCGCTGAGGCTGAGGTGCCCGTCAACCGGCCCCCGGCGCGAAGGCCGGTATGCGCGGCCATGCGGCGCCGCATCACACGGACGTGACCCGGGCGAACGTGCGCTCGGCCGGCAGTTCACGCTCGAGCCCACGCCCTACACCTGCGCTTGATCGCGCGAAAAGCGGACAGTCAGCCGACACGTTTATGCGGGCCGCATGACATGAACCAGGACCGTCCGCCGCTGCAGCGGGCGGTCGCCTACCGCGATGCTGCTCATCGGCCCAGGCCAGAGGCCTGCCCAGGCTCCGCTACCACGAGTCCGCGTCCCGCTGGGCGTGCGCTGCAGCGACGGGTGTAGCAACGACCTGAAATATCAGGGCGGACAGTCAGATTCGAGCATTTATGCAGGTCAGCGGGGGTACGCGGTAGACGTCCACCGTCTCGCGTTGCTACACCCGTTGCTACATAACGATCTTCGACATGCTCAACGGAGAGACAAAACACCAGGTCAGAGATGGTGGGCAGGGGCGGGGTCGAACCGCCGACCTTCCGCTTTTCAGACGGCCGGTCGTGCGGGTGGCCGGCGCGGCGCCGCAGCGGGACAGCCAGTACAGGCCCGCTACGAGCGGCTCATGGCGTCGACGACGGCAACATCGGCCAGCCGCCGGATCCGCCGGACCTTGCCACCTCCCAAGGAGCGACGGACCAACTACGTGCTCAAGCCCACGCCGAAGCAAGTTGCGACACCAGCGCATGGAGTGGCTGCGACAACTCACATCGGCTCGGTGGGCACGCCGGCCCGGGGCCTGTGCTGGCGCGGGATCCGGGCCGGCGTCGGGGGTCAGCGCGAGCGGGACATGCGGTCGGGGCGCAGAACCAGCTCGACGCCGAGCAGCTCGATGCGCGGGGCGCCGTCGCCGTCGAGCACCGCGACGTCGCAGTGGGTGTGGACGCCGTCGATCCCGCGGGCGTGCACCACCCCGCGCGCCGGCTCGCGCAGCAGGCCGGGCCGGTGGATCCGGCACTCGCGCACGGCGACGGGGATGGCGCCGCCGAGCGCCCGCCACGCCCAGAGGCCGGCGAGCTGCATCCCGCCGTCGAGCGCGGCGACGTCGAAGTACCAGCCGTCGCCGCCCCACGCCAGCTCGTCGACGCCGACCACGGTCCCCTCGGCGCCGTCGGGCGACATGCCCATCAGCCAGGTGATGGCGTGGAAACGCGGGCCGTGGAAGAGCGCGCCCTGGCCGTAGATGCGGTCGCGGTGGCGCGCCGACTCCTCGGGGTGGTCCACCAGGCCGGCGGGCGTCGGCCACCGCTCGCCGGACGTCGGCGGCGACCGGTCGGGCCCGAACCTCGCCGAGTAATGCGGGACGCCGCCCTCGCCGTCCACTCGGAGCAGGGTTTCCCCCGGCTGGCGGCCGGGCGCCGCTACGACGGCGAACCGGTGGCCGCCGCGGGCCAGCTCGGGCAGTGCGATCTTGCGCAGGACCCGCAGGTCCCGCAGTGTCACGCCGCTGGCGACGGCGGGGCTCAGCGCGAGCGCGCCGCGGGCCAGCCAGTCGAGCGCCATCGCCAGCGGGAGGACGGCCGTCCCGGCCGGGCTGTGGTCGACGAGCCAGGGCTGCGCGCCGGCGTGCACCGCGAGCTCACCGAGGACGCCCGCGGCCGGGCCCCGCCCGGCCCCGCCGATCACGCTCGCGTCACAGCTGGCGATCATGACGCGAGTCGACCCGGCGGCCGTGGCGGGAGCGCCGTCCGGTGCGCCCGTCAGCTCGTCGGCGAATGCCTGTGCCCCGCGGGGCAACGGGATCGGCGGGATGCCGCGCCGGGTGAACGCCTCGGCGAGCAGGGAACCGACCATGCCGCCGGCCCACGGTCCCCAGGCGATCGACCGCACCAGGCAGTCGGGATGAGCGGCCTGGTACGCCGAGGCCACGTGGTCGAGGGTCGCGTTGGCCATCGCGTAGTCGCTCTGGCCCGGGTTGCCGAACCAGCCGGCGACCGAGGTGAACAGGCAGAGCAGCCGCAGCGGGTCGCCGGCGAGCTCCTCGAGCAGGACGCGCAGCCCACCGACCTTGGTGTCGAAGACCCGGGCGAAGTCGTCGTCCGTCTTGTCGACGATCAGCCTGTCCGCGAGCGCCCCGGCGCCGTGGACGAGCCCGTGCACGGGCCCCCACTCGCGCCGCACCTCGTCGAACGCGGCCGCGACGGCACGCTCGTCGCGGACATCCAGGCAGTGGTAGCGGACGGGCGCGCCGATCTCGGCCAGCGCCGCGAGCGTGGCCCGGACCTCCCGGACCGCGAGGATCTCGCGGGCCCGCGCCCGCAGCCGCGCCGGGCCGCCCGCGGTGCCCGACACCCGGGCCAGCTCGCGGACGAGTGCCCGTTCGTCGCGCGCCCCCGCCAGCCCCGGCGGCTCGTCGGCCAGCGCCGTCCGGCCCAGCAGAACGAACCTGGGCCGGTGCCGGCGCGCCAGCTCGACGACGCCGGCGGCCGTCACCCCCCGAGCCCCACCGGTCACGGCGATCACCGTCTCCGGGCCGATCTCCAGCTCCGTGCGCGCGGCGTCCGCGGGCCGCGACGCGGTGGCCGATCCGGTCCGCGGGCCGGCCCGGCCGGCCGGCCGGGCCGCGTCCTCGTCCGCGGGGAGCACGGCCGGTACCAGGCGCGTCCCGTCGCCGCGCAGCGCCACGACGGGCGTGTCGCCGCCGCGGAGCAGTTCGGCGGCGACGACGGCGGCGACCGCCGCCGGCGACCGCCCCGCACGCTCGCAGTCGAGGGCCTTCACCGCGACCGAGGGCCACTCCGCGGCCGCGGTGGTGGCGAGCGCGGCCAGGCCGCCCAGCCACGCGCGGTCTCCCCGCGCTCCACCGAGCCCGAGATCGCCGCCGGTGTCCTGAACCGTGACGAACACGGCCGAGCCCCGGCCGCCCGGGTCGGAGTCCTCGGTGAGGCCGGAGCCCGCGACGGCGCGGGCCCAGTTGAAGGCGTCCCGCTGGACCTCAAGCATGGCGCCGGTGGGAGATCCGTCGGTGGCGGCGGTGTCCGGGCCGGCCAGACCGCCGAGCAGGACCACGCCGCCGCGGGCGCGGGTGAGAACGGCCGCGGGCCGCCTGCCGACCGCGAGCTCCGCGGCGACGCCCGCGTGGGTGAGCTCGTCCACCAGGGCCGCGCCGACCCCGCTGCCGCCGTCGACGACTGTCAGTGGACGCCCGCGCAGCCCGCGCATGGCCAGGCCGGGTGCCGACGCCTTCTCGAGGCCGGCGACGAACCTGCTCAGGCGAAAGGGGGCACCACCGGCCGTCCCGGGGCGGCAGTGGCCAGCTCGGGGCCGGCGCCAGATGAGTCCGGGCCCGCGCCGGGCGAGCCGGGATCGGCGCCCGGCGAGGCGGGGCCGGTGCCGGGTGACTCCGGGTCGGCGGGTGACTCCGGGTCGGCGCCGGGTGTGTCGCCGCCGCCCGGTGAGCCCAGGCGCTGCCGGATCAGCTCCACGACCTCGCCGAGGGTGCGCAGTGAGGCGAGTTCGGCGATCGCGTCGGTCTCGCTGACGTCGACCGCGACGTCGCCGACCTGCTGACGCAGCGCGGAGAGGATCTCGACCTTCTTGAGCGAGTCGATGCCGAGATCGCCCTCGAGCTCCATGTCGATGTTGAGGACTTCCTTCGGGTAGCCCGTGCGCTCCGAGACCACGTCAAACAGAAGGTCCGTCACCTCCTCCGGGGTCATCCCGGCCGGCGCCGGCCCGCCCTCGGGTTCCGCCGCGGGCGCAGGCCCAGTAGCCGGTGCGGTCGGGGCGGCACCTGCCGGTTCCGCCGGCGCAGGACCGCCAGTCGGTGCGGGCGTGGCGAGTGCCGGTTCCGCCGGCACCGTCGGTGCCGGCCCGCCCGCGGTCGGGGTCGGCGGTGCGGCCGTGGCCCAGCCCCCTGTCTCCGCCGGCGCCGGCGTGGCCGGTGCTGGCGGCGGTGTCGGCATGGGAGGAGGCGGAGCCGGCGTGGGCGGCGGTGCCGTGACGGCGAAGGCGGCGGCCGTGGAGGGGCCGCGCGGCGCGGCAGAGGGTGGCGCGACAGTGTGCGGCGCGGAGGACTCGGCCGGTCCGAAGCTCACGCCGTCCACGACCCGCGGGTGGCTGTGGGGGCCGTCGGTGGGCGGTGCGCCGGCCAGCCAGGAGCACACCGCGCCGGTCACGCGCAGAAACTCCAGGTGCGCCTCGGTCATGAGCTGCTGGTAGGCAGTGTGGGCCGCCGCGGTCTGCCGGTGGGTCTGCTCGACCGCCTCCGGCCACCCGGGCGCCAGCCGGAGCGTGGGCGGCTCCCCCGGACCGGCGGCCAGGGCCGGCGGAGCCGCCGACCCCAGTGCCGATGTCGGGCCCGATGTCGGACCCGGTGCCGGCGGCGGCGGTGCCGACTCCGGTGCCGGTGCCGGTGCCGGACTCGGGAAGGGGGCCGCGCTCATCACTCCGGGCGTGTCGCCGTCGGGTGGCGCCATTGCCTCGGCAACCTCCGCTCCCCCGCCCGCCGCACTCCGGCCCGCGGTGTCCGCACCTTTCACAGCCCCGGGATCGACCCCGACCCCGGCCCCGGCCCCGGCGTCCGCCTCCGGGTGCACCCCGGTCGGCCCGGTCTCGGCCGCCAGCCCGGTCTCAACCGTCGGCGGCGCGGGCTCGGTCGCCGGTGCCGGAGCGGCGGAGGTCACGTGCCCGTTGGAACTGACGTCCGGATGTACGGTGCCGGGCTCGTTCCAGACGAAGCCGTTGGACGAGCGGGCGTCCCCGGACGTCTCCTGGACGGCCGGGGTGGCCAGCAGCTCGGGCGACGGGTAGTAGCGCCCGTAGTTCGATCCGTCGATCTTCACGGTCATCACCGGCTCCCGTCGCTCGGGTACGCCCCGGGCCGCCCAGAGGCGGTCGAGGTCGAGATCCAGGCCCAGGGCGGCCAGCCGTCCCAGCGCCGACATCAGCGTCGCGTCGCCGTCCTGGCCGCGGCGTTCCAGGCTGATCGCCGCGTGCTCCCGGCCGTCGAGGATCTGGTCGACCAGGCCGGTGAGCGTGCCGCCGGGGCCGACCTCGACGAACGTCCGGACGCCGTCGGCGTACATGGCCTCGATCTGGTCGACGAACCGGACCGGGGTGGTGAGCTGGTCGACGATGCGCTCGCGGACGGCCCACGGGTCGCTCGGGTAGGGACGTCCATCGGCGCCGGCGTAGACGCCGAACCGGGGGGCCCGGATCTCGAGGTCGTCGACGAAGCGGCGCAGCGGGTCCCGCGCGCCGTCGAGCAGGGGGCTGTGGAAGCCGGCGGCCGTGTCGAGGCGGCGGGTGGTGATCCCGGCGGCCGCCAGCCGCCGGGCGGCGGCCACCACGCCGTCCGCCGTGCCGGAGAGGACGACCTGGCGCGGCGCGTTCAGATTGGTCATCCAGACGTCCCGGCCCAGCTCGCCCTGGGCCGCCTCGCCGGCCCCGGCCCCGGCCCCGGGCTCGGGCTCGGCCCCGGGTGCGCCGAGGGCAGCTGTGACCTCGGCGGGCGTTGCCACAGCGGCGAGCATTCCGCCGGGTGCCGTGGCGGCGGCGACGCGGACGAGCTCGCCCCGGCGGCGCGCGAGCGCGACCAGGGACGCGGCGTCCAGGACGCCGGCGGCGCACAGCGCGGCCAGCTCGCCGAAGCTGTGCCCGGCGGCTGCGCGGGGCCGCACGCCGACGTCGGTGAGGGTCGCGAGCAGGGCGAGCTCGTGCACCGCGAGTGCCGGTTGCGCCCATTCGGACGCGGTGAGCGCGTCGCGCTGGGCGGCCTGCTCCGCCTCGCTGAACACCGGCGGTGGGAACACCATGTCGGCGACAGTGCCTCCGACGGCAGCGCCCCCGGCGGCAGCGCCGTCACCGAGCCGCAGGACGCCGAAGCGATCCCACACCTGGCGGGCGGCGGGATGGCGTAGTGCCAGGTCCCGGCCCATCCCGAGATACTGGCTGCCCTGCCCGGGGAAGAGGAACGCCAGCCGGTCGCCGGCATCGTCGGCGGGCCGGCCCGCGTCGACCTGGTAGTGGTCGACCTGGTAGTGGACGCCGACGGGATTCGTGAACGACTCGTCCGGACGCCGCGCCACCAGGGCGGCCGCCTGGTCGAGCCGGGCCGCGAGCTGCCTGGTGCCGACGGCCGCGACGGCGAGCCGGGCCGGCTGACCGGGGTCGAAGCGGTGCTGGCTGGCCCAGGCGAGCGCCGCCGTGCGGCCGGAGTCGAGGGACCGGTCGTCCTCGTCGGGCAGGTCGACCGCGCGCAGCGCGTCGAGGATCTCCTGCGCGTTGGCACCGCTGAACAGCACCAGCTCGCTGCCCGCCGCCACCGGTCCGGCCGCCTCGACGGGCCCGGCGCCGTTCAGCGCCGCACCGTTCGAGACGGACCCGGTCGCGACGGACCGTGTCAGTGCCCCGGCGGCCGGCGGGGAGCCGACCATCACCGGGGCCGGGGAGCGCGGGGCCTCCTCCAGCGCGATGTGGAAGTTGATCCCGCCGAACCCGAAGCTGGAGACCGAAGCCCGGCGCGGATGATCCGCGGGCTCGGCCCACGGACGTCCCACCGTGTTCAGGTAGAACGGGCTGGTCTCCAGGCCCAGGTCCGGGTTCGGCTCGGTCACCTTGATCGTCGGGGGCAGGGCATGGTGGTGCAGCGCGAGGACCGCCTTGACCAGCCCGGCCGCGCCGGCCGCCGACTTGGTGTGCCCGACCTGCGACTTCACCGAGCCGAGCGCGCACCAGCGGTGGTCGTCGCGGCGGGCGTCCCCGAAGACCTCGGTCAGCGCGGTGACCTCCGTGCGGTCGCCGACGACGGTGCCCGTGCCGTGCGCCTCGAGGAGCTCGACGGTCGCGGGGCTGTAGCCGGCGTCGAGGTAGGCGGCGTGCAGCGCCCGGATCTGGCCGCCCGGTGTCGGTGCGTAGATCGCGGAGCCGTGGCCGTCCGAGGACGCGCCGATGCCCCTGATCACCGCGTAGATCCGGTCGCCGTCCCGCTCGGCGTCGGCGAGCCGCTTGAGCGCGACCATCGCCACGCCCTCGCCGAGCAGCGTGCCGTCGGCGTCCGCGGCGAAGGGACGGCAGTCCTGGGTGGGCGAGAGCGCGGGTGTCCGGCAGAAGCTGACGAAGGTGCACGGGTTGTTCAGGGCGTCGACGCCACCCGAGATGATCATGTCGGCGCGGCCGAGGGCGAGCTCGTTGACCGCGGCGGAGACGGCCGCGAGCGAGCTGGCGCAGGCGGCGTCCACCGTGTAGTTCACGCCGTGCAGGTCGAGCCGGTTGGCGACCCGCCCGGCGACGATGTTGCCCAGGCCGCCGGGCAGCGTCGCCTCCTGCCAGCGCGGATAGTCCTTCATCATGTAGTCGCAGATGTGGTCCGCGTCCAGGTGGGAGAAGCCGAGGTCGCGCAGTGAGCGGTACCACATCGGCCGGCCGAGCCGGATGTAGATCTCGCTGAGGAGCTCGAGGTTGCCGCTGCCGAGGATGATCCCGAACCGGCCGCGGTCCGCCTGCTCGTAGCGGTCGCCGAGAGCGTCGCGCAGCGTCTGGTCGGCCACCTTGAGCGCGAACAGCTGGGCGGTGTCGGTGGCGGGGATGATGCTCGGCGGGATGCCGAACTCGGTCGGGTCGAAGTCGACGAGCGGCAGGAAGGACCCGCGGCGCACGTAGGTCTTGTCGAGCACGGACGGATCGGGGTCGAAGTAGTCCTCGGGGAGCCAGTGGGAACGCGGGACGTCGGTGATCAGGTCCTCGCCGCGCAGGATCGAGTCCCAGAACCCGGGCGCGTCGGTCGAGCCCGGCATGATCGCGCCGACGCCGACGACGGCCACAGGCACCTGCGGCGACGTCCGCGCCGCGGTGGTGGTTGTCATGTCTGGTGTGCTCCTCTCGTCACGGGCGCGAGGCTCAGCTGGGCTCGGGCGCGAGGCGCCGCGGCGGGAACACCGGCTCGCCCACCGGCAGCCCGCAGGTGCGGAACTGGTGGGCCCGGGTCACCACCGCGGCGCCTTCCAGCAGGTTCAGCGCGATCTGCACGACCGTGCGGTTGGCGGGCTCGGCGAGGAAGCTGCCGGCGACCCAGCGGTTGAACGCCCCCATCGCCGGGCCGCACCAGATCTGGTAGTCGGTGCGCCGGCTGCCGTCCCCGGCCAGCGCCCACCGGCCCGAATTGCCCAGGTACCAGCGGAACACCAGCGCCATCCGGTGCTTGGGGTCGCGCCGCGCGCGGTCGACCTGGCCGGGGTCGCGGGTCTGCCAGTACTCGGCCGTGCGCCGCCAGACGTCGTCCAGCGCCATGCCGAAGACGTCCCGTTCGAGCTTCGCCCGCTCGGCGCCGACGATGTCGTCGAGGCCCGCGTGCCGGCGGTAGGCCTCGTAGAGGGTGCCCGCCCGGTTGGCGAACATGGTGCCCCGGTGCAGGACCTGCACCTTCGCCCCGAGCTCGAACATGTCGGCCGCGGGCGCCATCGCCACGTCGGCGATGTCCGCGCCGGCCAGCATCGCCTTGGCGTCGTCGGACTGCCCCGACTCGGCACTGAGCTGATTGACCGACCCGGTCAGCACGTAGGCGGCGCCGAGCGCGAACGCCCCCGCGACGCCCCGCGGCGTGCCCAGGCCACCGGCCGCGCCGATCCGGGGGGTGGTGCGCAGCCCGAACCGCTCGACCACCCTGTCCCGCGCGGCCTGCACCGCCGGCAGCAGCACGGCCAACGGACGTCTGTCGGTGTGCCCGGCGCTGTCGGCCTCGACGGTGATGTCCTCGGCGACGGGCAGCCCGGCCGCGAGCTCGGCCTCCTCGGCGCTGAGCTGGCCGGCGTCCACCAGGACGCGCAGCAGCGGCGCGGGCGGCGGCGACATGAACAGCTCGGCGACCTCCGGGCGGGAGATCTTCGCGAAGACCCTCGTCCGGCGCACGACGCTGCCGTCGGGCGCGCGCCGCAGCCCGGCCGCCGCGCACCGCACCACCGCCGGGGTGAGGGTCATGAACGCCGACGCCGACACGCACGGGACGCCGTGGCGCAGCAGCATCTCGGCGGTGCCGTTCTCCAGGCGTGCGTCGCCCGGCGAATGCAGCAGGTTGACACCCCAGTTGGGACGGCCGCCGAGCGCCCGGGCCAGGGTGGTCACCGCCTGCTCGACCCGGTCGAGGGGCAGGCCGCCGGAGCCGAAGAAGCCGAGCATGCCCGCCCGGGCCATGGCGATCACCAGGTCGGTGGTGGCGATGCCGGTCGCCATCTCGCCCGCGATGTAGGGGAAGCGGACCTGGTGCGCCTGGGTGAACGCCCGGTCACCGAGCCACTCCGGGTACACCGGCGGCAGCATCCCGACGACCGTGGACGTGGCCGGTCCCCCGCCGGCGACCTGGCCACCCAGCCCGGCGCCGAGCCCGCGGCCCGGCACCGACAGCACGTGCACGGGCTGCCGGATCTGGCGGGCGCAGGCGAGCAGCCCCGGCCGGTCGAACGCGGCCGGGTACGGGCCGGGGATCCAGACCAGCTCGGCCTCGGCCGGCGCGACCACGGTCATCGGGACGGCGGTCATCGGGACGTCCTCGTGACCGGCTCGCGGACGGACCGCCGCTCGCGTTCCCGACGGGCCCGGGCCAGTACCTCGAGCCCGTCGCCGGTCGCGGTGGACGGCCGGGCGTCGGCCAGCTCGGGCTCTATCAGGTCACCGACACCGAGGGCGGCGAGCAGGTAGTCGCGGTCGATCCGACGCCCACCCGGGCGCTCGCCCAGGACGGTGCGGGCCCGGGTGTCGTCGAAGGTGTGCCGGTGCCGCAGATAGGAGGAGAAGCCGGGCAGCAGGTCGACCATCCGCTCGACGCGCGTCTGGTCCGCGGGCGGCTCCGGGACGGCGACCAGGTGCGCGGGGAAGAAGCCCTCGAACAGGTCGATGATCTCCGGCAGCGTGACCTCGGTGTCGCCGACGATGTGGTAGGTCGCGACACCGGCGGGCCGCGCGGCGGCGGCGGGCTGCGCGTGGTCGGCGATCCGCGCCATGTCACGGGCCGCGTCCTCCACCGCCATCACGTTGAGCCGCGCCAGCGGGTCACCGACCACCCGCACGGTCGGGCGCGGGGCGCCGTCCAGCTCCTCGGGGGTGAGCGTGACCTCGGCGGCCATCGAGACGATCATCATGACGGCCCGCGCGACCACGTCCAGGGTGTGCGGCGGGAGATCGGGGCTCGGCGGGAGGTCGGTGAGCAGCAGGCTCGGGCGGAACACCACCGCCGGCCGGCCGTTCCGGGCCGCCCACTCCCGCACGAGGACCTCGCCGTCGTGCTTCGACCGCTCGTAGGCGTTCTCGAAGCCCTCCGACGCGTCCAGGTCGTCCTCGTAGACGACCCGGGCGGACCGCGCACCGGCCACGAAGGCGGTGCTGACGTGGAACAGCGACGGGCGGCGCGGGCCGGCGGTGACCAGGTCCAGCACGTGCCGGGTGCCGTCGACGTTGGCGCGGTGCAACTGGCCGGGATCGCCGGCGAGCGCGGTGTCCGCCGCGCTGTGCCACACCGCGTGGACGTCCTCGGCCAGCTCGCGGAACGCCCGGGCGTCGAGGCCGAGCGCGGGCTGCGCGACGTCGACCTCGACGACCCGGATCCGGCGCGGGAGGTCGGCGAGCAGCGCCGGGCCGGCGCCGGTCGCGGCGAGGAAGCGCCGGACCCGGTCGAGCGCGTCGGGCGAGCCGGCGTGCGCGAGCAGGATCAGCCGGCGCCCCCGGTCGAGCAGCTCGCGGACGAGGCGCACACCGAGGAAGCCGGTACCTCCCGTGATCGCGACCGCGCCACCGGCCGCCCGCGGGACCGTGCCGCCCGGCGCCTGTGCCGCCTCGTCCGCTCCCTCGTCACCCGCCGCCCGCGGGTCCGCGCCGCCGGTCGCATCCATACCGGTCACCCCCTGCCGGTCTGACCACCCGACGGGCACCGGGTCGTCGACCGACCCCACCCCGCCACCCAAAGGCACCGTCACGCACCGCTGCATTTTCCTTACGAGCAGTACCCACTCCGGCCTCGTGCGTACCCGCGCGGGCGGAAGGGACGGTTCGCCCGCGCGGGTCGACGGAGTGGGGCGGCGGGGCGGGTCGACGGGGCGGGTCAGGGACTAACGCCGGGCGGCGGCGTGGGCCGGGGCTGGCGGGGGCGGCGGGGTGTGCGCCAAGGGTCGGCGCGGGGCGCGCGGGCGGATCAGCGGCGCGCCGCCTCGGCGCGGGCGACGACGCCGACGTCCGCCTGGTCGGTGAACAGCCCGTCGATGCCCGCCCGCAGGTAGGTCACCTGCTCGTCGATGCCCCGGCCGAAGTCGCTCGGGCTGGTGCCCCGCCGCAGCTCCCCCGGCAGGAACGAGTTCTCGGCGCGGAACGTGTACGGGTGCACCAGCAGGCCGGCGGCGTGCGCGTTCGCGACGAGCGGTGTCGGTACGCCGAGTTTCCCGTCGGTGCCGACCGGGATGACCTGGCCCTTCTCCGGCCCGATGCCGTTGGCGTAGGCCGCGATCGCCTTCAGGCCGGCGGGCGTCCCCAGGTCGGCGTACGTCCGCGGGTCACCGGCGGCGACAAGGTCGTAGGGCGCCCCGCTCGCGCTCAGCAGCTGGACGGCGGACGTCCGCAGCCCGAGGCGGCGCAGCTCCGCCAGGTTCGTCGTCTCGAAGGACTGGACGAACACCGGCGCGTTGCGCGTGTTCAGGCCGTAGCGGTTCAGCAGGTCCAGCAGCCGCTTCTCCAGCGGGAGTCCGGCCTTCTGGAAGTACGTGGGGTGCTTGGTCTCCGGGTAGACGCCGATCTCGCGGCCGAGCTCCGCCGAGAGCCGCTTACGCAGGTCGAGAACCTCGATGAGGGTGGGGATCTCGAACCGCCCGTCGTACATCGTGTTCTCCTGCCGGATCGCCGGCAGCCGCTCCTTGGCGCGCAGCGTCTTGAGCTCCGCAAGGGTGAAGTCCTCGGTGAACCAGCCGGTGACCGGGATGCCGTCGAGCGTCTTCGTGGCCTTGCGGGCGGCGAACTCGGGCCGGTCGGCGACGTTCGTCGTGCCGCCGATCTCCGGCTCGTGCCGGCAGACGAGCTGGCCGTCCTTCGTCGCGACGAGGTCCGGCTCGACGAAGTCGGCGCCCAGGCGGGCGGCGAGCTCGTAGGAGGCCAGGGTGTGCTCGGGCCGGTAGCCCGAGGCGCCGCGGTGCCCGATCACCAGGATCCGGTTCCCCCGGCCCTGAGCCGCCGCGGACGGTGCCGCCTCCGGCGCGGCCACCGCCGCCGCCGACGCGGCCGGCGCCGTGGCCGCGACCAGCGGCGCGGCGGCGAGCCCGGCTATGAGACCACGCCGGCCCACGCCGCGCCGGCCGTTCCCGGTGCTCGTGCCCGTCCCAGCGCTCGTGCCGGTACCGGTGCTCGTGCCGGGCCCGTCCGGGCCGGGGAGATCCACCCCGCGAGACGCCACAGATCCTCCAACGCGGCGGCGGCGGCTCTCGCCGACGGCGCGTGCACCCAGCGAAGCAATCACCGCGAACGGCGGCATAGATCGAACATTGACCGGCGTGGTCGAACTCCGGTCCAGCCCGCGAACCATCGGGGTGGGTCAGGCCACGCGAGGGCGACATTCTGGTGAACTCCCGGTGCCGTGTCGCACGAACGACACGGCCGCGCCGCCTGATCCATGACGATCACCCCGTGCGCCCGATCCGTGACGATCACCCCGTGCACCCGGCCCGCGTTCTCGGAATCGCGCTCGCCGTGCTGCTACTGCTGGCGGGGGTCGTCGTGCTCGCCGTCGTGCCGCGGCTCGGCGGGTCCGGCGGCGAGCTCACCACCGTCCGTGCCCTGGTGGGATCGGAGAAGCGGTCGTTCCTGAACGATCCCGACGTCACCAAGGCTCTCGCCGACGCCGGGTACCGGCTCGAGGTCGACGTCGCCGGCAGCCGGGACATCGCCACCAACCGGGACCTGACCGGCTACGACCTCGTCTTCCCCGCCAACACCCCGCAGGCCGACCGCATCCGCCGCGACCACGGCGTCACCCGGTCCAGCATGCCGTTCTCCTCGCCGATGGCGATCGCGACGTTCCGGCCGATCGCCGACCTGCTGACCCGCGCCGGGGTGGTGCGGGCCGAAGGCGGCACGTCCTACTTCGACATGCGCGCCTACCTGGATCTGGTGGCCGCGGGAACCCGCTGGTCCGACCTGCCGGGCGCCGACGCCGTCTACCGGACGGACCGCTCGGTGCTCATCGGGTCGACGGACGTCCGCACGTCGAACTCGGCCGCGCTCTACCTCGCACTCGTCTCCTACGTCGCGAACGGCGACGAGGTCGTCACCGACGCGCGCACCGCCGACCGGATGGCGGATCTCGCCGCCGGCCTGTTCCTGCGCCAGGGCTACCTGGACGCGACGACCGCCGAGCCGTTCGACGACTTCCTCTCCATCGGGATGGGCAAGGCCCCACTCGTGATGATCTACGAGGCGCAGTTCCTGGAACGGGTCCGGGCCGCGGACGGCTCGATCACCCCGGACATGCGTCTTCTCTATCCCACCCCGACGATCTACGCCCGGCACACGGTCGTCCCGCTCACCGACGCCGGGAACGCGGTCGGGACGCTGCTCACCACCGACCCCGAGCTGACCCGGCTGGCCGTCCGGCACGGGTTCCGGCCGAGCGACCCCGCCGCCGCCGGCGCGGAGCGCGAAGCGCGCGCCTCGAGCGCGGCGACCGGCCCCGCCGAGCTCGTCGACGTCGTCGAGCCACCCAGTCAGGAGATCTCCGAACGCATGATCGACCGCATCGAGGCCCGGTACGAGGAGGGGGCCGGATGATCCGGCGGGCCGCAGCCGGGCTGGCCGCACTGCTCGTGGCCGGGGCGATCGCCACCGCCTGCTCGGGCGGCGGTGACCCACCGCCGGGACGTCCTGGCGGCACCCCCGGGGCGCTGCGGGTGCTCGCGGGCTCGGAGCTGCGCGATCTCGAACCGCTGCTCGACGAGTTCAACGAGCAGACCGGCATCGAGGTCACGATGGAGTACACCGGAACCCTTGACGGCGTCGACCGGATCGCCGCGCGCGACCCGGCGGTCGACGCGGCCTGGTTCGCCTCCGACCGGTACCTGCGGCTGGCCCCCGAGGGCAGGAACGCGGTCATCGACCGCATGACGACGATGATGTCCCCGGTGGTCATCGGCGTGCGCCCCGAGCTGGCGCGCCGCTTCGGCTGGGTCGGGAACCAGTCCGTCACCTGGGCCGACGTCGCTGCCAGGGTCTCGTCGGGCGAGCTGACCTACGCGATGACGAACCCGTCGGCGTCGAACTCGGGCTTCTCCGCCCTCGTCGGCGTCGCCGCCGCGCTCGCCGGCACGTCCGACGCGCTGACCCTGGACGACATCCGCCCGGCGGAGCTCACCGCGTTCTTCGGCGGCCAGGTGCTCACCGCCGGCAGCTCCGCCTGGCTGACGGACGCCTTCGCGACCACCGGCACACAGGCCGGGGCACAGCCCGGCGCACAGCCCGGGGGCCGGGCTGGCACACAGGGCGGGGGCCAGATCGGGGGAATGATCAACTACGAGTCGGAGCTGCTGACGCTGAACGCCGGCCGGCTGCGCTCGACGCCGCTCACCCTCGTCTACCCACGGGACGGGATCATCACCGCCGACTACCCTCTGCAGCTGCTGCGCGGCGAGCGGCGCACCGAGTACGAGCGGCTGGCCGGCTGGCTGCGCACGCCGGAGATACAGCGGCGCATCACCGCGCTGACCCACCGCCGCCCCGTGACACCGGGAGTACGCATCGACCCGGCCCCGTGGCCGGTGCGTGACCTTCCCGCCGAGCTGCCGTTCCCGGCGACCCGCGCCGTCGCCGACCACCTGCTGAGCTCCTACCTGGACGAGTACCGCCGCCCCAGCCACGCGATCTTCGTCCTGGACGTCTCACCGTCCATGGAGGGCGAACGACTGGCGCTGCTGCGCACCACCCTCAAGGGGCTCGCCGGGACGGACGACAGCCTCTCCGGGCGGTTCACCCGGTTCCGCGGCCGCGAACGCGTCACCCTGATCACGTTCAGCGGCGCCGTGCATGACACCCTCGAGTTCACCGTCGACGACCCCGAGCCGGGTTCGGCCGGCCTGACGGCGATCTCCGCCGCGGCCGACGGGCTGACCCTGGGCTCCGGCACGGCGATCTACACCGCGATGACCTCGGCCTACTCCTACGCCGAGACCGCGGTACGCCGCGAACCGGACTTCCTGACCTCGATCGTGCTGATGACCGACGGGGAGAACAACCAGGGGGTCGACGCGGACGCCTTCCACTCCTCCTATACGGCCCTGCCCGGGACGGCACGGGCGGTGCGGACGTTCACCGTGGTGTTCGGCGACGCCCGGGTCGAGGAGATGCGCGACATCRCGCAGTGGACCGGCGGCGAGATGTTCGACGCGCGGTCGTCGTCGCTGCCCGAGGCGTTCCGCGAGATTCGGGGGTACCAGTAGCGGCGCCCCGGGGGGCGGCCCCGTACCGCGTCCACGCGGACTTCAGCGAAGGCCGGCTTGATTGTTCCGGCCCGCCTGCGCTTCGGCGGGTGGTCGCCGACGGGATGTCGCCTGCGCCGATCCGGGCACGAGCAGCACGGCGTGCGCGGCGCTCAGCGTTCGACCCCGTCGGCCTTCTCGCGGTAGTCGGTCGGCACGGCGCGGGCCGCCGGGTGCGCCCGCCCGGCGGTGCCGGCGGCGAAGGCCCGGAGCAGGTTCGCCGTGACCTGGGTGGTGAAGGCCCGGGGCGCCGGGCCGTGGACGCCGGGACCGCAGACGTCGTTGAGGGCGCACACCCAGGCGCTGGTGCCGGCGTCGAAGACACCGGCACCGGAGGGCGCCGTGTAGGTAGTAGGTGACGTCGGCGAAGTCGGGATCGTCCCGGCAGGTCACCGGCGAGTGACCGAGCACCTCGATCTGGCCGGGGGTTGGCACCGATGCGTCGACCCGGTCGTACTCGGGCCCGATCATCCCGGGGATGCGGTCGCCGGTCGCGGTGCCGGTGCCGGCCAGGAGCCAGTGCCGGGGGTTCCACACCGTCATGTCCGCGTGGGCCGGATTGCACTGGTACATGCCGCCGGTCAGTGAGCTCTCCGGGTCGGCGTTCGGTGGGGAGGGCCAGTTGGCGGTGATCCGTGAGTTGTCGACCCCGTACAGTGGGTCCTCGGTGGCGATCTTGTATCCGGCCTGGGTCCGGTTCGGCCCGGTTGGCGACGCCGACAGGCGGATACGGCGGTACACCGCGTTCGCGCCGAGGAACGCGATGTTCACCCCGCGGTCGCGTGCCGCCGTCAGCGCCGCGCGCATCTCCCGGCTGTAGTACTCGTCATGACCCAGGGAGATCACCGCGCGGGCCCCGTCGAGCAGGTGCGGGTCGGCGTGCAGGTCGATGTCCGTCGCGTACCGGACGGGCAGGCCCAGCCGCTCGGCGAGCATCACCAGCGGCTGCTCGTTGCCGGTGAAGTCCGCGGCGCCGTCCCCGAAGTCGTAGGGCCGGTCGAAGGAGACCACCCTGGCACGGTCGGTGAACTGCCCGGACGGTCCGTGGTAGAGGCTGTAGCCTCCCCAGGCGTTGTAGGCCTGCCAGGTGGTGACCGCGTTGAGGATCACGATCCGGCCCGGCTGCGCCGGGCCGCGGACGGTCAGCGGGACGTAGGCCTGCCAGCCGTCGGCGTCGTCCAGCCGGATCAGGTAGTCGCCCGCCGGCCAGGACGACGTCGCGAACGTCGTCGTCTGCCGCCATGACGTGGCGATCGTGTTCGTTCCCGGTGCCGGGCCCGGCACCGGCTGCCGGACGCCCGGCAACGGGCCCCGATGCTCGACCAGCCGGCACCCGTGACCGTCGTACCAGCCGACCCGGAAGACCGACACCGTGAGCGTCTGCGCCGTGGTCGACGAGAACAGCCGCACCGGCTCGCCGGGCGCGACGCTGGTCCGGTCAAACCAGCCCTCGACCTGGTGGGCGGTTCCCAGCCGCGCGAGCCCGCAGTCTCCCGGCAGCTTCGCGTTCTCCGCGCGCACGTCCAGACCGCCACCGGCATCCGCGCCGGAGGCCGGGCGGCTCCGCAGGCTGTGAACGCACCGCACAACCCCGCAACCGCCGCAGCGGCCGCGAACATCGCCACACCGAGCCGCGGCCGGCGACGTCCCGGTCGGCAATCGACGACAGCCCGCACGGGCCAGATCTCACCAAGCGTGGCCAGCAGTCACCGACAGCGACACGCGTTCGCCAGGCCGTTCGTTCTTCTCCTCGACCAGGGAGAGCGGCTCGGGGCGGAAGCCGTGACGGGCGCTGATCGCAGTCCCTGGCCGCGTGACCATCCGTTCGCCGCTGGTGTGCGAACCGGGGCTGGACGGGGCATCTCTGTCTGGTCCGGGGCGCCGGCGGAAGCGCACAAGGAGCGACGGACGGGGACAGCGATGGAATTCGGACCGCACGCCAGACATGGCMGGGCAGCGGAACTGCTCGTCTGCCTGCTCGCGCTGATCTCGTTCCTGGTGGCAGGCGCGTCGGGACAGGCCGGGGCGGCGTCCGGGGCGGTCGCGGCGGGATCGGTGGACGTTCCCGACATCGTGTCCCGGGTCGAGCCGTCGGTCGTCACGATCATCGCCGGGTCGGAGCTGGGCAGCGGCGTCGTCTACCGGCAGGACGGCGTGATCGTCACCAACCAGCACGTCGTCGCGTCGGCCTCGAACGGGTCGGTGCAGGTGGCGTTCGCCGACGGCCGGCGGATGGCCGGGGACGTCCAGGCCGCGGACGAGATCAGCGACATCGCGGTGGTCCGGGTCGATCGGACCAGACTGCCGGCGGCGACATTCCGCCAGCAGCTTCCGCGGGTCGGCGAGCTGGCCGTCGTCATCGGCAGCCCGCTGGGGCTGGAGAACAGCGTGACCGCCGGTATCGTTTCGGGGCTCAACCGCATCCTGCCCGCCTCCGGCGGTGGCGGGGGCAGCCCGGCGGTCGAC
The DNA here is from genome assembly GCF_001854695.1 of Parafrankia soli. Classification (GTDB taxonomy): domain Bacteria; phylum Actinomycetota; class Actinomycetes; order Frankiales; family Frankiaceae; genus Parafrankia; species Parafrankia soli. Next base: position 19,327 of record NZ_MAXA01000238.1, read on the forward strand.
CTGATCCAGACGGATGCCGCGATCTCCCCGGGCAACTCCGGCGGGGCGCTGTTGGACGGTCAGGGACGCGTGGTCGGCATCAGCGAGGCGTACGTACCGCCGCAGAGCGGCGCCGTCTCCCTCGGATTCGCCATCCCGTCGGCGACGGTGGTCGACGCGGTCCGACAGCTCCTCGCTACCGGCAAGGTGCGGCACGCCTTCGTCGGCGTCCAGCTCACCACCCTCCAACCCCAGATCGCCGCGACCCTGGGGCTGGACGTCGACAGCGGGGCGCTTGTCCTGGACGTCACCGACAACAGCCCCGGGCAGAAGGCGGGGCTGCGTCCCGGGGACGTGATCCTGTCCTTCGACGGCAAACCGGTCTCCTCCGCGGAGGACTTCAGCGCGCGGCTGCGGGCGGTCGCCCCCGGGGACACGGTGGCCCTGGGGATCGACCGCGACGGGAACAACCGGCAGATCCAGGTCACGGTGACGGACCAGCCGACCTGAGCGTGCGCCGATCTCGCGGAGGTGGCCGCGGCATTTCCGCGAGCCGCCCAGCACCCGCCCGGACTCAGCGCCGCGTGGATGCCGCACGTGCCCCGACCGGGTCCGCTCACGGAGGAGGGCCGCTCGCCCAGAGGTGCCGGTCGCGACAGCGTGAGCTGGGCCGCCGCGCACCGTCAACGGGGGGCGCGACCTCGGCTCCCGCGTGGCCGTGGGTCGGGGGGCCGTCCCATACTGTTGCCTCCGGCGTGGCCTGCGGGCCCTCACCTCCGCGTGCGTCGGCGGTCAGAAACGCGAAGAGACCACCAACCGGACACGGCTGGATCAACCACCTGTATCCGGTGGTGATCCTCCGGAAGGCGCCTGCCACGGTGTTCCGTGGATCGGGCAGGATGTTCACAGACAGCGCCGCCCGGCGCGGGACGAGACTAGAGATGGTGACGACCTACCTGCTGGGCCTGGTATCCGCGGTGTGCTTCGGCGTATCCGCGGTGATCCAGCAGCGTGTCGCGTTCCACGCGCCGCCCGAGAACGTGCTGCGGCTGAGGCTGCTGCTCTGGCTGGTCCGCCGTCCGCTCTGGGACGTCGGCGTGTGCCTCTCGGCGATCGGCACGTTCGCGGCGGCGGCCGCGCTGGCCCGCTCGACGATCGCGTTCGTCGCCCCACTTCAGGTGTGCCAGCTGCTGTTCGCGCTGCCACTGGCGGCCGTCTGGGCCCGAAGACGGGTCCCGCGGCGCGACTGGGCCGCCGCGGCCGCGACAGCGCTCGGCCTGGCGACCTTCCTGCTGGCCGGGGATCCGCACCAGGGTGATGTCGACGCGGCGACGACCGTGGGCTGGATCCTCACCGGCGCGTCGGTGGGCGGCCTGGCCATGTGGGCGGTGCTCGGCACCCGCCGGCTGGACCCGGCCCGCCGCGCCACCATGCTCGCCGGCGGGGCCGGCCTGCTCTCCGCGCTGCAGGGGGCCCTCGTCGGCGGGGTCGGCAGGCTCGTGGAGACGTCCGGGATCGGCGCGCTGCCGACCTCGTGGCAGACGTACGCGGTGGTCGTGGTGGCGCTGACCAGCGGCCTGCTCCTGCAGAGCGCCTACGAGATGGCCCCGCTGCCCGCCTCGCTGCCGGCCGCCGTGAGCATGGAGCCCCTCGCCGGCGTCGCCATCGGCGTGTTCCTGCTCGGCGGGATGCTGCGGGTCGGGCCGCTCGCCGTCGCCGGGCAGATCGCCGGCCTGATAATCATGATCTTCGGGGTGCGGACGCTCGCGACCTCGCCGCTGGTGACCGGGCAGCTGTCCCGGCTGCGGGCCCGCCAGTCGCAGGGCCAGCTCTCCCGGCTCGAGGACCTGCTCCACCGCGACCTGGAGACGCTACGCACCGACCTGAGCCGGGGGCGCCGCGCCAGCACCGACCGCGCGCAGCGCCGGCAGTGCCGCCGCCTGCACAACGACCTCGACCGCATCCACTGCGAGCTCGCGAAGCTGGTCGACGACCGCGACCGGCTCGACGCCCGCATCCACTCGCTGCACACCGCCAGCGCGAAAGCGGCCACGATCTCCGGGCACGCGGCCGGCAAGGGCTCGGTTGACCCGGACTCGCCCGGGAAGCGCTCGGCCAGCAAGAGCCCGGCCAGGAAGGGCTCGGGCGGCGGGGGCGCGGCCGGCGCCAGCAAGAAGGCGGCCGACCGGAGCGCGGCCCGCGGCCGGCGCGGGCCCGGCGGAACACATGAGGCCAACGGCCACTCCGGGCATCCTGGACTCGGGCAGCCAGGTCATCCTGGGCAGCCGGAGCTCGCCGGGCATGCCACCGCGGGGCGGCCGGAGGCCGGACCGCCCCGGGGGACGGCGCCGCGGCCCCGGCGTGCCCCCGGGATGGAGTCACGCCCGCGGCGGGCGGCGACCACCGCCCGCCTGCCCCGGGAGGGCCGGCCACTGGCGCGGGCCGCCGGCCCCGGCGGCGTGCAGGGTCAGCCGGGCGGCGCACAGGGCAACGGGCCCGGCCCGAACACGGGAACCGGCCCGAATGCGGGCACCGGCCCGCGTACGGGTACTGGTGCCGGCCTGGGCGACGCGGCGGACGTCCTGACCGATCACGAGCTCACCGAGTCGCAGCGTTCCCTGGACGCGCGGGCTGATGCACTCCTCTCCCAGGCCGAGCAGCTCTCACTGAAGGCCGACACGGTGCTGCGCTCCATGGTCCACTGATCACCAGGCCCTCTGACCAGACCTATCCTTGAGACACTGTGAGTCGGATCACGTAAACGCGGCGTGATGCGGGGTCGCCATTCGCCGGGGCGTTAATTGTATGCTGCAGCCAATTGCCGACCACGTTAGCCGTCGCCGGTCGACGCCGGCGGTTCACGAGACACCGCGGCCACCGACGGCAGGGAGAGCTCCGCGAGCATGGACGAGACAGCGACCACAGACAGCAAGGCACCCGGCGGCAGGGCGCCCACGATCGCCACCGCCCCACACGACACCCCGATCGAACGTGAAGAGCAGGTCGCGCAGCTCGCGGATGATCTGGCCCGACTGATGCGCGGGCTCACCCGCGCCCGGGCCCAGCTCCTCGCCAAGGCGCGCCACGACGTGGAGTGGGCGGCGCAGATCCTCATCTCGCACCTGGCCGCGGGCGGCCCGATGCGCCTCGGCGCCCTCGCGACCTCGGTCCAGTCCGACCCGTCGACCGTCAGCAGGCAGATCGCCGCGCTGGTACGCACCGGCTACGTCGAGCGGCGCGCCGACCCCGACGACGGCCGGGCGGTGGTGCTGTATGTCACCGAGGCCGGCGAGCAGGTCTACCGGGATCATCTCCAGGTTCGCAACGAGCGCTACCAGGGCATGCTCGCCCGCTGGAGCAGCGAGGACCTCGTCACCTTCGCCACCATGCTGCGCCGGTTCGGCGACGACATGGAGGCCCACCAGCCCGCCTGGACGACGAAGCCGACCAGCGCGCTGTCCGGAATGACAAGGACCCAGGACGCCCACGACGCACCCTCGGGCCACACCGGCACGGGTCCTTCGACCAGGGAGGACTGCCGATGACCGCCGTGACCGTGGCGCCGACGCCCGCGGCACCGAGCGGGGGGATGACCCACCGGCAGATCATGACGATCGTCACCGCGCTGCTGCTCGGGACGTTCCTCGCCGCGCTCGACCAGACGGTGGTCGCGACGGCCATCCGAAGCATCGGGGACGACCTGCACGGGCTGTCCGCGCAGGCCTGGGTGACGACCGCCTTCCTCATCACCTCCACCGTCACGACGCCGCTGTACGGCAAGCTGTCCGACATCTACGGCCGCAAGCCGTTGTTCATGCTCGCGATCTCGATCTTCATCGTCGGCTCGGTGCTGTGCGGGATCGCGTCCAACATGTACGTGCTCGCCGGGTTCCGGGCCCTGCAGGGCCTCGGCGCCGGCGGGCTCTTCGCGCTCGCGATGTCGATCATGGCGGACATCGTGTCGCCACAGCAGCGTCCCAAGTACATGGCGTACTTCATGGCGACGTTCGCGACCTCCAGCGTGGCCGGTCCGGTCATCGGCGGCTTCCTGTCGGGCCGCGACAGCGTGCTCGGCCTCGCCGGCTGGCGATGGATCTTCTGGGTGAACGTCCCGATCGGCCTGATCGCCCTGGTCGTCGTCAACAGGGTGCTGCGCCCGACCGCCCAACGGGGGTCGACGAAGATCGACTGGTGGGGTACGGGCGCGATCGTGGCCGCGGTCGTCCCACTGCTCCTGGTCGCCGAGCGCGGCCGCGAGTGGGGCTGGGTCTCGATCGCCTCGATCGCCTGTTATGTGATCGGCGTCGCCGGCCTGGCCGGCTTCGTCTGGGCCGAGCAGCGGATGGGTGACGACGCGCTGATCCCCCTGCGGCTGTTCCGCATCCACACGTTCTCGGTGAGCTCGGCGCTCTCGATGGTCGTCGGTATCGGAATGTTCGGCGGGCTGGCCGCGCTCCCGCTGTACCTGCAGATCGTCAAGGGCGCGTCGCCGACCAAGGCGGGCCTCCTGCTGCTCCCGCTCATGCTCGGGGTCATGGCCGCGTCGATGACGTCCGGACGGCTGACGGCGCGCAGCGGCCGGTACCGCCGATACCCGATCATCGGATGCGTGGCGCTGCTCGTCGCACTCGGCCTGCTGTCGTTCGTCGGCGCCGACACCCCCCTGTGGCAGACCGACCTGTACATGCTGCTGTTCGGCGCCGGGCTCGGGCTGAACATGCAGACCCTCGTCCTGGCCATGCAGAACTGCGTCGCGCCGCGCGACATCGGCGTCGCGACCGCCTCGGCGACCTTCTTCCGGCAGATGGGCGGCACGCTCGGGACGGCGATGTTCCTCTCGATCCTCTTCGGCGCCGCACCGTCCAGGATCGCCGACGCCTACTCGGCGGCGGAGGGCACCCCGGAATTCGCCGCGGCGGTCGCGGCGCACCCGGACCAGCTCCAGCAGGTCACGTCGAGTGGCTCGCTGGACGACACCGGTTTCCTCCAGTCCATCGAGAAGGCCATCGCCCACCCGTTCATGGTCGGTTTCTCCGACGCGATGGACGTGATGTTCCTGGTCGGCGTCGGCGTGCTCCTGCTCGGTCTGGTGCTGGCGCTGATGCTGCGCGAGGTCCCGCTGCGCACCATGTCCGGCCTCGAGGCCGCGAAGGCCGAAGCGGCGAAGACCGAGGCCGCCAGGCCGACCGAGGCACCTCGGCCGGCGGGGCCCGCGGGCACCACCGACTCGGCCGGCCTGGCGGAGTCGGCGGGTATGGCCGAATCGGTTGGTATCGCCGAGTCGGCGGGCATCACCGACTCAGCTGACCTGGACGAATCAGACCTGGACGAATCGGCGGGCAGGGCCGAATCGGCCGACGTGGCCGAGTTGGCTGACGTGGCCGAGTTGGCCGACGTGGCCGAGCCAGCCGGTGTGGCCGGCCCGAGGCCCGCGGCCGGGGCATCTCAGGGCGAGACAGCCTCCTGATCGCGGCGTAGCCTGCCCCGCCGCAGCCCCTCCGCGAAGGCGGTGGTGCTGAACCATTCCGGGAACGCCCGTACGAGTCGGGCGGGACCATGCAGGCGCACGTGCCCGTCCACCGTGAGCTCGCGGAAGGACGCGACCCCCACCAGCCAACGGTGCATGTGCGCGGTCTCGGCCTCGAGGGTCAGATCGACGTCCCGGCCCGGGTCCTCCCGGCACACGGTCACGGTGCGCTCGTCGATGTCGAGCCACCCCTCGGCCGCTCCTGCGCCGGTGAGGACAAGATGCACGATGGTCCGCCGGTCGGGCAGCGAGCTACCGACGGCGCACTGGTGCATGCGCCACATCAGGGCCAGGCCATCGCAGTCTTCGTCGCTCGGGTCTGCGAACATCCACTCCGCCGCCCACTGGCCGAGTGCCCAGACCACGGACGCCAGCGCCGTTCCGGCCGGAGTCAGCGAGTACCGGACCCGCCGCCCCGGCACGGCCGCGGCGCGGCGCACCAGGCCACGCCGCTCGAGCGTCCGCAGCCGCTGCGCAAGCAGGGTCCGACTCAGCCTCGGCAGGCCGCGGTGGATCTCGTTGAACCCGCTCGCGCCGACACTGAGCTCGCGGAGGACGAGCGGCGTCCATCGGTCCCCTACGACCTCGACGCCGACGGCGATCGGACAGTACTCGGCGTGGCGGGCCATACCCGGATGGTCGCACCGGGCGGGCGCCGGCGGTAGTACAGATCCCGTACCGGTCCGCACCCCTGGCCCGCACTCACGGTCCCGCTCCCGCCTCGCCCGGGGTGCCGTCCCCGCTGCTGTGGGGAACCGAGCCGCACCTAGCCGATCTCTTCGGCGGTGCGATCGCCGACGCCCGCTCGACCGAACGGATCTGCACCTTCCGGTTCTCGGCCGCGGAGGAGTTCGTGGAGTTCTTCCGACGCTGGTACGGGCCGACTCACGTGGCGTTCGAGTCGCTCGACCCGACGGAGCGGAGAAACCTCGCGGCCGATCTCACGGACCTCGCGCGACGTTGGGACCGGTACCGCGGCGATCAGGACGCGGTCGCACTGCCGGCCACCTACCTCGAAACCGTGATCACCCTCCGCTAGGCCCCGGAGCAACTCTCCACGCACGAGCAATGGAGGAACGGTAGGAATCAACCATGACCGCATCATTGTCAACCCGATAGATGATCGGACTCTGTTCACACCGCAAGATGACGCACCTACCCCCGAATCCGCGCACACTGAGGGCTGGCGCCGGTTCCCGGCCTGCCCGCGAGCCGGCGAACACCCGGACCGCGGGCACGGCGGGACGGCGGCCGGCAGGCGCGCAGGCAATACGAGGAGGCCAGGTGTCGCAGTCCCCGCTCTCAGGAGAAGCGAAGTCACAGCCCTCGCCGGGTGAACCGGTCACCGCTCTCCCGTCCGCACCCGACTCGCGCCTCGCGCGGCAGCTCGCGTTCATCCTGGAGATCGACAAGCTCAAGTCGGTGCTGCGGCGAAGCGTGCTCGCCGACGGATCACGCCAGGAGAACGACGCCGAGCACTCCTGGCACCTGGCCATGATGGCCATCGTGCTCGGCGAGTACGCCGACGAGGAGGTCGACACCGGCCGCGTCCTGCGGATGCTGCTCGTCCACGACCTGGTCGAGATCTACGCGGGGGACACGTTTCTCTACGATCCCGCCGAGGCGGCCGAGCAGGAGGCGCGGGAGCGAGCGGCCGCCGACCAGCTGTTCCCCCGCCTGCCGCGGGATCAGGCCGTACAGCTGCGCAGCCTGTGGGAGGAGTTCGAGGCCCGGCGCACCCCCGACGCGCGTTTCGCCCGCGCCCTGGACCGGGTCCAGCCGCTGATCCTGAACTACGCGACGGGCGGCGGGAGCTGGCAGACCCACGGCGTGCGGGCCGAGGACGTCCTGGCCCACCAGCGCGTGATCTCCGAGGGCTCGCACGCCCTGTGGGAGTACGTCAGCCAGCTCGTGGGTGACGCCGTCCGCCGCGGCTATCTGGCGGCGTAAGCCGCGCCGCCGGCCTGGACGCTCCTGGACGCGAGGTGGGCCAGGACGGCCTGGTTCGCGGCCCAGCCGTCCGGGAACTTCACCGGCTCCCCCAGGTGCACCGGATCACTGGTCGGATGGGTGTCGAGCAGGTCCCGGATGCCGGCCCGGGCGACCACCACACACGCCTGCCGGTGCCGGGAGGCGAGGACGCACAGCCGGCCGGCCTCCAGGTGGAACGCGGTCGCGTCCCGCCGCCCGGAAAGCGGGTGCAGCACCACGGTGACGTCGTACTCCCGCCCCTGCAGGCGGTTGGCCGTGTCGACAACGACCTGCCCCGGCCCGGAGCCGTCGGCGAGGTCACCGAGCGCCGCGCGGATGGCGACGACCTGGTCGCGATGGGCGGCTCCCACCGCGACCCGGTCGGGGGTGACGGCCCGTTCGTCGGTGCCCGATCGCGCGCTCGCCCCGCGTTCGACGAGCCGCCGGGCGACGTCGGCCACCGCGCTCACCGCTTCGGCGTCCGTGCGGACGGTGTGCCGGGCCGGCAACTCGAGCAGCCCCCATCCGGTCGCGGCGGCGAGGTCGAGCACCTCGTCGGCGGGGCCGCGGGCGTGGCCCGGGATCGTCAGCGCGCGTTCGCCGGGGCCGGTGCCCGTCCGGAAGCCGACGAACGGGTAGAAGGCGTCCGCGACGACCGACTGGGCGGTGTGCGGCAGGCGCCAGGAGACGGGCAGGCGGTGCACGGGCAGGTCGGGGTTCGCCCGTTGGAGCACCGCCACCGCGCTCTGGGTGGGGTTCCAGACCAGGCCGTGCCAGCGGTCGTTCGCGACCGTCGAGAACGGGTCGAGCTGGCCCGGGTCACCGACGAACAGCGCCCGCTCGAAGCGGGAGGCGATGGCCAGCAGGGTGTCCGAGCGCATCTGGTACGCCTCGTCGACGATGGCCCACGGCCAGGTCCCCTCCCGGACGTACGCCCACTTCGCCGCGGTGGAGATCGTCACTTCGGGATCACCGAGGCCGGCGATGTCGCTGGCGGTGACGATGTTCGGCAGGTTCGCGATGCGGGCCGAAGGCGCGTATCCCGCCCGGCCGAGCCGGCCGACCCGGGCGTGGGGAACCTCGTCGGCGAGCCGCGCGGCGAGCCGTTCCACCAGGTCGTCGACCTGCTCGTTGGTCTGCGCGACGATCATCAGCGGCTCGCCGGACCCGGCGATGACCGCGGCCGCCCGGACGACGAGGGTCGACTTCCCCGCGCCGGGCGGCGAGTCGACGATGACCCCGCGGCTGTGGCCGCGCCGCAGGTCGCCCAGAACCGCCTGGATGACCCGCTCGGCCTCCTCCGCCGCCGAAGCCGACGAGGTCACCGAAGCCGCGCTCACTCCCAGGCCTCCGCCGTGTCCTGCTCGCTCGGTTCGTAGGGCTGCGGCGGGCCGCCGTGCGTCCACGGGGTGTCCTCCGCCTCCGGCATGGTGGCGGAGCGGACGCCGTCCGCCAGCACGCTGCTGTAGCAGAGGCTTTCGCCGACCTCCGGGACGGAACCGGGGGCCGGCGCCGCCGACCGGCCCATCCCGTTCTGCGCCTCCAGGGTGACCAGGATGCCGGCGTCGCACGGCTCGAGGGCGGTGACGACGCACTCCTGCCGGCGGCGTCGGGTGGCGACGACCTTCATGCCGAGCGCCAGCCGGACCGGGTCCTCGGTGCGCAGCGTCACCAGCGGGCGGGTGACCAGCCGGCCCTTGCCGCGTCCGTTGGGCACCCTGCGATCACGGTCGACGGCGACGACCGAGCCGAGGAACGCCTCGCCGGTGACCCGGTGGTCGGCCATGACGAGCGGGTCGTCGAAGGCGCGTTCGGCGTCGTAGGAGGCCTGGGCCCGCTCCATCCGGTTCAGGCGGCGCGCGGCGGCGACCGCGCCGTCCCGCCGGGCCTGCGGCAGGCCCTCCTCGATCATGTAGGTGTGGAATCCGGTGTACCGGGAGCGGTCGACCTCCCACCGCCCCGGCACCGACGCGCCGCCGGGCAGCACGCGGAGCCGGTCGAGGGCGCGCCACACGAGGTCCCAGGTCGGCTGGAGCTGGCTGTGCAGCGCCTCTTCCAGCCGCTTCACGGCGTCGGGCAGCTGGGACGGGTCCGTCACGGCGTCGTAGGCCGCGATCGCTGGGGCGAGCACCTCGTTGTCGAACCCGGGGTCGGTCGTCGGGCCGGCCGGCGGGCAGTGTCGAGGGTCCTCGGCCAGGCGGGCCGCGGCCGGGCCGTCGGCGCCCGCGGGCGGGTCGATCCAGCCCATGAGCGCGGCGAGGTTCGCGTCCTCCAGCGCGCTCTGCCCGGTCGCCCAGTGCAGGGAGAGCATCTCCGTGGCCGCCGGCATCAGGGACGAGCCGGGCACTTCGGCCCGCTCCGCGAAGAAGGTGAGCCACCGGCCGAGCAGTGGCACGCTCGGTTCCACGGCGTAGTCGCCGGTGGTCGTGCGGAACCGGGTGGAACGTCCGAAGAGCCGCACGAACGCGACCCCGGCCTGGTTCGGGACGATCAGCTGCGGCGCGTCGACGGTCCGTGGCCCGTTCGTGAGCTCCTCGATGTCAGCGGCGAAGCCGAGCACGTAGGGGAGGAAAATCTCGGCCAGGCGGGCGGCGAAGGCGAACCGCAGGTCGCGGTTGCGGGGCTGGGGCACGACGAGCAGCTCCGGGCGCTCGCGTTCGGTGCCCACCATGGCGGCCAGCGGCGCGTTCGCCTCACCGGCCATCGCCAGCGGCACGAGAATCAGCGGGCGCGCGGCGAGGTGCACGTGCCGGACGGTGGCGGTCGGCACCGCGGTTCCGGACGCCGCCGCCAGCGCACGGGCGTACGAGCTGATCGCCGTCATGGGGTCGGGCCGCGATCCCCCGCCGCGTGCTCGGTGGCGGGTCCCGCCGCGAGTCCCGCGGCGTACATCCGGGCTGTCGTGCGCAGCCGGTCGGCCGCCTCGGCCTGGTCCGCGGTGGGTGCACGGGTGCCGGCGGCGAGCTCGAGCACCTCGGCGACGGTCTCGACACCGCCCAGCTCCTCGCGCACGCTCGGGCCGAGCGCGGCGGTCCGGCCCGCGGCCTCGTGCCGGCATCGGAACGCCAGCTCGCACATGGAGAGGCAGTCCGGCGTGTACCGGGCGTCGAGACGGCTGAGCCCGGCGGCGAGCTCGGCCGCGGGGCGGGTCGGCCGGCCGTCGGGCCCCGGCGCGAGATCGAAGGTCAGGTCCGGCGGGAGCGCGGCGACCAGCGCGTCGACGGCGCTGAGCCGGGCGAGCTGATGGTCGAGGACGAGAAGTTGGCGCCGGACGTCGATCCTGGTCGCCATCGGGGCGTTCGAGAAGTCCCTGGGGCACACCAGGACCACGTCATGGGACACCGCGTCCGGCCGGCCGAGCAGCCGACGCAGCGCCAGGACGTAGACCGCGGCCTGGATGGCGGCCGCCGCGACCTTCTCCCCCTCCGCCTGGCCGTCGATGACGGGAAAGGACTTGATCTCGACCACGTGGAACAGCCCGCCGGGACGGACGAGGACGAGGTCCGGTTCGAGGTGGACGTCCTGGCCGCCGACGGCGAGACGCAGCAGCGGGTGGGTGATCAGGACGGGCCGGTCGGTACCGCTGGCCGTGCGCAGCGCGGCGACGGTGCGTTCGTGGCGCGCGGCCAGGGTCTCGTCGGGCTCGGCGTCGCCGGTGACGAGCAGCGGCTCGCCCGCCGCTGTTCCCCCGGGCTCGGTCCCCCCGGGCTCGCTCCCGAGGCACTCATGGAACATGCGGAGCAGGTCGACGCAGCCGTCGGCCTTGACCCGGGCCTCGAAGACGTTGCCACGGACGATCGCGAAGCGCGACTGGCCGAAGGCGGCCGGGAAGCCCACCTGGCGGGCGAGGAGGTCCTTGTCGACGCCGGCGGCGTCGAGCACCCCGCGGCGCGCGCAACCCGGATTGCGGGTCAGCGCCGCGATGGTCCGCGCGTCGTGCCGCCTGGGCGGGGCGGAGCCGCGGATGCGGTCAAGGCGTGACTCGGTCCGGTCCTGCACTGACTCACCCGGATGCACTGACCCACCCTCATGACGGCCGTCGTCGCGGAGCAACCGCGGGCAACGATGCCGCCGGCGGGGGCATCCGTCCAGTCTTGCGCCGGCATGTCGGTCAATGGGTTTGACGGACTGGTCGGCCGGAGCCGCGGGCGGGCGGTCCGACTCCCCGCCCGCCCGCGCCCGGGTCACCGCGCGATGCGGTCGATGACCCACCTACCGAGCTGCTCGGTCATCGCCGAATGCGCCGTGGCACGCGACGAGCACAGGAACTCGTCCAGCTCGCTCTCGGACGGGGACAGGGCGTTGATGTCGGTGTAGAGGTCGTCGTTCGTCTCGACGCCGCGAACCGCGACCGCGCTGACGGACGGCACGAAGCACACGATCCGGTGTGCGACGTCCACGCCCTCGCCGGCGTCCTTGAGCGCGTCCGCGAGAATGCCGAACGAGTCCAGGGTGCCGCCGGGCGCCCCGTCGATGTCGGGGAAGTCGTTCGTGGTGATGTCCTTCCCCCCGAGCAGCCCACGGAGCTCGGCGACGACCCGGTCGCGGCCACCGGCCTGCGTGTACAGGACGGTGTCCTTGAAGAACGGCCCGGTACAGCGCAGCGCCTCGACGCCCGGCGGGATGCCGTTGCGCCGGGCGTCGCCCACACCGTTGGCGACCCCGATCTTGCGGGGCCGCTGCGGCCAGCCGCCGACCCGCTCCAGGGCCTTCAGGAACTCCGTGCGAAGAGGATCGACGCGCGGCTGGTCGTCGGCGTTCTCGATGTGCCGCCAGACCAGCTGCCGGGAGGCAGGGCTGTTGACCTGCTTCGAGAAGGCGTCGTGGATCGGGGCGAGGATGTGCGCGATCGCCTGCAGCGAGATCGGCACGGACGCACCATGGTGCGGGCTGTCGAAGGACAGGTAGAGGGCCGTCTGGTGGTCCATCCGCTCCATCTCGAGCTTGGCGAGGGCGTAGCGGGTGACCAGGCCACCCATGCTGAACCCGCCGACCGTCAGCGGCTGGTCGCCCTGCCGCTCCCCGATGGCACGGAGAATGATCTCGGTGACGACCCTGGCGTTGTCGAGAATCGACGCGCTGCGCTCGTCGAAACCGATCAGGACGACGTCCTGGCCGCGCTCACGCAGCTCGGTCAGGAAACGGAACGGATCGCCGTCGAGCCCCTCCCACAGCCAGTCGAAATCCGTCGGCCCCATGTTGAAGCCGTCGGCGAGCAGGACGGGGCGAACCAGTCCCTTGTTCCCGGCCCCGAGCCAGACCCGGGCCGTACCGCCTTGGACCTTCCATTCCATGTCGGGCTTTGGCGCACGTACACCGGCCTGTGCTCCGGCCGGGGTGACCAGCCCGACCGGACCCATCGCCTTCTTTATCTTGTTCAGATCCTTGGCAGCCACCGATGAATCTCCTCCCCGTACGGCGGACAAGTACGCGAGGAGTATTACCGGAAACCCGGGAGATCGCCGCCCCGAGACAATTCGCCCCGGGGACAGTTCGCCCCAGGGAAGTTCGCCCCGGGAACGATTATGAAACGACTACCGATGGGCGGCGGACGCCTTGGCCACGGTCGCCGCCTCGGGCTCGGCGGCCCTGGCGGCGGCGCCCTGTCTGCGGCGCAGCGCGCGATCACCCTGCCACCGCTGCCCCAGGTGCACCGACGCGGGCAGGATGGCGGCGCGCAGCACGACGGCGTCCACGGCGACCCCGATCGCCAGGCCGCACCCGAGCATCTTCAGCGTTCTGGACGGCTGCGCCGCGATCGCGAGGAACACGAACAGCATCACGAAATTCATCGTCAGCACCACATGCCCCAGGTCGGCGTGGCCCCGGCGGACGGCGTCCCGGCCGTCGCGGATCGGGTCGGGTCGGGCGCCGTCCCGGCGCCGGGCGAAGGCCCGGCCGATGCCCCGCAGCGCTCCCCCACGGCCGGTGCCGGTGCCGGAGCCGGCCGGATCGGTGCCGCCGCCCGCACGCAGCCGGGTGAGCAGGACCAGGTTCATCCCCGGGGCCAGCCCGAAGACCGCGAGCATGATCGGCACGAGCACGAACGGCTCGGCGGGGCTGGTCATGACGCCGAGGCGGCGCGCGATCTCCTCGTCCTGGAAGAACACGCGCAGCATGCCGGCGGAGGCCAGCACGCTCAGCACGGCGGCCGCCCCGAGCACGGCGGCGAGCGGTATCGACCCGGCGACCGCGAACGTCACGAGGCCGATGGTGAGCAGCACGACGGCCAGGAACAGCGGCAGGGTCGAGCGGAAGCTGCTCGCAGCGTCGTCGAACATCGCGGTGGGCCCGCCGACGGCGGCGTTGGTGACACTGCCACGCAGCGCCGTGGGCAGCACGTCATCGCGCATCCGCCGCACCAGGTCGCTGGCCTGCGGGCTGCGCGGAGCGGCGGCGGGCAGCACGCGCACGATGGCCGGCCCGAGGCGGGGGTCGTCCAGTGACACCGCGGCGGTGTGCACGCCCGGGGTCGCGCGCAGCACCGCGGCGACCTCCCCGGGCTGGACGATCCGTCCCCCGCCCGGCACGCTCCTGGGGTCACCGCGGTCGACGGCCACCAGGATCGGGCCGTTCAGACCGGGAAAGAAGCCCTCGCTGATCAGGTCGTAGGCGCGCCGGGTGGTCATCGAGGTCGGGTCGGTGCCCGCGTCGCCACCGCCGAGGCGAAGCCCGTCGGTCTGGTTGGCCAGCGACATCAGCAGGACCCCGGCCGCGACGACGACCAGCGCCGGGTACCGGCCGACCTGCGCGGCCCACCAGGAGCGCACACCGGGCCGCCGCGCCAGGCCGGCACCGGCCATCGCCAGGTAGTGCCGTTCGGCCCAGCCGAGCAGCCGCACCCCGCCGGCGGCGACCAGCGCCGGCAGCAGGGTGAGGACGACCAGGACGGCCAGCGCGGCGGCCCCCGACGCGGCGAGCGCCAGGCCACCGAACCCGCTCAGCCCGAGCGCGGCGACCGCGAGCAGGGCGAGGCTCACGCCCAGGCCACCGACGGCCACCGCCGCGCCCGTGGACGTCGTCGCCGACGCGGCGGCCTGCAGCCGGTTCTGCCCGCTCAGCAGGGCCGACTGGGCCCGGTGCACGACCACCACCGCGCTGCCCAGGCACGTCCCGAACGCCAGGACCGCGGCAGTGACGGGAGCGAACGGCGGCAGCTGGGTGGTGTGTGACAGGCGCGCGGTGACGGCGACCGCCAGCAGGGTGCAGACCGCCGCCGGCAGCAGGCACACCAGCATGCCCAGTCGGGACCGCAGCGTGACGCCGAGCAGGACGAGCGCGGCGAACGCGGCGACGACGAGCGGGGCCAACGAGAGCTGCGCTGACCCGATCATGGTGGCCCCCGACCCGGACGCCTCGACCTGCAACTCCGGGCCGTCGTAGGCACGGGAGGCCTCGATGACCCGGTGCACGTCGTCGAGGTCGGGCTCGAGCGCACCGCCGTCCATCAGGACGGAGATCAGCGCGGTGCGCCGGTCGGCGCTGATCGGATCCACTCCGGCGGTGGCGGCGCCCAGCGGCCCCGCCGGGTCGGCGACGAACGTGACGCCGGGCAGCCGGCCGACCTCCGCGACCAGGGCGGTGATCCGGTCGCGGGCGCGGCCGCCGTCAACTGTGCCGCGGCGGGCCCGGACGACGATCGTCTCGACGTCGGGGAGATGCCGGCCGGGTGAGGCCCGCGCGACACCATCCATTGCCCGCGCGGATTCCGAACCGGCGGGGGCGACTTCCTGGGTGTACCGGGCGCCCCCGTCCCGGATGTAGTGGACGGCGGGAACGAGGGCGACCAACCAGGCCGCCAGGACGAGCCATCGGTAGCGGGCACAGCAACGCGCGAGAAGTCCCACGAACCCGGCGAGCTTCTCGGGCCTGTCGGTCATTTGAACACCCTAGAACGGCAGATAATCGACCAATCCGCCGTTAGTGGGGTCGTCCACAATAATCCGGACACTCATCTTTTCCGGTGCACAGACAACCGAGACACCGGGCGCCACCCGAARCACCGATAAACAAGACGAAAGTGTAATCCTGGCGGCCGGTGGCGGGGGAGAGATCGTCCCGGGCGCGTAACCATGCGCCTCGCCGGTGGCTGGGCGGCGTGATGCTGTGGCGTCGCTCGCCCGTGAGAAGGCCCACCCGGCACCGCCGATGCCCGGCGCGACGCCGGCGGGTGCCATCGCGATGATGGACCCGGGCCACCCGGTCCCGTGGCGCCAGGCCACGGGCGTGCGGGCAGCCACGGGGACGGAGGCAGTGCGGTGGAGACGACAGCGCCGTCCGGGCGCCAGCTCGAGCTGGTCCACGGCGAGAGCCGCGCGGTGGTCACCGAGGTCGGCGGCGGCCTGCGCGACTACCGGGTCGGCGCCGTCACGGTGCTCGACGGCTACGGCCCCGGGGAGATGGCCGGCCGCGGCCGGGGGCAGCTCCTGCTGCCGTGGCCGAACCGGGTCGCCGCCGGCCGCTACACCTTCCGCGGGACGAGCCACCAGCTCCCGGTGAACGAGGTGGCGCTGGGCAACGCCAGCCACGGCCTGACCCGCTGGCTCGGCTGGGAGCTCGAACGCCTGGACGCGGGCGCGGCGTGGGCCCAGGTCGTACTGCGCGCCCAGTCGGGGTACCCGTTCACCGTCGCCTTCTCCGCCCTGTACCGGCTGGACGGCGACGGGCTGACCGTCTCACTCACCGCGACGAACCTGGGCGACACCGCGGCGCCGGTAGGCATGGGCGCCCACCCGTACTTCGTCCTCGCCGGCGCGGACGGATCACCCGCACCGGCCGACGACATGACGGTCACGGTGCCCGCGGCGACCCGCCTGCTGACCGACGAGCGCCTCATCCCCGTCGGCGCCGAGGACGTCGCCGGCGGGCCGTTCGACCTGCGCGAACCCCGCCCGCTGGGCGGGCTGATCCTCGACACCTGCTTCACCGATCTCGAGCGGGCGGCGGACGGCCGGGCCCGCGTTACACTCGCCGCGGCCGGTGGCACCCTGACGATCTGGCAGGACGCCGCCTGGCCCTACGTCCAGTTGTTCACCGGGGACACCTTCCCCCCCGGCCAGCGGCGGCGCAGCATCGCCGTCGAGCCGATGACCTGCCCGGCGAACGCGTTCAACAGCGGCGACGGGCTGCGGGTACTCGAGCCGGGCGAGTCGTTCGCCGGTTCCTGGGGGGTGCGCCCCGACCTGCGCTGAGCGCGGGCCGGGCCAGGCCAGGCCCGGCCCAGCTGGGTCTGGCGCGGCTGGGTCTGGCGCGGCTGGTTGCCGAGCCCGTCAGCGGGCGAGCAGCAGGTCGAACTGAGCCTGCGCGGCCTCCGGCGAGTCACGCAGCAGCCGGACGAAGCGGCGGACGGCCTCGACCCCCTCGGCCTCGTAGCGCTCCTCCAGTACGTCGGCCCCGCGGTACGGCCAGGACCGCAGCGAGCCCGACCGGATGTAGCGGGCGCACTCGTCCCACATCCGCGGGTCACGGCGGTAGAAGTGCCGCTGCGTCCACGCCGCCAGGGCCTCGTTCAGCCGGGAGGCCGCCGTCCAGGCGGGTGTGCCGGCCGCACCGGCCCGGGCACCGTGGTCGTCCAGGCCGGTGGCGATCGCCGCGTGGGCGTGCTCGTGCACCAGCGCCATCTCGCAGAACGCGGCGGCCCGGTCCCAGGTCGGCTCGTCCACGACCGCGTCGCCACGCAGCGAGGCCGCGATCCGGCCGAAGGCACCGGCCCCCATGAGCACGGCCGGCGCGGACGTCGGCACGAGCATGCCGGAGCGCCCGAACCGCCCCGCCCCGCCGGTATGCCGGAAGACACCGAAGGCGGGCGCGCCGGAGCGCAGGTAGTCGGAGACGACCCGCTCCCGGGTGTCGACCAGCAGCCGGAGATCCTCCAGCGCGGCGACGAGCCGGGCCCGGAAGGCGTGGTCGACCGGCGGGTCGACGACCACGCCGCCCACCGAACGCTCGATCGCCCCCGCGGCGCGCGGCCCCAGCTCGGCGACTAGCCTGACGCGTACCTCGGGGTCGATGCGATTACGCGAGTTCGCCCGGATGTGCCGGTCGACGTAGCGGGTGACCAGCTCGCAGTACAGACCGGCGAAGCTGGGGAAGTCCTCGGCGCAACGCTGGCGCCAGATCAGGGGCGGCTCGGGGCCGGCCGGGGGCTCGGGGCCGTCGCTGAGGTCCGTGGGCTGCCCCGCCAGGTAGCGGCGGGCGTTACGGACGAAGCCGCCCGCCGCCTCCCGCCGAACGTGCTCAAGGTCGGTGCCGGGCCCGACGTCCAACACGTGGGAGTGGAAGATCAGCAGAAGCTCGCGGACGCGGCCGGTCACCGCCTCGTCCTCGACGTCGAGCACGCCGGGCAGGATGTCACCGGTGTTCTCGTCCGCGAGGTGCCGCGCGTCCGGCTCGCAGTTGCGGCGCAGGCTGGTGACCGTCGTGTCGTCGGTGACGTAGGTCGGCGGCGGGTAGTAGCGCAGGCCGGTGAGATCCTCCAGGAACGGCACGACCGTGCGCAGCGACTCCCCGATCCGTTCGACGTTGCCGCTCGACAGCGCCGGGACGAGCGAGAAGACCGGGAAGGTGACGTCCACCCGCCGCGGCACCGTGCCCGCGTCGCGCCGATCGGCCGCCTCGCTGCCGGGACCGCTCGCGTGGCCCGGGCCGTTCGGGCCGTGCGGACCGCCCGAGCCGTTCGGGCCGTGCGGACCGCCGGACGCGGTCGGGCCCGGCGGGACGGGAGCGGCGTCCGCGGCGGCGCCGGCACGGGCACCCGCGGCGCCAGGGCCCGCGCCTGCGCCCGCCCGGGCGAGGTTCGCGAGGCGGTCCAGCGCGGTGGACCAGCGATCGACCTGCCGGAACGGGAGATCCACGAGCGGCAGCGGCGGCTCGGGTACCGGCCGGGACCACTGGAACGGGAAGACGAACGCGCCCTCCGGTCGGCGGTTCGCGGCGACCTCCAACGCCCGGCGCCATTCCTTCTCCACGTAGTCCGCCGCCGCGGAGGCCGGGGACCAGAAGAGCGCGAAAAGGTCGGCGCGCTCGATCGCCACCTCGAGTTCGGGTTTCCACTCCCGGGCCCCGTCGACGTCGAGGACGTCCATGAACAGGGTGATGCCCAGCGCCCGGTAGATCTCCCGGAATCGGCGGGCGATGTCGATGTCGGCCCACGCGTAGGAACCGTAGATCTCGCGGAACATCGGCGCCGAGCCTGTCACCGTCACCGGCGTTGTCGACGGGTCCGCGGCGGTGGAGACGGCGAGATCCAGCGGAATCCGTGCGACGGGAAGGCCGTCGAGGCTGATCTGGACATGCCCGCGACAGCGCTCATCGCCGCCGTCGCCCGGCGCGTGGATGACCTCGAACGAGGCCGTCTCCGGCTCCGGCCCCCATACGACGGGAATCCGCGGTGGCCGGAAACGCAGATGGGGAACCGCGGGGGCGATTTCGAGCTCGGTCCCGGCCGGAATCGATCCGGGCGCCGCGGGCACCCCGACGGTGACCGGCCGCCACCCGAGCGCGGAGGCGGCCGCGGGATGACGCGTGGTGAACCGCACCGCCGACGGCTCGGCCGGAACGACCGGCGGAACCGGCTCGCCCGGCGCCACCTGGACGGGCGCCGTCGGCTCGGCGGGCGCCGTCGGCTCGGCGGGCACCGTCGGCTCGGCGGGCACCGTCGGCTCGGCGGGCACCGTCGGCTCGGCGGGCACCGTCGGCTCGGCGGGCACCGTCGGCTCGGCCGCAGCGGTTCCGGCCGCCGCGGCGCCAGCCGCTGCCGTACCGGAGGCCGCGGTGGAGGCGGGCCGCGCACCGGGCTCCGCCGCCGCTACCGGATCGGCGGGCGCGACCGACTCCGCCGGCACGGTGGGCTCCGCCGTCACTACCGGCTCCGCGGGCGCGGTGGGCGCGGCTGGTCGTGGGCGACCGAAGGTGTTCCGGCGCCGGGTGGCCGGCCGGCCGGACTCCGCCTCGGCCTGCCGGAGCTGCCACGCGGCGCGCCGGCCGGCGGCGGCGACGGCGCTCGCCAGGCCGCCCTCGCCCATCGCGGCCTCCCAGGCGCCTCCGGTGACACCGACGATCGCACCGGCCATCTCGCTCACCCTCCGCGATGGGTCGAGCACGACAATGTCGACCGTGATGCGGGCACGCGCGCAGTCGTAGGCGGCCTGGAGCAGGTCCCCTGGTGCCGTGAGGTCGTCGGTGACCAGCAGCAGGCGGACGAACAGCGGCTTCTCGGTCAGCTCGGCGACGTGTAGCCGGGCCCGTTCCAGCGCGGCGGCGAGATCGGTGGCACCGGTCGGGGCCGCAGTGCGCAGCGTGCGCTCGAAGGCTGCCCGCTCGCCGGCCAAACCCTGGTAGACCACGTCGGCGGAGTCGACGAATCCGACCAGGACGGTCGGCATGTCCGGCGGCAGGGTGGCCAGCGTGTTCGCGACGCTCTCCACCGCGACATCGAGCTTGCGCCGGCCGACCACTCCGTGCTGATCGGAGCCTGGTCGCTCGCCACCATGCTTACCGGAAACTGAATTTTCGGGAACAGCCTGGTCAGGGCCCTGATCGGGGGTAGCTGAGCCGGCTGGAGAGCGCCCGTGGCGACGTCCGGCGAGGTGCGGGAAAGTCCGTGGGCCGGCGCCGCGCCGCGCACTTCCGCGGCGGCCGAACAGTGGCCGGGCGGAATCGACGGCGAACGGCTCGGTCATGGACGCCGAATGGTCTAGCAGAACAATCCACACCGCGCCGACTCCCCCCTGACCGACGGCAACCGGAACGGGACCTCGGGTATGTGGATCAGCGTACGCGAGCGGTGCGACGGCGGCGGTTACGGGCTGTCGGCCGTAACGAAACTGTCGCTCCGTTTCCGGCCGTCAATCGTTACGGGCCACCGGCCGTCAGCGGGGTTTCTTCGCGCGGCTCGGCTGCACGCGCCGTGGCTCACCCGCCATCTTCGGGTGGTCGGGCGGATAGGGCATGTCCTCGAGGCCGTGCTCGCGCAGGTCGCGCTCCCACCACTCGAGCAGCGGCGTGAGATCGTGCGCTGTCTCGTCGATGCCCGCCCAGAGGTCACCGAGGCGCGCGAAGCGCTCGGGCACCGTGCGGACGGTGAAGTCACGCGGCTCGGCGTCGGCGAGCTCGTCCCAGCCGAGCGGGGTGGAGACCGGTGCCCAGGCACGCGCCCGCGCCGAGTAGGCCGAGGCGATCGTGCGGTCGCGGGCATTTTGGTTGAAGTCGACGAACACCTTCTCGCCGCGCTGCTCCTTCCACCAGGCGGTGGTCACCAGGTCGGGTCGGCGTCGCTCCAGCTCCCGGGCGAGCGCGATGGCCGTCTGGCGCACCTCGGTGAACGTCCACCGTGGCTGGAGCCGGACGTACACGTGCACGCCACGGCCACCGCTCGTCTTGGGCCAGCCCACCCAGCCCAGTTCGTCGAGCAGCGCGTGGGTCTCGGTGGCGACGGTCACCGCGTCGGCGAAGTCGGTGCCCGGCTGCGGGTCGAGGTCGATGCGCAGCTCGTCGGGATGGTCGACGTCGCCGCGCCGCACCGGCCACGGGTGGAACGTGATGGTGCCCAGGTTCGCCGCCCAGGCCACGACGGCCGGTTCGGTCACGCAGATCTCGTCGGCCGTGCGCCCGCTGGGGAACGTGATCCGCGCTGTTTCCACATAGGACGGCGCGTTCTTCGGGACGCGCTTCTGGTAGAACGCGTCGCCCGGTGCCCCGTCGCGCTGGGTGAGCTGGGCGCCCTCGACCACGCCGCCGGGCCACCGCTCCAGCGTCGTCGGCCGCAGGTGCAGGGCCCGGACGAGCCCGTCGGCGACCGCAATGTAGTAGCGGACAAGTTCGACCTTGGTGACGCCGGCCTCGGGGAAGTACACCCGGTCGGGATTCGTCACCCGCACCGACTGGTCGCCGACCACCAGCTCGACCGGCTCACCGCGCTTGGACACCGCCATGGGGGGACGGTAACCCCGAGGTCCGACGAGACACGGCCCGACGGACCGGAATCCGCGGAGACGGTCGCGGCCGGCGGCGGTGGCGCAGTGGCCGGCGGTGGCGGTGGCGGTGGCGGCGCCTCGGGCGAGGCCGGGCCGCACCCGCCGACCTGTGCGCCCGGCGGAGATGTCCCGGCTCTGGCTGCCCCGGCCCGATCGTCCGCCGTGCTCCGTTCTCCGCCGGCCGCACCGGCCGCGACGATACGGGCGACCTCCGCCGCCAGCCGGGAACCGGGCTGGAGGTCGCTGACAGCACGGGACAGCGCGGCGAGCCCGCCCGGCTCCTCGGCGAGCTCGTCCACAAGCGCGATGAACCACAGGCGCGTCATGTCGTACTCGACGAGGTGCAGCCGGCGGCCCGGACCAAGGCGCCGAGCGATCCTGTCCCGCAGCAGGCGCCGCGCGGACGTCCCGGCAAAGCCGGGCGCCGCGTCGAGGACGTCCACCAGAGTGCCGCGGAACGAACAGCTGAGGTCGGCCGGAGCGGTCGTCCCCTCCGGCGGCTGCGTGCTCAATGTGCGTTCTTCACCGAAGGGCACTCCCGCCAAGGGCATCGGACGACCCCCGTTCTGAAGAGCGCTGGTTTCCGAACGGGCCGTCGGTACCGGCGAATGGTTTGCGTGTCCGCCGGAGACAGTTGATAAAGCAACGCGCGACGGGAGCCGAGCACGGGGCCGGTCAGGGTATCGACCACAGCCGCACGGTGGCGTCCGTGCTCGCGCTGGCCAGCACGGCGCTGTCCGGGGAGAACCGCACGGACAGGACCCAGTCGGCATGCCCGGTGAGTGGCCCGCCCCGGGACCGGACATCGGAGAGGTCGGCGACGTCCCACAGCCGGACGGTGTTGTCGTGGCTGCCGCTGGCCAGCGTGTGGCCATCGGGTGCGAACGACAGGGACCACACGCGGCTCTTGTGCCCCGCCAGGTCCCTGCCGACGGGGCGCGGGTCGCTGGGGATCGCGAGATCCCACAGACGGATCACGCCGTCGGCACCACCCAGGGCGAGCACCCGGCCGCGCGGGGAGAAGGCCGCCGCGGCCGTCCTGCTGGGCCCGACCAGCCCCCGCTCCAACCTGCGCGGGGCGGCGCGGCCGTCCAGCTGCCAGAGCACGACGGTGCTGTCGTCTCCGGCGGCGGCCAGGACGAGCCCGTCCCGGGAGAACACCACGGATGAGACGTAGCCGCGGTGGCCGGTGAGCGACCCGAGCGGCTTCGGCGCCGTGCGGTCGGCCACGTCCCACAGGCGCACCGTGCTGTCCTCGCCCCCGCTGGCGAGCGTCTTCCCGTCCGGCGAGAACGCGACCGACCACGCGTTCCCGACATGACCGGTCAGCGGCGTGCCGGGCGCGGATTTCGGATCGTGGCCGGTCACGTCCCACAGCCAGACGGTCCCGTTCCAGTCGCTGCCGGCCAGAGTCCGGCCGTCCGGGGAGAACGCCAGCGAGGTGACCCCGTCCTCCGGTCCGGGGAGCGGGCGGCCGAGACGCTCAGGAGCGGCTCGGTCCCGCAGGTCCCAGAGCCACACCTCGCCCTTCTTGTCACTGCTGGCCATGATCTGCCCGTCCGGGGAGAACACCGCCGACAGCGCCCAGTCCGTGTGCCCGCTCAGCGGGTGGCCGAGCAGCCGGGCACCGTCCGGGCGGCCCAGGACGACGGCGAGCCCGGTGCCGACCGCTCCGAGCAGAACCACCAGGACGGCGGCCGTCACGATGAGCCGCCGGCCAGGCGAACGGCGTGCGCCACGCCGGGCTCGCCCGCGCGAGCCGGCTTCCGGTTCGGCCGGGTCGCGGCCCGCCCCGCTCGGGGTGTTCCCGTCCGCCGGCGCCTTCCCGGGCGCGCGGTCGTCGGGTGCGGGATCCGCTCGTTTCCCCTCCGGCGCCTTCCCGGGCGGCTGGGGCGGTGTCCCGGGTTCCGCCGGCAGCGGCGTCACGTGAATCCCGCCCGCGTGCCGCGTCCTGGACGGTGCCATGCCGGTGGCGGCCATCAGGTCGTGGTCGACGTGCACGGGCACGCCCGACCGTGGGATCCAGTTCGGTCCGAACGCCTCGGTGGCGGCTCGGGAGAGGTCGAAGGCGAAGGCGTACGCCGACGAGGGACGGTCCCCCGGGTCGCGGGCCAGTGCGCCCGCCACCACCGTCGCGACTGGATCGGGGATCCCCGATCCCAGTGACAGGCCGACCTGGGACGGGCCGTCCGAGCCCTGGCACGGAATGGACGCGGAGTCGGCGGGGGCCACACCCGTCAACAGCTCGAAGAGCACCACGCCAAGGGCGTAGATGTCTGTCGCGCGCTGCAGCTGGCCACCCGCGAACTGCTCGGGGGCCATGTAGAGCGGGGTCCCGACGACCGTGCTCGCCGCCGGACCGGACCCGGCGACGACCTTCGCGATGCCGAAGTCCGCCACCTTCAACCGGCCGGCCGTGTCGAAGAGGATGTTGTCCGGCTTGATGTCGCGGTGCAGCACGTCGTGATCGTGCACGCAGCGCAGCGCCTGCGCGACGGCAAGGCCGACCGCGCAGGCGGTCAGCGGCGTCATGCCGGCCCGGCGCCGGGTGAGCGTGCCGCCGCTGAGCATCTCCATGACGAGCAGGCTGAGCTCGCCCGCCTCGACATAGTCGTAGACCCGGACGACATGGGGATGGTCGAGGCCGGCGAGGATCCGCGCCTCGTCCGCGAAGCTGCGCCTGCCCGGCGCCCGCATCACCACCTTGACGGCGACATCGCGCTGCAACCCTCGATGCCAGCCCGCCAGGACGAAACCGGAGGCGCCCGCGCCCAGCAGGTCACCGAGGGTGTAGCCCGGCAGCGCCGCGGCAAGCTTAGCCCGGTCGTACATCATCACCACCGGGTCCGGTCGCGGATCGGTCCGAGGACCCCTGCACTATCCCCATAAATGCCGCAGATCTCCCCCACGACGCGTCATCCTAGAGCCCTCCGGTCAGGSGCTCCGAAAGGCCCCACGATCTCCCTGCCCATCGCGTCCTCCTCCGCTGCTCCGCGTTGCAACATTCCCTTCTCTCCGCCCTTTGACGCGATGCTTTCCGACCCGCGACCGGTCCGTCGCAGCCGTACCAAGCCGGTTGCCTTCGCCTGCATAGCTGCCGGAATCGCGGAGGGTCACCGCAGGCCGGATCGATCGCGGCCGTGCCGCATTCTCTGGGTCTCTCCGCAGGCCTGGAAATTCGGAGATCTGCCTCTTGGGCAGCACACGATCCGAATCCTGCGGAACCCGTCGTCCTTGGGGCCGACGGTTCTCGTCGGAGCCGTCACTCTGGGATGAGCGGTTGCTACGACGGAAGGTGGCCGCGGGCATCCCCGTCCGCGAAGTCATCCAGTGCCCGGATGATCTCCTTGCCCAGCGACTCGCTGCCGGTGTGGCCCGAATCCGTCACGGGGATGAGACGGGCTCCCGGCCAGGCACGCGCGAGTTCCCAGGCGGTCGCGAAGGGGCTGCCCAGATCCTGGCGACCGTGGATGAGCACGCCCGGGATGCCGGCCAGCCGTCCCGCCTCGCGCAGCAGGATTCCCTCCTCCAGCCAGGCGCCGTGCGCGAAGTAGTGCGCGCAGATGCGTACGAGGGCGAGCCGGGCCGCGGGCGCCCGGTCGCTGTAGACGTTCCTCCGCCCGTTCGGCTCCAGCGAGATCACCGCGTCCTCCCAGGCGCACCACTCGCGCGCGGTGAAAGCCCTGGCCTCGGGATCCGGGTGTTCCATCAGCCGGGCGCACGCGGCCGCCAGGTCGCGCCCGCGCGTCACGGCGAGCGCCGGATCGAGCTGCGCCGAACCGGGGTGCGCGGCCCTGGACGGAGCCATCGCGGCGCGGAACCGCTCCCACTCCTGCGGCAGGAACCGCGCCACGCCGCCGTACAGCCAGTCGATCTCCGCCCGCCGCGTGGTGGTCACGCCCGCGATGACGATCCCGGACACCCGCTCGGGGTGCCGCTCGGCGTAGGCGAGGATCAGCGTCGACCCCCAGGAGGCCCCGTAAAGCGACCACCGGTCGACGCCGAGGTGCCGCCGGAGCAGTTCCATGTCGGAGATCAGGTGGTCGGTGGTGTTGTGCCGCAGGTCGGTCGCCGGGTCCGCCGCGTGCGGCGTGCTGCGCCCGCAGCCGCGCTGGTCGAACAGGATGATCCGGTACCGGGCCGGGTCGAAGTAACGGCGCGAGCCCGCGGAGCACCCGGAGCCCGGTCCCCCGTGGACGACGAGGACCGGCCGGCCCGACGGGTTCCCGCAGGTCTCCCAGTAGATCTGGTTCGGATCAACGCCCTCGCCGCCGCCGACAGACAGCAGGCCGTGCGCATACGGCTCGATCGGGGGGTAGAGAGGGCTCACACCACCATGATTGCATTCGCAGTTCGAGCGGACTGAAACGAGTTGTCATGCAAGCCAGGTCCCGCGGCCCGGCGATGCGTGGCGGCGGAGGGTCAGCAGCCGGTGCCGGCCTCCAGGCGGCTCCGGCGAAGGGGCAGGGTCCGCTCCCCGTCCACGGCAAGGCTCGCAGGTGTCACGGGAATCGCTGGAATCGCTGGGACCGCTGGAATCGCGGTGGGCCGTCCGGCGGAGCCGAACTTCCCGTTGAAGATCTTCCGGAGGAGAGGGGACCGGCGGATGGCGAAATGGTGCGTCGCCAGCGTCACGCCGAACGTCAGCGCCGTGGCGAGGAGCATCTGCGGGGCGCGCAGGCCCGGGTCGAAAGAGAGGACCGTCGCGAAGACGTAGATCCAGAAGAAGTGGAGGAGATAGACCGTGTAGGAGGCGTCCGCGAGATAGCGGACGGCCGGTACGGGCCCGGGGACGAGCCGCGCGGCGAGCGCGAAGAGCGTCGCGATGAGCGGGATCGAGAACAGGGTCTCGGTCAGCACCAGGCCGGTTCCCGCCGAAAGCCCGGGGACCCATTCCTGCTTCGAGGCGAGAAGGGCGAGACCGGTGACCGCGAGGAAAACCGGCGCCGGCCGCTGGAAGAACGGGACCAGCTGGTCACGGCCCTGGTGGAGGAGCACTCCGAGGAGGTAGAAGGGCAGGAACTCCAGCGTGTGCTCGACGAGCACGGCGTGGGTCCCGGTGCCGATGACCGGTTCGAGCACGATGCGGTGGGCACCGCGGATGACCACGGTCGTGCCCACCACGAACAGTGTGATCGCGGCCATGGCCCGCAGCCGGCCGGCGGTGACGCGCCGGTACGCGCCCGTGCCGACCAGTCGCGACAGTGCCGCCACCGCGGCGGGGCTCAGCAACGCGTAAGCGATCAGCGCGAAAAGGAACCACAGGTGCAGGTACCAGCTCAGGTCACCCCCCTGCGGGGGGAGCGTGTTCCCGAGCACGAAGTCAAGGAACGACACGTTCGGGTCGTTGTGGAAGTTGTACGTCAGCCACAGGGTGGGCGGATTCACCAGCACAAGCGTGAACACCAGCGGCGTGCCCACAGAGGCGAGCCTGCGGCGCACCCCTGCTCTCGCCCCGTGTTTTCCCAGCACCATCGCGGCCAGGAATCCGGAGATGACGAAGAAGCCCTCCATCCGGAAGAGGCTGGAGGCGTAGCCGATTCCGTCGAAGACGGGGTCCTCTCCGAGCGTCGACGCGTGGACGAAGACTCCCACCAACATGAACACGCCGCGCAGTGCGTCCAGGTGGTGGTAGTACACGCTCGGCCCGGACGGCCCGCCCCGCTCCCGCACGGTTCCTCCCCCGGCCGGGGCTGCGACGCGCTCCGCATAGGCGTCCATCATTGCCCCCGGCGGAACAAATAGTACTTTCAGGACGAAAGACCCGTAAGCGTCAACTAACGCTTTCGTGCCGACCTGGCGTTCCGGGCTCCCTGTTCGTCCGCCGGTGGCCCGACGGCCGCTGCCACCTGCGCGGTCGTGTCTGGGCCGGGTGGATCACGCCGATCGCGTCCGGCACGGAGCCGGGTGACCTTCCGCCCGCGGCGGCCTGACCTTCGGACGTCGGCGGCCCGACTCACGCACGCTGTGATCCCCACGGGTTGACCGGCAGTCTCATGCCATGCGTGTGGCGACGACCGGCAGCGCGGTCCCCGTGGGCGCCGGGCAGGGTCTCGGCGCGGTGCCGGGGCTGCCCGCCACTCTCACCGAGACGCTGACATCGGTGCTCATCTTTCTCGGCGATCGGGTCTACAAGATAAAGAAGACGGCCGATCTCGGGTTCCTGGACTTCCGCACCCGCGACGCACGTCTCGCCGCCTGCCAGGCCGAGGTCGAGCTCAACCGCCGCCTGGCCCCGGACGTCTACCTGGGCGTCGCCGACATCTCCGGCCCCGACGGAACCGTGTTCGACCACATGGTCGTGATGCGGCGCCTGCCCGCCGACCGCCGGCTGTCCGCCCTGGTCACGGCCGGCAACGACGTCACCGGCCCGCTGCGCGCGATCGCCCGGCTGCTCGCCGACTTCCACGCCCGCTGCTCGACCTCGCCGGAGATCACCGAGGCCGGGTCGGCCGCCACCCTGCGCAGCCTGTGGGACGAGGTGCTGCGCAGCGTCGAGCCCTACCTCGGGCCGGTGCTCGACACGACCACCATCGACACCGTCCGCCACCTCGCCGAGCGCTACGTCGAAGGCCGCGAGCCGCTCCTGCGCGAACGGCAGCGCGACGGCCGCATCCGCGACGGCCACGGCGATCTGCTCGCCGACGACATCTACTGCCTCGACGACGGCCCGCGCATCCTCGACTGCCTGGAGTTCGACCGGCGGCTGCGCGTCGGCGACGTGCTCGCGGACGTCGCCTTCCTCGCGATGGACCTCGAGCGGCTCGGCCGGGCCGACCTCAGCCGCTTCCTGCTCGACCAGTACCGGGCCTACACGGCCGTCACCCATCCGCTGTCCCTGGAGAGCCTCTACATCGCCTACCGGGCGTTCGTGATGTGCCGGATCGCCTGCACCCAGTACGCGCAGGGCTCGGCGGCGGCCGCCGCGGAGGCCCGGGCGCTGGCCTCACTCGCGCTGGCCAGCCTGCGCCGCGGCCGGGTCCGGCTCGTCCTCGTCGGCGGCACGCCCGAGTCGGGGCGCTCCGCGCTCGCCGCCGACCTGGCCGAGGCCGAGGGCTGGACGGTGCTGCGCGCCGAGTCCGTTGCCCGCGAGCTGAACCACCTGCCGCGCACCGACCCCGACGGCGCACGCGACGGCACGCACGACCACACGCACGACCACACGCACGACGGCCGGCGGGACGCCGCGGACGACGCGGTGTACTCCGAGCTGCTGCGGCGGGCCGGCACCGCTGTGGAACGCGGCGAGTCCGTCGTCATCGACGCGTCCTGGGCCCGCCGCCACGACCGCCAGCGCGCCGCCGCGCTCGCCCGCTCCACCGCCACCGACCTCGTCCAGCTGCGCTGCGCACCCCCGGAACCGGTCCTGGCGGGCCGTTCCGTCGCGCAGGCCGGTCCGGGCTTCGACCTGTCCGCGCTGACCGGGCACGAGTACACCTTCCACACCGACCCGTGGCCGGAGGCGAAGACGCTTGAACACGGACCCACGCCGACCGACATCCTCCGGGCGGCGCGGCGGGCCACGCGGTGAACCGCCGGCCGCCCACCCGTCGCCGCCCGCCCAGCAGGCCGCCCCGGCGCCCACCCAGCCGCCCGCCCAGCCGTCCGCGGGCCCGGCCATGACGCCGCCACCCGGCCCGGGCGGCGACGGGCTGATGTTCCCCACCGTGGCCCGGCTGGAGCTCGACGACCTGCTGACCCAGCTCGTCGACCGCGCCCGGGACGTCCTCGCCACCCAGAGCCGGCTGCGCGGCCTGCTGCAGGCGAACCGGATCATCGCCACCGACCTGCGGCTGCCCGTCCTGCTCCGGCACATCGTCGAGGCTGCCACCGACCTGCTCGGCGCCCGCTACGGGGCGCTGGGCGTCATCGCGCCCGACCGCACGCTCGAGGAGTTCGTCCACGTCGGCATGACCGACGCCGACGTCGCCAGGATCCGCTACCTGCCCACCGGGCAGGGGATCCTCGGCCTGCTCATCGACGACCAGCGGCCACGGCGCGTCGACGACATCGCCGACGACCCGAGCGCGTACGGCTTCCCGCCCGGGCACCCGCCGATGCGGACCTTCCTCGGCGTCCCGATCATGGTGCGCGGAGAGGTCTTCGGGAACCTCTACCTCACCGACAAGCATGATGACGCCCCGTTCACCGCCGAGGACGAGGAGCTCGCCCTGGCGCTGGCCGCCAACGCCGGGGTGGCCATCGAGAACGCGCGGCTCTACCACGAGTCGCAGCAGCGGCACCTGTGGATGACGGCCTCCGCGGAGATCACCCGGCTGTTCATGGCCGGCGCGCCCGACTCACTCGGGATGCTGGCCCGCCGGGTGCTCGACGTCGCCGACGCGACCTTCGTCGCCCTGGCGCTGCGCGCCGACGACGGGGACGGCGACGGGCAGCACGCCCGCGTCGCCGTCGCGGTGACGGACCAGGATCAGAACCACGCGCACGACCGCGACCGCGCCGCCGCGGGCCCGGCACCGGCCGGCGGCGGGCGGGCGGGGCGCCGCATCCCCCTTGAGCACACGCTGACGGGACGGGTCCTCACCGAGCGGCAGGCCCTGCGGGTCGACAACGCCCAGCTCGACGCCCTTCCGGACGAGCGCACGAACCGCACCGGCCCGCTGATGGTCGTCCCCCTGGTCGCCGGGACGGACCAGTGTGACGGAGCGCTGCTCGTCGGCCGGGACCATGGCGCCCGGGCCTTCACCGACACCGACCTCGTACTCGCCACCAGCTTCGCCGGCCACATCGCCATCGCGCTCGAGCTCGCCCACACCAAGGCCGACCAGGAGCGCCTGCTCGTCCTCGCCGACCGCGGGCGCATCGCCCGGGACCTGCACGACCACGTCATCCAGCGGCTGTTCGCCGTCGCGCTCGGCATGCAGGATCTCGCCCAGTACGAGAACCCGTCCAACGCCGACCGCATCACCGCCTACATCGAGAACATCGACGCCACCATCAAGGACATCCGCCGCACCATCTTCGAGCTCCGCAGCACCCAGCCCGGCCGCGGCAACCGCCTGCGCGGGGCGCTGGAGAAGATCTCCGACGACATCCGGCCCGCGCTCGGCTTCACTCCCGCGATCACGCTGAGCGGCCCGCTCGACTCGCTTGTCGACGACCGGCTCACCGACCACCTGATCGCCGTCGCCCGCGAGGCTCTCACCAACACCGCCCGCCACGCCCGCGCCACCACCGCCGAGCTCCGGCTCGCCGTGCTCGGCGACACCATCACTCTCGACGCGGTCGACGACGGCGTCGGCATCGGCGACTCCACCCGGCGCAGCGGCCTGGACAACCTGCGCACCCGCGCGGAGATCGTCGGCGGCACCTGCTCCGTCACCACGCCCCCCGGCGGCGGCACCCACCTCCGCTGGACCGCCCCGCTGTAGCCGGCGGGCCGGTCGCGGCCGCCGGCCCGGTCGCGGGTGCGGACGCAGGTGCGGGCGCGGCCGCGGGCCCCGTCCCGGTCCACGACCGGACGTCCGGAGACCGACCAGTCCAGACGTCCGGGTGCCACCGGCCGGTCAGCTGCGGCTGCGCCCCCGCAGCACCCGCAGCTCCAGGTCCCGCTCGACCACGGCGTCCTCCGCCGACGCGGGCAGGAGGTCATAGGTGTGGCAGACGAAGTCACTGACCCGGTCCGCGGGAAGCTCGATCATCGCGTGCCCGCCAGGGCTGGAAAGCTCGACGAGGAGCACGCGGCGGCGGTCGCGGACGATCGGGCGGACCCGGACGTCGCCGAGCCCCGCGCAGCGGCGCGCGCCGTCCACGAAGAGCCGGCGCGCGAAAGTCCACACGACGGCTTTCTGATCGGTCACCCACATACTCATGGTGATCGCGATCGGATCGGCCGGGTCGTACCTCAGGCTTGTCGGCAGCGGAACCCGCTCGCCGTTCTCGGCCAGGTATGTGGCGTTGAATTCCCATGTCACGGCGTCTGACACGATCGGACGGCGGCTCATCAGGCCCTCCCACCCCCGGCGGCTGTGTTGTGTGGAGACACACTCGTCACACGACTCTGTCGTTACAGAACGGTGTCATTTGGGAAAGCCCGCATCATCCGGCCTTGGTCGTCGGGGCGGAGTACCAACGACCCGGCGGCGCGGGACGACCCCGCCCGCCTCCCCCACCAGCCGAGCCGGGGCGGCGCGCCGGTGTCAGGCCGGCGGCCCCGTCAGCCGCTCCGCCGCGTCCTCCACGGGGGCCTGGCCGGGCACTCCGACGCCGCCGTCGGCGGGCACGGGAGCACCAGGCGTGACAGTGCCGGCCGTGGCCGTGGCCGTGGCTGTGCCGACCGTGGTCGTGTCGATGCCGATCGGCACGCGCAGCGCGCGCAGCAGGCCGGTCAGTGCCACGGCGACGACGACGTTCAGGACGAACGCGGTCAGCGCGATGTAGGCCGTTCGGCCGAGTCCGGGGACCTCGGCGAGCGAGCTACCGAAGTGCCGCGCGGTCGCGCTGCGCTGCGCGTAGGCCTCGAGCGTGCCGTAGGTCATCCCGACCAGCCAGCCGCCGAGCAGCGCCCAGCGGTGCAGCCAGCGCGTCCACAGGCCGGCCACGATCGCCGGGAACGTCTGCAGGATCCAGACCCCGCCGAGCAGCTGCAGGTTGATCGAGTTCTGCGTGTCCATCCCGAGGACGAACACGAGCGCGCCGACCTTGACCAGCAGCGAGGCCGTCTTGGAGACCGAGGTCTCCTGGGCGGGTGTCGCGTCCGGCCGGAAGAACTCGACGTAGATGTTGCGGGTGAACAGGTTCGCCGCCGCGATGGACATGATCGCCGCCGGGACGAGCGCGCCGATCGCCACCGCGGCGAACGCGACGCCCGTGAACCAGGCGGGGAACTGCTGGTCGAACAGCAGCGGGACGACCAGCCGCGGGTTGTCGGTCTTCACCCCCGAGGCGATGGCGGCGAAACCGAGCAGCGCCAGGAAGGCGAGCAGCAGGGAGTAGAGCGGCAGCACCGCCGTGTTGCGCCGGATGACGTCCTGGCTGCGCGTCGAGAGAATCCCGGTGATCGCGTGCGGGTACATGAACAGCGCCATCGCGGAGCCGAGCGCCAGGGTCGCGTAGGCGAGGAACTCCGACGGTGCCGGGACGAACGCCGCCTTCGGCGGCCGGCCCGCCGCCGCGGCGACCGCGTTGGCGGTGTCGAACTTCGCCTGGGCCGCGTCGAACACGGCGCCGTACCCGCCGAGCCGGTGCGGGATGTAGATCACCGCGACGAGCACCACGGCGTAGATCAGAATGTCCTTCACGAAGGCGATGAGCGCAGGTGCGCGCAGCCCGGAGCGATAGGTGTACGCGGCCAGCACCGCGAACGCGATGACGATCGGGATATCCCGGACGATCGGGTTGTCCCCACTGGTGCCGATCCCCATCGCCTCCAGGACGGCCTGCATGCCCACCAGCTGGAGCGCGATGTACGGCATCGTCGCGACGATGCCCGTCACGGCGACGGCCAGCGCGAGCGACCGCGACCCGTACCGCCCGCGGACGAAGTCGGCCGGCGTGACGTACCCGTTCCGGCTGGCGACGGCCCACAGCCGCGGCATGATCACGAAGACGATCGGCCAGACGACGCTGGTGAACACCACGGCGAACCAGCCCGAGACGGCACCCGTCGCGTACATCGCCCCGGGAACGGCGATGAACGTGTAGGCGGTGAAGATGTCACCGCCGATGAGGAACCAGGCGACGAACGAGCCGAATCCGCGGCCGCCGAGCCCCCACTCGTCGAGGTGGTCGAGGCTGGCGGCCCGCCGCCAGCGCGCCGCACCGAACCCGATCACGGTGACCAGGACGAACAGCGCCAAAAAGACCGTGAACTCGACACCGTGGAAGTCGGTGTGGAACGGCGCGGCCAGCACTGGCGGGTCGCCGGCAGGATCCGGGCTCACCGGGCGTCCGGTCGGCCCGCGGTGCGCCGGAGGAGCCAGGTGGCGCCGGCCAGGCTCACCGCGCCCGCGACCAGCCACACCAGCGTGTACCAGTAGAAGAACGGAAAGCCCCACACCCGCGGCTCGACTCTCGCGTAGGTCCCCACCAGCAGCAGGGCCACCACCTGGGCGGAGAGCAGCACCGCGACGGCCGCCCGGACGAGGCCACGCGGCAGCGGACGTCCGCGGGGCGGGCCCGCGGGCGGGGACGGGTCGGTCGACGGGGAACGCACTCGGATTCCTCCCACCGGGACGCGGACGCCGCGCCCCGCCGGACGACGTCGCCGGGCGCCACCGGCACCACACACCACTCAATGCAATCGAGTGGTCACCTTAAGGCGTGACAGTCGCCCCTCAGGTGCCCCACGTACCGCGTGTCGGCACACGTCACCCCGCCCCGCGCCCCGTCACACCGCGCGCGGGCCCGCCACACCCGGCCGCCGCGCCCCGCCGCGCCCCCCGCGCAGACCCGCGCCGCCGGCGCCGGTTCCGTCGCGCCGGCTCAGCGGTCTCCGGCCCAGCGGCGGTCCTCCTCGTCCCACTGCTCGTTGCGACGGTCCAGCTCGTCACGCCAGTTCTCGGCCTCGGCCGCGCTCGGGTAGGGACCCAGGCGGCGGTGCCCCGGGGCGTCCGGCGGGTTCTCCACGCGCCCGTGCTCCAGGCACCACCACCATCCGGACGGATTCCACGACGAACTGTCCACCTGGTCGCGGTCGCGTCGCGCGGACACCGACCGGCGCAGCCAACTCAGCATGGTCGATCACCTACCCATCCCGCCATGATCGATCACGCGCGCGGGCACGGGACGTCAGCTGATCGTGGCCGCGAGCTGCCGGGCGCGATTGGCCGCGGCGCCGCCCACCGGCGCATAGCCGATGGGCGGCGCACGGCCATCCGGAGTGGGGCGGTGTGACCTCGGCCATCGCCGATCCGGCCCGGTCGACCGAGGGGCTCGCGACCGTCAGCGCGCTGGCGGGCGCCGTGCGCGGGCTCGGCCGGGAGGACTACCTGCCCGCCTCCGCGGCCACCGATCCCGCGCTGTTCGACCGCCTCCGCGTGATCCAGCGGACGAGGGCCGTCCGCCCGGACGACTCCACCGGCCTCGAGGCGGCCGTCGCCCGCGCGGAGGCCGCCGGGCCGAACCGGATCGCCGCGGGGCCCTCCATCTACTTCATGAGCGAACGTGCGGTCTGGAAACACAACCGGACCGACCCGGCCGTCCCGCTGGTCGCGGTGTACCCAGCGGAGGGATCCCCGGCCGCCGACCACCCCTACCTGCTCGTCGACCGGGCCACGATGCCCGCCGAGGCAAGGGCCGCCGCGGCCGGCTTCCTGCGTTTTCTTCATTCAGCGTGACTCGATGATCATTTCTTGCCAGCGGCTGATCTGCTCGGCGGTCGCACCGTTGGCGGCGAGGTACCCGGCCGGGCCGCCGGGGGCGGCGTCGATCGTGTCGAGCACGCTGGCGATGGCCTTCGGGTCGACGAGAACCGCGGTCCCGATGCCGCGCGGCGCCGATCGGCCCGCAGTCAGGTGGCTGTACTCCGGCCGCCGGCTCAGCGCCTCCCGGACCCGCTGGATCCGCTGTTCGGTGGCGAGGTAGTCCGCGACGATCGCGTCGCGCTCGACACCCGCGGCGGCGAGCAGGACGGCCGTCGTGATGCCGGTGCGGTCCTTGCCCGCGGCGCAGTGCACCAGCGCCGGGGTGCGCTCACCGGAGACGAGGAAGTCCAGGATGCGGACCAGCCCCGGGCCGGCGTTCTCGAGCATGATCGCGTAGAACCGGGCGTAGTCTCCGCCGATCCGGTCCCGCAGCGCCTTCGGGTCGCTGAGCCCGGTGAAGTCCATCAGCGGCTCGTGCATCCAGGTGATGCCCAACTGCGGGAACCACTCGGCGGCCCGCGGGTTCTCGAACGGGGCACGCAGGTCCACGACGCCGCGCAGGCCCACCTTGTCCCGCAGCAGCGCGATGTCTTCGGTGGTCAGACTGTCGAGGTTGTCACCTCGGAGCAGCACGCCGGGACGGACGGTGCCCCCGGCCGCCGGTAACCCTCCGAGATCCCGGACGTTGTGGGCACCGGTGAGTTCTATCCATTGAGGCGTTTCCTGCGAGGCGGTCACCGGATGACACTACGGCGGACCAGTTAAGCGCGAGCAAACAAAACCCCAAACGCGGTTCCGCCCAGGGCCTCCACCCGCGCCGCGGCGCGTCCCGCGACGGCCTGGAGCTTGCGGGCGATCAGCGCGTAGGCGCTGATGTCCTCGTCCGCCCACTGCTCCGGATCGGTGTCGGGACGCCGGCGGTGCAGCAGTCTGAATCCGACCCTTACCGGCTCGGGCTCACGCGGCCCGGGCCGGGCCGGTAAGAGTTTCGGATCGGTCAGCCGGACCGGCGGCGAGTGCGGCTTTGGCGACGGGGGCGAACAGCCGGAGCGTGTCGGCGAAGTAGCGGGTGGAGGGTACGCCGAGCAGGCGCAGGGCGGCGCGGTGGTTGATCGCGACCACCGCCGCGGACACAGCGAGGAGGGCCCACCACGCGGCGGCGAGCAGGGCGCGCGTCGGCACGGGCAGGCCGGCGAGGTCCAGGCGCAGGCGGCGGATGTGGAAGGGAACGTGCTCCTGCTCGTCGGTGAGGATGCGCGCCACGACCTCGCGGGTCAGCCGGTCGCCGACGCCGTCACGGACCACCTGGAAGTAGCGCAGCGTGCACACCTCGGCGACGGTCAGGACCAGCACCTCGCGCGGCAGGCGGGCCCGCCAGCGCAGCGAGCGGAAGATGGTGTCACTCCAGTGCGCCGCGATCGTCGGCCGCCCGGCGGCGGCGAGCAGCCGGGYGAGCAGCCGCGAGTGGTCCTGCTCCTCGGCGATGAACAGCCGCGCAGCTTCGAGGTAGCCGGAGTGGCCCGCCCGCGCGGCGGCCCGCATCATCCCCGCGCCGTCACTGGCTTCGCCGACCTGGATCCTGGCAAGGCTGGTGGCCAGCGCCCTGGGGATCTCAGCGCCCGCGCTCCAGTCCGGGTCGGGCCGACACCTGTTCGCATCGAATCTGTGTCGCCATGACTCAAAGGCTTCTGACGCATCACCGATGCATGAGCCATAGTTGCACGGCATTGGAAGAAACATCCAGATTGTTGAGCTTTGTGACGGTTAGTCAATGCGGCTGAGTCGAGTCTGCGCGCCCACTCGAACCTCGGTGCCGAGCGGCCGTRCGCCAGGAAGATCGGGTCGTTGTCGACGTAGAGCACCCGCGCCGCCGGATCGAGCCGCTGCGCGGTCTCGTGCAGGCCCGGGTTGGTGGGAATGCCGGTGCCGATGTCCAGGAACTGGCTCACCCCGGCCGTCGTGGTCAGGTGCGCGACTGCCCGGTACAGGAATGCCCGGTGCAGGAACGCCCGGTTCTGCCGGGCGTAGAGCCGCAGGTTCGGGAAGGCCGCCAGCGCCTGCTCGGCCGCCTCCCGGTCCGCCGGGAAGTTGTCCTTCCCAGGTAGTAGTCGTACATCCGGGCCGAGTGGGGGATGTCGGTCCGCAGGTCCAGCGGGCTCACGCTGGCGCTGACGGATTTGAGGAACGAGGTCCCGCCGGCTGCCCCGACCTCGGTGTCAGCCATCGCCGCCAACCCCCACTTTCCACCGTAAAGCCGTCAGATCGCCCTAGGGCCTGTTCTGAGTTCGGATCATGGGGTTGGCAGGCTGCGTAGCCAGAGGATGGATCCGCGCAGGTGGAGTCCTGCGGCGTAGCTTTCGGGTGTCTTGTCGTAGCGGGTGGCCAGACCCCGCCATTCCTTGATCTTGTTGATGCCACGCTCCACGGTGTTGCGGTCTTTGTAGAGCGTGGCGTCGTGGCTGACCGGGCGGCCTCCGGCGCTGCCGCGCTTCTTACGGTTGGCCTTCTGGTCGGCCTTCTCCGGGATCACCGCCTGGATCTTCCGTGTGCGCAGGTGGGCGCGGTTGGCGCGGGAGGAGTACGCCTTGTCTCCGGCGACCGCGTCCGGCCGGGTCCTGGGGCGGCCGACCGGTCCACGCACCTTGATCTTCTTCAGGACTGGGAGGAAACGTGGGCTGTCCGCGGCCTGTCCGGGGGTGAGGATGATGGACAGTGGGCGGCAGCGCCGGTCGGTCGCGAGGTGCACCTTGCTG
>NZ_MAXA01000239.1 GCF_001854695.1 Parafrankia soli
GTGCCGAGGTCCTGGGTGAACTGGTAGCCGGCGGCGAGGTCGGCGTAGTACTTGACGAGGTTGATCGGGTCGCCGAGGGCCGGCCCGTCGGTGATCAGGCGGGGGTGGCCGACCTCGGCGATGGTGAGTTCGCGGAGTTCTTCTTTGTGCTTGACGAGGACGTCGTGGAGCTGGTTGAGGCACTGGACGCGGAACGCGACGTTGGTCGACCAGTCGGTGGTGTCGAAGGCCTTGCGGGCGGCCTTGACCGCGGCGGTGGTCTCTTCGACCGTCGCGTCCGCGGCCTGGCCGATGACTTCGCCGGTCGTGGGGTTGATCGAGTCGACCGTCCGCTCGGTCTCGACAAGCTTTCCGTCGATCAGTAACCGCTTCACAGCCGCTCCTCGTTGATGTCGATCATCTTTGATGACTCGCTCGTCGTCACGGTGAGAGTTCCGAGGTGCACACCGGAACGCCGCCCGCCACGGGTTGTGCCCGCCGCTTCGCTCCCGGTTCGCATCTCGCCCTCTTTTCTCGGAGGCGTGCCGGGGCGGGCGGGCCGAGCGGGCGGCCCGGTGGAGCCTGACACGTCTCGATCGCGTCCTGACCGCCACGTCCTATTTCGTGTCGTAATCCTACTTACGCCAAATTCGGAGTCAACCGTTTGACAGTGGAGTAGACCCGGCCCAGCCGGACCGGAGATCCATGGATCTCCACGCGGCCGTCCGCGGTCGCTCGGGAGGATCTCGGACATCGTCGGAGAGCGCTCGCGGGATCTTCACCGAGCGCCTGGCTTACCGCGTCCCGCAGGCGCATCTCACGGGCATCCGCCGCACTTCAGCGGGCGTCCGACGGCGGGCGGAGCCGTCCGGAAATGGACTTCCATCGCTTTTCGATGTTTCCGTCCGCGGTGTCAAGAATGGCTACGCCAGTTACCGGGTCACCTACTCGCGGTTTCCACCGCTAAGGCACGTCGGGCCGGTGCGCCGGAAAAGCGGGAATGGCCCGTCGGCCCTCGTTCGGCCGGCCCTCCGTTTGGCTGGCGCCGGCTGGGATCTGCGCCGGCTGGTCCGGTGGCCACCGGACCAGCCGTGCCCGTGTCAGTAGGCGCGGGCCACGAGGCAGACGAGATCCTCGTCCCTGGTGTCCGCGGTTGGCAGGGCGCCGTCCGGCGTCTGCAGGCAGCGGACGGTCAGCGAGTCCTCGGCGAGCCGTGCCTCGCCGTCCTCACCCACCAGGTGCCAGGGCAGCCGGGCGAAGCCCGTCGCGGCGGCCTCGACCGCCTCGGCCAGCGAGGTGACGTCCGAGGTGCGTTCGTCGCGCAGCGCCAGGGCCTGCGCGTACAGGCTCGCCTGCACCTCCTCGAGCAGGACGGGGACGCGGCCGGCGGCCTCACCGAGCGGCACCGGGAACTTCTCGGCGGTGTCCCGGCGGGCCAGCGTGACGTTGCCGGCGGCCAGGTCGCGCGGCCCGACCTCGACCCGGACGGGGATGCCCTTGAGCTCGGCGTCGGTGACCCGGCGGCCGAACGACAGACCGGGGCGGGCGTCCAGCCTGGCCCGGACGCCGAGTGCGGTGAGCGCGTCGGTGATCTCGCGGGCCTTCGTGACCACGGCGTCGTCGTCGCGGACCGGGAGCACCACTACCTGGGTGGGCGCGAGCGCGGGCGGCACCCGCAGGCCGTTGTCGTCACCGTGAGCCATGATCAGGCCACCGATCATGCGGGTGGAGCTGCCCCAGGAGGTCGTCCACGCCAGGTGGCGGCCGCCGTCCGGCCCGAGGAAGTCGATGTCGAAGGCGCGGGCGAAGTTCTGGCCGAGCTCGTGGCTCGTCGCCATCTGCAGCGCCTTGCCGTCACCCATCATGCCTTCGCAGGTCATCGTGTTGATCGCGCCGGCGAAGCGCTCCTTGCGGGTCTTCGCCCCGACGAACACCGGCAGCGCGAGCACCGAGGTCATGAACTCCCGGTACACCTCGAGCGCGATCCGGCGGGCATAGGCCGCGGCGTCCGCGGCGTCCGCATGGGCGGTGTGCCCCTCCTGCCACAGGAACTCGCTGGTGCGCAGGAACAGCCGCGGGCGCAGCTCCCAGCGGACGACGTTCGCCCACTGGTTCAGCAGCAGCGGCAGATCCCGGTAGCTCTGCGTCCACTTGGCCATGTACTCGCCGATCACCGTCTCGCTGGTGGGACGGACGACGACCGGTTCGGCCAGCTCCTTGCCGCCACCGTGGGTGACGACGGCGAGCTCGGGGCTGAACCCCTCGACGTGCTCGGCCTCCCGGCGCAGGTAGCTCTCCGGGATGAACAACGGGAAGTAGGCGTTCACCGCGCCCGCGGCCTTGATCCGGGTGTCGACGTCGGCCTGCATCCGTTCCCACAGCGCGTAGCCGTAGGGCCGGATGACCATCGTGCCGCGCACGGGCCCGTTGTCGGCGAGCTCGGCCTTGTCGAGCACGTCCTGGTACCAACGCGGGAAGTCGGTGGAGCGGGGGGTGAGAACAGCCACGTCGTCCACGATATTGGTTCGGTACGACGGGCCGGCGGACACGGCCCGCCCAGGCGACCGCCACGGGCCCCGCGGACGCGTACGGGGCCCGGTTCCGGCCCCGGCTCCGAGACGGCCCGCCCCCCGAGACGGGCCGCACCGGGGCCGGCCCGCCCGGCCCCGGTGTGCGCGGCCGGGGCCGGGCGGGCGGGTGGGTCACCAGCGCGTCACCGGCCGATGGGAAGGGGGCACCCACCGCTCGCGGAATGYGG
Source organism: Parafrankia soli (assembly GCF_001854695.1). Lineage (GTDB taxonomy): Bacteria > Actinomycetota > Actinomycetes > Frankiales > Frankiaceae > Parafrankia > Parafrankia soli. Next base: position 2,738 of record NZ_MAXA01000239.1, read on the forward strand.
CGGGCCCCGGCCGGGACAGCGTGCCGGCGACACCTCTGCCGCGCTGTCCGCTGGTGAGCCGTCCGTCCGCGGCCGGCCGGCGGACGGCTCGGCGGACGGCTCAGTGGTGCGCGACGGCGTCCTCGGGATCCGGGCGTGGGACCTCGCGGAAGATGAGGGAGAGGTCCACGTCACCGTGGTGGCTGACGAGGGCGGCGGCGGGCGGGACCAGGATCATGGCGCTGGTCAGGTCGGCCGCCGTCGCGCCGGGGGCGAGGACCAGCTCGTGCTCCACCAGTAACCCGTTCCGGACCGTGACGACTTCCGCCAGCGACGGCGGTGGACCTCCGGATACGGGTCTGGGTTCCGGCATGAGTTCACCGGTGTCGACGGTGTTCATCGTGCATGCTGCCTTCCTGTTGCTGGCGGTCCACCGACTTCGGTGTCGCGGGCGGGATCGGAGACAGGTGTGTTCAGCGCGCGTTGGTCCCGCCGGCGGGACCTGGTCCCGGCTGTGGGGCTGACCGGTGGAGCTGGGGGTTCCGTCGGACAGCCGGTGCCGGCCGGGCCTGTTCGGCGGGCGGAGCGCGGTCGGCGGCACCCGGTGCTTGCGGTGACCGGCGACCGAACTCGACATGAACGATCGGCGACGCGATGGCGACGGCTGGCAGCGCCGTCGCCGAGCTCGCGGGAGTTCCGGGTGGTTCCCTGGCGAGTCCGGGTGAGACCGGAGGGGCGTCGTCGTCGCCGTGACGTGCGTTCGGGTCGAGCCTGAACCACCTCCTGACTCTGCGGTTATGAGGCAATGCTGTCAGCTACCGCTTGTTTGCTTTATAGCAAACGGCCGGCTGGCCGGGAAGGCAAGGGACGATCTCCGGTCAGAGTTGGACGTCTGGTGACGCGGGACGAAAGTCCGGTTCGTATGCGTAATCAGAAGTCCGAAATGGCGCGTTCGCAGTGTCTTGTAAGCGGTGTGCGCGATCTTGTGTCTGGGGGTGGTCTCGTCGGCGGGCCGCCACGGGGACCCACGCCGGCCTGCCGACGAGACGTCACGCGAGAGACCACGCGACCCGCGGCGCGATAGGCCCGCTCAGGGCGCGGCGGCTTCGAGAACAGCCTGGACCCGCGCGAGCGCGTCCGTTACGCCGGTGGCCACCTGGACCGACGTCGGTTGATCGCGGTGCCTCGGGTCGCCCGCCGGCGGCGTCGGCGCCCAGCTTCGCAGGCTCACGACGGGGACGCCCGTCCGCAACGCCAGGGCGACCTCGGACAGCGTGCCCCAGCCGTGTCCGACGGCCACCACCGCGGCGGCGGAACGGACCACGAGCGCGTTCCGTGCCTCCCCGAGACCGGTGGGAACGACGACGTCGATCCACGGGTTGGCCGTGGCCGGATCGTTGCCTGGAAGCAGGCCCAGGGTCCGCCCGCCGGCTGCCCGGGCGCCCCGCGAGGCCGCGGCCATCACGCCGCCGAGGCCGCCGGTCACGACGGTCAGCCCCAGCCTCGCCAGGCCCGCGCCCAGGCGCTCGGCGTCGGTTTCCTGCTCCGGTGTCGCCTCGCCCGGACCGATGACGGCAACCTGTCGCATGTGCTCACGACTCCGTTCCACCGCCGACCATGGTGCCTTTGTGTGTAGCGTGCAACTACTGAAGGTAGCTAAATGGGTCGTGTGTGGGTTGTCGACTCGTGTCGAAACCCATGTCCGGGATGTGTTCCTGTTTGAGTGCGGTTCATGTCCGTCGATGTTCACCCTTCGTTCACTCGGCATCGCTTCGATTCTCGCCGGCACCCCGATCCGGGGGGCGGGACCAGATCCGCGCCGCGAGGCGCGAACCAGATGGACGAAGGATTGCTAGTGAACCTAGGCAAGCGTCAGATCGTCGCGGGCCTCGCCGCCGCGGCGCTGCTCTCTCTGGCCGCGTGTGGCTCGGACGACAACACCGACACCGCGGACGGGACCGCGTCCACAGCCTCCGCCGGCGCGATCGACTGCGCCAAGGGGTCGATCACCGGGTCGGGGTCCTCCGCGCAGAAGAACGCGATGGACGAGTGGGTCTCGGCCTACCAGGACGCGTGTGACGGCGCCACCATCAACTACCAGAGCACCGGCTCGTCGACTGGACGCCAGCAGTTCATCGACAAGCAGATCACCTTCGCGGGTTCCGACTCCGCGCTGAAGGACGACCAGAAGACCGCGGCGGACGCCCGCTGCACCGGCGGTGCGGCCGTCGACATCCCGATGGTCGTCGGGCCCATCGCGCTCATCTACAACCTTGACGGCGTCGACACGCTGAACCTCAGCGCGTCGAACATCGCGAAGATCTTCTCCGGTGCGATCACCAAGTGGAACGACCCGGYGATCGTCGCCGACAACGACGGCGCGAGCCTGCCGGACGCTCCGATCCAGTCGGTGCACCGCTCGGACGGCTCGGGCACGACGGACAACTTCACCAAGTTCCTCAAGGGCGCCGCGGCGTCCGACTGGACCTTCGAGGGCGGCTCCGACTGGACCGCGCCGGGTGGCCAGGGCGCCAAGGGCAGTGACGGTGTGACCTCGACCGTCAAGTCCACCCCGAACGCGATCGGCTACGTCGAGCTCTCCTACGCGGAGAACGCCAGCCTGTCGACCGCGCTGATCGGCAACGCCGCTGACGAGTTCGTCGAGGTGAGCACCGACGCCGCCTCGATCGGCATCAGCTCCGCCAAGGTCGCCGAGGGTGACGACCTCAAGCTCACCTTCGACTACACCACGGCGACCAAGGGTGCCTACCCGATCTACCTGGCCACCTACGAGATCGCCTGCACCGCTGGCACTCCTGCCGACCAGGCTCCGCTCCTCAAGAGCTTCCTGACCTACATCGCGTCCGCGGACGGCCAGGCCGCGATCACGGAGCTCGGCTACGCCCCGCTGCCGGACGAGATCGCCACGAAGGTCCGCGCCGTCATCGCCAAGATCGCCTGACGGATAGAGCTGGCTGACGGGCTGACCAGCATGTCCTTCCGCGGCCGGGGCACCGTCGCCCCGGCCGCGGAACCTGGTTTTCCGGGCGGTCGCCCCGGCTGCCGGTCGATCCGACCGGCAGCCGGGCCGGCCGCCCCCTGAGGGAGGAAGAGTCGAGGTAGGTACGGATGACGACTGAGCCGGGTAGCCCGGCCGACGCCGGGTCTCGGGGGACCGGTTCACCGACCACCCCGGAGGCGGCCACCGCACCAGCGGCGGAGGCCGCGCCGACGAGCACCACGTCGACGGACATCACAGCGGCGGGCGCGACACCGCCGGGCACAACGCCGCCGGAACTCGTGCCACCGGACATCACACCGCCGGCGGACGCCAAGCCGAAGGTCGGCCTGGCCGACGTCGTGTTCAAGAACCTGACCAGGACGGCGGGCGTCAGCCTGCTCGTGCTCATCGCGCTGATCGCGATCTTCCTGGTGCTGCGGGCCACCGACGCCCTGAGCGCGAACACCGGGAACTTCCTCACCACGGAGGAATGGCGGGCCAACGCCGACCCGCCCGTCTTCGGTGTCGCAGCCCTCCTGTTCGGAACTCTGGTCTCCGCCGTGGGGGCACTGATCATCGCGGTTCCGGTCGCGGTCGGAATCGCGCTTTTCATCACTATTTACGCGCCTCGTCGGCTGGCTTCCGGGCTCGGTTTCATCGTCGACCTGCTCGCGGCCGTGCCGAGCGTCATCTACGGTCTCTGGGGCCTGATCGTCCTCGCTCCGCATTTCAACGGGACGCAGTCCTGGCTGGCCGACTACTTCGGCTGGATCCCGCTTTTCAACATCGATGACAGCACGGTCGGACGTTCGATGTTCCTGGCCAGCGTGGTGCTGGCAATCATGATTCTCCCGATCGTGGCAGCGATATCCCGGGAGGTCTTCTCCCAGGTGCCCATCACTCATCGTGAGGCTGCTCTCGCGCTCGGYGCCACCCGCTGGGAGATGATCCGGACAGCGGTCATTCCCTACGGCAAGCCGGGTGTGATCAGCGCTTCCATGCTGGGTCTCGGCCGGGCGATGGGCGAGACTATCGCGGTCGCCCTCGTCCTGCCGGCCTCCTTCAACATCTCCTGGAACATCCTCACTCCCGCCGGAAACACGATCGCCGCGAACGTGGCGAACGGCTTCGGTGAGGCAAACGACATCGGAAAGGGCGCTCTCATCGCGTCCGGTCTCGTTCTCTTCGTCGTCACGATGGTGGTCAACATGATTGCTCGAGCCGTCATCGCGCGGCGTGCCGAGTTCTCGGGACGCGCGGCATGAGCACCGCGACGACGACGGCGCCGACGGCTCCGGTCGGTGACGGTTCGCTGAACCTGCGCGGGCAGACGCTCGGTCGGCCGGTACTCGGTGCCATCGCGGCGGGAGCGGTCGTGCTGACCCTCCTGCTCTACCTGGTGACCTCCATCCACAGCCGGATCCAGTTCGTCCTCATCGCGCTGATCCTGTTCGGCATCGGGCAGACGATCGCGTCGGTCATGGTGGAGGGGTCACGGCGGGCACGGGACCGGCTCGTCACCTCGGCCGTGTTCGGCTCGTTCCTCCTCGCGCTCATCCCGCTGCTGGCGATCATCATCAGTGTCGTGACGCGGGGCGCGGAGCGGCTGGACGGGAACTTCCTCACGCATTCGATGCGCAGCATCAATGCCCGGGAGGCCGGCGGCGGCGTCTACCACGCGATCATCGGGACCCTCGAGCAGGTCGGGCTGGCGAGCGTCATGGCGGTGCCGTTCGGGCTGCTGGTCGCCATCTACCTGGTCGAGTACGGAACCGGTCGGATCAGCCGCCTGATCAGCTTCTTCGTGGACGTCCTGACCGGCCTCCCGTCGATCATCGCCGGTCTGTTCGTGCTGGGCTTCTGGATTCTCGCGCTGGGGCAGAGCTTCTCCGGTTTCGCCGGTGCCCTCGCTCTGACGATCCTCATGATTCCGGTGGTCGTGCGCTCCGCCGAGGAGATGCTGAAACTCGTTCCCGACGAGCTGCGCGAGGCGAGCTACGCGCTCGGTGTCGCCCGGTGGCGGACGATTCTGAAGGTGGTGCTCCCGACCGCGCTGCCGGGAATCGTCACCGGCGTCATGCTGGCCGTCGCCCGGGTCGCCGGCGAGACGGCGCCGCTGCTGCTGACCGTCTTCGGCGCGAACTCGATCAACTTCAACCCGTTCTCCGGTGAACAGTCGGCCCTTCCGCTGTACATCTACTCACAGGCCGGACAGCCGCAGCAGGTCGCGATTGACAGAGCCTGGGCCGCGGCGCTCACGTTGATTATCATCATCATGCTGCTCAATCTGCTCGCTCGGCTCGTGGCGCGCCGGGCGACGATCAAGTAGCCCGTGGTGGCCGTCGTCGTCCGCCCAGGGCGCCAGTCGGCAGTCCGGGTACTGCCTTCTTCCACGAACCGACCGACCGCACAAACACCTGAGTCGAGGTAGCAATGGCCACCCGTATCGACATCTCCGGGCTGACCGCCTACTACGGGAAGTTCAAGGCCGTAGCCGACGTGAACCTGACGATCGAGCCCAAGACCGTGACGGCCTTCATCGGCCCGTCCGGCTGCGGGAAGTCGACCGTCCTGCGGACGCTCAACCGGATGCACGAGGTCCTCCCCGGAGCCAGGGTCGAGGGCAAGGTCCTGCTCGACGGGGAGGACCTGTACGGACCCGGGGTCGACCCGGTGAACGTCCGCCGCAACGTCGGCATGGTCTTCCAGCGGCCCAACCCGTTCCCCACGATGTCGATCTACGAGAACGTCATCGCCGGGCTGAAGCTGAACGRCATCCGCAAGAAGGCACTGCTCGACGAGCGGGTCGAGGAGTCGCTGCGCGGCGCCAACCTGTGGGACGAGGTCAAGGACCGGCTCAACCGGCCCGGCGCCGGGCTGTCCGGAGGCCAGCAGCAGCGACTGTGCATCGCCCGTGCGATCGCCGTCGAGCCGCAGGTGCTGCTCATGGACGAGCCGTGCTCCGCGCTCGACCCGATCTCCACCCTCGCGATCGAGGACCTGATCCAGAAGCTCCGGTCCAGCTACACGATCGTCATCGTCACGCACAACATGCAGCAGGCGTCCCGCGTGAGCGAGACGACGGCCTTCTTCTCCCTGGAGAAGACCGGCGACCCGGGACGGCTGGTGGAATGCGACCGCACCTCGCAGATCTTCAGCAACCCGAAGGAGAAGCGCACCGAGGACTACGTCTCCGGGCGGTTCGGCTGAGATCTCCCGACGTGTGGCCGACGGCCAGCGGCGGGGGCGACGGTGCGGTCGCCCCCGCCGCGCCAGATCACGGGCAGCCCTCGCCCTCGCTGCTCATCGCCGACGACGAGGCGAACGACGAACTGCTACCGGCATTGCGCGGCCGGGGCGTGGAGGTCAGCGTCGTCACCGACGGCGCCCAGGCCCTCGTCGAGATCGGTCGGCTCGACCCGTCGGCCGTGCTGATCAGCGCACGGCTGCCGGTGGTGGACGGCGTCACCGTGATCCGCACGGTCCGCTCGGTGGCGGGCCGGGACACCACGCCCATCCTGTTCGCGGTCGGCCCCGGTGACCGGGAACAGGCCGCGGCGGCGCTCGAGGCCGGGGCGAGCGCCTGCGTGGGCAAGCCGTACCGCCTGCACGAGGTGCTGGCGATGGTCGGTGCCGTCGGCGGCCTGGCGGCCGTCACGGCCGGTCTGGGCGGCTCGGGCGGTCTAAGCGGTTCAGGCACCCGGATGACGCCGGCCGCGGGCCGCGCCGGCTCGTCCGGAGGCCCGGAGGGCGCCGGCGGCTTCGGCGCCGGGCCGGAGCACGTCGGCGGCATCGGCGGGCTCCTCACCGCCGGCGGGACGGGCCGGCCAGGGTTGGCCGGCGCGTTGACGGTCCCCGCGGCATCGAGCGTGCTGCGTTCCGGGCCGGTCGTTCTCGACGTCGACGCGCACGAGGTCACCGTGGACGGCCGCGCCGTCCACATGCCGCCACGGGAGTTCCGGCTGCTGCACCTGCTGCTCGGGCACGCCGGGCGGGTCGTCACCAGGGAGACCCTGCTCACCGAGGTCTGGGGCTCGGCCGACACCGACCCGAACACGCTGGCGGTGCACGTGCGCCGCCTGCGCCGCCGCCTCGGGGACTCCATCTCCGGCGCGGCCGACGGCGCCGCCGCGCAGCGACACGACTCCGCCGACGCTCCCGGCGTGTCGTCGCGCCCGGTTGTGACTTCCCGTGGCCTCATCGACGTTCATCCGCCGCTCATCGAGAGCATCCGCGGGATCGGATATCGCTTTCGGGCCCCCGCTCCGCGCCCGACCTGATTTCGGGGCGGACCATTTCACGGCACTTCCGTGCCTCCGAAGTGCCGTGAAATGGTCCGCGGAATGCGAAAGAGGGCCGCGGCGTCCGGGCGGGAGGCCCGGGGCGTCAGTGTGGAAGGGCGTAGACGCCCGGCGCCGTCCGGCTGACCAGGCCGTCCGTGAGGAGCCCGGCGAGCGCCCGGTCGCGCTGGACGGGCTCGTCCCACACCGCGTCGAGGTCGGCCTGCTCGACCGGCCCGGTCGCCTCCCGGAGCACGGCCAGCAGGCGGCCGCGCACCTGGCGGTCGGTCCCGGCGTAGCCCTGCGGGCGCCGGGCCGGGCCCTCGGAGGGCGGGCTGCCGGCCGCCAGCCACGCGCACCTGTCCCGGACGGGGCACGCGGCGCAGCGGGGCGCCCGGGCCACGCAGACCAGCGCGCCCAGCTCCATGAACGCCGCGCTCGCCCGCGCCGCGGTCTCCGGGTCCGTCGGCAGCAGGTCGGCGACCAGCGCGAGGTCGCGCCGGGAGACCGACGTCGGCCCCTCGGCGACCCCCTCGACAGCCCGGGCCACCAGGCGGCGGACGTTCACGTCGATCACGGCGTGGCGCTGCCGGAAGGCGAACGCCGCCACGGCCCTGGCCGTGTAGCTCCCGACACCGGGCAGTGCCAGCAGGTCGTCAAGCTCGTCCGGGACGGTGCCGCCGTGCCGTTCCAGCATCGCGGTGGCGGCCTGGTGCAGTCGCAGAGCCCGGCGGGGGTAGCCGAGGCGCCCCCACGCCCGCACGGCCTCACCGGAGGGCTCCGCGGCGAGGTCGGCCGGTGTCGGCCAGCGGCTGAGCCACTCCGCCCAGACCGGCAGGACCCGGTTGACCGGCGTCTGCTGCAACATGATCTCGCTGACGAGGACGCCCCACGGCGTCGTCTCGGGCCGCCGCCAGGGCAGGTCGCGGGCACAGACCGCGAACCACTCCAGCACCTCGTCAGCCATTCGCACGGATGTCATCGCGGGAATCGTCTCAAGCTCCGGCACACCGCCCACCGCCGGCCCTCAGCCCGCCCGCGGCCGCCTCCCGCCACCGCACCGCCTACCGCGGCGCTCTCAGACGTAGCGTTCGAGGATGCTCGACTCCGCGAGCCGGGAGAGCCCCTCACGGACCGCGCGGGCGCGGGTCTCACCGACGCCGTCAACCGCCTGGAGGTCGTCGACCCCGGCGGCGAGCAGCTTCTGCAGGGTGCTGAAGTGGTCGACGAGGCGGTCCACCACCATCCGCGGCAGGCGCGGGACCTTGGCCAGCATCCGGTAGCCACGCGGGCTGATCTGGCGGTCGAGGATGTCCGCCCCGCCGGAGAAGCCGATCACCCGGGCGATGACGGTCAGGTCGAGCAGATCCGTCGGTGACATCGCGGACAGCTCGGTGAGCACCTGGGCGGCGTTGCCCGCCCGCGAGCCGACCGGCAGGTAGTCACGCACGGTGAGCTCGCGCTCGGTCTCGACGCCGGCCATCAGCTCCTCGAGCTGCAGCGACAGCAGCCGGCCGTCCGTCCCGAGCTCGACGACGTAGCTCTCGATCTCGTCGGCGATCCGCCGGACCATCTCCAGCCGCTGGCTCACCGAGATCGCGTCACGGACGGTGACCAGATCCTCGATCTCCAGCGCGGAGAGGGTGCCGGCGACCTCGTCGAGGCGCAGCTTGTAGCGTTCGAGCGTGGCCAGCGCCTGGTTGGCGCGGGAGAGGATGGCCGCGGCGCCGTCGAGCACGTACCGCCGCCCCGCCACGTACAGGGCGATGATGTGCATCGACTGGCTGACCGAGATCACGGGGAAGCCGGTCTGCTTCGCGACCCGCTCCGCGGTGCGGTGCCGGGTGCCGGACTCCTCGGTCGGGACCGTCGGATCCGGGACGAGGTGCACGGCGGCCCGTACGATCCGCGCGAGGTCGGAGGAGAGCACGATCGCGCCGTCCATCTTCGCCAGCTCGCGCAGGCGGGTGGCCGAGAACTCCACGTCGAGCTCGAATCCGCCGGTGCACAGGCCCTCGACGACCTTGTCGTGGCCGAGCACTATGAGCGCTCCGGTGTGCCCACGCAGGATGCGCTCGAGACCGTCACGGAACGGGGTACCGGGCGCGACCGCGGCGAGTGTCGCCCGGAAGATGTCATCCCCGGGTGGTCCTGCCATCAGGCTCCCTCGTTGTTCTTCGACGTCCTGTGCGTCGAACGCCCCCACCGTGTCGTGCCCGTCGCCGTAATGGTATCGGTAAGTCGCATGCGGATCAGTGCGGGCTCACAGCGGCCTCACCATATCCGGCAATCACCAAAGCAGGTTCATTCGTCGTACATGTGCGCAATGGCCGCGATAAGGTCCGGTACTTCCTGGACGGTCAACCCTTCCGGCGCCTCTCCGGACCCGGTCGGCACGAGCGCCCGGCGGAAGCCCAATCGGGCCGCCGCGGCGAGCCGCGCACGCACCGCGCCCACCGAACGCACCTCGCCCGCCAGGCCCACCTCGCCGATCGCCACCAGATCACCGGGCAGCGGCCGGTCGCGGGCGGCGCTCACCGTGGCCAGCGCCACCGCCAGATCCGCCGCCGGCTCGGCGAGCCGAACCCCGCCGACCGTCGCCGTGTAGACGTCCGCGCGGCCGAACCGGACCCGCGCCCGCCGCTCGACGACGGCGAGGATCATCGCCACCCGGGCGGCGTCCAGCCCCGACACCGCGCGGCGCGGCACCTGCGCCGACGCCTCCGCCACCAGTGCCTGCACCTCGGCGACCAGCGGACGCCGGCCCTCCACCGTCACCGTGACGCAGGTGCCGGGTACGGCCGCCGGCCCGGCGCCGCCGGACCGCGACAGGAACAGCCCGCTGGGATCGGCGACCTCGCGGATGCCCGAGTCGTGCATCTCGAAGCAGCCCACCTCGTCCGCCGGGCCGTAGCGGTTCTTGCCGGCCCGGAGGAGACGCAGCGTCGAGTGCCGTTCGCCCTCGAAGTGCACGACGACGTCCACCAGGTGCTCGAGCAGCCGCGGCCCGGCCACGGCGCCCTCCTTCGTCACGTGGCCGACCAGCACGGTCGCCAGGCCCAGCGCCTTGGCGGTGCGGATCAGGGCGCCGGTCACCTCGCGCACCTGCGTCACCCCGCCGGCCGACCCGTCGAAGCCGGAGGAGGAGATGGTCTGCACCGAATCGACGACCAGCAGGGCCGGCTGGACCTGCTCGACATGGGTGAGCACCGCGCCAAGATCGGTCTCGGCCGCCAGCCAGAGATCGGGATGCAGCGCGCCCGTCCGCCCGGCGCGCAGGCGGACCTGGGCGGCGGACTCCTCCCCGGTGATGATGAGCGAGCGCGACCCGGTGGCCGCGCTGCGGGCGGCGACCTCCAACAGCAGGGTCGACTTGCCCACACCCGGCTCCCCGGCGAGCAGGATCACCGCCCCGGGGACGATCCCGCCGCCGAGCACGCGATCAAGCTCACCGATGCCGGTGGGCCGCGAGCGGGCGGTCGTCACGTCGACCGCCGTGACCGGGGTGGCCGGCGCCGTCACCGGGGCCGCGGCCCCGATGCGACCGGTGCCACCCAGCCCACCCGAGAACCCGCCGGCCCGGCGGGGGGCGGGTGCCTGCGCCTCGAGGGTGCCCCAGGCCTGGCAACGCGGGCACCGGCCGGCCCACCGAACGGCCTCGGCCTCGCAGGCCGAGCACCGGAAACCACCCGCGGGGTTGCGGGAACCCGCGCCCGCCCGCGAGGAGGCACGCCCTGCGCCCGCACCGGACCGCGCCGCGGGACCTGTAGACGACATGGCGGCCACCGTAGCCGGTAGGTCCGACAATCAGGGCGAGCTCCCACCTCCAGCAGGGCGGGCCCCCACCTCCGGGCACTACTGAGGAGCCCCTCAGGGCACCGGCGAGGAGCTGCTCGGCACCAGAGCACGGGCCTGATCCCCGAAGCCGGGCCCAGCGGCTGAACTGCGGCCTGGCGGCCGAAACGGGACCTGCTCACAGAAGTGTGGCGGGTCAGTAAGTCCATGGACTTACTGACCCGCCACACTTCGTGCAGATCAAGGGAAGACGGCGGGCGGACGGTCGTCGGGGCCCGGCAGCCTGCCTGGCCCCGACCTGGCGACCTGCCCCGGCCGCCGGCCGCGGGTGGGTCAGGCCGTCGGGGCGGTGGGGGCGCCAGCGGGGGCGGGGCTCTCCGCGGGGGCGCCGGGCTCGGTCGTCGTGCCGCCGACCGCCGGTGCGCCGCTTGACGGCGTGGCGGTGTCGGACGGGGACGCCGAGGTCTCCGCGGGCGCCGTCGGGGCCACCGGGCCACCGGAGGCCCCGGGAGCCGGGGCCTCGACCGGCACGTCGAGGGTGACGCTGCCCGCCTTCGCGAATGTGAAGGTGACAGGCACCTCGTCGCCGATGGCCAGCGTCTCGTTCAGGCCGGTCAGCGTGGGCGCCGAGCCGTTCGCGATGTAGATGTTGCCCGCACCGGGACGGATGATCGAGGGCTTGGGCGCCGTGCCACTACTGGCGGCGGGGGAGGAAATCCCGATCAGGCTGTCCTCCTCCGCTCCACCGTTGAACACGGCGGAGATGACCTGCGCCGACCCGCCCTCGTTCGCCGGGCCCGCGACGTAGACATTTCGCAGGGTGACCGACCCAACGGCTCCGCTCACCGAGTTGGTCGTGGTGCGGGCGGAGTTGGTGAGGGCGTCGGTGCCGGACGCGCATCCGCTCAGCGCGGCCGCGGCGACGGCGGCCGCGGCGACGGATGTCGCCAGGGCGGCCCGCGCGCGGACCCGGCCGCGGCGGGCGGTTCTCGGGCCGCCGCCGACTTCCGGGGCGTGGCCCGGACCACCGGTTTCGGCGGCTTCGACGTGCGGCGTCCCATGGATGGTGGACGTCGCGGAACGAGCACCCAGACGGCGGCTCACGGCTCGGTGGCTCCTCCTGCGCAGGGACCGGCGCGCCTGGCGCGTCGGTGCCGATCGGTCGTGACCGGTCAGGTGGCCGTTGCGGGGGCCCGCAGCGGCCGGCGCGCACCGGTGCGGGCCGTCGCGACGTTCCAGTCGGTGGATCGCCGCGTGGCGCACCGGGAGCGCACCCGGTCACCCGCGTCCCAGGTCGGAGCCGCGGGTGCGGGGCTAAGACTAGCCATCCGCGCCCGCTATGTGCGGCCTAGCGTGTTGGGCTCGACATCTCGGACCGATCGGACGGCTGACAACAGATCCGAACGGCCCATGCGAACCCGCCCGCAGGTCGGACCCGTTCGCCGCGGCGCGGGTGTGGGCGGGAGAGCCGTGGCCTCGGGGGGCGGGTCCAGGCGGGTTCAGCTGTCTGACCAGGTCGGCGGGTGGAGCTGGCGGAAGGGAGCCGGCCTGGGGCGGGTGAGCGACCGCGAGCATGGCGTTTCCCCGTCGTCTCGCGCAACCGGATGTCATCTGCGTGATCGGATGTCCGGAGGATCCGCTTCGTCATGACTCGGGCCAGTTGCGCGCACCGAACAGGGGGGCCTGGAAGGGCCCGGCACCCTCGGGGCGGGCCGACCGGATTCCACAGGTCCGGGGGAGAAAGGCCGCAGGGCCCTGGGAGACAGGGTCTTCGGTCCCCGCGGCGGCCGCCCCGTCTTCGGTCGCACGGCGAGTGCGAGCGGGCGGGTGGACGGGGGCGGGAGGCGGCCCGCCGAGCCGGCGCGACACGCCCGGTGCGGACGGCGGCTCCGGGGGACCTTCGGCGGGTCGATGTGGGGCCAGCGGGGTAGGGACGGTAGTGTCGCGACGCTCTTGATGCCAACAACCGGACAACTTCCGCCGCAACGCCATCTGTTTCGCCAGACCGGACACGTCGCCCGTTGATAGCCCCCGACCTGCGCCGATCCGGTCGGGCTCGGCGCCAGGTCTGTCGCGTGCCGTGCCTGCCGGCCTCGGAGGGTGGCCGGAACACGACGGCTGCCCCCTTCCCGTGGCAGGCCAGCAGCGCGCGTCTGACCTGCGGCGATGCGTGCGTGTTACGCTGGTAGAGGCGGAAGGGGCACGTGACACATGGCGTTCCAAGTCGGCGAGACCGTTGTTTACCCGCATCATGGTGCTGCTCTGATTGATGCGATTGAAACGCGCGTCATCAAGGGTGAAGAGAAACTTTATCTCGTGCTGAAGGTCGCCCAGGGCGACCTCACTGTCCGCGTTCCAGCCGACAACGTCGGCATGGTCGGGGTGCGTGACGTCGTCGGTCAGGACGGCCTGGAGCGTGTGTTCGAGGTGCTACGCGCCCCGCACACGGAGGAGCCGACCAACTGGTCCCGGCGGTACAAGGCCAATCTCGAGAAGCTCGCCTCGGGTGACGTGAACAAGGTCGCCGAGGTGGTTCGTGATCTCTGGCGGCGTGATCGTGAACGCGGTCTTTCCGCGGGTGAGAAGCGCATGCTCAGCAAGGCGCGGCAGATTCTCGTCAGCGAGCTCGCGCTCGCCGAGGGAACCAATGAGGACAAGGCTGAAGCCATGCTCGACGAGGTTCTCGCCGGCTGATACCGGCAGGCTCGAACATGCGCGGTCGGCAACAGCGGGGCGGCATTGTGCGCGCCGTCCGACGTCAGCGGAAGGCTTGATGTTTCCGACCGAATCGTGGTTGCGGCGGATTTTCATCCCCGTGGGAGTGCCCCCGGAAGGGGGCCTCTCACCCGTCCGGATCTCCCGGGCGGTCAGGCGCGTTCGCCGCGGAGGCCGGAGTTGGTGAGCACCCGGGTCGGGGCCCTCGTCCCGGCGGCGGGCCGAGGCGAGCGTCTCGGCGGTGGCACGCCCAAGGCGCTGCGGCCGCTCGGGGGCCGTCCGATGCTTCTGCATGCGGTGGAGACGCTCCTGTCGTCCACGCTCGTCTCTCAGGTCGTCGTAGCGGCACCGCCGACTCTCGTCGAGGTGGTGGGCCAGATCCTGGGCCCACGGGTGCGCGTCGTCCCCGGCGGGGCTGAGCGGGTGGACTCGGTCCGCGCCGCGCTCGAGGCGTTGGACGACGACATCGGCGTGGTCCTCGTGCATGACGCGGCGCGGCCGCTCACGCCCGCCAAGCTGGTGGACGCCGTCGCGACCACGGTGCTCGACGGCCATCCCGCCGTCATCCCCGTGTTGCCCGTGACGGACACCGTCAAGGAGGTGGATGCCGACGGCCGGGTGGTGCGGACCCCACCCCGGGACGTCCTGCGCGCGGTGCAGACCCCACAGGGCTTCCGGCGGGACATCCTGTACATGGCCTACGCGAACCGGGACCTCCCGGTCACCGACGACGCCGGCCTGGTGGAAGCTCTGGGGGTGCCGGTGACGACGATCCCCGGCGCTGAGGAGGCGTTCAAGGTGACCCGACCAGCTGACCTGGTCCTCGCGGAGGCCCTGCTGGCCCAGTTCGCACCCGGCGACGGGCAGCGGTGACCGAACCGTCGCTGCCCCGGGTGGGCACAGGTGTCGACGTCCATCCCTTCGAGCAGGGGCGGGAGTGCTGGGTCGCCTGCCTGCTGTGGCCCGGGGAGACGGGGCTCGCCGGGCATTCCGACGGTGACGTCGCCTCGCACGCCGCGTGCGACGCGCTGCTCACCGCGTCCGGCATCGGCGATCTCGGTGCCGTGTTCGGCACTGGTCGCCCCGAGTGGTCCGGCGCGTCCGGTGCGGCGCTGCTCGGCGAGACCGCGCGCCTGCTCGCCGAGAGCGGCTGGCTGATCGGGAACGTCGCCGTCCAGGTGGTGGGCAACCGCCCGCGGATGGCCGCGCGCCGGGTCGAGGCGCAGGAGGCGATGTCGGCGGCGCTGGGCGCCCCGGTGAACCTCTCGGCGACGACGACGGACGGGCTGGGCCTCACCGGCCGCGGCGAGGGCCTGGCCGCCATCGCGACGGCTCTGGTCACCCGCGTCTGACGTTCCCGGCCCGGCCCCCGGCGCCCGACTACCCCGTGCCCGGCGGGATCCGTCTGACCGGACACACGTGACAGTGCCTGTGGCTGTCAGTGGCCCGCGGTCGTCCGAAATGGTCGTGGGCCAAGTCGTGGCCAAAGGGATATGCCTGACTGGCATCGGCGTAGGTTGGATCCCGGGTGGAGTGAGAGGGTGTGCCCGGTGAGTGACTCCCGGAGGAGTGTGATGGCGGCGCGGCTTCCCGAGTCGGTCAGGGCGCTCGCGGATGCTCCGACATACGTGACGCTGGCGACGATCCGTCCCGACGGCTCGCCTCGCCTGACCGTGCTGTGGATCGCCCGGGACGGCGATGAGCTGCTCCTGTCGACCGTGCGCGGGCGCGCGAAGGAGCGTGACATCGCGCGTGACCAGCGGGTCGGGCTGATGTTCCTCGATCAGCGGGACCCGTACAGCTACGTGGAGGTCCGCGGGCTGGCCACGCTCTCCGAGGAGGGCGGCAAGGAGCTCATCGATCAGCTCGCCACCAAGTACACCGGGTCCCCATACCAGTGGGACGGTCCGGATGAGGTCCGGCTGGTGATCCGGGTGGTCGCGGAGCGCGTTCTCACCACCGGCTGAGCCCGCCGCGACCGACCCGGGGGACCTCCCTTTGGCGCCGCCGCCGCGGCGGGGCCGTACCCTTGACAGATGGGTCTTCACCTCTATGACACGCGCACCCGGCGCGTGCGGCCGTTTGTGCCGCAGCGCCCCGGTCATGTGGGCGTGTACGTGTGTGGGCCCACCGTCCAGTCTCCGCCGCATGTGGGCCACATCCGTACCGCCCTCGCGTTCGACCTGCTGCGGCGCTGGCTGACGCAGAGCGGCCTGTCGGTGACGTTCGTCCAGAACGTCACCGACATCGACGACAAGATCATCGTCAACGCCGAGCGGGCGGGGACGAGCGTGTGGGAGCTCGCCACCCGGCAGACCCGGGCGTTCGAGGATGCCTACCGGGCCGTCGGGATCCTGCCCCCGACGATCTCCCCGCGAGCCACCGGGCACATCCCCGAGATGCTCGAGATGATCGCCGTCCTGGTCGAGCGTGGGTTCGCCTATCCCGGCGCGGGCTCGGTGTGGTTTCGCGTCGGCGCGTTCGCTGATTACGGCGCGCTCTCCCACCAGCGGCCCGCCGCGATGCACCCGTCCCCGGAGTCCGAGCCGGGCAAGGCCGACCCCAGGGACTTCGCCCTGTGGAAGGCCGTGAAGCCCGGTGAGCCGTCCTGGTCCTCTCCCTGGGGCCCCGGCCGGCCGGGCTGGCACCTCGAGTGCTCCGCGATGGCGGGCAAGTACCTCGGCGATCTGTTCGACATCCACGGCGGCGGGCTCGACCTGGTGTTCCCGCATCACGAGAACGAGCGGGCGCAGTCCGTGTGTGCGGCGGAGCTCGCGGTCGCGGAAGCCGCGACCGCGAGCGCGAGCGCGGCGTCCCGAGGTGCCGTTTCCGGCGGCGCCGTGCCGGCTGGCGCCCGCGCGGCGGGTGCGGGCGTGGCTGGTAGGGGTGCCGGTGCGGGAGTGGCCGGTGCCGGCGTGGCGGGCGAGATGGCGCGCTACTGGATGCACGTGGGCCTGCTCACCACCGGCGGCACCAAGATGTCGAAGTCGCTGGGGAACTCGTTCTTCGTGACCGACGCGCTGGCCGCGGTACGCCCCCAGGTGCTGCGCTACCACCTGCTCTCCGCGCACTACCGCTCCTCGCTGGAGTACAGCGAGCAGACCCTGGACGAGTCCGCGGCGGCGCACGACCGGATCGAGACGTTCGTCCGCAACGCCCTGGACATCCTGGGCGGGCCGGCGGAGGCCGCGGCGCTTGCCGCCGAGGCCGATCGCGTGGCGGGCACCGAGGCTGCGGACGCGGACGGGGCCTGGGTCGAGTTCGCCGCGGCGCTGGACGACGACCTCGGTGTCGGCCGCGCGCTGGCCGCCCTGTTCGGCGTGGTCGGCCGGGGCAACCAGGTGCTGTCGAAGACCCACAGCCGCGAGCTGGCCGGCTGGGTGGACGTCGCCCGCCGGATGCTGACCGTCCTCGGGCTCGACCCGGTCGAGCAGTGGCCGACGGCGGGCGCCGAGCTGCGCCCCGCACTCGACGGCGTCATGGACGTCCTGCTGGACCTGCGCTCGGCGGCCAGGGCCCGGCGGGACTACAGCGAGGCCGACTCCATCCGCTCCCGGCTCGCGGCGGCCGGTGTGGTCATCGAGGACACGCCCGAAGGGCAGCGCTGGCACCTCACGTAGGCGACGGGCCGCCGGCCCGCCTGGGCGAGATCCGGGCCGGCCGGCCATCCGCGTGGCCCGTCGTCGAGGCGAGTCGCCTGAGCCAGTCCATGTGCTGCTGGCGGGGCCGCCCGGTGTCCAAGCCGGGCGGCCCCGCCAGGTGGGGCTTACTGCGCGCGGACGGTGATCCTCGTCCAGGCACCCACGTAGACGCGGTCGCCGTCGCGCAGGGGGATCGGACGGCCGGGCTCGATCGGGTCCGGCTCGTCGTTGAGGCGGGTTCCGTTCGTCGAGCCGGGGTCACGCACGGCGTACGTGCCGTCGGGCATCCGCTCCAGGGTCGCGTGCGCCCGGGAGATGCCCGGGTCCTCCGGTGCTCCCGAGAGGTCGATCTCGGGGTGGATGCCGCGCGACTCGCTGCGCCGGCCGATCAGCATCTGCGACTCGGTCAGGACGAAGACGCGGCGCGGGTAGAACGCGGGGAACGGCACGCGGTGGTCGTCACCGCTGTCGTAGTACTCGCGTTCCGCCTCGATGACGGCCTCCCACGTGCCACCGGGACCGGCCTCGTCCCACTCGCGGCCACGGGAGCCGGTTCGCGGGTCGCCGCCCATCCGGGGATCGGCCGCGCGCGGGTCGCCGAGCCGGGGATCGTCGAGCCTCGGGTCGGCGCGGCGCGGGTCGGCCATCCGCGGGTCGGTGGAGTGGCGGGCCTCGGCGCCGCGCCGTGACCCGGTCTGCCGGGAGGTCACGCCCGCGTCGTCGACGGGCACCGCGCCCGCCGGAGAGGGCAGCTGGCCGGTGCTGAAGTCGAGCCCGCAGGTCTCGCAGAACCGCGCGGACGGCTCGTTCAGCGAGCGGCAGTTCGGGCAGGGGGCGGGGGCGTAGCGGTCGCGGGTGCCGGCCGGGGCCGGTACCGGGGTCGCGCCGGCGGCCGACACGCCGAGCGGGTCCGCACCGTAGCCGCCGCCGTTCGGGCCGTAGCCGTCGTCACGGTAGCCGCGCCGGTCGTCGGCCTCGGGCGCCGGCCGGCCCGGCTCGCCGGGGCCGTAGCCGCCCCGCCCGTCGGGCGCGCCGTACCCGCCGCGGTCGTCGCGGGCGCGAGGGTAGCCGGCGGGATCCGGCTCGCCACGCCCGCCGCCGAAGCCGCCGGCACCGCCGCGGTCGTCCCGCCCGTACCCGGGCGGGGTGCGGTCGTCGCGGCCGCCGAAGCCGGGGCCGCGATCGTCGCGCTCACGGCCGTAGGGGTCGAGCCCATCCCGCGGCCGTTCGCCGCGGCCGTCGGGCCGGGCCCGCTCGTCGGGCCGGGCCCGCTCGTCGGGCCGGGCCCGCTCGTCGGCGGGGCGCCCGTACCCGTCACGGTTGTACGGGTCCGCCGCCGGGTACGACCGTCCGGAGCGCGGCTCCTCGGCGTATCCCTCGCGGCCGTAGCCCCCGTAGGGGTCGCCGCCGCGGCCGGCGCCACGCGGCGGATCCGCCACGCCTGGCGCGTCGGCCGGGGCGCGCCGGATGCCGAGCGGGTCATAGCCTCCCGGTGCTCCGGCGGGGCCCGAAGGCCCCGGGGGCACCGAGGGGTCCCGTTCCGGCGTCCGACGCCCGTACGGGTCCGCCGGACGCCCCGTCGGCGCGCCCGCGCTGTACGCGCCGCCGCGCGCGGCGTCGTCCTGACGGTAGCCGTATCGCTCCTGACCACCCACGATCCGCAGCCCGCACTGATCGCAGTAGTCGGGATCGTGCGACAGGTGCCCCTCCGGGCAGCGTGCGCTCACCTGATCACCTGTTCACCCGGACAGTCCTGGTTGACCTCGAGTCGAGGACCATCTCGTCCATCTTCTCGACGTTTTTCTTCAGACGAACCGTACCCGTTGTGGGATCGTCGATGTGAACCACCTTCTGTAGGAGGCGGTAGGTTGCTTCGTTGCCCGACGCGAGCGCGATCTGTACTCCCCGTCCAAGCCTCAGTGTGGCAGTGACGTCGTCTCCCTGTTGACGGGCCTCCAGCCCGTCCGCCAGGACCCTGGCCAGCTCGGCCTGACCGGTGTAATGCGCAACCTCCGTGTTGACCCGGGTGGCCAGTGCCGTGTCATCCGTCCACAGTGCGCGTACCAGCGCGGATGACGTCGGCTGGTGGTCGACGACGAGGCTTACGCGGGCCGCCAGGACCTCGGTGCCGACCTCGCGGGCCGGTAGGCGGACACACAGGTGGTAATCCCGGGACTCGATCCCCCAGGCCCCGGTCTGGTAGTCCGTGCAGTGGTCGTCGACGGCCCGGCCGGAGCCGGTGAGGTCCCGCAGGTCCGGGGTGACCTCGCGCAGGAAGTCCAGCGAGGCACCGGTGGGCGTCCACAGCCGCAGCGAGACCCGGTCGGTGGCCCGGTCGAGGGCGGTGGCCACGATCCGCTCGAACTCGGCCGCGAGGCCGGCGGGCTCGGGGACGGCGTCCACCGTCCCCAGCAGGCCGGTGGCGATCGCCCGCAGCTCCTCCACCCGCCAGTCGGTGCCCACCCCTCGACAGTCGCACTGGAACCGGCCCTGGCAGGCGTCGACGGCGCCGAGCAGCTCGGATTCCATCTCGCCGTTCTGCCCGTCGGTGAGCAGCAGCGCGTGGCCGATGGCGTCGGGCCGGGTCGCCAGCAGGTCGTTCGCCAGCCGCAGCCAGCGGCCCATGGCGGTGCCGCCGTGCGGCTCGAGCGCGTCCACCGCGTGGCAGGCCGCCGCCCGCGTCGCCGCGGACGCCGGAACCAGCTCGGGTGAGCGCGGGTACGCCATCGCGGCGGAGCCGGTGCCGCGCACCACCGCGAACCACGCCCCGTCGGGCAGGCTGTCGAGCGCCGCCCGGACGGCGCGGCGGGCCTGGGTGACCTTCGCGGGCGGGTTCGCCATCGAGCCGGAGCAGTCGAGCAGGATGACCATGGCCTGCTCCGGGCGCCCGGTCGGCCGGCCCGCGATCGGGGGGGCGGCCGGGGCGCCCGTCGAGGTCACCGTGATCACCGCGTGTACCTGGGTCCCGCCGACCGGCAGGAACTCGTTCTGGTACACCTTCGCCGTGAACGCGCTCATCCGCCCGCCGCGGCCCGGGCGCGGCAGCGCCGCCGGGAGCCGGAGCCGGATCTGGAGCGGCCCCGCCCGCGGACACGGCGGGCGGCCCGCGGGCGCGGCGGCATCGTCAGCTCGTCACCCTCGCCGCGACCACGGTGATGTTGTCGTGCCCGCCCTGGTCGATGGCGAAGTCGATGAGGTGGCGGGAGACGTCCAGCGCGGACGCGCTCGGCTCGAGCTGGTTCACCAGCGCGGCGAGGACGTCCGGGCGCGAGGAGTAGTTCCACAGGCCGTCACTGCAGACGAGGACGGTGGCCGGGGTCTCGATCGGGAAGGCGGCGGTGTGCGGGGTGACGTCCTCGGCGTCGCCGCCGAGCCAGCGCGTCAGTGTGTGCGCGCGCCGGTGGGTCTCCGCCTCCGACGCCGGGATGAGCCCGGCCCGGGCCGCCTCGGCCGCCCAGGTGTCGTCCGCGGTGAGCCGCTCGCACCAGCGCGGGCCGAGCAGGTAGACGCGGCTGTCGCCGACCCAGCCGACGGTCACCATGCCGGGGCCGTCCACCGACGGCGGCGTGATGATCGCCGCCGCGAAGGTGCAGGACGGCGCCATCCGGCCCTCCGCCGCGCTGAGCTGGGCGATCGTGGCCTGGGCGGCCTCCACGGCCCGCTGCAGGGCGATGTCGGCCTCGTCCGGGCCGAAACCACCGGAGATCCGCCGCGGAGCGGTGCGCGGCTCGTCGTACTCGGAGTACTCCTCCAGAACGTCGAGGACGTCGTTCGCCCGGCTCGCCGGCCGCTCGTCGTACGGGACGGCCTCGCCGGGCCCGTGGGCGCGTACCGCGTCGGCGAGGATGGCCGTCGCGGTCGCCGCCGCGGCGGCGGACGCCTCCCCGGAGCCCGGGGTCGTCGAGACCCCGTCGCAGACCACTGCGATCAGCGTGCCGTGGACGATCGCCACGCCCATCGAGTCCTCGTTGGTGGTGTGCCGCACGCCGCGGTCACACACGCCGGCGAGCGGGCCGAGGTCGATCTCGCGGTGGTCCTCGTCGCCGCCGGCCACCGGGACGCCGGTCAGGGCGAAACCGCAGGCCTCGCAGTACCGGGCGTCCTGGTAGTTGGGCGCCGCGCACACCGGGCAGCGCATCACCTCGTCGTGCGCGTCGTCGTCCGCCTCGCCCGGGGCGGCGCGCTGGCCCAGGAGCATCGTGGCCGGATCGGTGTCCTCCGCGTATCCGTCCTCGTTGAATCCGCTGCCCGAATAGGTGCCGTCCGGGTACGTCTCACCCTGGTAGCCGGGTTCGGAGTACGCGGATTCGGGGTACTCATGGTGATAGTCGCCGTCCCGGTAGCCACCCGTGCCCGCCGGGTAGCCGGCGCCGGGATAGGCGCCGTCCGGGTAGGCGTTCTCCGCATAGCCGTTGTCGGCGTAGCCGTTCTCCGGGTAGGCGGACCCGGAGAACTGGTCCGGCGTGTAGCTCTCGGTAGGCTGATCATCGGCTCGGAAGTCCTCCGCCCGGTAGCTCTCGGTCGGAAGATCGTCACCTGGGTATCCGCCGGGGTGGGTGGAGCTCTCGGCGTAGCCGGCATTCGGGTGCGGCGAGTCCGGGCGTTCGGGGGGATAGCCGTGCCCGGGGTAGCCCTGCCCGTGCCGGGGGTTGAGGTCCACAGTCAGGCCACCGGCCGCTGGACCGGCCCGCCGGGGACAGCGAGTCTGGGCGGTGTGCGCGGAGCCATGTGGTGAGTGCCTCCTGCCCGTCCTGTGGGGACCGGATATATCACGTCGACCTGCTCAAATCCAAGTACGCCGAAATGAATAGTGGCATGATCCGCCAGATGCGTCGACGCCCGTGATCTCGGTGCCCCCTTCGGTGCCAGCGCTCGCCCGTGCTCCCGGGATCGGCCGGAGCTCTGTCTCCAGTACGCCCTTGCCACGGGCGCTCTCCGTAACCTCTGCCACCTCTCCCACCTTTTCCCCAGTGGGCGCTCTGTTTCTCGCCTCCGCGGCGGCTTCCACGGCCGGCGCGGCGGCGCCGTCCACCGCGATTCCGGCGAGCTCGCGGGCCATGTCGGCGGCTCTGGCGAACCGGTCCGCCGGATCGGCGGCGGTGGCACGAAGGAGGAACCGGCGCAGCGGTTCGTGCCGAGCCAGCACCTGATCGACCTCCTGGGCGGGAAGGGTGTATCGGTAGGTTGACGCTCTGTTCGGGAAGTCGAGTACCGCGGTTGCCAACAGCCTGCCGAGAGCGTAGAGGTCGGAACCCACCGACGGGGGGCTCACCGTCAGCTCGGGGGCGTCGAAACCGGCCGTCACATGGAAGGTGCCGCCGCGCCGCCCGGGTTCACGGATCGCCTGAAGATCGATAAGCGTCACCCGGTCGCCGTCCCACACCACGTTTCCCGGTGCCAGGTCGCAGAAGACGTACCCGCGGTCGTGGACGTACTCCAGCGCGGACAGCAGCCGACGCACCCCGGCGACCGCCTCCGGAACGGGTAGCGGCGCCGGCGCCCCGCCGCGCGCCGCCCGCCGGGACCGGAGCAGATCCGCCAGGGACGGGCCGCTCACCAGCTCCATCACCGCGTAGACGACGCCGTCGTGGCGGACCTCGCCCAGCGTCTCGACGATCGCCGGATGCCGCAGCGGCGGGTCGGGCGGCAGCCGGCGGCCCGGGCGCAGGCCCAGCCGCGCGGGCGGGCGCATCCCACCGCGGCGCACGCTCTTGAGCACCACCAGCCGCCCCGGGACGCCACCGCCGGAGCCTGGGCCACCTGGGCCTGCCGGGTCGCCCGTGCCGGTGGTCTCGGCGGCGCCCGCCACGCCGCGCAGGTCGACCGCTGAGAAGACCCAACCGGCGGGCCCGGGGCCGCCTTCGGCCAGGCACTCGACGATCTCGTAGCCGCCGGCGACGTCCCCGGCGCGCAGCGGGGGCGCGAAGGAGTAGGGGGTCCGGCAGCGCGGGCAGAAGCCGCGGTCCCGGGCGGGCAGCCCGAGCCGCCCGCGGCCGATCGGCCCGGCGCAGACGGGGCAGCGTGCGGCCGGCTCACGCGGTGTGCCCCGGTCGCGCCCGCGAACCGAATGCCCGCGGGTCACGTCACCGCCTCGGGACGGGTGGAGCTCCCGATCCCGGCCGGCTTCCCGCCCCCGGCGCTCCCCGCGGGCCGCCTGGCCCGGGTGCGCCGTGCCGGCCACGTGGGCTGGGTGGGATGCCTGGGCCGTGCGGAGGGCGCGGACTGAACGGGGGACGGGGACTGACCAGGAGGCGCGGGCGGAGCGGAGGGCGTGGCCTGGATGGGCCGCGTGGTCGAGGCGGCCGGTGCCGGTGCCGGTCGCGGGTGCGGAGCGGTCTGCGGGGGCGGGATCGGGTGGGTGCGCGTACCGGATCGGTCCCGCTGCACGGGTCGCCGTGGCGGTGCCGGTCGCGCGGGCGAGCCGTCCCGGGCGGCGAGGGCGGCGCCGAAGTCGTTGACGAGGCCGGCGGCGCGCTCGACATCGGTCGGCGCCGAGTACAGCTCGCGGCGGGCGGCGCGGGCGAGCGGGAGCAGTCTCGGATCCGCGGTGAGGCCCAGCCGGGCCGCCTTGGCCTCCCAGGCGCCGAGCAGGCCGCGCAGCTCCTCCCGCCGGCGCAGCGCGGCGCCGTTCGCGCCGGCGATCCGCTGGGCGGCGAGGTGGGTCGCCTCGGCCACCTCCAGCCAGCGGGCCAGCCCCCGGCTCGACTCCTTCCAACGGCCCGCGGCCGCCTGCGCGCGCAGCCGGATGAGCCAGGGCGCCAGGCCATGCTGCTGGTCGTCCCGCCAGTTGTCCGCCAGGCGGTACAGCGGCCCCAGCCCGCGGATGCGGCCGGTAGCGAGCCCGGCGTCGCGGCGGGCGGTGTCGTCCAGTCGGGTGATCTCGGCGAGCAGCGCGCCCGCCGCGGCCAGGTCGGCGTCGAGACCGTCATGGCGTCGGGCGAGATCACCAGTCGAGCGCGTGGCCGCGGCGACCGCGGCCTCGGTACGGGCGCGCAGCCCCGGAGGGATCCCGAGGGGATCGGAGCGCGCCGCGGCGGAGAGCTCCGCCAGCAGTCGACGGGCCGCGACCAGCCCGGCGTCACCGGGCGCGAGACCGAGCCGGGCCGCGAGCACGCTCGTCTCGGCGACGGCCCGGCTGCCGGCGGCGATCTCGGCCAGCAGCGCGTTGCGTACGCCGAGGATCAGCCGCATCCGCCCCCGCACCGCGGCGACGGCCGCGTCCACCCGGCGTGCCAGCTCGGCCGGGCGCACCTGCCCGGAACGCGCCTGCTCCGGACGCGCCTGTTCCGGGTGGACCTGTCCCGCACGCTCCGGCCGGTGGCGCGCCGGCACCGGGCCGATCTCCGCGATCGGGCGGATCTGCGCCACCGGACGGATTTGTGCCACCCGGCGGATCTGTGCCACCGGGCCGATCTCCGGCGCCGGAAGGATCTTCGTCTGCGGGAGGATGTCCGGCACCGAGGGGCCGTACAGCAGCGCGGTGAGCTCCGTCAGGGTCCTCGCGTCCACCCGGGAGCGCCGGCCGCGCAGGCTCCGCGCGGCTTCGGTGACGTCGCGCAGGGCCGCGTAGGCCCGCCAGACGTCCGCCAGGACGGCGATCACGGCGAGTGCCTCGGCCCGGGTGACGCCACTCAGCGGCGCCGGGTCGAGCAGCGCACGTTCGGGGCTGTTCTCCAGGTCGAGTAGGACGCCCGCCTGGGCCGCGACGGTCTCCTCGAGCGCCCGCAGGGCGGCGTCGAGATCGTCTGTGCCGGGAGAGGGCACCGGCTCACCGCCCGCGACCGGGCCGGGAGACGCTGTTCATCCGCCCGCTGTACATGCGCCTCCTGTCCATGCGCGCGGCCACCTCCGTCGGGCGGTGTGGCCCGCCCGACGGCACCGCCGGAGCGGCCGGCCCCGAGTGTGGACGGGGCCCCGCGGCCGGGGGACGTCCCTGCTACCGAGGATAGGTAGCCTGCAGCCGGCTCGCGGACCGTCTCGCTGAACTGGTGCGGTCTGTGGTCGTCGCTGTGGCCCGTTCGGTCGCCTGCTCCGTGGCCGGACTTCTCGTCTGCTCGTCGGCCGGTGCCCTGCCGTCTTCGCCTGCCGTCTTCGCCTGGCGGCGGCGCCCGCCGTGTGATGTGCCCATTACGGATACCGTTGATGGACGACCGGCGTCGCGGCGTGGCCGCCGACGGCCAGCTGACCCGGTCGGACGATCGTGGGCTCGCCGGGCGGGTTCACGACCCGACGGGCTAGTGACGAGGTGGACTGTTATGGCCGGTGGCCAGGGTCGAGGCGGCCGAGGAATCGCCCGCGGCGGTCAGGGAGGCCGGGCCGCGAAGGCCGGCTCCCACCGCAAGGGCGCGGCGGTCGGCAGCGGCGGCCAGCGCCGCAAGGCGCTGCAGGGCAAGGGCGCGACGCCGCCGGCCGAGATGCGTCCAGGCCATCCGGCGCAGCGGCGCGCGGCCGTGAGCGCCGCCGGCACGCGGGCGGCCGCGAAGCGCCCGGGCGGCCAGGCGGCCGACGAGCGCGACCGCCCCCGGGCCGAGCGGGGCACCGGCGGATCGGCCGGCGCCGCCGGTGCCGGGCGCTCAGGTGGTCACAGCGGTCACGGCGGTAACGGGGCGCATGGCGGTCACGGCGGGGCTGGGGCGCCCGGGGCGTACGGCTCGCGGCGGGTCGAGACCGACGAGCTCGTGGTCGGGCGCAACGCGGTCGTCGAGGCCCTGCGGGCCGGCGTGCCCGCCACCACCCTGTACATCGCCGGCGGCCTGGACTTCGACGAGCGGATCGCCGACGCCCGGCGCCTCGCCGGCCGGGCCGGGCTGGCCGTGGTCGACATCGGCCGGTTCGAGCTCGACCGCCTGTGCGGCACCGCGCCCCACCAGGGCCTCGCGCTGTCCGTCCCGCCGTTCGAGTACGCCCACCCCGACGACGTGCTCGCCGCCGCGCGGGCCGCGGCGCCCGGGCTGGTCGTCGCCCTCGACGGGGTCACCGATCCGCGCAATCTCGGCGCGGTCGTCCGCTCGGCGGCGGCGTTCGGCGCGAGCGGCGTCGTCGTGCCGGAGCGGCGCGCCGCCGGGGTGACGGCCGCCGCGTGGAAGACGTCCGCGGGTGCCGCCGCGCGGCTGCCGGTCGCGCGCGCGGTGAACCTCACCCGAACCCTGCGCTCGTTCGCCGAGTCGGGCCTGTTCGTCGTGGGCCTCGCGGCGGACGGCGAGGTCTCCCTGGACGAGCTGCAGGTGGCCACCGACCCGCTGGTGCTGGTGATCGGCTCGGAGGGCAAGGGCCTGTCCCGGCTTGTCGGCGAGTGCTGCGACCTGCGGGTGCGCATCCCGATGGCGGGCCAGGTCGAGTCCCTGAACGCCGGGGTCGCGACCGGCATCGCCCTCTCCGAGATCGCCCGCCGCCGCCGGGTGGCCGCCGCCGTCTGACCCGCGGATTCACACCTCCCTCAGATCTCGGCCGGCTATCGTCCGCCCAGTCGGCGGCCGGCGGCCGTGCCGGCCGGTTGGGGTCCGGGAGGTGACATGCGCGTCAGATCGTTCGCGGTTGTCGGGTTCGGCCTCGTTGCCGTGCTGCTGGCCGGCGGCTGCCAGCGCGGCGGGCCGGTGATCCCGGGCAGCCCGGCGGCCCCGTCGGCGGCGGGGGCCGCGGCGGCCGGCACCGTCGTGCGCTCCCTGACCGTGGACGGGCGTGAGCGCTCCTACCGTGCGCACGTCCCGGCGGCGGGGGGCGTCGACCTGCCGGTGATGATCGTCCTGCACGGGGGCGGAGGCAACGGGGAGCTCACCGAGCGGCAGACCGGGTTCAGCGAGCTCGCCGACGAGGCCGGCTTCCTCGCCGTCTACCCCGACGGAACGGCCCGCGCGGGTGGTCGCCTGCTCACCTGGAACGCCGGCAACTGCTGTGGATTCGCCCGTGACAACGACATCGACGACGTGGCCTTCATCGGCGCGCTGCTCGACGACCTCGCCGAGCGGTATCCCGTCGACCTGGATCGGGTCGGTGTCACCGGGCTCTCCAACGGAGCCATGATGAGCTACCGGATCGGCTGCGAGCTCTCGGCGCGGGTCGCGATCATCGCCCCGGTGGCCGGGGCCATGAACGTGGACGGCTGCCAGCCCACGCGGCCCGTGGCTGTACTGGCCATCCACGGCACCGCCGATGACAACGTCCCCTACGCGGGCGGGCGGTCCACGGGGCGCGGGGTCGGCACCGAGAACGACCGGGTGGACCAGTCCGTCGCCTACGCCATCCAGTTCTGGGCCGAGCACAACGCGTGCGGAGCAACGCCCGAGGCCGAGGGGGTCGACGGGCCCGGCGGCCCCGTCCCGGGCGGAACCGTCGGGCCCGGAGGGCCCTGGGTGCCGGAGCCGTCGGCCGTCCCGGACGGCACCGTGATCCGCACGACCTACTCAGGATGCGCCCAGGGCGCCGACGTCGTCCTCTACAGCGTCGGCGGGGGCGGGCACGCCTGGCCGGGTGGAACGAAGATCCGCCCACGCGCCGACGACGCTCCGGACGCCCCCGACGCGACCCGGGTCATCTGGGAGTTCCTCACCTCCCACAGCCCTCCCGCTCAGCCCTCGTAGTCCTGCGTCGGAAGTAGCTCGGCGTCACGGCCCGGCGCCGGTTGGCACCGGCGTTCCGGTTCCGCGGGACACCATGATCGACCGTGCTCTGCGGTGGCGACGTCATCGAGCGGGCGGTGTGCGCAGGAGCGGCGGTCACTGGGCCGCGGCGGGACCGGCGTCCGCCGGGAGTTCCAGGCGGTGCTCGTGCGCGTAGGCCGCCCACAGGCGGGCGTAGTGGCCGCCGGCCGCCATCAGCGCGCCGTGCGTGCCGTCCTCGACGAGACGGCCGCCGTCCAGCACCAGCACGCGGTCGGCGCGCGCGGCGGTGGTCAGCCGGTGCGCGACCACCACCGTGGTGCGCGAGCGCCCGACCTCGGCCGCGGCGCGGGCGACCGCGGCCTCGGAGGCGAGGTCGAGGGCCGCTGTGGCCTCGTCGAGCAGGAGAATGTCCGGCCCGACGAGGTGGGCGCGGGCGAGGGCGAGGAGCTGGCGCTGGCCGGCGGAGAGGTTGCGGCCCTGGTCGCGCACCCGGTAGCCGTAGCCGCCGGGCAGCCCGGCGATCATCTCCTCGGCCCCCGCGGTGCGCGCGGCCGCTCTGACCTGCTCGTCCGGTGCGTCGGGACGTCCATAGGCGATCGCGTCGCGGACCGTGCCCGCGAACAGGTGGGCCTCCTGGGGCACCGGGCCCAGCCGCCGCCGGTAGTCGGCCAACGCGTACCCGCGGACGTCGACGCCGTCGACGCGCAGCGTGCCCTCGGTGAGGTCGTAGTAGCGAGCGATGATCTTGGTGAGGGTCGACTTGCCCGAGCCCGTCCGGCCCACCAGCGCCACCGTCTGGCCGGCGGGGATGGTGACGTTCACCTCCCGCAGCGCGGCCGTGGCGGAGCCCGGGTAGGTGAAGCCGGCGCCGGTGAGGCTGATCTCGCCGCGCAGCCGCTCGACCGGCCGCGCGTGCGGGGTGTCCGCCGGCACGGGTTGGACGGCCATCAGCTCCCGGGCGTGCCCCAGCGCCACCATGACCGCCTGGTACTCGTCGAACACCTCGGCGAGATCCTGGATCGGCGCGAAGAACAGCTCGATGTAGAGCAGGTAGGCGGCGAGCGCGCCGATGGTCAGCGTCCCGGCGTGTACCCGCCCGGAGCCGACGAGCAGCACCGCCACGCTCGCCGCCGTCGACAGCAACTGGATGTAGGGGAAGTAGTAGGCGAGGTACCGGACGGCGCGTAACCGCTGGTCGCGGTAGGTGGCGCTGCGGTCGCGGTAACGGTCGAGGGTGTCGGGCTCGCGGCGGAACGCCTGGACGACCCGCATCGCGGTGACGTTCTCCTGTAGCTCGGCGGTGAGCTCGGCCAGGCTCTCGCGGGCGTCGGCGTGCGCCCGCGCSGCCCGTCCGCGGAAGAACACCGTGCCGATGACGAGTGGCGGGACCAGCGCGAACACGGCCAGTGCGAGGCCGGGGTCGATGACGACCAGGGCGATCGCGATGCCCAGCGCCGTCAGAACGGAGACGGCGGATGACGCGGCGTCGCTCCGCATGAAGTCGGCGATCTGGTCGACGTCCGAGGTGAGGCGGGTCATCACCCGTCCACTGGCCTCGCGTTCGTAGAAGTCGAGGCCGAGGCGTTGCAGGTGCGCGAACAGCTTCACCCGCAGCAGGTAGCCGACCCGTGCGCCGAGACGGCCGACCACCCGGATCTGGGCGGTGTGCGCGCTCCACGAGACGGCGATGACGGCGACGCCGACCCCGGCGGTGCCGAGTACCACCGGCAGCGAGCGGGCCGTCACGCCCTCGTCGATGCCGTGCCGGATCAGGATGGGCAGCGCCAGCGTGGTGAGGCTGTCGATGACGAGCAGCAGCCAGGCGATGGTGAGCGAGGCCCACAGCAGCCGGCCGATGGCGGCGAGCCCGAAGCGGGGGTCGCGGGCGCGGACGACCTCCTGGTCCAGGTCCGGGGTGTCCAGGGCGGGCGGCAGCGCCAGCACCCGGCGCCGCAGCGCCGCCGGCAGTCCTTCCAGTTCGGGAACGGCGGCGGCCTGGATGTCCGGCACCGGGGTCTCGGTGGGTGTGGTCGCTTCCGTGGGCTCGCGGGGCCGCGGGGCCGCGAAGTCACCCGGATCGCCCTGGTCACCCGGATCGCCCTGGTCACCCGGATCGCCCTGGTCACCCGGATCGCCCTGGTCACCCGGATCGTCCTGGTCGGCCGGGTCGTCCGGGGTGATCAGGTCGCGGTAGGCGGCGCAGCGCGCGATCAGCTCGTCGTGGGTGCCGATGTCGAGGATCCGGCCCTGCTCGACGACCCCGATCCGGTCGGCCAGGCGCAGCGTCGCCCGGCGGTGGGCGATCAGCAGTGTCGTCCGGGTCGAGGTGACCGTCCGCAGCTCCCGGTGGATCTCCGCCTCGACCTCCGCGTCGATCGCGGACGTCGCGTCGTCCAGCACGAGGACGGGAGTGTCGGCGACGATCGCCCGGGCGATCGCGACGCGCTGGCGCTGGCCCCCGGAGAGCGTCAGGCCGCGTTCGCCGACCCTGGTCCGGTAGCCCTCGGGCAGGTCGGTGGCGAACTCGTCGACCCGCGACGCGCGCGCCGCCGCGAGCACCGTCGCGGTCGGGGCGTCCCGGCACCCGTAGGCGATATTCTCCCACAGGCTGGTCGAGAACAGCAGGCCGTCGTCGCCGACGACGCCGATCAGCCCGCGCAGGCTCGTCAGCGTCAGATCGCGCACGTCGTGCCCGTACACCCGCACAACGCCCGCGGACGGGTCGTAGAAGCGGCTGAGCAGCGCCGCGACGGTGGACTTGCCGGAACCGGAGCGGCCGACGAGCGCGACCGTCTCGCCGGGCGCCACCGCCAGCCGGAAGCCGTCCAGGACCGGCCGGCCGTCCTGGTAACCGAACGAGACGTCGTCGAACTCGACGGCCGCGGCACCCGGCACCGGCCGCGCCTGGGCAGGCCGCACCTTCGCCGGCCCGTCCGCGGGGTCTTCGGTGACGTCGCTGTTCTCGGCGACGTCGAGGTCGGCCGCGTCCGGGCGCTGGACGACGGTGGGGCCGGTGTCGATGACCTCGAAGATCCGCTCGGCGCTGGCCCGCGCCTGCTGGGCCAGGGTCACCAGCGCGACCAGGTTGCGGATCGGCTGGTTGATCCTGGTCAGGTAGGTGGCGAACGCGATGAAGGTGCCGAGCGAGAGCTGGCCGTGCACGGCGAGCGCGCCGCCGAAGGCGAGCATCGCGATCTGCCCCAGCGACGGCACGGCCCGGATCGACGGCGCGAAGCGGCTGTCGATGCGCACCACGCGCAGCTGGTGGGCGAACAGCCTGGCGGCCACCGCCTCCAGCCGGTTCAGCTCGCGTTCCTCCTGCCCGAAGCCCTTGACGACCCGCACGCCGAACACCGTCGCCGCCACCACCCCGGCGACCGCCGCCTCCTGCTGCTGCGCGTACCAGGAGGCGGGGAACAGCGTCACGCGACTGGTCAGGGAGAGCGCGCCGAGCACCGGCAGGGTCACCAGCGCGACGGCGGTGAGCCGCGGGGAGAGGACCACCATCGCCCCGAGCGAGACGGCCAGCGCCACAAGGCCGCCGAGCGCCGTGGGGGTGCGGGTGAGCAGGTTCTGGACCCGGGTCAGATCCGAGGTGTTGCGGCCGATCACCTGGCCGATCTCCAGGGAGTCCTGGCCGGCGCCGTCCAGGCGGGTGAGCGAGGTGAACATCGCCGTCCGCAGGTCGTGCGTGACCTCCTGCGTCATGCGGGCTCCGCAGCGCCGGCGCACCATGAGGAGGAGGTAGGCGGCGATCCCGGCCAGCAGCATCAGCCCGGCCCAGGGCAGCATCGGCCGGGACCGCGCGATGATCACATCATCGATGATCACCCTGGGTAGCAGCGGGGTGAGCGCGTTGATGGTCATCCCGGTCACCGCACAGACCCAGGTGGTGATCAGCGCCGCGCGGTGCCGCCAGCACTGACGCGTCAGCCGGCGGAGCCAGCCGGCCTTCCCGCCCGCGACCGCGCCGCGGGACACCGGGCCGCGGGACACCGGGCCGCGGGAAACGGTACGGGGTGACGGAAGTCCGGCGATGGCGCGAAAGCCTACCGCCGCGGACGTCCACACGGGCCGGGCTGGACGCCTGGGACACACCCGTGGAGGTGGACTGGTGAGTGTTTTCGCTAGCAGGGCTGGGTCGCAGGACCCACCCGCCGGCCGTGCCGGCCGTGACGGCCGGCGTGGCCGGGACCGTCGCGTCGGCGGGCGGGTGCGCGAGCGCACCGACGAGGTGGCCCGGGTGTTGGACCTGGCCCGCCGCCACCTCGGGACGGACGTCGCCTGGCTGTCGCGGTTCACCGGGGACGAACAGGTCATCGACCTGATCTCCGGGGAGGGTGAGCTGGTCGAGCGCCTGGTCGGCAGGCATGTCGAGCAGGAGGCGACCTACTGTGCCCGGGTGCTGGACGGGCGGCTGCCCGCCGTCATTCCCGACGCCCGGGCGGATCAGCGCACCGCCGCCCTGGCCGTCACCCGCGAGCTGGGCATCGGCTCGTACGTGGGCGCGCCTGTGTACCTCGACAGCGGCGAGTTCTACGGCATGCTGTGCGCGCTGAGCACCGAGCCGGACCCGGGCCTGGGCGACCGCGAGGCCCGCTTCCTGGGCCTGCTCGCCGACGTCGTGGCGGACGCGGTGTCCGCCCTGCACCGCGGCGGGGCGGACGACGACCACATCCGGAGCGTGATCGCGCAGGTCATCGCCCGCGGCGGGCCGGTGATGGTCTTCCAGCCGGTGTTCGACCTGCCGACGCACGGCCTCGTGGGCGCCGAGGCGCTGGCCCGCTTCCCCACCTTCCCCGCGCCGCCGGGGGAGCCGGCCGGGGACCTCGGTGAGGAGACCGGTGACCAGGCTGGCGGGGCGGCCGGTGAGGAGGCCGACGACCGCAGCGCCGCCGGCCCGTACTTCGGTGATCTTCCGCCGGACCGCTGGTTCGCGCACGCCGCGTCGGTCGGGATGGGAATCGATCTGGAGCTGGCGGCGATCCGGGCCGCGGTCGCGGAGCTGCCCAGGTTCCCGCGCGGGCTGTCGCTCGCGGTGAACGCGTCCCCGGCGACCATCGCGTCCGGACGCCTCGGGGAGCTGCTCGCCGTCACGGCGGCCGACCAGCTGATCGTCGAGATCACCGAACGGGACGGCATCCACGACCTGCCCGGCACGCTCGCCCGCCTCTACGAGCTGCGGGACATGGGGGTGCGGATCGCGGTGGACAACGTCGGCGTCGCCTACGCGAGCCTGCGCCGGCTGGTGCAGATCCTGCCGGACGTCGTGAAGATGAACCGCTGGCTGACGACGGACGTCGGTGCCGACGCGGCGCGGCGCGCGCTCGTCGAGGCGCTCGTGCACTTCTCCCGGCAGATCGGGGCGTGTCTCGTGGCGGAGGGCATCCAGAGGGCGGACGAGCTGCGCGTGCTGACCGCCGCCGGTGTGGACCAGGGGCAGGGCGAGTTCCTGGGCCCGCCGGGGCCGTTGCCGCTGCCCGCGCACGGCCGGTGCGTCCCGGTACGTCCCGGCGAGTCACGGGCCGCTGGTGTCCGCGTGCGCGTCCTGAATCCGGCCCCGGCGTAAATACAGTGTGGTCTTCCGCGGTGGCCCGGAGCTTTTTTCGATAGAGATCGTTGCCCGCCGTTGGGGAAACCGGGACAGTGTCGTGTCGTGGGCATCGTGAACAAGGTCCGGTGGCTGAATCGGCGTGCGGCGGTTTCCGCCATGTCCGGAATTGCCGGAACCCTGCTGATCGGAATGGGCGCCTGTGCGCCGTCGGCGGGTGGCCAGCCCCCGAGCGGGCCCGAAGGCGACTGGGAGATCACCGTCTACTACACGGCCGTGGAGCGTTTCCATGACGGCCCACCTCTGACGGTGCGGGGCTGCCCCCAGCTCGACTGCGTCTTTGGTAACGATTTCCTCGGGACGTTCCCGGCCGGATTCGTCCAGGTGGTGCGGGAGGAGGGAACGGGGCGGGTCACCAGCGGCCCGCGGCGGGGCTCGGTGCTGAACTGGTCGTACGATTCCGGCTTCTGGATCGACGATGTCCCGGTCGACACCGCCGGGCGGGCGCTGGTCCCGTTCCGCAGCGCCGCGGCCGACTCCTCCACCCTGCCGGCCGGCACGACCTTCGTGGTCGAGGACTGCGGGCACGAGGAGGACGGCTCCGAGATCGACCCGAACGCGTGCGCGGCGCTGCGGCGCGGGACGTGGGAGGTCCGGGACGAGTTCACGCCGGGGCTTGGCGGGCAGCGCCACCTCGATCTCTACATCGGCGAGGAGGACGTCGCCGGATTCACCGACCGCAGCCCGCTTTACCTGACCGGCCTCGGCGCACGCGTCGCCATCACCGGCCGGGCCTCGCGGTAGCACTCCCGGAGAACCGTGCGAACGAAATCCACGGGAACAGGCGCACCACAGGGCGAAAACGCGGGTCCGGGGAAAGCCGGAAACAGATCCGTGAAAGCGACGGGCGCGGGAGCCCAGGTGGACTCCCGCRCCCGTCAGATCTACCCGCCCGCGACGACGGAGCCGGCCGCGACGAAGGTGTATCCGAGGGCGCGCACGCCCTCCACGGTCTGGCGCAGGTAGTCAACGCCCAGATACGGGTGGTAGAACATGCTGGCGAAACCGTCCCGGACGACCAGATTGCGCCGGGCCGCGTCGATCAGCTCCGCGGGCAGCCGCGCCGGGTGGTTGTTGAACGGCTCGGGCTCGATGTTCCCGATGTTCTCCGGAATGACGAAGGACCCGTGGACGTCCGTCACCGGGTACGGGAAGAACTGGCCGCCGTACTTCGTGTGGTCCACCGCGCCGCCGGCGAGCTGGTTGCGGAAGTAGAGCCCGCGGTCGTAGCGGCGCGGGAACTTCGCCCGGGCCGCGGCGTAGTCGGGGGCGGACGCGGCGTAGTGCGGGAACTCGAAGGTCGTCGGCACCGGCAGCCCGGCGGCGGTGAACGCGGCGGCCGAGCCGTTCATCCGGTCGGTCGCCCACGTCTGGCTGTCGCCGGGCACGGGTCCGTCGTAGACCACGTAGTCCTGGGCGTCGACATGCGCCCGGAAGAACTCGAAGTCGTCCGCGCTCGCGCCCGAGTACGGGTTGGCGACGTTCGAGAACTGGTGTGTCCAGCCGTGCATGATCAGTGTGCCGCCGCGCTGGGTCATGTACTTCAGCGCGCTGACCACCGCCGGTCTGGACGCGAGGGTGTAGTCCTGCGGTACGCCGTTGTTGTACGTGCCGTTCGCGTCCACATACCGCGGGTAGACGGCGACCGAGAACGGTACCTGCGCGGAGGACAGGTAGTCGGCGATCGCGTGCAGCTCCGCGGGGTCGGCGTCCGGCCCGACGTCTTCGACGCGGACGAGCCCGCGGTGCCGGGCGGCGGTCTGCGGCGCGAGGACGTCGAAGAGCATGTCAGCCACCGCGAGGTAGCGGTCGGTCATGTCGGCGTAGGCGAACGGGATCTCGCCGATGTAGGTCAGGTTCCCGGACCGCAGCGCCCAGGGGAAGCGGGTGCCGTCACCGCGCACCGCCTCGGCGAGCACCGTGGCCCTGGTGGTGTCCACGGAGGCGTAGTTCATGATCCCGGCGGCGTTCGCCGCGTACCGGGTCAGGTCGGTCCCTTTGTAGCTGACGGTCCCGATCGCCGACGTGTCGAAGCCGGACCAGTTCCACCCGTACGTCGTCGGGAAGGTCGGCGCCTGCGACGTGAGCTGCCAGATGTTGTTGTACATCCACACCACGGGCCGGCTGCCCGCCAGCACGTCGGTGAGGAACGCCGTCGGGACCTGCTCGTCGTAGGTCGACCCGACGTACACCACCGCGGCGTACGCGGACATCTGGCCCGCGGTGTACGAGCTGACCGGACGGGCCTGCCAGGTGCCGAACCGGGAGGCCAGGTTGGCCGCCTGCATGGCGTACTGCTCGCCCAGCCACCCCCACGCGCCGGTGGTGTCGTACAGGATCAGGGTGCCCGTCCCGGTCGCCTGGCCGGACGGCGCCGGCGCGGCCCCGGGCCCGGTGGCGCCGTCCGGTGCCGCGGGCGGGCGCTGGTTCGTGCCCGGGACGGGCCGCGCGGCCCGCCGCGGCGGCGGGGTGCGCGGCGGCGCCGGTGGAGCCGGCGGTGAGGCGAAGCGCCCCTCGGCGGGCAGCACCTGCGGGGTGGCCGCGCGGGCGTGCCGCGGCGGGTGTTTGGGCACGTCCGGTGCCGCGGCCACGGGTGCCGCGGCACCGGCACCGGCGCCGGCACCGAGCACGACCGCGAGCAGCCCGGCGGTCGTCGCCGCGCGGCCACCGCGTCTGATGCCCCGGCGGACACCCCGACCGGTGCCGTCGGGACGGCTCGTGCGCCGGCGCGGGAGCCACCTRAGCGGCGGGGTCATGTTCCGGACTCCTCTCGTCGGCCGGCGGCGGAGCCGGTCAGCTCCTGCCCCGGGGCGGCCGGCTGGACGGGAATGGTGATCGTGCGCGGGCGCGGGACGAAGGAGTCCGGGGCGGGCGCGTCGCTGAAGCGGTGCGCGATCGCGGCGACGGTGCGGCGCGCCGCCTGCCCGTCGCCGTAGGGGTTGATCGCCTCCGCCATCGCCGCGTAGGCGACGGGATCGTCGAGGAGCCGGTCGACGGCCGCGACGATCCGGTTCGACTCGGTGCCGACCAGGCAGGCGGTGCCGGCCTGCACCCCCTCGGGCCGCTCGGTGTTGTCCCGCAGCACCAGGACCGGCTTGCCCAGGCTGGGCGCCTCCTCCTGGATACCGCCGCTGTCCGTCAGGACGACCGTCGCAGCCTTCATCAGGTGCGCGAAGGCGGCGTAGTCGACGGGATCGGCGACGAGGATGTTGGGGAACCCCTCCACCGGCGGCAGGACCGTCTCCCGCACCACCGGGTTGCGGTGCACGGGCAGCACGATCAGCAGCTCGGGCCGCTGCTCGGCCAGCCGGGCGAGCGCCGCGCCGACCCGCGCGAGCGGCTCCCCCCACGACTCGCGCCGGTGCGCGGTGACGAGCAGCACCTGCCGCCGGCCGTCGCCCGAGCGCTGGCGGACCTCGGCGAGCAGCCGGTCCGGCGGGGGCGGTGCCGCCGTGACGTGCAGCAGCGCGTCGATGACGGTGTTGCCGGTGACCAGCACGGACTCCGGCCGGATGCCCTCCGCCAGCAGGTTCGCCCGGGCCGACGGCGTGGGCGTTAGGTGCAGGTCGGCGAGCTGCGAGGTGAGCCGGCGGTTGATCTCCTCCGGGAACGGCGAGGCCGGGTCCTCGGTACGCAGCCCGGCTTCCATGTGGACGACGGGCAGGCCCTGGTAGAACGCGGCGAGGGCACCGGTGAACGCCGTCGTCGTGTCGCCCTGGACGACCACGACGTCCGGGCGCACCTCGGCCATCACCGACTCCAGGCCGCCGAGCGAGCGGGTGGTCACCCCGGCCAGCGACTGCCGGTCCCGGAGGATCCCGAGGTCGTAGTCGGGAACTATGCCGAAGAGGTCGTTGACCTGGTCGAGCATGGACCGGTGCTGGCCGGTGACGGCCACGACCGGCCGCAGCGGGCCGGTCCGTCCAAGTTCATGGACCACCGGAGCCATCTTGATCGCCTCGGGTCTGGTGCCGTACACGAGCAGCACCGTGCGACCGTCAGAGCTGTCGGTCATGTCGAATCCTCCCATTCTTGATCGTTTGTGAACGGCTGAACTCCACCGCGCCGAGAGGCGGGTGCTCGGGGGCCGCCGCTCCGAACGGCGGCCGGTCGGCGCCAGCCGGAACGGCGGCTGGTCAGAACGGCGGCTGGTCGGTCGGGCGCAGGTGGCGGGCGCCGGACCCGCGGAACGCCACGACGGAGTCCTCGCAGTACAGGCCGACGGCACCGGAGACGTAGGGGCGCTCGGTGTCCTGCATCCGCACCGTGGGGACGCCGTCCACGGACACCGCCATCGAGTCCCGGTCGTGGATCACCTCCACCGTGTGCCAGCTGCCGAGGCGGGCCCGCGGCGCCGGTCCGCTGGCCAGGAACCGCTGGCCGCCGGGGTAGGCGGGGTCCTGCTTGCTGAGCTCCCAGCCGTTGGGCTTCAGCGCGAAGGCGTAGAAGTGCGCCGGGTCGGTGTAGTTCCAGAGCACCCAGCCGACCTCCCACGGGGCCGGGATGCCGTGGCGCAGCTGGCGGACGGTGCGCACCTGCGTGGTGAACCGCACGTCGCCGTAGTGCTCCGAGCTGACCACCAGGCCGGCGTGGGTGYGCTCCGGTGCGTCGGCGGTCCGGGGGGCGAGTGTGATCACCAGGCCGCCGGCCTCGAGCTGCCCGGTGGTGCGGCCGTAGCCGTCGAAGACCGCCAGCCACGGGCCGTGCCTGGTCCCGTCCCGCCAGCGGGTCGGCCCGTCCTCGGTGCTGAGCGAGATGACCGCCCACAGCCCGGCGAGGGCGGCCATCCCGCCCGCGCTGACCAGCGCGAGGACGACGAGCCGATACCGGCGGCGGACCCGCCGACGCGGCGGGCGCGGCGAGCCGACGGCGGACCTGGCTGGCGGGCCGGCGCCGGGCCGGCCACGCTCCTGGCCGAGGTGGCGGCTGTGGTGGAGGTCGGTGTGGTCGTGGTCGGCGCTCACCGGTCCGGTCCCTCGGGAGCGGCGGGAGCGGCGGACACCGGCTGGAGGGGCGTGGGTGGCGCGCTCTCCGGGGTTCGGGCGGTCTTGTGCCAGCTCGTCCGGCCGCTGACCACCCGTCCCATCGCCCACCAGCCGGCGACGAACCACACCAGCGCGTACAGCATGTAGAGGTGCGCATAGCCGGCTAGGCGGACCACGCCGAAGCCAACAAGCGGCTCGCGTGACCGGTAGATCAGCGCGCAGACCAGCGCCGGTCCCGCCGCCATCAGGTAGGCGCCGAGGAAGTAGCGCGGGTCCGGCGCCGGCCCGCCGGCGAGCCAGCTCGTCAGCACGCCCACCGTGCTGAGCACGAAGGCGGCCGTCAGCAGCGACGCGAGGAGGATCAGCAGCGGGCTGGAGAGGTGAAACAGCATGTCGGGCAGCGCCCGGGCCCGCGCCTGCCGCAGCACGCGGGGCATCAGCGCCCACGACTGCAGGTGGCCCTGGAACCAGCGCGACCGCTGCCGCAGCAGCCGTCCCAGCCGGACGACCCCCTGCTGGTGGACGTCCGCCTGCGGGCAGAACTGGTTGCGCCAGCCCGTCAGCAGCAGCCGGACACCGAGATCGAGATCCTCGGTCAGGCTGTGCGACCACGGGTCGCCGCCGAGGGACCGCAGCGCCGAGAGCCGGACGAACTGGCCGTTGCCACCGAGGCCGACATTGTCCAGTTGGCCGCGTCCGCGCTGGAAGACATCGGTGTAGATCACGAACTCCATGTCCTGGAGCCGGGCGAGCAGGCTGGTGTGCCGGTTGTTGATGCGCACGCCCGTCTGCACGCCGGCGGTGCGGGGATCGGCGAAGTAGGGGGCGACCGCCTCCACCGAGTGCGGGTCGAGACGGCCGTCCGCGTCGACCACGGCGATGATCACGTCGTCGGGGTCGCGGGCGGCGATCTCCGGGCGGGTCGCCAGATGGGCCACGGCGGCGTTCAGCGCGGCACCCTTGCCCCGTCGGGCGTCCGGTGGCTCGCGGCGCAGCAGCCACACCCGGTCGTCGGCCACCCCGCGGACGATCAGCGAGGTCCGGTCGTCCGAGCCGTCGTCGACGACGAGGGCCCGGCGGTTCGTGGCGGGGGGGAGCAGGAGCCGGCGCAGGCTCGCCTCGATGACCGCCTCCTCGTTGAGGCAGGGCATCACGAAGACGAAGAAGAGGCCGTCGGGGGGCGTGCCCGTCCGGGGCCGGTGGACACGGGAGAGCACCAGCATCGCGAACAGGTAGACCATCCCGAAGGTGATCATGGTTGCGGCGAGCAGGCGCGCGTCGCGGCCGTCGGTGTCGAGCAGGTTCACGTCGCCGCTCCGGGACCAGGCCGGGACGCGCCGCGCCGGGCCCGCAGCGCCAGTGCCAGCAGGACCCCGAGCAGGCCGACCGTCATGTACAGCACGAAGGCGAGGCCCACGAGGTTGGTCAGCAGATCCGAGAGCAGATCGAGCAGCACGGTCGCGTGGTCCGGGGAGGCGTCGCGGGCGACCGGGGCCGCGCCGCCCGCCCCGCCGGGAGCCTGGTGGGCGGGCGGGAGCCCCGCGCGGGTGAGCGCCGCGCCGGACGTCAGGGGGACGTGCATGGTTCCTCCGTGCGAGATGGGGTCCGTGCGGTGGCGGGACGGCCGTCGCCGCACGGGAGGTGGCGGCCGGTCGACGACCGGCGGCCGGTTCTCCTGCGCCCTGTCCGGACGCCGGCCGTCTCGACGCGATCACGCCCGGGACCAGGCCCGGGGGCGGGCCGAGCCCAGGCACGTCGAACTCGGGACGCGCCGAACCCAGGTGTTCCTTGACCCGGGATGTGCCCAGCTCAGGGCGCGACGGGCATGACGAGCACCGGGCATGACGAGCACCGGGCGTGACCAGCCCCGCCACCGCGCTCCAGCGGGAGATCGCTGTGGCGCGCCGGTCGGTGGGTCAGCCCGGAGCCCGGGTCAGCCGATCGCTCCGGCCCGGATGAGACCATTGGACGGATCCAGCCGAGGCATCACGACCCGGCCAGCCAGCCGGCCGCCCAGGTGC
Source organism: Parafrankia soli (assembly GCF_001854695.1). GTDB lineage: Bacteria > Actinomycetota > Actinomycetes > Frankiales > Frankiaceae > Parafrankia > Parafrankia soli. The sequence goes on from NZ_MAXA01000239.1 coordinate 43,364, forward strand.
CAGCCACCCTCACGGGTCGTTGGACGGTGTATTCGGCCGGCGCCGCAAGAAATGTCGACGGAACTATTCCGGTGCGGTGTCCAACTGATTCCCCGGAACGGATTGGAGGAATCAGGTTCGCGCGGTTTAGCGCTGGCCGGAGAAAACTATCGACGGGTCGGCCGGCGGTCGTTTCGAAAGTGGACAACGCCCGGTACGGCGACTCAGGATGTGCCGGCGTGGCAGTGGTTCACTGTGGCCCGGCAGCGCGCTCGGCGCTGGGCCAGGGGACACCCCGCAAGCTGTCTGAGCAGCTCGGATGTATGCCCGATGTGGGCCGTGGGCGGGGCCGGAGCGATACCATCACGACACATCGCCGCCCGTGGGTTTCTGCTGATCCAAATCATTTCCCCCCATGGAGCCATGCCTCCCGGAACCGCCAGGCCGCCGAGACGCGACGGCTGCGATCTCGCTGAATCCTCAGTGGACCAGGGCGGGAGGGCGCCCCGTTACTTTCCTGTTCGGCGCTTATTCTTACACGCCGTGCGACTGTGGTGGCAGGGGGTTGAGGAATTTTCTTGCGCCGGCCCCCGCGTCACACGATGTGGTCTCGTTCGGTGCTGCCGTAAAGCGGATAGAAACCCTCGCTATTGTTTGTCCTGTTGAACGAGTACGGTGTCCTTGTGCGTCGTCCAGGCTGTGTCGTCCAGACGGAGTGGCGCGAGAGTTGAGCCTGCCCCGTGCAGCCGCCGCACACCCGGGAGGAGCCCCAGCAGTGGCCGGCCCCGTCGACGCGACCCGGGACCAACGGACCGAGCAGCCCGTGGCCCCGCCGGCCGGGAAAGAGCCCGTTCCCGACCAGCCCGTTCCCGATCAGCCCGGCGCCGGGGTGGACGCCAGGCCCGAGCAGGTCTTCGCCCTCGACAACCGGACCTGGCGGCGGGTCCTCTTCCTGTTGCTGAACCTGCCGACGGGCCTCGTCGGGTTCGTCTTCGTGGTCGTCTGGTTCTCGGTCGGCGTGGGGATGGCGGTCACGGTCGTCGGCCTGCCGCTGCTGACCATCGGCCTGGTGGTGACCCGGGCGCTCGGCACCGTCGAACGGGCCCGGGCCCGGGCCATCCTCGGCCTGCACATTCCGACGGCGTCGCGGCCGCGGTCGGCGTCCACGGGTGCCTTCGGCCGACTGTGGGCCGCGGTGGCGGACCCGGTCGGCTGGCGGCACGCCCTGTACTTCGTGATCCGGCTTCCATGGGTGATCGTCACCTTCACCGTGACGCTGGTGCTGCTGCTCGTCGGCTGGCCGGTGCTGCCGGTCGTGGCCCGGGCACTGGCGGCCGTCGACCGGGCGATGATCTCGGCGCTGCTCTCGCCGTCCGACCGGATGGAGCGGCGGATCAGGGAGCTGGAGGCCGACCGCGGCGTCGTCGTCGACACGGCCGCGGCCGACCTGCGGCGCATCGAGCGGGATCTGCATGACGGCGCGCAGGCGCGGCTGGTCGCGCTCGCGATGGGGCTGGGCCTGGCGCGGGAGAAGCTCGCCGACGACCCGGACACCGCGGCGAAGATGGTCGAGGAGGCGCACGGCGAGGTCAAGCTGGCGCTGCGGGAGCTGCGCGACCTGGCCCGCGGCATCCATCCCGCGATCCTCACCGACCGGGGCCTGCCGGGCGCGATCCCGTCGCTGGGGATGCGCTGCACGGTTCCCGTCCGGGTGACGGTCGAGCTGGACGAGCGGCCGGCGCCGGCGATCGAGGGCATCGTCTACTTCACCGCCGCCGAGCTGCTCACCAACATCAGCAAGCACAGCCAGGCGTCGGACGCGCTGGTCGACCTGCGCCGGGTCGGTGACAACCTGCTGCTGCGGATAACCGACGACGGCCGCGGGGGCGCGAGCCTCGGCCGGGGCAGCGGCCTGGCGGGCCTCACCGAGCGGCTGGACGCCATCGACGGCACGTTGATCGTGGACAGCCCACCCGGCGGGCCGACCTACGTCATCGCGAAGGTGCCGTGGCGGGACAGGGAACAGACACAGTCGGACTGATCATTCCGGCGACAGTCATCATCGACGTCATCTTCAAATCAGCCTCCGGCGTCCCCGGGCGGACGCGTGGAATGGGCGTCTGCCAGCCCGCGCTGTCGATTCCCGGCCGATCGCGGGCCGTCCGGCCGGTAACGGGCGGGTAACGGTTTTGTGCGTGGACGGGGGCCGGAGCGGGTCGCCTGGCGGCGGCCCTCAGCGGTGCGCCCCGGGCCCGTGGCGTGGGACGGGCCGGGTCCAGGCGCCGACGACGGCCGCTCTCGGCCCGGAGCGCAGGTGGGCTTCTGTTGGTGTGTATAGGTTTAATTATCGCTATGTTACGGATGGGGTCAGGTTCATCGTCCGTGCGCACCATGCAGGAACATGACAGGTCAAACAATCGATCATCTTTGTGTATCTGTTGTTGTGTCGCGGTCGATCCTGCCGCAATTCGCGCAAAGCCGTTGAAGAGTCACCCAAAGTGGTATAGCTTGCCGTAACCAGATGTAATCGGCGCGTCAGCGCGGTTCTCGGTCTGCCCCGCACCGCGATTTCCCGTGAATCCAGCGAAGTGTTTCCGGGACGTATCTGGAATGTTCGTCGCTTGTGGCTGGCGGCTGCGCGGGGAGGGGTGGGCGTGCGTCTGTCCGAACTCGGATTCGAGGGTCTGGACGAATTCTCCGACGAGGTGTGGCGGACGGTGGCCCGCCACCCCTACTGCGGGGTTGACCTGCTCGCGGAGTGGCTGCGCCGCCCCGAGCCCATTGTCCAGGCCGAGATGGACCGGCTGGTGGAGGCGGGTCTCGTTCGCCGGGTCGGCCACCAGTGGGAGCCGCAGGACCCGGTGCGCGTCCTGCAGGCACGCCACGCCATGCGCGAGGCGGCGCTGGTCGCCGAGCGGGCGCGGATGGCCGACGAACGGGCGCAGCTCTACCGGTCGGGCCTGTTCGGCGACTACGTCGCCGGCCGCCGCCGGGCGGGGACCAACGCGGGCGTGCAGCTTCTCGCCCGCGACGAGATCTTCCCCCGGATGGCGGAGCTGACCCGCAGATCGACCCAGTCCGTCCGGTTCCTGCTGACCGGGCCGCCGCCGCCCGGCCTCGGTGGGGACGTCCCCGACCTGCTGGTACCGGCCGCCAGCCGGGGCGTGCGAGTCGTCAGCGTGTGGACGGCGGGCGCGGTCGCGGCGGCGCGCCGGCGGCACCAGGGGCGGCGGCTGCCGCCGATCGGGCAGATCCACGTGCTGCCGGCACTGCCGATGCGGGCGATCGTCTGGGACGGCTCCGCCGCGCTCGTGCCGGTGCGTGACGACGACCTCGACGACGGCGCGTTCGCGGTCGTCGCCCCGACTCTGGTCCGGGCGATCGCGGACATGGTGACCCGCACCCAGTACGCGGCGGCGCGGCGCGGGTCGGGTGAGGTCGAGCTCGACGAGCCCGCGACGGTGCGCCGCCAGCGCGCCCTGCTCCAGCTGCTCGACAGCGGGCTCGACGACAGCCGTGCGGCCCGGGAGCTCGGTGTCTCCGACCGGACGGTGAAACGGGACGTGGCGGAGATGTGCCAACGCTTCGGCGTGCTGACCCGGTTCCAACTCGGTGCCGCCGCCGCGCGCGCCGGATACCTGCCCCGGGGCGCCGGCGCCGGCCGCTGGGACGGCGGACCGGACGGCGGCCTCGACGCTGCGCTCGACGGCGGCCTCGACGGCGGCCTCGACGGCGCCCTCGGCGGGGTTCTCGGTGGTGTCCGCGGCGGGGCGCTCGCGGCCGGCCGGGGCGGCCGCGCGGCTGCCCTGCCAGCGGTTCCCGTTCCGGCGTCGCCCGAGTCGGACCCCGCCGCGGCGACCGCGTCCGCATCAGCGGCGTCGGCGCCCGCGCAGGCGGCCGGATCCTCCTCGTCGGTGCCCGCGGCCGCCTCCTCGGGGCCGGGCGCGGCCCGTCCGGTGGCACGACTTGGCCAGACGGGTGCCGCCGGTGCCCGTCGAGGCGACCGCGCGGGCGACCGGACGGGCGATCGGGCGTCCGGCGGGCGCGGTAATGGCATGAACAGGACACGACGTCCCTAAAGCGTCACATGATTACTCTTCCGGTAGAGCACCTCTCACGGTTAGCGTCCTGATTGCCGACGGGATCGGAACAGCTGCTCAGCGTCGTTCTCGGTGGCTGTTGGCGCCGGGGCGAGGTCGCCACGCCACCCAGTGCGTCCGCAGCCGGGCGCGGTTACTCCCCTCCTGCCGCCCCCCGGTCCCGTCGGCCGACTGGATGTCTCGAGGACCCCCGCGTCCCCGACGAGAGGTGGCGGAGTGCGGAACTGGCCCATCCGGTACAAGATCACTCTGGTCCTGCTCCTGCCACTGCTGGCCCTGGTCGGCTTCGGTAGCTGGGTCGTGACCGGCCAGCTCGCGGCCCAGCGCGCGAGCGACCAGACCAGGACCGCCGCCCGGTTCCTCATCCACGTCAACGATCTTGTCTACGCCCTGCAGGCCGAGCGGTACGCCGTCTCCAGCCTGGTCGGCTCCGGCTACCGGGAACGGGAGTTCGCCGCCCGCTCGACGAGCGCGCGCAGCCCGGTCGACGAGGCCCTCGCGACCGTCACCGAGACGGCCGACGAACTGCCGGCGGGCCCGCGCAACCAGGTCCGGGACGCGGTCGGCGCCGCGCGGAACCAGATGGCAGGGCTCGCCACGGTGCGCGCCGGCGTCGACGCGCAGACCCTTCAGCCCGGCCCGGGAACCGTCACCTTCAACCAGATGATCTCCTCCTGGCTGGACGTCGGCGCCGCCATGGTCGGCATCGGCAGCGAGGACACCGAGGTCGTGCGCGGGGCCACCGCACTGTCCGCGGTGTCCCGGGCCAGCGAGGCGATCAGCCAGCAGTACGGGTACGTCTCGGCGGCGGCCGTGCTCGGCGGCGCGGTGCCCGACAGCGCCACCCGGGTCCAGTCGGCGATCGGCGCCGAGGCGGCGTGGATGACCCAGTTCCGGTCGTCCGCCACCCCCGAGCAGCTCGCCCTGTACGACTCCGTCGTCGGCCCGACGCTGAACCCCGTCACCGACCTGCGTGACCGGGTGCTGCGCGGCGAGCGGATCGACTTCACCGCGTGGGCGACGGCGAGCGGCGCGAAGAGCGAGCAGCTCCGCAAGGTGCAGCGGCAGGTCGTCGACGACCTGGAGCACCGCAGCGCCTCGCTCGCCGACGCCGCGCTGCGCAGCGCCCTGCTCTCCGGTCTGCTCGCCGCCGGCGTGGTCGCCCTGTCGATCGCGGTGTCCGTCGGCGTCGCGACCAGGCTGGTCGGCGCGCTGCGCGCGCTGCGGTCCGGCGCGCTCGAGGTGGCCCAGCGGCGGCTGCCCGCGGTCACCTCGAAGCTGAGGCAGGGACATCCCATCGACCCGGCCGCCGAGCCGCCGGCCTTCGCCACCGCGGCCGGCGACGAGATCGGCGACGTCGCCCGTGCCTTCAACGTGACCTACTCGTCCGCGGTGTCGGCGGCCTACGAGGTGGCGGAGAGCCGCAGTGTCGGCGCCATCCTGCAGACGCTCGCCCGACGCACCCAGGGGTTGATCCAGCGCCAGCTCCGGCTGATCGACGAGCTCGAGCGCGACCAGCAGGACGGCGAGATCCTCACCCGCCTGTTCGGCGTCGACCACCAGGCCACCCGCATGCGGCGGCTGGCGGAGAGCCTGATCGTCCTCGCCGGCGGCCAGCCGGGACGCACCTTCCGCGGGCCGGTGCGCCTGGTCCAGGTGCTGCGCGCGGCGGCCAGCGAGGTCGAGGACTACACCCGGGTACACGTGCACCTGCCGACGTCGGACGTCGAGATCGTCGGCTCGGCCGTCGGCGACCTGACCCACATGCTCGCCGAGCTCATCGAGAACGCCACCGCCTTCTCCCCACCCGACACCCCGGTGACCGTGCAGGCCAGCCGCGTCGGCCAGGGCTGGACGGTGGAGATCGAGGACCGCGGCGTCGGCCTCGACCCGGCCTCCTACGCCTCGACCAACCACCGGATGGCCAACCCGCCGCCGTTCGAGGCCTCGACGCAGGGCAGCCAGATCGGCCTGTTCGTCGTCGCCCGGCTGGCCGCCCGGCACAGGATCGCCGTGCGGTTCAAGCCCAGCGTGTACGGGGGCGTCCACGTCGTCACGATCATCCCGGCCGGGCTCATCCACACCGAGATCCCGCATCAGGCCGCATCGCTGCCGGCCGCCGGGTCGAACGGCAGCCGGCAGCCGGCGGCGCTCGCGGCGGGCGGCTCGGCGGGCGGCTCCGTGTACGGCGGAGGTGCCGGCGGCGGCAGCGGAACTGGTCCCGGCGCGCCGGGCGATCGCGGTGGACGTCGGGCCGGGCCCACCCCCACCGAGGAGCTCGCGCTGGCCGGAGCGGTCGCGGCGGTTCCGCACCGGGCGTCCGCCCGCCTGCGGCCCGAGGCCGCCGCCGACGTCCGCCCCGGTGGCGGCGACGCCCGTCCCGGAGAGGTTCGTCCTGGCGAGGCTCGTTCCGGTGGTAGCGACGACAGGTTCGGTGGCCAGCACGGCGACCCCCGCGGCGCAGGCTATGGGGAGGACCCGCGTGCGGCAGGCTATGGGGAGGACCCGCGCGCGGCCGCCTACGGCAGTGACCCCCGTGACCCCCGTGACCCGCACGATGGCCGCGACGGTGGCTACGGTGCCGAGGCGCGCCAGGCCGGCTACGGCGGTGACGCCCGCGACAATGGCTACCGCGGCGACCCCGGCGGCAGCGGTTATCAGGACGATCCCCGCACCGGAGGTCCCGGCAGCGACACCGGCGCCGGCCGGTACGGCGACGATCCCCGGGCCACCGGTTACGGGCCGGACTCCCGCGCCGGCCGGTACGGCGACGCCCGCGCGGCCGGCGGCCACGGCGGCGACCTGGCCGACCGGCAGCTCGAGGACCCACGCGGCCTGCGCCTCGACAGGGGCTTCGATGGTGGTCTCGACGACGGGCTCGACGGTGGTCTCGGACGTGGTCTCGTCGACGGTGGTCTCGACGCCGCGCCGCGCCGCCGGCCCGAGGGACGTCCCGGCGGGATGGCCGCACACAGCGCCGCGGACCTGGCGGACGGCGGACTGTTCGACCCGCTGTTCGGCCCGCTGCGCGGCCACGACGGCGCCGAGGCGCTGGCCGGCCCACCCGGCCCCGGCGGACACCCGCGGCTCGAGGACCTGCCGCGCCGGCAGCGCGGCGCGCACCTCGCCAAGAGCCTGCGCGACGACCCCGCTGGCGAGCGGCTGCCGCAGAAGGCCGCCAGCGCGCCCGACCCCGAAGCCGCCCGCGCGCTCGCCCAGCGTTTCACCACCGCTTTCGACCGCGGCATGCGCGACGCCGACGACCTCGACGGGAGATGAGCCATGCCCCGACAGCCTGACCTGTCCTTTCTGCTCGACCGACTTCGCGAGACGGTCCCCGACATCCTCTGCGCGGTCGTCCTGTCCTCCGACGGCCTGCTGCTGGCCACCTCCACCGGCATCGACCGGGCCGCGGCCGACCAGCTCGCGGCGGTCGCCTCCGGATTCGACGCGCTGGCCCGCGGCGCGGCGCGGCAGCACGGCTGGGGCCAGGTCAACAAGACCATGGTCGACATGGAGAACGGCTACCTGTTCATCACCGCCGTGGGCCACAGCGCCTGCCTGGCGGTCTCCAGCAGGGCCGACGCCGACGTCGGCCAGATCGCCTACGAGATGGCCCATCTCGTCAGCCGGGCCGGCAGGTTCCTGACCCCCGAGCTGCGCAACCAGATGCGGGCTGCCCTTCCGTCCTGAGCTCGCACCGCGTCACGCAGGGAGGTGGAACAGGGTGGCTGGCGACTGGTCCGGGTCAACAGGACTGGGCGATAGCTGGGATGAGTCCGAGCCGCTGGTCCGTCCCTACGCGGTGACCAGGGGGCGCACCGCGCCCGCCGTCCCGCTGGAGCTCGTCGCGCTGGTCGCGACGACCGATTCGGGAATGGCGGCGATCCGGCGGCGCGGCCGGCTCGCCCCCGAGGAACACGACATCGCGATCCTGTGCATGCGAATCCACTCGATCGCCGAGATCTCCGCCAGGCTCAAGCTGCCACTGATGGTGGTTCGGGTCCTCATCGACGACATGGCGCGGGACGGAATGGTCTCCGTCCACCGCCCCGAAAATCCAGATCGGCCCAGTCCGGAACTCCTACGGAGGGTTCTGCATGGTCTCACCCGTCTCTAAGCGGGCGCCCACCGCGGTCAAGGTTCTCGTCGCCGGTGGGTTCGGAGTAGGAAAAACGACGTTCGTGGGGTCGGTGAGCGAGATCGAGCCGCTCACCACCGAGGCGGCGCTGACCAGCGCCAGCCTCGGCGTCGACGACACCAGCGCCGTGCACGGCAAGACGACCACCACGGTCGCCATGGACTTCGGCCGTCTCACGCTCAGCAACAACATCATCCTTTACCTGTTCGGCACGCCCGGCCAGGACCGCTTCTGGTTCATGTGGGACGAGCTCGTCCGCGGCGCGATCGGCGCGGTCGTTCTCGTCGACACCCGGCGGATGGCAGACTCCTTTCCCGCCATCGACTTCTTCGAGAACCGCCGGGTCCCGTTCCTGGTGGCCGTCAACCGGTTCGACGCGAACACCTACGAGTACCCGCTGCCCATGGTCCGCAACGCGGCGGACCTGGCGCCGCACCGGCCGCTGATGTACTGCGACGCCCGGCGCCCGGACAGCGCGCAGACGACCCTGGTCCATCTTGTGCGCCACGCACTGGAACTGGCTCTCTCCGGCGACCTGCCGGACGAGCCATGACGGGCCCGGCCCGACCAGGAAAGCGGATTGATCAGCCGGGGGGACGCCAGGAGGTGGACATGCCCAGCCATGACCTCGACGCGCCGCGTCCGCGCAAAAGCCGGGTACCCGGCGTCGAAATGGAGATCTATGTCGACTGGGAGCATCCCATCGAGGTGGAGGATCCGCCGAACAGCCAGCGCCCCGCAGTCATGGTGCGGATGCCGGCCTACGTGGCCGGCGGGCTCTCCCACGAACTGCACAGCCTGGAGACGATCCGGGGTGCCGTCGGCGGTGACAGCAGCGAATGGGCGCAGGTCGCCCGGGCTCTGCTCGCCGCGGCCCGGATGGCCGCCGGCTCGGACCGGCATCCCGAGCTCGCCGATCTGCCACCGGCCGACCTGCCACCACCCGCCGGCTGCCGGGAGATCGCGCCTGGGGGAATCGTATGACCCTCCTCCTGCTGACGACCGAGGCCGCGGTCGTCTTCGGGGTGTCCACCTACCTGTTGCTCCGCACCTGGACGAGATATCGTGCCGTCACCATGGCCGACGTCTTCTTCTATGACCACGCGGACGGCGCACGGCTGCCGTGCAGTCGTTCCGCCGGTCCGCGGGTGCTGGGCGAGCACGTCGTCGCGGGATTCGAGCGCTCACCATTGGGTGCCGTCATCGCCGCGATCAACCTTGCGCACCGGGCGACCTCCACCGTCGGCGCCACGGGTGTTGGGGGTGTTGGGGGCGTTGGCAGTTTTGGGGGTTTTGGGGGTGCTGGTGGTGTTGGGGGCGCGGCCGGCGCGGTCGGCGGAAAGCCCGTCCCGGGGGGTGGGAGCGGACCGAATGGTACCTCCTGGTACCAGGTGCAGATCATCGGATGGGAAGTCGAGCGCTATTCGTCCAGGAAAGCGGCGATTCGATACCTCCTCACCCGTTCTGTGGACGGCGGCGACGCGGTCACGACGACGATGCGGGTTGAGGTGAGCTGGGTCGGCGCCGACTGGCGTGTGGTCGATCCGCCCTCGGGGGACTGGACACACGCATTCTGCCTGGGTGACGATGTCTCCGGTTTCAGTTGCTTTCCGTCGGAGTTCCGCTTCCCAGTCCCGTAACCGACGGGTCCTACCAGCCGTGTGGTCGGGGGTTCTTGCCAGCAATGCCGGCACGAACCCCCAACACCACGGCCGGGGGGTGGTGTCCCGTTTCCTGGTCCCGGATACGCGCACGTGCGCGGCGCTGCCTGAGCGCGCACGCGGAACCGTGTTTCCGGGGCTTCTTCAAGCCGGTCGGCGGTGTTCAGGCACCTTGATGTCCACGGCAAAGGAGAACCTGTATGTTGCGACCTCGCGTCCGTCTCGCCTCCACGCGGGCGGCGCTGTTGCTGGCGGTTCTGGCGGGCACGCTCGCCCTGGCGGTCGGCGTGGCGCCGGTCGCCGGAGCCGYGAGCACGACCTCCCATGATGGCGGTTACAGCCCGGTGGGCTACTGGACGGGCACGGCCACGACGGCACTCGGCGCCACCGAGTCGGTCCAGATGCTGTTCCTGCCGAAGAGCCGCTTCGCCGTCGCCACGCCGAGCGGGACCTTCTGGGGTTCCTGGCACTCGACCGGATCGAAGACCTTCACCTACTCCTTCGTCCGGACCCTGCCCGGCCCGAACGGAACGGTGGTCGGTTCCATCGACATCCGGCATTCGGCCACCTTCAGCAGCCGGGACGCGTTCAGCTCCACCGGAACGGCGACCGGCTACGACCTGAACGGGAACGTCCTGTTCTCCGGTCCGGTCACCTCCACCGCCACCCGGTGACAACCACGCCCATCACCTGGTAACGATCACACCCGCCGGCCGGTGACCAGTCACACCCGCCGGCTGGTGAGGGCCGCGGCCACGACCCGGTGACGGTCGTGCCCGCCGGCTGGAGGCACTGCCGCTCGATGTGTGGCGGGTGAGTGAGTCCATGGACTCACTCACCCGCCACAGTTTTGTGGTCGGGGTGTTCCCGGGTCATGCGGGAGCGGGGCTTTTGCCCTATCCATGGCGGATGTTCCGAAATTTCGAGGACGCGGACCCGGCCCGGTGTCGTTGTCCTCCTGGYCGGGGGTGGGACGTGCGAGCGGCTGGCTGCCCGGGGCGCCAGCCTGGAGCGTCGTAAATCGCCGCTTCCGGCCCGAAGTCCCGATCTTCTGCCGTGGTGTGCCCTACTGTTATTTCGGCGGGAGGGGGCCACGTCGATGACTGATGCCACGGTGTTCTGTGCCGCGTTCATTGCTTTATTTACGGGCCATCAMCTAGGTGATCATGTCGCGCAGACGGATCGACAGGCGGCCGAGAAGGGCGGCCGCGGATGGCCCGCCGCCCGCGCCATGACCGGTCATCTATTCGCTTACCATCTGTGCGTCGCTGCGGCCCTGGCGAGTCTCCTGATTATAGACGTACCACTGCGTCTTCCGGGTGCGATAGCCGCGCTGGGCTGGTCCATCGTCACACACGGGTTTATCGACCGTAGGTGGCCGGTACGCTGGCTGCTGCGCCGATCGGGAGCGGCCCGATTCGCCGAGCTGAAAAGCGGCGGCCTCAACGGAATTTACCTGGCCGATCAGTCACTACATATTGGATGTCTGTTCATTGGTGCCCTTCTGGCCGCGGGCCTGAGCTGATCCGTCACGGTATCGGGCCGGAAAATCATGCGTGGCCCTGAATATGTACGCGGTTGGAAACACAGGCCCGGGGCCTCGGTGGATCACCGGACACGGGTCGTCTACCGGGGCCGTCGGAGCCTCGCGGTGGTGGTCACCCCGCGGCGAGCGGCTCGCCGTCTCCGTCCGCGAGGCTGCTTCCGGGATGTATGAGCAGGCGGTAGCCATCCTTGAGACCGCCCGGGACGGGGGCCAACTCGGGGCCGAAGACACCCCGCTCCGACGTGAGGCCCTGGAAGACCCCGTCCGTAATGATCTTCGTGCCGGGTTCGAGGACCTGTAACGTCCGGCAGGTGCTGCTCACCAGCGGGCCGGCCAGCCCGAAATCGGGGACGAAGAGATCCCCGTGCGCGATGACCGCGCTGAACGTGAACGGAGGCCGGCCGTCGTCACCGGCAATTCTCCGAGCGCGCGCCAGATGGTCGAGCGTGAGGAGGAAACTCACTGCCTCGTCCGCGCTGCCGTGCGTGGACAACACATTGTCACCGGCGACGGACCGGAGTCGGCCCCGGGTCGCGCCCAGCGCTTCGCGGTGAATAGAGACCCAGTCTCGAAGCCGTTCATTCAACGCGGTCAACGAAACCCGTGCCGCAAGTGCGTTCAAACCGACCAGATCGGTCACCGTGAGGAAGGTGTCGCGCTCGATGCCGCGATAGCGTTCGGTAACAAGGYGGTGGACCTGGACGGGACGCGGTATCCCCCCGAGGACGAGCTCGCTGACCGGCTCGAAGTCGAACTCCGCCGACTTCGCGGCATCGCGGACGGTCGACGTCACGTACACGGCGTTCGTCGGAACGTACTTCTCCATCCGCGCCGGGACGACGACACCCTCGCCGAGCAGGTCATCCTCGAACCTGGTCGTGTCGCAGGTGTGGATAGCGACCCGACAGCCCTCGAGCCACTCGCCGATCGGCAGCCGTGGGCCGGCGATGARCAGATCGGCGATCTGGGCGGCAGCGTGAAGCGCACGGGTGGCCGACCGGAAAGCCGTCATGTAGCCGTCGCCGGTGAACTTGATGATCTCCCCGCCGGTCTCCTCGACAACCCGGCGAATCGGTAGGACAGCCTCGGCCATGAGCTCATCCATGCGCATCTGCGGTACCGACGCGATGGCGCGGGTCGAACCCACGAGATCCACGACCATCACGGTCGTCGTTTCCATTTGCACCGTACGTCCATCCCCCTCCGACCCGCTGGTGCGGCGGGTACGGCGGAATCATAGCGGGGAAGCCACCTCTTACTGTGCTGATTTCCGCCGGGGACCACGAAAGGCTCCAGAATGCCGCCCTGACCTGCGCAACTGGATACGACCACGCCGGCGCCGGACGCAGGGGATGATCGAGAGGCCCGGTCTCCCTGTCAGGGGCGCCGGCGGGATCGCGTCCAGCAAGATCGTCTACTGTCGGGTGGGCGGCCAACGACGGAGGGCGCGATGCCTTGCGATCGGCCGAGGCGCGGGAGCCGTCCGGTATCGTGGGATCGCTGGCCGGCGTGGCGCAATTGGTAGCGCACTCGACTTGTAATCGAGCGGCTAGGGGTTCGAGTCCCCTCGCCGGCTCCAGGCAGATGGCCTCTGATGCGATGAAGGGGCGGGGCCTCCGCTCCTGGTGACTCCCCGGGGTCGGGGGTAGGTCCCTCGGGGTTGCTCACGTCTACCGACGAAGGAG
>NZ_MAXA01000240.1 GCF_001854695.1 Parafrankia soli
CCGGCTCGGTCCCCACCGCCGGCGCGACCGGCGGAACCCGCCGGGCGGGCCGCAGACCACCGGGCAGGTAACCGCCCTGGCCGGTCCGCACATACGCGCCGTCGATCAGCCAGCCCGGGCGCCGCGGCATCCCGTCGGCCGGGACCGTGCGGGTGTCGCGGCCCGCGAACAGGGTCGACGGGTCCATCTCCACTCCGGCCGCCGCGAGCTCGGCCACCGCGAGCAGCAGCCGGCGCAGGCCGTGCTCCCCCGGTGCGTCGGTCGCCACGACCCGGTGCGGACGTCCGGCGAGAATCTTCGCCGTGAGCTGGGAGAGCACCCGGCCCGGCCCGGTCTCGACGAAGACCCGCACGCCGGCCGCGTACATCGCCTCGATCTGCTCGACGAAGCGAACGGGGGCCGCGACCTGGCCGGCCAGCGTCGCGCGCGTGCCGTCCGGGGTCCGCGGGTAGGGCGCGGCGGTCGTGTTGGACCACACCGGCAGCGTGAGATCGCCGACGGCCGTGGCGGCGAGCTCACCGGCCAGCGCCTGGGCCGCGCCGGCGATCACCGGGCTGTGAAAGGCGCAGGCCACCGGGATGCGCCGGGCCGAGAGTCCGGCGTCCTTGAGCCGGCCGACCGCGGCGTCGACGTCGGCGGTCGGCCCGGAGATCACGGTCTGGCGGGGCGCGTTCTGGTTGGCGAGCGCCACTCCCGCCACGGTGCCGTCGGCGGCGGGCGCACCGAGCACGTCCCGGATCTGGTCGGCCGTCGCCGACACCGCGGCCATGGTGCCCGGGTCGCCGCCGGCCGCCGCGAGGATCGCGTCGGCGCGGGCCCGGCTGAGGCGGACGAGGTCGGCCCGGTCGTACGCCCCAGCCGCGCACAGCGCGACCAGCTCGCCGTAGGAGTGACCGGCGACGTGGTCGGGACGGATCTTCAGCCCGGCCAGGATGTCGTGGACGGCCAGCCCGGCCATTCCCAGCGCGGGCTGCGCCGCCCGGGTGTCGGTCAGCGCCGCGGCCTGGGCCGCCCGCTCGGTGTCGCTGAAGGCGGCCGGGGGGAACATCGTGGCGGCGACATCCGGGGCGAGCTCCAGCAGGGAGCGCAGGCGCGGGAAGGCCACGAAGAGATCCGCGAGCATCCCGGGCCGCTGGCTGCCCTGGCCGGGGAAGAGGAACGCCACCGAACCGGAGCCAGAGCCCGCGACGGACGTCCCAGCACCGGCGGAGGTGGCACCGGAGGCGCCGGCCGTTCCGCCCGCGGCGCCGGCCTCGTCCTCGGCGTGGACGAACACGCCGAGGCGGGAGTCGGACCGCGGCTCCCGCGCCCGGTCGAGGGCGGCAGCGAGCTCGTCCAGCTCGTCGACGACGAAGGCGATCCGCACCGGGCCGCCTCGCTCCTCGGCCGCGGTGCGGGCGAGATCGCGCAGGTGGTAGGGCCGGCCTGCCTCCTCGTTGGCGCGGGCCAGCTCGGCGAGGCGGTCCAGCCGGCGCAGCGCGGCGGCCCGGTCCCGGCCGCGGATCACGAACAGCTCCGCCGGCCACCGGTCCAGGCCGTGCGCGGGCTCCGGTGCCTTGTCGTAGGCCGACACGACGACGTGGAAGTTCGTCCCGCCGAACCCGAAGGCGGACAGGCCGGCGTGGCGGCGCCCGGCGGGCGCGATCCACGGACGGGCCTGGTCGTCGAAGTAGAACGGGCTGCTCTCCCGCTCCCAGTACGGGTTGGGGCGGTCCACGTGCAGCGTCGGCGGCCGCACACCGGTCTCCACCGCGCGTGCCACCTTGACCAGCCCGGCCAGGCCCGCGGCGCACTTCGTGTGGCCGATCTGCGACTTCACCGAACCGACCGCGCACTGGCCGACGGCGGCGCCGTGCTCGGTGAACACCTCGGTGAGCGTGGCGAGCTCGGTGCGGTCCCCCACGACTGTTCCGGTGGCGTGCGCCTCCAGCATGCCGACCTCGGACGGCGAGATTCCCGCCGTCGCGTAGGCCCGCTCGAGGGAGATGACCTGCCCGGCCTTGCGCGGCGCGGTCAGGCCGAGCGCCCGGCCGTCGGAGGAGCCTGCGACCGACCGGATGACGGCGCGGATCCGATCACCGTCGCGCCGCGCGTCCGCGAGGCGCTTGAGAACGACGACGGCGACACCCTCACCAAGGCTGGTGCCGTCCGCGCTGGAGTCGAAGCTGCGGCAACGGCCCCCGGGAGACAGCGCGTGCACCGAGGCGAACAGCAGGAAGTCATGGACGCTGGAATGTGTGTCCACACCCCCGCACAGCACCATGTCGGACGAGCCCGCCGACAGTTCCTTGCACGCCGCGTCCAGGGCGGCCAGTGAGGAGGCGCACGCCGCGTCGACGGTGAAGTTCAGGCCACCCAGGTCGAGCCGATTCGCCACCCGTCCTGCTATGACGTTCGCGAGCAGGCCGGGAAAGGAATCCTCGTCGAGCTCGGGCAGGAGCTCCTCGAGCTCGGCGGGAAGCTCACCGACCCAGGCCCGGTGCGCGGAGCGGAATCCATACGTCGTGGAAAGGTCGGACCCTGATTCAGCGCCGAAGACGACGGAGGTGCGTCGGCGGTCGAACGGCCGGTTCTCGTACCCGGCGTCGCGAATCGCCCGGGCGGCGACCTCCAGCGCGAGGAGCTGGCCCGGATCAATGCTGCGCAGAGAACGCGGCGGTATTCCGTAGGCGAGCGCGTCGAACGGGATTCTCGGCAGGAATCCGCCCCATTTGGACGGCGTCCGCCGGCCGGCGTCCTTCACGACCGATTCCGGGTCGTAGTAGAGATCCGCGTCCCACCGCTCGGGTGACACCTCTGTTATCGCGTCGACGCCGCCGACCACGTTGGCCCAGTAGTCCTTCTCGTCGGAAGCCCGCGGAAACACCGCTGACATACCGACGATCGCGATGTCGAGCGACCGCGCCGCCTCGCGCACGGCGGCCACGGACCGCGCGGCGCGCTCGGCTTGGTCGCCGTCGGCCACGTCGGTGCTCCCGGCGGTGCGCTGGGCCGGCAGCGCGGCGACCTGCCCGGTCGGCCCGCCGGCCCGCTCGGCTGCCCGCTCGGCGACGAGCGCCGTGGCCTGCTCGGTCACCTCGGCGTGCAGCCGGCCGATCGTCGTGCGGTCCGATCGCAGGGCCGCCACCTGGCCGATCATGAACATGCCGTCCGTGGCCTGCTCGCGGGGCCCGACCGCGACCAGCTGGCCCCCCTCGCGGCGGACGCCCCGGCTGGCGATCCGCAGCCGGCCCAGGTTGAGCGACTCCAGCTCGGCCCACATCTGCTTGCGCGCCACGCCCGCGGCCGTCAGCTCCTCGCGCCGGCGCAGGAAGGTGTGCACGAACTCGGACTCCACACACCGGGTGGCGTGCCCGGGCGAGGTCTCCAGCAGCACGGTGCGGGTGGCGCCGATCGCCGCCTCCTGGAAACCGGGCATGATCGCGCCGTCGGCGACCGCCTCCTCGGTGAACAGGTAGGCCGTCCCCATGAGCACACCGACCCGCGCGCCGCGGTCGGCCAGCGGCGCCGCCGCCGCCGCGACCATGGCCGCCGAGGTCGCGTCATGGATGCCGCCCGCGAACAGCACGTGGACGTCCTGGAGTGACCCCGGCTCGTCGCCGGCGGCCCGGGCGAAGGCGAGCAGGCGCGTGATCTGCGCCTCCCACAGCGAGAAGCTGGCCCGCGGCCCGACGTGGCCGCCGCACTCGCGGCCCTCGAAGACGAACTTGCGCGCCCCGTCGGTGAGGAAGCGGTCAAGCAGCCCCGGCGAGGGCACGTGCAGGAAGGTGTCGATGCCGGCGGCCTCCAGCGGCGCCGACTGGGCCGGCCGGCCGCCGGCGATCAGCGCGCAGGGCGGGCGCACCTCGTGCACCGCCTCAAGCTGGGCCGCGCGCACCTCGGGCGGCGCGAACCCGAGGATCCCCACGCCCCAGGGCGAGTCGCCGAGCAGCTCGGCGGTCGCCGTCAGCAGCGTCCGGGTCGCGGCGCCGTCCAGCAGCGCGAGCGCGAGGAAGGGCAGCCCGCCCCCGTCGGCCACCGAGCGGGCGAACCGCGCCCGGTCACTGACCCTGGTCATCGGCCCCTGCGCGACCGGGTAGCGCAGCCCGCGGGCGGCCGCGAACGGCGATCCCGGCGCGAGCGGCCGGTGGCGCGCTGCCGAGTCGAGGGCGGTCCGCACGGACTCCCGCACGGCCCGCACCACGGCGCTCGCCGACACGTACCGGTCGGCCAGGTCGGCCGCCAGCGCACCGTCCTGCCCGACCGGGAGAAGCTGTTCCCGCAGGTCGCGCCCACCCAGCCGCAGTGCCACCGGGCCCCGCTCGCCGCCGACGGTGGATGCCGTGGCCGCCGGCGCTGTTGCCGCCGGCGCGGCGGACGTCAGCGCGCCGTCGGAGGCGAGCTCGCCGCCGGTGTCCCGGAAATCCGTGGCCGGCTCGTCGCCGTCCTTGGGAGCACCCGTGCCGGCAGGCCAGCCGACCAGCCGGGCGACCGGCAGATCCGGGCGCACGTAGACGCGGTGGCCCTCGATCAGCGCGGTCTCGCTGCCGTCCATGGCGCGAACGGCGGCCGCGATCTCGGTGGGCAGCTCCATCTCGCGAACGAGCGCGAGCTGCGAGTCCAGGACCACACCGGCCGCCCCGCCGGCGATCGCCGCGGCGGCCGTGGCCGGACCAATGCCACCAGCGGCCCACACGGGGGCAACGGTCCCGTCCCGCCGTGTCGCCTTCGCGGCGATCAGGTGCTGTAGCAGAGTGAACGTCGTGAGGTCACCGACCCGTCCGCCGGCCTCACTGCCGCGAGCGACGAGGCCGGCCGCTCCCGATTCGAGCGCGCCCATCGCGTCCGCCACGGACAGCACCTCGACGAGGACACGCCGACCGCGGCCGGCCGCCTCGGCCACCGTCCACGGGGCGTTCACCCCGAGCAGCACCGTGTCGACGCCGGCAGGCAGGTCACCGCTGCCGATCGGGCAGCCCTCGGGGACCCGGACCCCGAACGGCGCGGTCGACCAGGCGGCCGCGGCGGCCATCGACTCCCGGCCGCGGGCCGGGTCGAGGCCGAGATCGAGGATTCCCAGGCCGCCGGCGTGGCCGACCGCCGCCACCAGGTGCGGCGCGGGCTCACCGAACGGGCTGACGACGACGACCAGATCCCGGTCTCCGGGCTCGACCGCCGCGGGCCTCGGTTGGGCGCTGAACGAGCTGCTCATCGGATGCTCCTCCTGGCCAGGCACCACCGTGATGGGCGACGACCGGGAACGGATGCCGTCGGCGCCGGCCGGCGGGCCGGGGTCGGATTCGGGCGGGCTCGGCCGGCGGGCGCCGGTGAACCACGGGAGAGATCGCCGACAGACCGCCGCTGATCCGCGCGCCTCGCGGTAGTCCGGTGTCGGCGTCGTGGGGCGATCGGCATATCAGGCAGGTGCAACTCCATATGAGGGACAGAACCGGCGACCGGCCCGGACTCCCCGCCGCCGGCGACGATTCGGTCGTAGTGACTGCGGCCCGGTCCGATCGGCTCACCCGAGGCAGCGAACGTGCGCGAAATACTAGCCCGTCCGGACGGGGTCTCCACAACCAGGGCGCGCCACGAAACGATCAGGTGCCCCCGCTCATCACCCACGCACGCCGGCGAACACATGGAACGCGGCACGGCACGCTCCACGGCGATCTCGGGGCCGACCGCACCCGACGTGTTGTCCCGCTCCACGGGCAGCACGCGTTTCGCCGTACACCCGATGTTCGCCGCGACGATGCCGCACACACGCCTGGAATGGTTGCGATTCTGCACCTCGCCAGGATTCTTTCCGGCGCGCGCACAGAGTGACATGTCATGCCGTCCGGGTGCGGAGCGTCGGCGACCGAAACCACCGGGAATCAGTGCCGGCTTTCCCCGGACCGGCACCGCGGCCCCGACGGCGGACCGCACCCGCATCCCATCCCATGACATGACATTCATCCAGCCGTTCCTCCGGTGACGATCTGGAACAGCCGCCGACGCCAGCCTGGGCCGGACGGGCGTGCTGTCGGCAGACTCGTCTCTTCTGACCCCCACATACGCAGTGACATGGCCCGTTCAACCTAGTCACCATAACCGAGTGGCCGCAAGCATAAGCGCCGCCCATTTCTCTCGCCCATCTTGGATCCGCCCCCTCGAACGCGCTCGATCGCGACAAATACCCAGTTCACAAGGGCTTTTCCGACGCGATCAGGGCACCGCACGGATGTCGCCCGGGCTCCGGGCAAGCCACACGAGACCACGGGGAGCATTCCGCGACGATGCCGAGCAGGCGGCAAGACCACCCGAAGTGACTAGAGCCAGGTCACGGCCTGGGAGTCCTTGCGTCAGAGTGCTCGGACGACTCTCCCGAGTCATTCGTGGATGCCCGGCCAGGACTCAGGGGCCGCATCGGGTCAGGAGCGCATCAGGTCACCGACGCGTCGCCTCAGGGTCTGTCGGGTCAGGGTGTGCCGGGTCAGGGCGCGGCCGGACGGCGGCGGCGGCACGACGGCGACTCGGCGACGGCGACCACAGCGACGGCCGGCGACGACGACAGCGGCGGCCCGGCAGTCGGCGGGCGAGGCGCAGGCGCCGACCAGCAGCGATCGGCGGCGCGCCGAGAAGGACGGTTCCGACCGGAGTACTCCGAACACCGGTCCACTCGCGGCCAGGGGGTCAGGGGGTCACGACCTGCCGCGACGGCCTGTCACGCGCACCACCGAGGCGGGGCGCTCATACGGCGGGGGCGGGGCCGCGATCGCGGGGCTCGGCGCCTGGCCGGACTTCGCGAGGAAGGACGACCGAACTGTCACAACGGACGGCCAATCCATCCGGTTCCATGCGGGCCGCTCCATACCGGCGACCTGCTCCATACCGGCGACCGCCGTGGCGGGCCGGCCGATCGCCGGCCGGCCCGCCACGCCGAACATGTGACCGCGAGTTGCTTCGACGTCAGCCCGCGGCGGGTGACCGGGATGGGCGGTCCCGGTCCCGCCGGTCTCCCGTCGGGGGTGCGGACGGCCTCGGTCCGCGTGCGCCGTGGCGCGTGGCCGAGCCCTCGGACGCGCCGCGCGCCGGGCGAGCGCGGGCGCGATCCGGTGTACGTTCCGCCTGGGCGCCGATCTCTCGACGTCCGGGCTATGTCGGGCCGTGGGCTGGTCCGACGACCCTGCCGGGCATGCCGGCCGGGCGTTGCTATCCGGGCGCCGGTGCCCCCGGAGGGTGCGGGTCAGGCGAACCCGCACGGACGATCATGAACAGGTTGTGCTGAGGAGAGCGATCGGCACCGGGTGGGCACCCGCACCGCCCGCTCGTGCGCCGCCGGTCCGCGGACCCGCGAGCGCCCCGACCACGGCTGGCCGGGATACGACGGCACCGGCTACGGGCGGGGCAGCCCCGGCGCCGGCATCGAGCCCATCTCACGCTGCCAGGCGAGCGCGAGCTGGGTGCGGTTGGAGCAACCGGTCGCCACGAGCGCGTGCGTCAGGTGGTGCTTGACCGTGTCGATGCTGATGCAGAGGGCCTCCGCCACCTGCCGGTTCGACTGGCCCTCCGCCACCAGGCGGACGACGTCGCGCTCACGGGCGGAAAGCTTCGCCGTCACGGCCGGGCCCGGATTCACCCGGATGTAGAAGCGCAGCAGGTTGCCGAGGTGGCGGGCGAGCACGGCGCCCACGGCGCGGTCACGCGGCCCGAAGGCACCGGGCCGCGGGTCCAGCAGGGAGACGACCGCACCGACACCGCTTCCCCCGGCGAGCCTGATCAGCAGCTTCGCGTGGATCCCGTGGGCGCGCAGGAAGCGCTCCAACCGCAGCCGGACTTCGGGCCGGTCGGGCACCCCGATCTCGTCGAGCGTTACCAGGCCACGCTCCCACATCAGTCGCAGGCTCTCCGGGTCGTTGAAGACCTCGAGGCTGCGGTACCGCTCCAGGAAGGGCCCGGCCATGCGCAGCGCGAGACCGCGACCAGTCGGGCGGGCGTCCTGGAAGGTCGCCTGCGGGGACGAGCCGAGGAAGAACGCCGAGTGGCGGTAGCCGAGATGGCGGGCCATCCCGTCGAGCGCCGCCTCGCGGAACGCCGGCAGCGACGCCGCTCGTTCGCAGTCCTCGACGACGCGGAGCACGCCGCGCAGCTCCGCCGCGCCGAGCGCCAGATCCCGCGGCACCTGCGGCCCGCGGGCCGCGACCGGGGCGCGGCCGGGCAGTCCCGCCGCCACCGCGCCGGGACGGGTACGGGCGCCCGGGTGGCCCACCGCGGACGTCGCCGAGATCGGCGCGTGCCGCATCGTGGGTGCCCGGTGCGGGGCCGCCACGCCGGGCGGCCGAGAAACCCCCGCCGATGTGTCCATCGTCACGGCGAGCCGGCCGGTGGCCGGATGGCCGCTGGGGCTACCATCGGGATTGCTGAGCATTCGGTCAGTCACACATGCCTCCGGGGGCAGACCGACACCAGGTCACTGGCCGGTAGTCGCGAATCAGCCGGCGTATTTCCGGCCAAGCTGGACATGTTCGGCAAGCCTAGGGCCGCGACTACCCAGATGCCAGTCCGCGAAGCCTACTTTCTGACGCCTGATAAGCCTGGCCCGCTTATGTGAATAATGAACCTCAGTTCATGCGTCATTTCCCCGCAGGACACCGTTGATCGTCACGACTGTGACACGCACAGTCACATCAACGCAGCGCCTCCACCACCCAAAGGTGCCAGCAACCGCCCTCAAATTGGCCCGGTCCGACCACCACCTCCACTTTCGGCTGCACGCGTGTAACCGCCTGCCACAGAGGGTAGTTTTCTCACCGAGCGTATATTTGACGATCACATTCGATCACCATTGCGGTCGGCCCACGAGGCCCGCCGAAATGAGGTGAAGCGAGTGACGACCGGATTCGCGATCTTCCTCATCGCCGCGGGCGCAACGCTCCGCTATGCGTTGTCCTATCGGTTGACCGGCATCGACCTGCGGGTCCTCGGTTCGATCATCATGCTGGCCGGTGGAGCCACCCTGCTCGTCTGTCTCGGGCGCGGTCTACGCCCGCCGCGCCGCCGCCGACCGGCAGCCGTTGCCGCGACGCTTCCACTTCCTCCGTTTCCCCCGCGTTCCCCCTCGGCGGATGGCACGACCGAGCGGTTCTGGCCGCAGGCCGGCACTGAACGGTTCGGGACAGAGGAGCCAACCGGATTTCGTTTCCCGGCCGCCGGACCACCCCCGGGCCAACATCCCCACGCGGGCATCCCCGCCATGTGGGAGGACCTCGGCCCCAGCGGTTTCCCCAGCCCCGCCGGGCGGGTCTACAACCCCGGGTACCCCCACGAAGGTGGTCCCGAGTGGTGGGGCGCCGGAGAGAGTCCGCCCCGCTCAGACGTCGCACCGGGGTGGTGCGACACCGGCCCGGACCTGGGCCCGCCGCAAGGCGGCGAGCCCGCCGCGGGCACCCCCGAGGAGCCCGGCGAGCACGCCCGTCACCTGCCACCGAGGGCCGTGTGGCACCTCGACGACGCGGGATGGCCCGACGAGACACACCGCCCGGCGGGCTGACGACGTGTGCCGATCCCAACAGATGCCGATCGCCACAGGTGGCCGATCACAACAGGTGAAGGGCACGCGCACGGTGGACGGCGTCCCGGCGCCTGGCGACGTCCAGCTTGCGGTAGATGCTCTTGAGGTGCGTCTTGACGGTGTTCACCGACACGTACATCTCGGCCGCGATCTCCGCGGTGGTGAGCATCGTGGGCAGGTAGCTGAGCACCGCGAGCTCGCGCTCGCTGAGCCGTTCGGCCGGCTCCGGCCGGTGCTCCCCACTCCCCGGGCGCGGCCCACCACCCACGCTCCCACCACCGGGGCCGCCTCGGCGCCGGGCGTCACCGGGGCCGCCCACGGGCGCGCCATCGGGGCGCCACGGCCCCCGGGGCGACCCGAGCCCACCCACGCCCCCGCCACCACCACCGAAGCCGTCGCCACCGACGCGGTTGCCGTCGACGCGGTTGCCGTCGCCATCGACGCCATTGCCATCCCGGCTGAGGCCGCCGTCGTTGATACCGATGCCGCGGTCGACGCCGTTGCGGACGTCCCGACCGCCGCCGGCCCGGCCCGGCGCGCCGGGCCGGGCCGGATCCGGGCCGGCGAACGACCCGGCCGGCCGCCCCGGCCCAGCGGCCGGCACCGTGGTCCGGGACCGCTGCGACATCGGCGAAGCCGGTTGCGGCACGACGACATCGGGCCCGACCACCAGGTCCGTCGGCTCCCCCGTGCGGGCCACCGGCCCAGCACCTGACGCGGCGGGCGCCCGGGCGCCCGCCCGAGGCGGCGCGCTCCCCTGCCCCGACGCGCCGGGCCCCGCGTGCGCCGCCGCTGACCTCGACGCCGCTGACCTCGACGCCGCAGGCCGAGGCGACGCGGACCCCTGCGCCGCGGACCGCGACGGCACGGGCACCGGCCGCGGCCCGGGCCTCCCCGACCGGGTGAGGACGGCGACGAAGGCCGGATAGGCGTCGGTCAGCCCGGGATGGGCGAGCACCATCGCCAGCGCCTCCGTCCCCGCCTCGAAGAACGGCGCGACCATGCCCTCGTCCGCGGCGAGCGCCACCGCCCGGGCGAGCAGGCCACCGGCGCGGGCGTGGTCGTCACGCCGGGCGGCCGCGACCGCGCCGAGCACGCACGCCGCGACGAGTCCCGCGCCGCCGTCGTCGGCCCGCAGCAGCGGGGCGAGCGCCTCCTCCGCCGCGGGAACGTCGGCGCAGGCCAGGGCGCAGCGCGCCAGCGCGAGCTGGGTCTGCGGGTCCGGGGCCGCGCGGTCGGCGTCCCGCAGCAGCAGCCGGCGGGCCGCCTCCGGATTACCGGCGGCGACGAGCAGGTCCGCCTCGGCCGCCCGCCTGGCCGCCACGCACAGCGGCGGCATCG
Source organism: Parafrankia soli (assembly GCF_001854695.1). Lineage (GTDB taxonomy): Bacteria > Actinomycetota > Actinomycetes > Frankiales > Frankiaceae > Parafrankia > Parafrankia soli. The sequence continues at coordinate 10,877 of NZ_MAXA01000240.1, forward strand.
GGCCGGTCCTGGCGACGAGCAGCATCCGCCGGGCCGCGCGCACCTCGTCGGGTGATCCGTCGAGCAGGCGCAGCCGCGCGGCGCAGATCGCGGCGATCCCGCCGAGGAACGCGGGGTGGGCGGCAGTGATCGTCATCCGCGCCGCGCCCAGCCACCGGTCGGCCTCGACCGGCTCCGCACGCTGCAGGTGAACCAGCACGGCGGCCAGATACGCCTCGGGCAGTCCGGGGGTGCCCCACCGCTCGCCGGGTCGTGCCCCGCCGGGGACGCTGGTCGCCGCATCGGGCAGGCCGGCCAGCGCACCAGAGCGACCGGCCAGTGCTCCGGACGGGTCGGCCGCCGTGCCGACCACCGCGTACAGGTGGCTCTCGGCCTGGCGCAGCCGGCCGCGCAGCGCGTACTGGAGGGCGAGTGCCCCCAGGCAGGACACCTCGACGCCGCCGAGCCCGGCCCGCCGGGCCACCTCGGCGCCCTCGCACAGCAGGCCGGCGGCGACGGCCAGCCGGCCGAGCCACAGCTCGCCCCGGCCCCGCGCGCACAACGCGAGCGCGCGGGCCCGCTCGTCCGGCACCCGACCGGGCCTCGACGGAGCCCGCTCGGCCCCAGCCCGCTCGATCACAGCCCGGTCGATCACAGCCCGGTCGGCCGCGGCGTCCGGATCGCCCCCGGATGCCCGTGCCGGCCCGGCGGCGGCGCCCGCACGCGGTGCCGTCCCGGCGGGCGCGCCACCCGGCGGCCCGGAACGCTGCAGCCGCCGGGCCGCGGCGATCATCGCCGCCGGTTCCCCGGCAAGCTCGGCACGGTACGCCTCCACGATGTCGATCCGGTCGACGAGCGTCCGGCGGCGGGCGGCCGCCGGGCCCGACCCCGCCGCAGGCAGCTGCGCCCGCGCGGAGGACAGGCTGGCCGAACCGGCCTCCAGCCGGCCGGAGCGCAGCTGTGCGACGGCCAGGACGAGATCGCACTCGGCCGACAGCCCCGCCGCCGCGGCGGGCAGCCCGGCGACCAGCGCATCGAGCTCGGGTGAGCGTCCGAACAGGACGTCCACCAGCGCCGGGCCGTCGACGAGCAGACAGGCGAGATACCACCAGTCACCAGCCCGCGACGCGTGACGGGCGGCGTCGGGCGTGCGGTCGTTCGCGGCGAACCAGAGGGCGGCGCGGAGGTTGAGCTCGCGGGGGTCCTCCTCCGGATCACGCACGAGCACACCGCGCAGCATCGACGCGAACATCCGATGGAACCGGTACCACTCCTGCGTGGTCTCAGCCGTGGCCTCCTGGGTGAGGCGATACTCCGGGCGGCCGTCCGGCAACGTGGCGACGGCCGCCGGGAGCGGACCGCCCACCCCGTCGTCCGGGTGGTCGCCGGCACCCGGGTGAGCTGTCGCAGCCGGCCCGTCCAACAGCCGGACGAGGAAGCCGCCCGGGCGCGCGAGCTCACCGAGCAGGTGCGCGGATGTCTGGGCGGACGCGGGCGCCACCGCGGAGACCGCGTGGGCGAGCGGGGCGCTGATCCGCTCCAGCACGCTCGTCCGGAGCAGGAACCGTCGGACGGGCTCCGGGTACTCCTCCAGCACCTCCGCGTGCAGGAACTCGGCGATCGCCGCCCGCGCAGCGCGGGACGGGTCGAGCTCGGCCGACAGAGCGCCGCTCCCCGCGCGGGACGGGTCGAGCTCGGCCGGCGGGACGCCGCTGCCCGCGCGCTCGGCGTCGCGGCCCGGGACCACGTCGGCCGGGACGGGGACCGGCGGGGCCGGCGCCCACTGCTCGTCCCGGCCGGCGGGCGCGCCGGGGGCCGGGCTCCGGGCTCCGCTCGACACCGCGCACGCCGCGGCCAGCCGCAGGCCGACCGCCCAGCCCTCCGTCGCGCGCCGCAGCTGGGCCGCCGCGCCGGGCGGGACGCGCAGGCCGTGGGCGGCGAGCAGTTCGACGGTCTCCGCCGTGGTGAAGGCCAGCTCCGCCGGGCCGATCTCGGTGACCCTGCCCTCGGCGCGCAGCCGGTGCACGCGCAGAATCGGCGCCCGCCCCGACAGGACGATGCGCAGGTGGCCCTCGCCCTCGCTCGCGAGCAGCTCCAGCCCGGCGAGATCATCGGGATCCCGGACGAGGTGCGCGTCGTCGAGGACCAGCACCGCCGGGGCCGGCAGCTCGGCGAGCTGGTTGACCAGCTCCCGCCGGAAGCGCTCAGGGCAGATCCAGGCGTCCGCGGCGACCAGGTGCGCGAGACGGTCCCCGGGAGGCAGGCCGGCGTCCCGGGTGAGCCCGCGCAGGATCTGCGACCACAGGGACACGGGCGGACCGGGCCACCGCGTCGTGCTCCGCGCCAACGGCAACAACGACAGCGCGGACGAAGGCGACCCCGGCTGCGACGGCGACGGCGGCCCGCTGGCCACCGGATCGCCACCTGGGTGCTCGGCGCGCGCGGTACGCCGTCCGAGCATCGGGTCGACGCGCAGCCAGACCACCGGGTGCGCGGGCCGACCCGATCGCGCCCAGTCGGCGAGCGCCATCGTCTTGCCGGCGCCGGCCGGTGCGCACACCACGGTCAGCGGCCGGTCGACCGCCTCGTCGAGCAGCGCCAGCAGCCGCGGCCGGGTCACATGCGGGACGACCGGACGCGGGGGGACCAGCCTCGTACCCACCACCGGCAGGTCGCCGGCCGGCGGCGGCTGGATGCGCGGCCGCGCGGCGGCCCCGTCTCCCCCACCGGCCCGGGGCATGGCAGACCCGGGCGTTCCGAAACGATCGTCCGGTCCGTCCGCGCCGGCCACGCGCTCACCCCCACTTCCCAAACTCAGGGTAGTGGTACAGCTACTTCGAGCCACCGGCAACCGGGCGCGAGAGCGGTGTCGGAAAGAAGTACGCGCCGTCCTCAGGACGCGCGCGCCGCCCGGCGAGCCGAACTCGACGCGCGCAGCGCCGAGGCCGCGGTCGCCACGAAAAGGACGTCGAACCCCATCTGGACGGTGACGACGACCCGGGCGGCCTGACCCGTGGCGTGGATGTCCCCGAAGCCGACCGTGGTCAGCACGGTGACGGCGAAATAGAGCGCGTCGGTCTTGGTCCGGATGCCGGAGATCTGGGCGGACGCACCGACCGCCAGCGCGTAGTAGGCGGCGGCGAACAGGACGACGGTGACGCAGATCCCGGCGAACAGCCACTGCGCGCGGACCCACGCGGCAGAGACGTGCCGGGCGAAGACCACCTGCCTGGCGAGCAGGCATCCGGTCAGGATCAGGCCGAGGGCGAACAGCCCCACCCGCAGCGGGAACCACCGCCCGCCGCCGTGGCCGTAGACGGGCAGGGCGTAGTAGGCCGTCAGGCACCCGGCCAGGATCGCGGCCGCGACCGCACCCATCCGGCGTGCGGACGGCTCCGGGAGCGGGCCTGGCAAGGGCCTCGCTCCCGGAACCGCCCGTCCGGCGTCATGCGATGGACGTCCATCGCTCATGCCTGCCTGCCCGGGGCCGCGCGCGTGTCAGGCCGCGCAGTCCGCGCACACCGCCCGGCGTGGGTCGGCGAGCTGGCTGCGGTGCTGCACCAGGAAGCAGCTCGTGCAGGTGAACTCGTCCGCCTGCCGGGGCAGCACCCTCAGCGCGAGCTCCTCGTCCCTGACCTCGGCGTCGGGCAGGTCCAGCTCCGCCTCGAGCGCATCCATATCGTCGCCGAGGTCGGCCGCCGCTCCGGCGCGCTGCGCCTTCAGTGTCTCCAGGCTCTGCTCCTGGAGCTCGTCCTCCTCGACATCCGTGCTTCGCCGAGCGTCGAAGTCACGAGCCATGCGTCTCCTTACCTTTCCTCGTCCTCACAGACCGCGGCCTGTCGACACCGGCGCCGACCCTGACCACCGGATCGACCATGTGCGGTACCCGAACGACATCGGCTGATCACAATACGCAGTGGCTCTGGCCAGAGAAGTGGGCGACAAGCAGATGTCCGCGTTCCCCGCACCTGGAGCCGGTACCCACGGCCACCAGTTCGGAACGCGGATCTCCAGAGCCGAGCGAAGGATACGGGCCGAGGAGTGTCCGCACCAAGCAGGGGCAGCCCGGCGCGGTGTCACTCCCGCCACATTCGGACGCTCCGGACCACCAGGATGGCCCCGCGATGACCGGCACCGTCGGCACGATCGGTCTGTCATGGGGCGAACCGGGCCGCGACGGCGACCGGCCACACACCGCCCGTCGGTGGTGGGTCGGCCGACGCGAGAACGCCGGCGCGGCTCGGAGGTACCCCGGCGCGCTCGGACGGATCAGCGGCAGCGGTTCAGAGGTAGAGGCCGGTCAGCCCGTCGTCGAGCCGCTCGGCGGCCACGGCGTGCACGTCACGCTCGCGCATCAGGATGTAGGTGGTCGAGTGCAGCTCGACCTCGGCGCGGTCCTCCGGGTCGTAGAGCACCCGGTCGGCCACCTGGATCGTGCGCACCGCCGTGCCGACGGCCACCACGTCGGCCCACGCCAGCCGCTTACCCATCTGCGCGGTGGCCGGGATCACGATGCCCGCCTTCGAGCGCCGGTCCGCGGAATCCTCCCGCGGCCGCACCAACACCCGATCATGAAGAAGCCGGATGGGCAGCGAACCACCGGACACGTCGATGCCGGCCGCGCCCCCGACACCGTTGACATCGCCGGAAACTACGCTCACACGCTCGGACCCTACTCGTCCACGGCGGCGGGACCGGCCCGATGCTTCCGATTTCCCGGTAGAGCAGGCCGTGCGGTGCCGCCGGGGCCGTCCCGCCGGGAAATCAAACTGCCCGCCAGCCGGCGGCGACACAGCGGATCCCAGCCCTCACGCTCGTCGCCGGGCGAGCGGGCGGATCATCCGCCGCGATCTCGCTCGCACCCAGGTACACCGCCCCGACACACAGATGAATCCCACGCCTTACCCCCACCCGCGAACACGGGCATATCAACCAGCCCGGATGGGGAATGCCACCTCAACGCGGTATAAGCTGCCGCCCATCGCAGCCCGGCCCTACACGGCCGGCCGCGCAGAGGCGCCGGGGGGGGAGCCCGGCCTCCAGGAGAAGCGTCCGCGTCGGAAGCCAGGTAACCGTCGACACGCACGAGCCGAGGGATGGGGCAAACCAATGGCGCTGAGAATCAGTGTGGACCTTGAGGGGCTGCGCTGGGCGGACCTCTTCCGGTTCGTCGATCTCGCTCGAAACGGCGGCATCGGGCCAGAGGACCAGGTCGACGTCATCACGTACGGCAGTGACCCGATGTCGGTCAGCCTCTCGGCGCGGATCTACCCGGCCTCCGACGGATTCCTGTCGACCGAGCAGCCGGAGATCGGTTCGGGTGAGGGCATGCGCGGATCGACGCCGCTGTCGATCGGTTCCGGAAGCACCGGGACGGGAGCGGGCTTCGGTTACGACGGCACGCCCGAGCGCGCCGCTTCGTCCAATGGCAGCCACTATCCGGCGTTCGACAACGGATCGGAGCGCCCGCCGTCCGCGGCCGGCAACCTGCCGTCGTACGGGCCCGGTGGTTATGACGGCCAGCAGGAACGGGGCACCCCGCCGCCTCCGCCGCCCCCGAGCGGCAGCCACTACCCGGCCTTCGACGGCCAGAACGAGCGGATGCCCGGCCAGAACGGCCAGTTCGCCGGCTTCGAGCCGGTCTTCGACCGCTCACAGGGCGGTAAGGACACCGGCGGCGCCGCAGGCGTGGAAAGTCCCTATATCGAGGAGTTCGCACGGCTCCAGGAGGGGCTGATGCGGCAGGTCCGCCGCGACGGCGAGGTCCGGCCCGACCGCACCTGACGCCAGCCGGCCCGGCGCTGGCCCATCTGGGCCGGACCGATCCGACCGAGCGCGGGCGCTGTGTGACGGGAGCTCCGACGGAGCGCACCGCTATCGCCACTCTGTCGCGGCAGGTGCACACAGCACTCGCTATCTGTGGAAACGGCGGACGCACATAGTGAGGACAAGGTCACCAGTTACCCGCAGTGGTGGTGCCCCCCGCACGTTTCCGCCCGCAATGGTGCATGCTGCCTTCGATGGAGGATCCGCGCGTAGTCGACGTCGAGCGGTACCACGGTCAGTTGCGCTCGGAACTCGAGATGATCGCGAACGGACCGGTACTGGCCGGCCCACGGATCGTCGAGCACATCAATTCCCTGATCACACTGATTGACCTGCACCAACCGAACGAGTTCGACCTCTGCCTCAGCTGTGACCGGCTCTGGCCCTGCGCGACCGTCGTCGCCATCACCGGTGAGCTAGCGGCCACCGAGGACGAGGTGACGCCCCGGCCGCTGCCCGAAGCCCCGGCCACGCGGTCCGGCGACGGCCGCCAGGCGGACGGGCGCCCGGCCGACCCCCGCCACGCGGCGGCGGGAGGCCCCGCCGACCAGCGCCGGCCGGACGTTCGCGCGGTCGCGCCACCACCGTTCGACACGGGCTCCTACTCGACGACCACGCAGACCAGCACCGGCCAGTCGACGATGCCGCACGAACTGCCACGGGGCACGGACCCGGTCCGGCAGCGCGGCGCCCCCGGCCCGGCGGACGAGCCTATGGCCGCGCCCCGGCCGACCGGGCCGCACCGTGTGCCGCTGCCACCCTCCATGCCACCGCCGTCGTATCCGTCCGACATGCCGCCGGGCACGCGCCCGCCGGCCGCCGTTCCGCCGGCCGCGGCCGCGGCCGCGGCCACCGGCGGGATGCCCACCGGCGGCTCGCGAACGGGTGGGACGCCCCTGGGCGGCGCGGGCAACGGCGCGTCCGCCCGCACCCCCGTATTCGGCGACCCGTTGGCCGGGATCCGCCGTCCGGGCGCCGGCATGCCGCCGCGGGTCGGCGGGGGCCCGCCCGGCGAGCAGGCCCCACCCGGCCGGCCGGGGCCGCCCCCCGCCGACACCGGTCGCCGCTCCGCACCACCCGGCCTCCAACCACCCGGCCTCCAACCGCCGGGGCTCCAACCACCCGGCTTCCAGCCACCTGGGCTCCAAGCAGCCGGGCCGCCGCCGGGCACCGCCGGGCAGCCGGGACGTCCGATGTCGGCCCCCGGCTTCGAGCGAGCCCGCGAACAGCAGCTTCCCGGTGGCCCGGGCAGCCCGCCCGCGCCCGGGTTCAACCGCCCGGGCGGGCCGCCCGTGCACCGCCCCGCCGCCGGCCCGGCCGGCGGCCCGCCGACCGGGCCGATGGAGCGCCCCGGATACAACGGCCAGCCCGGCTACAACGGGCAACCGGCGTACAACGGGCAGCCCAGCCACAACGGGCAGCCTGGCCACAGCAACGGGCAGCCTGGCTACGCCGGGCAGCCCGGCCAGGGCCGGCAGCCAGGCCGTCCCGGTTATCAGGGCCAGGTGGAGCAGTCCGGCCCGATCGCGCGGCCCGGCCTGTTCGGCCAGCCCGCGGCAACGGGCCCGGGCCGGTCCACGGGCCCGGTCTCCACCGGGCTCGGTGACCGCATGCCCGGACGGGCCCAGCACCCGGGCGATCCGTCCCGCCCCCTGCCCCACCCCGCGCAGTCCCAACCGGCGCAGCACCAGCCCGCGGCCGGCGTGTCCCGGTCCGAGCCGTCCCGGGCTCCGGCCCGTCCTGACGGTGTCGAGGCCCCGGCGGCCCAGGCCGACGGTTTCTCGGTGCCGACGTCCCGGCAGGCGCCGCCGATCTCCGGCCCGGTGGAGATGCTGCCCGCCAGCATCGCCGCCGCCCGGGCCGCGGAGCTGGCGCGCGGGCAGGCGGCCGCCGCGGCCGGACCACCGCCGCCGCGGCATCCCGACATCGTCCGCGGCCCCGAACGTGGAACCCGGCCGCCCGTCGGACGGCTCACCTCCGACCCGGCGCGCACGCGCGGCCGGCACGCGGGCCCGGACCAGCCGCGCCCTCAGGGCTCCCCGTGGAGCAGCCAGGCCGCCGAGCAGCGCCGTCCCATCTCCGTCGACGACTCCTGGGCCGGTGTCGGGCGCGGCCCGCGTGGCCAGAACGGCGACGGCGGCCAGGGCGGTCAAGGCGGCCAGCCCGGGCACGGTGGCCCGAACGGCCAGAACGGACACGGCGGTCAGAGCCAGAACGGACACGGCGGTCAGAGCCAGAACGGGCACGGCGGTCAGAGCCAGAACGGGCACGGCGGTCAGAACGGGTATGGCGGCGGCCAGAACGGCCAGCATCAGCCGAACGGCCAGCGGGGGTCCGGCGGCCCGGGACGTCCCGACGTCGGCGCGGTCGGCGCGGACCGTTCCCGCGGCCCGGCCGGCCCAGGCCCGGCGGACCGTGGCCCCGGCCGCGACCAGGCCTCGGACCCGTCGCTGAGCCCTGAGGTGGAGGCCGTCACGAGGGCCTGGCTCGCGCGCAAGGATTCGGTGCTCGACGGCATCGACGTCATCTGACCGCCGACCGCCATCAGGGCGGTCATCGGGGGTTGCGGCGAGTCGCGACCACCCCGCACCGGACCCGGGCCAGGCTGTGTCTCGCACCTCCGGTCTGGCAGGACCACGCCAATCAGGTTTGAGGTCCACGCGGAGGTGGGAGGAACGCGACGCCGGCCCGGCCGTGGCAACGCGGGCAGACCGGAAACGGACAACCGCCCGGAAGGTGATGCGTGGCCGAAGCTCTGACCGCTGGCTTCGACCTGCCCGCCGATCCCCGGGCGGCCGGGCAAGCCCGCGGGCTGGTCGCCGATCTGCTCGTGTCGTGGGGCTGTGGCAACGCCGCCGAAGTCGCGAGACTGCTGGTCAGCGAGGTCGTCACGAACGCCGTTCGCTACGTGGGAGCCCGTGAGGTGCTGCGCGTGTCGATCGAGTGCCGCGGCGAGCAGGTCCGGGTCGCCGTGAGCGATGGGAGCTCGTTGCGCCCGGTACTCAAGGCCGCCCAGGACGACGACGAGTCCGGCCGCGGGATGCAGCTCGTCGCCGCGCTCGCCAGCCGGTGGGGTGTCGTCGACGATCCGCCCTCGACCGGCCCGGGCAAGCAGGTCTGGTTCGAGCTGCCGGCCGTCCGGGAGGCGGCGACGATCGGCTGCGTCCTGAGATGAGGGCGGCGGGCTCGCCCGCGGCCGCTCAGCGCCGCCGCTGGCTCCCCCGGCCGGAGTCCCCGCGACCCGCGTGATCCGTCTCGTCGTCCGGACGGCCGGCGATCAGGTCGAAGAGCCTGTCCCGGCGCGGCCGCCAGCGGGCGGCGAACCGGGCCGCGCGCCGGGCGGCCCGCTCGGCCTTGCGGGACCCTTCGGGGTAACGCCGGTGCGCCCAGGCCGAGCCGGGCCGCGCCAGGCGGACCGCCCCGACCACCGCGACCAGCGGAATGAGCAGGCCGACGACGCCGAAGCCGACGCGGCCCTTGAGGAAGCTGCAGCTCACCGCCACGATGTTGATGCCGAGCACGATGATGAGGTCCCACAGCGCGAGGTGGTCTCCGGTGTCGAGGCCGTCCACGCCCAGTGGTGTCGCGCCGACGATCAGCAGTGCCGTGAACGCCGCGCCCAGGATGACCGCGTCCACCGACATCCGGCCCTGTTCGGACCAGTAGACGTCCTTCAGCCGCAGTACCAGCGCGAACTCGTCGAGGATGAGCGCCGCGCCCACGCCGAACAGAATCGCCAGCAGATCCCACCAGGGCGACCGCCCCCCCGCGGGCGAGAACGCGCCCACCCCGGCGAGCAGCACGAAGGCGATGCCGAAGATGGCGTGGTGGACGTGCACCCCGCCGACCGCGACGTTGCCCGGCCACCAGCGCACGCCCGCACGGATCATGCGCACACTCAGCCGGATGAACAGGAACGTGAGGATGAACGCGACGAGGAGCGCCAGCAACGGCTGCTTCCCAGGCTCGACGATCACCCGTTCGTAGCCGCGCGACAAAGCCGCCCACATTACGTCCCTCCTTCCGCGCCCACGGACCACACACCGGCCCGCCCACATCAACCCGGCAGCGCGCCGCCCCGGCCGCCGCGCGCCAGAGCAGCCGTGCCAGCCCGGCCCAGCGCACCGCGACACGGCCCCACCGGCAAGCAGGCGGGCCGTCACGGCGCGTCACGGTCGACGCCGGTCCAGTGTGCGGCCGCTCCCCCACGGCCCGGCGACGCCCGCCTTCGGCCACGCCCGGCGGCCGTCCGGCGACCCGGATCCGCGACACCGTGCCACCATTCGGCCATAGTGCGGCGAAATCTTCGGGGGGAGGTGGATGATGGCGGCGTATCAGCAGCCAGGTGACGACGGGGCGTCACGATTGGGGGCGGCATGCCGATGTCGACACAGGTCTCTCTGGAAATAGCGCTACTCATCGAGGTCGACGGCGGTCTACTGGTCCGCGCCGACGACACCGCGGGCCCGCGGTTCCCGGGCGGCTCCGCCCGGCTGGGCGAGTCGTCCCTGGACGCCGCCGAGCGGATCCTGCGGGCCGCCCTGTCCGCGGCGGGGCGGCCCGTCTTCGCGGGCTGCGTCGAGCACAGCGAGGCGTGGCGACCCGCCCCGGCACCCAGCCCACGCAGCTCACCCACGGACGCGACCCCGGACAGGACCCGTGCGGACGGGACACCCGGGGACACGACGCCCGCGGACAGGACACCCTGCGACACGCCCGCGGACAGGACACCCGCGGAGACGGCGGCCACGACGGACGGGACGACGTCCGCGCACACCCTGACCGTGCTCTACGCCGTAACCCTCGAGCCGGCGGGACTCGCCGGCGGGCACGCGCTTCCCCGGGGGCTGACGTTGGTCCGCCCCTACGAGAGCGATTCCGGGCCCGCGCTCACGATCCAGCCACCCGCGGTCGGCCACGCGGCGATGTCGTGGTGGGCTGATCGGTGGCCGTCCTGGCGCGGGCTCGCGGTCGCGGACGCCGAGCCCTGGTGGACCGGCCTGCGCCAGTCGGTGCGGACCCTGCGGGCCCAGCTCACCGCCCGCCGCGAGGACGTGCGGGGCGAGGTGTTCCGGGACGCCGCGGTGGCGATGTGCGCACTGGTCGCGGCCGCCGACGGGCATGTCGACCCCGCCGAGCGTGACGCGATGGCCGCGTCCATCCAGGCCGAGGACGTGCTGGCGGACTACCCGCGGGCCGACCTGGAGCTGCTGTTCGACCTGCACGTCGCCCGGCTGCGCTCGGATCTCGCCGCCGGCCGCCGCGCGGCGATGCGCGAGATCGGCAAGGTCCGCGGTGACCCGGTTCGTTCGTGGGCGGTGCTGCGCATCGGGGCGGTGATCGGCCGGGCCGACGGGTACTTCGATCCGGCCGAGCGGCGGGTCGTCCAGGACGCCGCCGACACGCTGGGGCTTCGCTCGGGCGCGCTCGCCGTCCAGGCGGTCGGGCGATGAGCCCGGCCGACGCCGCCCGGCGGCCGCACGCGCCGGCGCCCGGGGCGCGGGCGGTGCCCGCGGGGCCGCAGCCGGGCCGGTCGCTGCACGCCCGGGTCTTCCTGACCTTCGGCGATCTCGTGGTCGTCGCCAACCATCGCGGCCAGCCCTGGTTCTTCCTGCTCGGCGGGCACGTCCTACCGGGCGAGGGGGTGGAGGAGGTGCTGCACCGCGTACTGCGCCGGACGGCCGGCTTCGAGGTGCGCTCCCTCGACTTCGTCGGCGGCGTCGAGCATCTCGACCCCGCCGGCGGGACGTCCCAGCGCATCGATGTGGTCTTCGCGGGGGCCGTGCCGCGCTATGCGGAGTTCGGCAGCCGGATCGACGACATCGACATCGTCACCCTCCAGCCGTCCCGGCTACGGTCCGTCGAGTTCCGCCCGGCGCGCGCCGGGCGGGCGATCACCGACTGGCTGACCGACCGCCAGCCCCGCTGGTACACCGACGGGGGGTCGGCACACCCCCCGAACGGGTCTACCCACTGAGCCCTCGGGGCGGCCGGGGCCTCCCCCGGCCGCCGCCCGCAGCGGCGGCACCCCACGGGCCCGTTACGGCCATCCAACTGTCACCTCCCGGGCCCTTCACAGGGAGCATACGGCCACGTCACAGTGTGTCCGGTAGGCATCGGACAGCGTTGCGGGGGGATGACTACGCCATGCTGTGGCCCGTGCGCTCCGCTGTCTCGTCCGTCCTGATTCCCCGGTCGGCGACCTTGCTCGGCCAGCYGCACAATGAAGCACATTCAGGTGTCGTTCAGGCGTGYGCCGTAGCGTGAGCGGCGAGGCTTCCGGACACTGGGGGTAGACATCGAGATCCCGGTCGCGCTGAACGTCCCGGTCGCGCTGAACGCCGACAACGCCGCGGCTGCACCGCTTGTTCCCGGGCCGACACTGCCCCGTCACCGACGGGTCGGCGAGCGCGGGGCTCCCGCCCATGGCGAGCGTCCGACGTCCGGCCGCGGCGGGCCCCGACCCGCCAGGTCCACCGTCAAGGAGGCGCTGCTCCCGCCGGAGCGGACCGCCCCCGCCGACGCACGCGCCGGGCGCACCGGCGGCACGCCGGCCGACGTGCCCGCGGTGCTCGGCGGGGTGGACGCCACCGGCGCCGCCGCCGTCGCCGTGGAGCTCACCCGGGCCCCCCGCGGGTTCGGCCTGCGCCGGACGCGCCTGCGTGTCCTGGCCGCCGTCGTGGTCGTCGGCGCCGTCGGCGCACTCGTCGGCACCCGGTTCCGTTCGGACGTTCTCGGCACCCTCTCCGACGTCCCCGCGCCGCGCTGGCACTGGCTCGTGGTCTGCCTGCTCGCCTCGGTGCTCTTCTACGTGGCGCACGGCGTGAGCGTGCGGGCGGCGAGCGGGCTGCGGATGAGCCTGGGCACGGCCACCGCCTCCCAGCTCGCCGCGGCCGCGGCGAACCGAGTCGTCCCGGCGGGCCTGGGCGCCATCGCCGTGCACCTGCGCTTCCTGGAACGCCGGGGGATGACCCGTCCCGCCGCGGTGGCCGCCGTGGCGTCGATCAAGGGCGCCGCGTTCCTCGTCCACCTGGCCGGGATCGCGCTCGTCGCCGGCACCCTGCGCGGCTCCGGCGTCGGCGAAGCGGTGACGGCGCCCGTCCGGATGACGGTGAACGGGATCGGAGCCGGCCCCGTCGCGGCCGGGCTCACCGTGGTCGGTGTGGGGATCGGCACCGCCGCCGCGCACCCGCGGGTGCGCACGAGGCTGCGGCCCGCGCTGCGGGGCTTCCGCGCGCACCTGGCGGTGCTCGCCCGCTCGCCCGGCCGGACGGTCGTGCTCGTGACCAGCACCGCAGCCACGAAAGCCGCACAGGTCATGGGCCTCGCCTGCGCGGTGTGGTCGTTCGAGAGCGGGCTGAGCATCGCCTCGATCACCGCCGTGTACCTGGTCGGCTCGGTTGTCGCGGGCGCGGCGCCGACAGCCGGCAGCGTCGGGGCCATCGAACCGGCGCTCGTCATCGGGCTCACCGCGTCGGGTGGCACGGCGGCGACCATGTTCGCTGCCGTCCTGGTCTTCCGCCTGATCAGCTACTGGCTGCCGATCCTGCCCGGGGTGACCGCGCTCGCGATGATGCGCCGCCGCGGCGACCTCTGAGACCCCTGCCACTGGGACCACCGCACCTGAGACCACCGCCTCGAGGACCATCACTCCTCGACGGCCGCTGCCCGGTCTTCTGACCGGCAGCGGAGCGGGCCCGAGACCACCTGGTCCCGGGCCCGCTCCCTCTCAACCAAGCCTCGTCTTCCATCGACCGCACGCCGCGGACGACCCGGATCGGCGGGCTCGCACGTGGACGATCGGCGGTTACGATCAGTAGCGAGTCGGTGGGGCGGGACGGGCGTTGAGCTGCCGCAGCACCCGGTTCTCGTGCTCGAACCCGAGCTCCGATACTCCCGCCGGCTCGATCACGAAGTGGGCCCCGGCCGTCGGGGGCAGGCCCAGCCACCGCGCCACCAGCACCCGGAGCATGTGGCCGTGCCCGAGCAACGCCACGTCCCCGTGCGCGAGCAGCGGCACCACCCGGCCGAGGACGAGGTCTGCGCGCCGCCCCACCTCGTCGGCGGTCTCCCCGCCCGGCACGTCGCCGGTGAAGACCGTCCAGCCGGGATGATCCTCACGGATCCGCGCGGTGGTGACTCCCTCGTAGTCCCCGTAGTCCCACTCGGCGAGCTCCGGCCAGACGACGCAGTCCTCAGCTCCCGGCGCGGCGGCCTGTGCCCCGGCGGTGTCCGACAGCGCGGCCGGCGTCCCAGCGGCCTGTGTCTTGATGGTTCCCGGCTCGATGGTTCCCGGCTCGCCGGCTGGCGGGCACAGGCCCGCGATCTCGGCGGTGTGCGCCGCCCGGCGCCGCGGGCTCGTCGCGACCAGGACGAACCGCCGGCCCACCAGCGCCGCCCGCAGCGCGGCGGCCTGGCGCTCACCCTCGGCGGTGAGGGGAACGTCGGTGTGCCCGGTGTGCCGACCGGTGCGGCTCCACTCGGTCTCGCCGTGCCGGATCAGCGTGACCCGACCGGCGGGAACCACCACCGGACCTGCCGGCTCCGAGGTCACCTGCTCGCGACCCACCGGCCCCTGGCCCACCGGCTCCGAGGTCACCGCTTCCGAGGTCACCGCCTCCGGCGCCGGCGGCGGCGCGCCCCCACGAGCAGCACGACCACCGCCGTCACCAGCGCGACCCTGTCCCATCGAACCGTCCGCACCACCTGGGTCGGGCCGCCCTCGCCCGCCGCGCCGTCCGCACCCGGTGCCGAGCCGACCGTGCCCGGCAGGCCGCCGCCGAGTGTGCCGCTCTCAGTCGTGCCGGCCCCGATCGCGCGGTGCCCGGCGGGCGCCGCACCGAGCGCGGACGGCGCGGCGCTACCCGGGGCGAACCGCCCGCGCAGCTCAGCCACCTTGGCCCGGACCTGCTCGTTCGCTCGTTCGGCCACCCGCTTCGGACTGACGATCTCCGCGATCGCGTCGACGGTCTCGGCCAGCTCTGCGCGGGTCTGTTCGATCTGACGCTGGATGACGGCCGGATCCTGCGGCACCGATGTCGCCCTCTCGGTTCTCTTACTGGGTGGACGGGGTCGGGCTGACGACCCGACTCGATCGTGCCAGACCAGCCCCTCCCCAGCGCGACGAAACGGCGGACCATGTCCGCGGACCTGCGGGTTCCAGATGACCGGCGCCGCTCCGGTGGCACTTGCGAACCTGGTCAGCACCCCGGTCGGGGCGCCCCTACCGCTCGGTGTGAGTTGTCCCCGCCGACCCCTTATCGGTCGACCCCCCTCGTGGGCGGACGTCCAGCCGCCCGGGGCGGACACCGACAAGCACGCGCCACGCCCGACGACCACCAGAGCGGCTCCGGAAGCGCGTCGGCCCGATCCGGACGGGCCGGGAGCGGCACTACGCTGAAGGCGTGCACGTCGGCCGGTGCGGGGCGCGGTTCACCGGCCTGGCCCACCGCCTCGCGTCCGCGGTGCTCCCAGGTCTGGCCTTCGCCGTGCCCACGGTCGCGCTCGCCCTGCTGGCCCACCTGCCGACCGCGCACACCGAAGCACCCGCGCCCGCCGGCGTGGCGCTGTCCGTCGCCGCCATCGTCGCGCTGTGCGCCGGTAGTGATCTCGCCCGCTCAGCCCACTCGGCCGGGGCCGGGCGGCCCGGGCCACCCGGCGGCACCTCGCTCAAAGGCCTGCTCTGCGCGCCCGGCAGCGGCCCCGGTGGGGCGCTCGCCTCCCCCGGGCAGCTCGCGGCGGCGCTCGCCGGCCGACCGCTCGGCGCCCCGCCGACCACCGACAGCGGCGGCTTGGCCGCGGCCGCGGCGCGGCTGTCCCAGTACGGCGTCCACAGCCACGGGCTGTACGGCCAGGGCCTCCAGGGGCACGGCCTGCAGGGGCACGGCATCGCGGTGCTGCTCGCCCACGCCCTGGCGGCTGCCGCGGCCTCCTGGTGGACCAGCCGCGGCTGCCAGGTGCTGCGCGCCGCCTGCCTGACGCTCGGGTCGTGCCTGTCCGCGCTGCGGGCTCCCGTCGCACTGGTCCCGGTGCCGCGCCGGATCGTCCGCGCACCGCGCCTACACGCGCTCCGCGCACTCGACCGCCCGTGGGCGGCGACGCCGTCCCGAGGCCCGCCGGCCATCGCGAGCTGCTGAAACGGCGTAGCGACGCGACCGGCGCCAGGCGCCGCGATCCGTCCGCGCGCCCCTTCCCCACCCACCAGGCCCAACCCGACGCCCGGCCGCTGGCGCCTGGCCGCTGGCCGTCAGACCGCTGACGCCCGATCTCTGGCGTCAGATTTCTGAGGTCAGGCCGAATGTCCGTGGTCTGACCGTCGCCGGCAGGCGTTGCCCAGGCGTGGCCCCGTCGCGGGCTCAGCTCTGGGCGGTGCGCGCTGCCCGGCACACGGTGCCGCGCGCTGACCACGCCAGCCCGGCGGCGCGGTGTGTGTCGGTATCGCCCAGATCTCCGCAGGAATCAGGTGTCCGTGACCAGGAATCCATCCACCATCAGCTACCTTTCCACTACCCGTCGCAGGCGGACGCCGTCCGCGCTGCTGATCGGGATCACCGTCGCGGTCAGCGCGACACTCGGCGCCTGCTCCAACGGCGGCGACGGAACCGGGGTGACGATCGTCGACGCCGGTGGAACCGACGGGGGACTACACGGCGTTGTCCCAACCGAACGCTTCGCGAAGCCGGCGCTCAACCTGACCGATACCGACGGGCGCCCCTTCGATCTTCGCGCCCGAACGCAAGGGAAGATCACTCTGCTTTTCTTCGGCTACACGATGTGCCCGGACGTCTGCCCGACCACCATGGCCGACATCGCCGCGGCCCTGGACGAGGTCGACCGGTCGGTGCGGGACCAGGTCTCGGTGGTGTTCGTCAGCACCGACCCGGACCGTGACACCGCTCCCGTCCTCGACCGCTGGCTCAGCCAGTTCGACTCGACCTTCATCGGCGTACGCGGGCCGTTCAAGGACGTGCAGGCCCAGGCCGAGGCGATCGGCGTCCCGCTGGAGGCACCGAAGGTCCAGGCGGACGGATCCGTCCTGGTCACCCATGGCAGCCAGGTCATCGCCTTCGGCCGGGACGCCCGCGCCCGCGTGCTCTACCTGGCCGGCACCCCGGTGGCCGACTACATCGCGGACCTTCCCGTCCTCACGGCCGAGACCCTCGGAACCGACCCTCGCGACGGGACCGCGACCGCGACGCCCAGGGCGACCAGCGCGCCCAGGGTCACCGCGACGCCGAGGGTGACCGCGACACCAGGGTCGTCCGGGACAGCCGGGACGACGAACACCGTCCAGACCACCGGCGACAGCCGGCCGGCCCTGGTCGCCGCCGGATGACCGGGACCACGGCGGCGTCCGTTGCTTCCGGAGACGCAGGGGACGCCGGGACGCCGGGCACGCGTCGGTTCGCCCGTGTGGCCAGCACCGTCCTGCGGGTCGGCCTCGGCATCCTCTGGCTCGCCGCGGGCGCGCTGAAGATCAACGACCCGGACGGCATGGTGCGGTCCGTCCGCGCGTTCCGGATCCTGCCCGAAGCGCTGGTGGACCCGGTCGCCTACGCCGTGCCGTTCGTGGAGATCGCGCTCGGCGTGCTGCTGATCGTCGGCCTGACCGTCCGGCTGGCCGCCGCCATCTCGGCGGTGCTGTTCGCCGTCTACATCGCGGCGATCGCGTCGGCGGCCGCCCGCGGCCTGCGCATCGACTGCGGCTGCTTCTCCGCGGGCGGCGATCTGACGTCCGAGGCACCCACGCACTACACCCAGGAGATCGTTCGCGACAGCGCGCTGCTGCTGACCAGCCTGCTGCTGGCGCGGTGGCCCGCGGGCTACCTGTCGGTCGACCGGCTCCTGAACGGACCAGCACGACAGCCCCTCGACGACGAGGACGACCTTCTCGGGAGTACCCATGGCATCGCGGACGAGGAAGACATCGCGGACGTCGGCGCCGCCCGGCCGTAGCTCCGGCGGCAGCACGCCCGGCGCCCCTCAAAAGGATCGGGGCCACGCGTGACGGCCGCGGAGCGGCGGGAGAAGGTCGCGGCGGCCCGAGCGGCGGCGGCCGCCCGGGAACGACGGCGCAGGCAGCTCATCATCGGCTCGGTTGTCGCCGCCGTGCTCGTCCTGATCGGGGTGATCGGCTTCGCCGTGCAGAACTCGCGGGAGGAGTCCAAGCCGGTCGTTCTCCCGGCGAGCGCGACGGGGCCCGACAACGCGATCGTCGTCGGGAAAGCTGACGCGCCCGTCACCCTCGACTTCTACGAGGACTTCCAGTGCCCCGCCTGCGGGTCCCTGGAGAGAACCACCGGCTCGACGATCAGCGACCTCATCGACTCGGGCGACATTAAGATCAACTATCACATCATGTCGTTCCTCGGCGACGAGTCGAAGCGGGCGGCGAACGCCAGTGCCGCCGCGGCCAACGAGGGCAAGTTCAAGGAGTTCCACGACGCCCTGTTCGTCGACCAGCCGGAGGAGCACACCGGCGGCTACCAGACCGACACCCTCATCCAGAAGGGCGCCTCGGTCGGCCTGACCTCGGACGCCTTCGTCAGCGCGGTGCGGGACGGCAAGTACGACGGCTACGTCGCGAAGGTCGACGAGGACGCCTCCCGCAGCGGCGTCACCTCGACCCCGACCGTGCTCGTCGACGGCAAGCAGCTCTCCGCCGACCAGCTGACCCCCGACGGCCTGCGCGCCGCCGTCTCCGCGGCGGCCAAGGACTGACCGGGACGTCCGAACTCCTCGGCCGGCCAGCCAATCGGTTGGCCGGCCGGTGGTCTGCCGGGTGGTCCGCCGGCCGGCCGGTCTGTGGCTGTGGGGCCGCTTCGCTCGCGATGCCACTGCCACGTTTGCCGGCCCGCCGGGGCCACGACTAGCTTCTCCGTCATGACCGAGACCGAGACCGCCACCGCTGCCCGGCTCTCCCCCGGCGACCCCGCCCCGGACTTCACCCTGCCCGACGCCGACGGCAAGGACGTCTCGCTGGCGTCGTTCCGCGGGCGCAAGGTCGTCGTCTACTTCTACCCGGCCGCGTCCACGCCCGGGTGCACCAAGCAGGCCTGCGACTTCCGCGACAACCTCGTGCTGCTCAACGACGCGGGTATCGACGTCCTCGGGATCTCACCGGACAAGCCGGCCAAGCTGGTCAAGTTCCGGGACAACGAGGGCCTCACCTTCCCGCTGCTCTCCGACCCGGAGCGGACCGTGCTCTCGGCCTACGGAGCCTTCGGCGAGAAGACGATGTACGGCAAGAAGACCATGGGCGTCATCCGCTCGACGTTCGTCATCGACGCCGAGGGCAGGATCGAGAAGGCGCAGTACAACGTTCGCGCCACCGGCCACGTCGCGAAGCTGCTGAAGGAGATCGGCCTCGCCGGCTGAAGTCGGCCGGCTGAAGTCGGCCTCGCCGGCTCTCGCGGCTGACCGCCGGTTCTCCCCCGTCACTCAGCTCGCGACCCGCAGGTCCCATCGCAGCAGCACGTTGTCCGGGCGGGCGGGATCGACCAGGACAGGCACCCGGCGGCGGAGCTGGCTCGGAATACCGCCCCGGGCGTCACCCACCGGGCTCGCGCCCGCCTCGTCCGCGGGAACGACCGCCCGGCGCGTGACCGGGTAGGGCTCCTGGCCTGGGCGCTCCACCAGCAGGTGCACCTCGGCGACGGTGCGCCCGTCGACGCGCACCCCGGTGTCGCTGACGGTGTCGATGACCGCCATGGTGGCCCGGCCGTTGTCGATCAGCCGGCGGGCCCGGGCCCGTTCCTCCCGCACCGCGGCGGGAGACTGGTCCGGCCGGTCCGGCGAGGCGTCCGCGATGGTCGTCATGAAGATCTTCCCCCAGAGGCATCCAGGCGCCCACCGGCGCAGGTACACCCTGCACCCGGACGGGGCTGCCTGTCGGTCGCGTCGGCGACACCCGCCCCCTGGGGGCACTGTTGGGTCGACGACACCTGCTTCGGCTCGTGCTCCGTGGCTTCGCTGTGCGCCGTCCCCATGGGCCAATCGGTCATCGGCGCTGGTCACAGTCCTGTCCAGCCCACGCCATCCCAAACCCGACGAAGCCCCCGGATGCGGCACGGCAAACGTCGACCCCGACGAATGTGATCAACGACATCGCCGCGAACCCCCGCGGGAGTCAGCCGGAACCGATCGTCTCCCCACCCGCACCACCCCCATAGCAGCCGAGCCGCGGGCAGGATCTGGGCAGGATTCGGACGGCGCGCGCCCATCCCGACCCCGAAGGCCGTCCCGCGGCTCGCTAATCTGGAGTGACGCGGGAGTGGCGGAATGGTAGACGCAGCAGACTTAGGATCTGCCGCCCTAGGGCGTGGGGGTTCGAATCCCCCCTCCCGCACCAGCCGGGCCGAGCTGCCGTTCCTCTTTGTTTGCAGAGGTCAAGCCTTCTTCGGATCATCGGTCGCACCCTCCCCAGTGTCCGGCGGTGTCCGGCCGTCTCCGGTGACGTCCGGCGAGTCGCGGCACATGCGCGGCACAGCATCGGCTCCCGTGCCGCCGCTGGGGCCGTCCGCCGGGGCGATGCCGAGTGCTGTCTCGATCCTGCGGAGCTGGGTGTCGACGTCCCCGTCGATGCACTTCGCGTACACCCGGTAAAGCACCGCCACGGAGTGGCCGGCCCACTCCGCGACCTGGCTGCCTTGGACCATCCCGTTCAGCCACGTCGACACGCAGGCGTGGCGCAGGTCGTAGGGCGTCGCGGCGAGCGGCGACGCGACTTGCTCCGGCGAGAGCGCGGCTTCACGGCCGGCCTTCCAGATCCGACCGTAGGTGTTGGACCGGACAGGTCCCCCTCGGGGCGATCGGAACACCTTGCCGTCCCGGGCGGGCGGATAGGCGGCAAGGTGGGCACGCAGGAATGCCACGAGCGGCGGGGGGATCGGCACCCGGCGGGTGTCACCCTTCGCACGGTGCTTGAGCTCCCTCGGCTCCCGCTTCCCTGAGTCGGTCCATCGCGCGCCCGTCTCCGGGTCTGCGCCATCGAGGATGAACCAGCCCCACTCGTCATCCGTGGGCGGTAGCACGATGTCGGCCGGAGCAAGGTCGTTGCACTCCTCCGGTCGCAGGCCCGAGTAGTACATGCAGGCGAAGAATGCGGCCAGCCTGGGTCCCGTCTTCCCCTGATTGGCGACGGCGGCCAGAAGGCGGCGAGCCTGGTCGTGGTTGCAGACGACGCGCCGGTCGACGACTCCCCCGCTGTTGCGCACCGGCCGCCGCTTGATCTGGTCGACCGGGTTGAAGGGGAGCCGCTTGCGTTCGACCGCGTACTCCAGGCAGGAGTAGAATGCGGACCGCTTCCGGGCGATCGTGGCCGGCGCGGCCGGCCTCCCGTCGATCTTCTTGCTGATCAGGTCGAGTCCGCGGCGCACCAGCTCGTTCTCGGTCTCGCCAAGCGCGGCGAGCGGGATCGTGTTCCTCTCAAGCCAGGCAACCGCGTCCGCGATGTCCCGGGGCGGCTCGGGGGGCGTCGGGTCCCCTCCGCTTTTTGGGGCGACCGGAAGTCGGCTGCGGGCATCGAAGGCCCAGGTGTAGAGCGCCTTGCGGAGAAGGCCCGAGGCGGGCCTCCCGAGCGCGTCCTGGCGGACGAACGCCAGGGTGATGTGCGCCAGTGCCTCGGCTGTGTTCTTCCGGTGCC
The DNA here is from genome assembly GCF_001854695.1 of Parafrankia soli. Classification (GTDB taxonomy): domain Bacteria; phylum Actinomycetota; class Actinomycetes; order Frankiales; family Frankiaceae; genus Parafrankia; species Parafrankia soli. The sequence continues at coordinate 32,325 of NZ_MAXA01000240.1, forward strand.
CAGGGGCGGAGGCGGCCCACGTGGAGTCCACGAACTCCATCGCGTGGGAGTACCAGGTGTCCACCTGCGGGGCCGGTTCGACCGACGCGGCCTCGGCGCCCCCTTTGCTGGCCTGCTTCCGCGCGTACTCGACATCCATGGTCACCGGCCAGCCCGTTGCCACGTCGAACGCGACACCCTCCCTCGTCGCGGTCACGAGCTTTGAGCGGAAGGAAGACGCCAGACCGGAGGTGGTGAAGGACGCCCCCTTCTCCTGGCCAGCGACCTCCCAGCGCACCCGGTAGGCCGTGTGCTTGGCCCGCTGGGTCTTGCGGGTCTTCCAGAGCCGCACGTCGTAGGAGAGTTCGCGTGGCCCAGGGCCGGGTGTCATGCGACGTCCCGGCGAGTGGCCTTCCATGCCTCCAACGCGGAACGCTCGACTCGCACCTTGCGGGAGGGCAGGGTGATGCATGTCGGCGCCAGGCCCTTCAGACGCCAGTCGTAGAACGTTGACCGGGTGATCCGAAGCTCTACGCAAACCTCATCAACGGTGAGCAAGGGCTCGGCGTGGTCCTCACTGGTCGCGGCCTCGGTGCTCGGAACGAGTGCGGGCATGCTGTTGGTGCTCCGTCCTGGCGGATGGGGTGCGGTCCCGGCGGGTTGCTGGGGAGCGGTCGCCGGGACCGCGTGTGGCGGTTTCGTGGTCGTGCTGGCGTGAGGTCGATGACTCACGGTGGCGATCTAGCGATGTGTGTTTTCGGGGTGTGGCCTGTAGGCCTCTCTCCTTTGGGGTGGCTGCGTACCCCCACCCGGCGGGGGTCGGGTCTTCGGTGTTTGTGCTGGTGGGAGCGCATGTGGATGTTGCCGGGTCAGGGGTACGCAGCGCGGGAGCGGGCTGCGTACCCCTTGCCCGGGGGTACGCAGATCGTCGGTGGGCTGCGTACCCCTGGTTGTTGCTGGTCAGGGCGTGTTTTGGTGGGGGTACGCAGCCGGGGGCGGAAGAGGGTCGGTGGTAGGAGCGGGGAGGAAAAGAGGACCCGTCGGGCGCCGGGGGTGGTCACTGGTCGTCACCGAGTTGGGGGGTGAGGGTGGGGGGGTCGATGACGCCGGGGGTGAAGGCGTAGACCCGCACTTTGGTTCCGGCGATCTTGCGGGCGGGTAGCCAGGGCGGTCGGTAGGCGGGGTCTTCGAGGAGGTGGCCGGCGTCGCGCCAGCCGGGGATGACGGCTTCGAGTTCGATGCCAGCGTGGCTCAGGGCGTCGCGTAGGGCGCCGGGGAGGACGGCGAGGGTGTCGGTGCCGTCGTGGGTGAGGGTGCGTCCGATCCAGCCGGCGGGGGGTGGGGTGAGGGTGTGGCCGGGGCGCCACAGGGCGGTGGGGTGGGCGGCGATGTATTCGCGGACGATGTCGAGGGCCATTTCGGGGCGGTTGTCGGCGGGGTCGTCGTCGGTGACCAGGTAGGCCTGCCAGGTCTCCAGCGGGAGGGGTTCGCCCGGGACGATGGCCCAGGCGGTGGCGCACAGGTCCGCGAGGGCGAGGGCGGCGACCATGGGGGCGCGGCGTCCGGACATGCCGCTGGTGCCGCGGAGCTGGCCGGTGAGGTCCTGGTGGCGGGCGCGGATCCGGTCGGTGGCTCCGTCGGTGGCGAGTTCGGCGCACAGCCGGGTGATGAAGGCCGGGCCGGCGGTGCCGTAGTTCTCGGACACGGCGAGGGTGATGTGTTGCGCGAGCTCGCCGTTGTCGGGGGTGTTCTCGCCCATGGGGGCGGTGCGCAGCGACAGGACGCGGGCGGCGGCACCCTGCTTGGTGGTGAACGACAGTGCGGGTCGTTCACCGGTGGAGATGATGATGGTTTCCCAGGGGAGGCCAGAGGCCCAGCCCCCGCCGCGGGCCAGTCCGTGGTTGCGGGGTACCTGGTAGAGCAGCGTGTCGACGATCGCGGGGTCGTCGACGAGTTGGGATTCGTCGAACGGGACGGGGATGCCGCGCACGGCGTTGAGCCGGTATTCGGCGGCGATCAGTTTGGTTTTCCACGTGTACATGCCGTCGGACTTCTCACCGGGGTCGGCCCAGGGTGAGAGGGCGACGCGGGCGGCGGTGGTCTTGCCCCGGGAGCTGGTGCTGGCGATGTCGAGGACGAAGCTGTCCAGGCGCAGGACGCGCAGCAGCGCGGCCGCGAACCCGGCGGCGAGCACGATCCGCATGCCCGGGAAGGCGGCGACTCGTCCGATGGCGGTTTGCCAGGCATCCAGGGTGCCGGCGGGGTGGTGCGCGGCCAGGTARGGGGCCTGTTCCGGGAAGGCGGGTTCGAGAGGCAGCGGCTCGCCGGGGGTGGGCAGGAAGCTGCCGTCGGGTTGCCAGCCCAGCCAGCGGGCGAGTTTCTGGCGGGGGATGGTGTGTTCGTTGGCGGCTTCGACGCTGGCCAGCCACCGTTCGGCGTTCTTCCCGTCGGCGTCGATGACCGGGATCCCGGCGTCCCCAAGGGCCTGCACGAGACGGCGCCCGGATTTGATCGTGGACTTGGGGACGGTGCGCCGGACCCAGGTTCCCCCGGTGCGCCAGGCGAGTTCGACGTTCTGCGCCCCGTCGGGGTCGATGAGGATCCGGACCGGGAGAAGCGGGGCGTAGGTGGCGCGCTGCGGGGGTGCTTCGTCGGGAAAGTAGAGCACTCCCCCGGCGCTGACCTGGTAGCCCTCGGGGACCACGAACCCGTCGGGGAGGTCGTCGAGTCCTTCGGCCCAGCCGAGGTCCGCGCGGCGCTGCGCTTGTTCGAGGGCGCGGGTGTCGCGGGTGGCTTGTTCCTGGTCGCGTTCGCGTTGGACGCGCTGTTTGGCGCCGTGCTGGTGGGCCCGGTCGAACTCTCCTTTCGTCAGGATCCGGGGGGTGAGGTCGGAGCTGGTGAGCCGGTCTCGTAGCCGGCCGATCAGCGCGAAGTCGGCGCCGGTCAGGCCCAGGTCGTGGACGTGTTCCCGGGCGGTCGCGGCCCGCTCGCCGGGATCGGCCACGGCAAGGATCCCCGCCACCATCTGATCCACGTCGGCGGTGGACAGCTCCGGGCGGGTCGAGGTTGGCGCGTCGGGAGGGGTGGGGGTGGTGGCGGGCGGTGAGGGGGTCATGGGGTCCTCTCCCGGCCGTGATCCGCAGCAGCGTCGGTGCGGGCGAGCCGCTCAGAGCGCCGTAGAGCGCCGTTCTGCGGCCCCCTGGGGTGATGGGCTGGGGACGGCGGTCGCGGTCGGGTGGGCTGGGGGGTGGTGCGGTCGCCGGGGCGGGGTTGCAGGGCCAGGCGGCGTCGTTCGGGCAGTGGCAGGCCGATGTCGCTGCCGGCGGCGCGGGCCCGGTCGACGCGGGTGATGCCGTCCAGGGTCCGGCGCCACATGTCCTCGAACTCGGCGGTCGCGGCCCGGCGTGCCCCGTCCTGTTCGGCTTCGAGTTGGGCGCGGATCCACAGCGGGGACGACTCCAGCCGCCAGCACTCCGCCGCGACCAGCACCGCCGCCCGGCGCCGCACATCGGCCGCGGGCAGTGCCAGCCATTGCGGGGATCCGTAGCGGGGCAACGGCCCCACCTCACGGGCCTGGTCGATGAACGCACGGGCCTGGCGGCCCGTGGCGTCATCGCCCATCAGCCGGGCGTACTCCTCACGTGTCATCAGACAGGCTCCGATCTCAGACGCGGGCAGCCGAGGGCAGGTGGCTGGCGGGCATGTCGTCCCAGGTGCGTCCGTCCAGCTCGCGGCCGGCACGGCGCTTGCCCCACCGGCGGATCGAGGCATGGGTGGACTCGTCGACGTGGCCGCGTTCGCCGGACCACGGCTTGTGGGTGTAGCGGTGCGGTTCCCAGCCATGCCGATGCGCCCAAACGGCGTAGCCGTGGGTGGCGCCAACAGCCTCGGATGCGCGCTTCGCGGCGTCGATCTCGGTGGTGTCCTGCCGGTGCGCGGCGTACCTGGCGATGATCTCCGGGTCGATCTTCACGGAATGCTGCGCCGGGGCCCACTCGCCCCACTGCTTGAAGAAGAACGCCCGGCCCCTGGAGGTGGTCTGGTCCCGCAGGTCCCGGGCCCACAGCGGATGCATCGGCCGCGCCTTCGGGCCGGACTCCCCGCCGACGATGACCCAGTCCAGGCAGGCCGGGGCGGCGGCGTAGATCTCCCCGGTCGACGGGTGGATGACATCCCCGGCCAACGCGTCGAGGTGGGCACCGTTGCGCATCCTCAGCACTGTCAGGTGCACCGGGCCCAGTAGCGGCTCAGCGGAGACGAACCGGACCGCGGCGGGGGTCTCCAGCAGCGCGGGGATCCTCAGCTCGGCCCGCTGCTGGTCTTCGGCGCTGACACCGATCCACACGTTCGGCAGGTACCGGGTCGCCGGGGCGGAACGCAGCCGGGCGACGGAAGCGACCTCGGTCCAGAAGCTGGCGCTGGCCAGCAGTGCGCGCATCCGGCCGTGCCGCTTGGTGAGGAGCTGGTAGGTGTGCTGGGGAGTGCGGGCCATCACCGAGAAGACCCGGACGATGAAGGCGGTTGGGATGTCGTCGTGGAACAGGTCGGAGGTGGAGTTCACGAACACCCGCCGCGGCCGCCGCCAGCGCAACGGCTGGTAGAGCCGCTCCTCCGAGCGGGTGACCCGGGCGAACGATCCCTGACCGCGGAACCGCTCGGTGAACCGTTCGGCGTAGCAGTGGTCGCAGCCCGGGGAGACCTTCGTGCAGCCGGTCACCGGGTTCCAGGTCGCGTCCGTCCACTCGATCGTGCTGTGTTCGCTCATCAGAAGAGTCCCTTTCTGCAGGTGGGGTCAGATCCGGCCGTGCTGGTGGAGCCGCTCAGCGACGCGTCCGGTGTGTGCTCCGTCGTCGGTGTCGGTGTCGATGCCGGGCAGGGAGCGGGCCTGCAGGCGGGTGCGCAGGGCCAGGCGGTGGTAGTCGGGATTGAGGTCGATGCCGAGGTAGCGCCGTCCGAGGTGGGTGGCGACCATGCCAGTCGTGCCTGAGCCGGAGAACGGATCGAGCACCACCCCGCCGGGTGGGCAGCCGGTGAGGATGGCCCGGCGGGGGATTTCCGGGGGGAACACGGCGAAGTGCGCGCCGGGAAAGCCGGACACGGCGATTTCCCACAGGTCTCCCGGGTTACGCCCGACCTGGTGAGCGGCGAAGTCCCGGTCAGCCGCCGCGACCGAGGCCGCCGGGTCGATCCCGCGGCGGCCGGGGACCCCCCGGGCCCGGCGGGTGGCCCACTCGGCGCCGGCGCAGGGGTCGATCGGCGCCTCGCGGACAGGGTCCAGGTCGAACCAGTAGCGAGCCGAGCGGGTCAGCAGAAACACCATCTCGGTGCGCGAAGCGAACCGGTCGACGACGGATTCGGGCATCGGGTTGGTCTTGGCCCAGGTGATGGCGTTACGGATCGTCCATCCCTGCTCCTGCAGGGCAAGCGCGACCCGCCACGGGATACCCAGCAGGCTCTTGTAGGGGGCGGTGCTGGTGGTGTTGCGCCGGGCCGGGATCACCGCCGCCCGGTCCGCCCGCCGGGTCGCCCCGACCGACGGACCGCCGTTGGCCTTCCCGGCGTAGCTGTCCCCGAGGTTGACCCAGCACGTGCCGTCCGGGCGCAGCACCCGACGCACCTGCGCAAACACCGCGGCCAGGCTCGCTGTATAGGCCGCGGGAGTCTCCTCCAGGCCGATCTGACCGGGCTGGCCGTAGTCCCGCAATCCGAAGTAGGGCGGGCTGGTGACCACGCAGTGCACCGAAGCGGCAGGCAGCCCGGCCAGTATCTGTTCCGCCTGCCCGGTGTAGAGGGTCACCGAGTCGTCGACGTAGAACGGCGCCAGCCGCTGCCCGTGGTCAAGGTCATTGGGCTCGGTCACGGTGGTGTTCCACCGCGCTGCTTGCGCACTTGTGGTCCGGACGGCGGTCGCGTCCGCGTTGTAGTCCCGGGTGCCGCGCCGGGTCGACACCGCGACGTGCGGGGGCAAGTTGGTCAAGGGAAACTCCTTCCGTGTCAGGGACGGTTGGCCAGGCACTTCGGGCACAGCGGGTTCCCGCCAGGCCCGTAGCGCTGGTGGTGCTCGCCGCAGGCGCAGCGGCCGACCTGCGCGACGGGGATGGCGAGCCGGGATGCAGTCCACAGCCGCTCCCCCGCCGGCACCCGAACCGGCGGGGGCTGGCGGGGTGTGGTGGGTGGCGCGCCGGGTGGGGTGTGGGCGGCGCATTTCGGGCCGGCGGGGTAGTTGCGGACCGGGGTCGCTCCGCAGCGGCGGCCGTGGCTGTAGTGCTCGCACGGCCGGTAGGCGTGGCAGGCCCGGCAGGTGACGCGCAGCTTGTCGTTCGCCCGCCGGCACGCCGGGCAGTGCCAGACCTGCGCGGACACCACGCTCACCGGCGGGGCACCGGGCACCAGCGCCGACACGCCTCACACAGCCGATCGGCGGCGGTGGTGTGCTCGCAGCACTGGTACCGGCCGGCCTTGCAGCGGCACCGGTGCTGCGGCTGCCCGCTGGAGGTGTCGAACACGCACACCGGCGTGGCCAGCCTCGCCGCGTGGGGGCCGGTGTGCCGGGAGGCCCAGTGCAGCCCACCGAACACCAGCCTGACCAGACCGCGGCGGCCGGTGCCTGTGGTGTCGTGCTCGCTGGCGTCGAGGAACACGGCGGTTGTCACCGTCACCCGCGCCGCGCRCCGCCCGCTCACCGCGACCGACCCAGGGCGAACAGAGACAGGACGTTCACGCCGGGACCGGCGGCTGTGGGGGCGGTCATGGCTTCCCGACCTTGACTGCGGTGCGCGGGAGGCCGCCGTGGTTGACCATGTGCTTGGCGAGCCACTGCGCTTCGTCCCGGTCGTCGCAGGCGACGCGGACGATGTCTCCGGTCAGGACGGTTCGGACGATCTTTACCCGGCCAACCCGCTCGGCGCGACTCCGGTAGAGGGTCCACCAGTCAGCCCCCCGGCCGGTCCCGAGCACCTTGACCTCGTTGACCTCGACATACGCGGTACGTGGGCCGTTCACGCCGCGACCTGGCGGACGAAGTCGGCGAGGCCGGCAGCAATGTCACCGGCCTGGCGGGCGAGGGCGCTGACCGCGTCGGCGGCGGGGGTGGGCTGGTGGGCGGCGTAGTAGACGAACACGACCAAGGCGACGAACAGGAGCACAGGCCAGCGGCGGAAACGGCGGGTGTTGCGGATGTGTCTCACGGCAGGTCCCTTCCGGGGCAGGACGGGGAAGACTGGGGCGGCAGTGAACGAGTCGGTGAGGGGCGGCCGGTGCGTTCAGGCCGTGGTGGGGGCGGGGGTGTTGCGCCACCCGCGGGTGAGGACCGTGCTGGTCTTGGTGGCGATGGCGGCGGGCAGGTCGATCCCGAACGCTTCGGCGGTGACGAACGCGGTGATCACGACGTCGGCGAGTTCCGCGGTGACCGGCTCGAGCTCGCCGGGGGTGCGGGCCATACCGAGGTAGCGGCGGGCGGCTTGGACGAACTCGCCGGCTTCTTCGGCCAGGGCGAGGGTCTGGCGGACCTGCTCGTCGGAGTCGGGGAACGCCCGGATCAGCGCGGCGCTGATGACCTGCGCGAGGACCGGCAGGGCGGAGAGGTCATCGGGCGCCGGGTCGGCGGCGCGGCGCTGTTCGGCGAGGTGCTGGCGGTCGGCGTCGAGGGCGGACCGCAGGCCGGCCGGGTCGTGCACGGCGCCACCGTCCGAGCTGAAGTCGTAGTGCCGTCCGGCGCGGGTGACGTCGTCGTCGGTGACCACGTGCAGAGCGCTGGCCTGCGTGGCGGGGTGGCTGGTGGTGGTCATGCGGCGTGGGTCCCTTTCCGGTGAAGGTGTGTCGTCGAGGTGGGGGCAGGGAGCCGGCCGGGCGGCCGGTGACGTTCAGGTCCCGGCCGGCGTCCGCTGCGGAAGGGTCGGCACTGCGTGGCGGGCGCCGGTCGGGGGTCGTGGTGACCGGCGCGGCGGGTTATCGGGTGTCGGCGCGGCGGTGGCGGCGAACCTGGTCTGCGGGGTCGATCAGGATCCGGTCCGGGGTCCCGAACCGTTCCTCCGTGCCGAAGATCAGCCGGACGGGGGTGGACGGCGGCAGGTCTGGGTTGTGCTTGGGTAGGGCCTTTCCGAGCGTGGAGAGACCGATGTGGTCCACGACGATGCGAAACTGCGGGTTGAACAGCGGCGAGACGACGTCACCCGAATGCAGGGCTTTCGGGTCCACGTATTCCGACATGCGGAGTCCTTTCCAGCGGGCGGGTAATAGGGGGGTGGTCCGGCGCGGCGGCGAGAATTCCGCCGCGCCGGACCGGGGTCGGGACTTACTGCCTGCTGTGGCTCAGGGCCCGCAGGGAACGGAGTTCCTGTAGGTACTCGCGGGGGGTGAGGGTCTGGCTGAACCTCAGCCGGCCGTCCAGGTAGTAGCAGCGCAGATGCGCCGTGTCGCCCGCTCTTTCGATTTCGAGCCGGTACCCGTTCACGACCTCGCTCCAGCGCTTCGGCTTACTGCTACCACTCACGTGACGACCCTTTCTCGATGGGTGATCTACCAGTTGATGGCGTGCTTAGTGATGTCGCGATTCCTGACGGCGACCCGAGGTCGGCGGCGGCTTCTACTGTCTACGGCTGCGGAGTCCCTGCCTGAATTCGCGGGCGGTGACGGTCTGGGAGAACTTCAGCTTGCCGTTCTTGTCGTAGGAGCGGAGATGCACCTCGTCTCCTACCTGTTCGATTTCCAGTAGGTGGCCGTTCACGACTTCGCTCCAACGCTTCCGCTTGTCGTTTCCGCTCATGCCGACGCTCCTTTTCTCTGTATGTGACTATCGGTTGATGACGGGCTTGGTGATGTCGCGGTACGTGGCGGTGGTCCCGAGGTCGGCGGCGGCTTTGTTTGCGGCGGTGGGTGCGCGGTGGCGTCCTCCGTTGCAGCCGAATGCGATCGATACTGTCCGGTGGCCTGTGGCGAGCCGTTCCCGTGCGTTGTTGACGGCGTTGTGAATGGCCTGGCGGATACCGGGGGTGTTCAGGACGATGTCCTGGATTTCCCGGTCGTTGGCGGTGAGGTGGCGGAGGTGTTCGGCGGCGTGGGGTCACGGAACTCCCGCAGGTCGACGATGATGTCGACGCCCGGTGGACGTCCGTGCAGGTAGCCGAACGACACGATCCGAATCCCGCTGCTCTTCGGTGTCATCAGGCGGTTTCCTGGTAGCGGTCGAGGTTGCGGGCCCGGTGCAGCGGGACAGGATTTTCGAGGCGCAGCGTGACGCGCTTTCCCGTCCCGACGGCGTTCCCGTGGACGATCGCGTACGGCTTCCAGTAGTCGGGGAACACCTGGATGCGGTCGACGAGAATCAGCACCTTGGAATCCTTGGTTTCGGTGATGATGTCGCCGGGGGTCAGGTCGGTGGGATCGATGCGTGTCCAACTGTCGCGGCGTTTCATCGGGCCGGTTACCGCCCGCCGGTCAGATGGGTGAGCGCGAGCGTGAGCAACGGCTCGTGGGCGGGGTAGAGCCGGTCCCCGGCGGCGCGGATCGCCCCGGCGAGCCCGGTCAAGGTGTCGAACGGCCACCAGCGGGCGTCGGTGGCGTCGCTGCCCGCGGTTGGCTCCGTCTCGCGCATCGCGATCAGGGCCACGGTCGAGGCGATCCAGGCCCAGTCGGTGTTGCGCGGGTCGTCAACGATCCGCCGGTCGAGGACGCGCATGGCCCACTCGGCGTAGCCGAGGCCGGTCTCCTCGCGCAGCTCGCGGATGAGGGCGACGCTCGCGGTCTCTCCGGGGTCGACCATCCCGCCGGGGATCGCCCACTCGCCGGTGTCGTCGCGGCGGATCAGCAGCAGCCGCCGGCCGGCCGCGGTATCAGCGACCACGATCGGGTCCGCGGCCTGGTTCTCCCCCCAGGCCTTCAGGTTCCGCCCGATCCGCCCGGTAGGCCCGGCCGGGTTCACCGGGCGACCGTCCACGACCTCGAACGGGATCAGGGCGGCGGCCTGACGGGCCGGCCAGTCCAGGACCGCCGTCGGGTCGGTCACCGTGTCCAGGACCCAGCCGGCGGACAGGCCGGCGGCGATCCCGGCCTCGGTCAGCTCGTGGGGGGTGATGTCGGTGGTCATCTACTTGCCGCCCTTCGACTTCTTGTTCTTCTTGGCCGTGCCGGTGTCGTATTCCAGGGTCAGTTCGGGCTCGCGGGCGCTGTTGAGGTTCATCGCGAGCGCTCCGCCGGTCAGCATCCGGGTCGCGAGGTGACCGAACTCCCGGCGGGTGATCTCCTTCTTGGCCATCGGAAGGTGTCCTTTCGTTAGGGGCGGTGAACGCCACGCAGCGCGGCGATCTCGGAGGAGAGAAGGGCGATCCGGCGGGTGATGTCGGCGGCTTCCGCGCCGGTCGGCTTGTTCCGCTGCACCCAGTCCTTCAGGCGGTCGATCTGCTTTTGCGCACCGGCCTGCGGTGTGAGCGGATCACGGGGGTCCATCGTTCTGCTTTCTTTCGCTGGCCGGGTGTTTTCGGCATGGCGGTAGCCCGGGAACGTGCGGGTTTGGTTTTAGTGAAAGCCCCGGGGTGGTTATGAGCGGCGCGGGGGTGGCCGCAGACCGTCGAGATACTCGGACAGCACGTCCACGGATTCGTCGTCGGGGTGCATACGCGCGGCGACGCCCAGGGCGCGGGTGAGGTGGGTCTGGCGGGCGCGGAGCTGCGCGCGGGTGTGGCGGCGAGGGCTACGGGGGCGAGGCATCGTGGGGTCCTGTCTGGAGACGGAGCGGGGGCAGCGCGGCTTTACAGCGCGAGCGGAAGAGTCAGCGGTTGCAGCCGTGGCCGGGCAGGCAGGTCGTCTTGCCGCGGGGGCTGTGGTGCAGCCAGTCGGTGGCACCGCAGGAGCAGCGGGCCCGGTTCGCGGCCAGGTGGCCCGGGGGCAGGGAGTCGATGTCCACGCGGGTGGACTGCCGGCCCCGGCGGGTCTCGGTGATGCCGGCGGTGGTGACCCGCACGGAGTTCCCGCTGGCACGGTCGGACCAGCGCTGCGCGGCACCCACCACGCGGTCACCGATGGCGCCTGACGGGTTGCAGGCCTTGCAGAGCTGCTTGCCCTGCTTGCCGGTGCCCTTGCAGCGGGAGCAGGTACGGGGCTTGGCGGCGCGAGCCATGATCGCGTCCTTTCGTCGGGGTGGGTTTCGGTCAGTCGGTCAGCAGCGCGTAGATCCCGACCGCGGGCAGCTCCCGGCCGGGCTGCAACGCCTCGGCGTCGGCGCTGTGGATGTCGTTGTCGAGCACGCGCAGCGCCGCGGCGGCGTGGATGCTGTCGACGACCCACGCCGGCAGGTGGTCTGCGCCTGTCGCGTCGAGCGCGGCGGCCAGCCCGACGAGCGGGGTCGCGGCCCAGTGCCCGGCCCGCCGTTCCAGCTCGCCGCGCGTCTCGATCAGCCAGTCGTTGATGTCTCCCGCCTCCCGCACACGCGGGTCGGTGTTGTCCAGGTCCTGGCCCGTGGCCCAGATCTCTACGGCGGTGCTGTGGTAGGCCAGGTCCCCGGCCCAGACCCACCGGGTCAGCTCGAGCGCGGCCACGCATGCGACGTGGGTCGGGTAGGTCTCGTCGCTCCACACGCACGGGTCGGCCAGGGCGACCGGGGTTCGGCAGACCTCGCAGTCGCCGGCGGTCTCGGGTGGGGTCGGGCTGGTCATGAATCGGTCCTCCTCGGACTCGGTAGGGGCGGAAAGGTCGAATGCGGCCGATCCGTCGGCTATCCGCCCAGGGCGGTGATCTGGGCGTTGACCGCGGCGAGCCGTTCCCGCTGGGAGACGGTGAGCGGGCCGACCGCGGCTAACAGTCGGTCCCTGCGGGCGCGGTACTCGGCGAGCTGGCGGTGCGGGTCGGGCGTGGGGGTACGGGTGGGGGCCATGGGCCGGTCCTTCCTGCGCGGGGTTGGGGTGGGATGGCTAGCGGGCGGGTCCTCCGCCGGGGCAGGGCTGGCCGTGGTGGCGGTGGGCGGCGGGGCGTCCGTCGGCGCGCCGGGGACGGCGGGTGTGGCAGGTGCCGCACTCGACGCGGGGCATCTGGAGGCGGCCGTTACGGGTGGCGCCGGTGGACTCCCGGGCCCACGCGGCGAGTCCGGCGGCGGCGCCGTCGGTGCGGGCGGTGTGGGCGCCGATCCGCCGGGCGCGGGCGGCTTGTTCGTCGCGGGCGGCGTCCTTCTCGGCCTGGCGGGCGAGCCAGCCGGTCAGGCGGCCCATCAGCGGCCGGCCGGGGTGCAGCCGGCGGCGCAGACATCACCGCGGGAGGTGGTCCGCAGCGGGCCGCGGGTGCCACAGGCGCGGCAGGCCCGGTACGGGCTGTTCGGCACGTCGTACGGCCGGGCCCGGCCGGCGGCGAGGTTCGCGTCGATCTGCCGGTTCGCCCGACGGTTGGCCCGGATCCGCTTCCGGCAGGGCGCGCAGACCGCGGAGCCGTCGTCAGCGGCGAGCGGGCCGTGGTCGTTGTGTCCGCAGTACGCGCAGTGCCCGGGATGCTGGGCCTGGTGCGCCCTGCCCGCGGCGTTGAGGCCCTGCGGGGGCGGGGGCGTGGCCGGTGTCGTGACCATCAGAGGCTCCTCACTGTCTGTAACTGTCGGTGGGCGTGGTCGGGTAGGGAGGGAGGCAGTGCCACGGGGTGGCAGGGCCTTCCTCGCGGGGTCCAGGGAGGGTCAGGGAGGCGGTCAGCCGCCTCCCTGGCGGGATGTTTTCGCTGGTAGGAGTAGGGAGGTCGGGTAGGGAGGCGGGTAGGGAGAACTCCCTGCCTCCGCGGGTCCTCCCTACTGGCCTCCCTGCGCCTGACGGTCGCGGACGGTGATGGCCTGGCGGACGGCTTGGGCGGTGACGTACATCTGGCCGGACTTGTGGGTGTCGGAGTCGTAGGCGGTGAGCGCGGCGCGCAGGGTCGTGGTGGACCAGGACTCGTAGAAGCCGGGAGCGAGGTCCATGAGCCGGGACAGCACGACCTGGGTGCGCTCACGGTCGGCGCCGCGCAGGGCGGTGAGCATGTCGGCGAGCGGGTCGCGGTCCTCGGACTCGGCGACGCCGGTGGCGTTGGTGTCGACGGCCTCCCGGCGGTCCCGGGCCCGCTCGGCGAGGGCGGTGGCGTCGTCGTCGTCGATGAAGTGCGTCCGGATGGTGATCGACGATTCCCCGGCGGGGAGCGGGACACCGTCACCGGCCACGACGAGGGTGCCCTTGTCCAGGCCCTGGCGGAGCACGTGCGGGGCGGCGCCGCCGTTGACGGCCTTGTCTCCGAGCGCCATCTTGGCTTGCGCTTCGGTACCCACGACCAGGGCGGCGCGGATGTGCGCGCCTTCGCGGACGAGCTTGGGCAGGTTCTGGTCGGTGGGGTCCTGGGTGCCTTGCCACAGCAGCACGTCGACCGCGCGGCCCTGGTTGTGCATCTTGCGGGCGCCCATGAAGTAGCGGGAGGTGGCCTTGGTGCCACCGTAGGGCCGCCTGAGCTCGTCGAGCGCGGGGCACATGAACGCGACCTGCGCTTCGTCGACGATCACGATCAGTGGGTGGAACGTGCCCCCGGTGCGGGCCAGTTCGTTGCGGCGTTCCATCTCGGTGACGGCGTCTTCGACCATCTCGGTCGCGGCGATGACGTGGGCGTCGGTGGGGCCTTGGATGAGCCGGGTCGCGATGCCCTCGAACATGCCCCAGTCGCCCACACCCTTGAGGTCAGCGATCCAGAACTCCACCGTCGGGTCCTGGGCGAGCCACAGCGCCAGGGCGCGCAGGCTGGCGGTCTTGCCCTGATTCGACAGACCGGTGATCAGCAGGTGGCGCTGGTACAGGCTGATCAGCGCCGCATCCCCGCGCAAGTCCTGACCCCAGGGGGCCCGGCCCGCGCGGTAGTCGGCGGTCAGCTCAGGGTCGATGACCAGCGGGGACGGGCCGATCGGCTCGTCGAGCGCACCGGAGTCAGCGATCCACAGCCGGACCGTGCGGGCAGCTTCGGGGATCGTGATGAACAGTTCGTGCTCGTGGCGGCCCAGGTTCTCGGCGAGCTTGCGGCGCCGGTCCTGCACCTCCTTGGTGGACGTGCCGGACGGCAGGGTGACGTCGACCTCCACGCCACAGCCCGCGATCCGGATCGGTCCGAGCATGCCCGAACCGTGGTCGGGCATGGCCCGGATCGCCTTGGCCAACGGGGCGATACCGAGGTCTCGCAGAGCGGTGACCACGATCGACGGGGTGATCGGCGCGTCATCGACCGGGCGCTGTCCGGGGCGGGCGAGGCGGGCAGGCAGCACGGCACCGTCCTGGCCAGCGCGGCGGGTGATCGCCAGCCAGGCAGGGACAGCCCCGGCCGCCGCGAGAGGAACGAGCACGGTCGCGGCCGTGACCAGCAGGCGCAGCAACCAGCCGATGAAGTGCCAGTAGTCACCCCACCCCACCCCCAACGGGGTGATCACCCCGGCCAGGATGCCGGCGGCCAGCAGCGTGGCGGCGATGACGACGATCACGGCCACCGTCGACACGGTGACGGCCTTCAGCGCGGCGGGCAGGTCCGTCACCCGCTGGCGGCGGGCTTCCTTCGCCGCGTTCAGCCGGTCCAGCCATTCCGCCACCTCGGCTCGGTCCCCGCGAGCCCGCGCGGCCTGGATCTGCTCCCGGATCGCCGCGTGGGTCGCCGCGTCCACCGCCCGGCGGGCGAGTACGACATGCCCCTGCGCGGACTGCACCACCACCCGGCCCGCAGCACGAGCGATCTCCTTGCCTCCCACCGGCACCGTGGGGAGCGCCACCGGCCGCCGCGCGGGCGTGCCGGCGGGGCGGGGGGTGACGACCTGGCCCTGCTGGTCGATCACCTCACCGTCGAACACCTCCCCGCCGGCAGGAAGGGCGGTGGGGGTCCACGGGCCAGGAAGCACGACACCGCCGGACGGGGTGTCCTCGGGGGCGGGGGTGTGGGTCTGCTCAGTCATCGGTCACCTCCCGGGTGAGTCGAGCCAGCGGCGGCGGCGGAGATCAGCCAGGTCGAGGCACCCAGCGGAGTGATCCCGGCCCGGACAGYGGCGGCGACGTCGACCCGTTCCGCGGTCGTCACGACCACCGCGACCGCGAGCCCAACAGCCCGCAACGCCAGGACGATCAACGCGACCATGGTTAGGGCGACCGCGAGCCACAGCGGTAGCCGCCGCAGATCGGACTGCACATCGCCGGTCACCGTCGACCCCGGCGGAGGCGGCCCTGCTTGGGTGCGGGCGGGGCGGCTTCGGTGGCGCGCCGCCGGTTCTCGTTCCATCGGCGCTGGTCGGCGGCGATCTGCTCGCGCTGGACCGACCCGCGGACGGCTTCGGATCCGCGTTCGACGTCGACGCGCTCGCCGGGGTGGAGGAACTTGAGGTCTTTGATCGCGGTCCCGCGGTGCTTGCCGCAGACCCGGCGGGTCGACTCCCCGCTGGTCACGACGTGGTAGGCGTCGGTGTCGCAGTCGCCTTCATCGCAGATCACATCGGTGTGGTACATGGCTGCCTCCGGGTCAGGGCTTCGGGTACAGCTCGGCGTTGAGCTCGTCGCGTAGCCGCCGGGCCTGCGCCATGCCGATCTCCAGATCGCGGCGGAGCTGTTCGGCGGTGACCGGCTTGCCGTGACGGCGGGCGATTCGCTTCGCGGCGGCGCGGACCTGCTTGTCGGTGCGGGTCGCGGGACGGGGCCGGTCCGCCCCCGGGGTGGAGTCGGGTTGCGACGGCGGGTCCAGGAGCGCCACCGGACCCGATCCGCCCAGCTCAGGGCCGGAATCCGCGTCGGTCTGAACCGGCGATGCTCCGGGTACTGTCGAGTCGGTTTCGCAGGCGACGAGCTCCGCGAGTCCGGCGTCCCACGGGTCGGCGCCCGGACCGGCTGGCGGGGCGGCGTCGGGGTCCGGCGGGGGCGGGGTGGCGAGTCGGCCACGGGCCGGCAGGTACAGCCCCGGGGTGTAGACCAGCCGGGCGGTCCCGTCGGCGGCCAGGGCCACCGGCGCCCGCCGGGCGGCGATCCGCCGGGCCCGCGCGACCCGCCGGGCGGCGGCCCGCTCGATCCGGGCCTGGGCCCGCTCCGCCCGGCTACGCGGCGGGGCCGCCACCGCGAGCTGGTGAGCCACCACCCCACTGACGGACACGATGCCCATGACCAGACCAGCCAGCAGCCCCGTCCCGGTGGCGCCATGCAGGAAGTTCAGGGTGAACGCGACCGCGCCGAACACCGCGACACCAGCGGTCAGCATCGTGGTCGGCCGCTCAGGGTGACGGCGCCGCGAGACCAGAACGGCCATCGCGAACACCCACACACCCAACTCGGACAGCAGCGGGAGCACGAGACCGGTCGGGTTGCCGTACAGATGCCAGCCGTAGATCGCCATCGCGGGGATCGCCATCACCGCGGACACGACCGCCAGCGGGTACACCAGCAGCTCCACCGCATGCTGCGCCCGCCACGCCGCGCGGTCCTTCTTCTTCTTGTCCTGCGCGGCCTGCCGCTTGGCCTTCGCCGCCGCGTCGGCGGCCTGGTCCTCCCGCTGGCGCTTCGCCGCCGCGGCGGCGTCCTGCCGGTCCTGGTCGCGTTCCGCGGCCCGGTCCGCACGGTCCTGAGCCCGCGCGGCGTCGCGGTCCGCGCGGCGCTCCTCCGCCCAGCTCACCGGTTCACCCCCAGATGTGACAGGTCCACCGCGGCCGTGGTCAGCGCGTCGGCCAGCGCCTCGGTCCGCTCGGACGACCGACGCAGCCACTCCGCCGCCTGTCGCGCCGTGCGCTGCGCGCTCTGACCGCGGTCGTCGTACAGCCCCGGCCGCAACGCCATCTCGTCGGCCTGCCGACCCAGCTGCTCACAGGCCTGCACAAGCCGGGCGGCCATCTCCGCCAGCGCGACCACCGTGCTACCCAGCTCCGCGGGCGTGCGGGCCGGCCCGAACGTCCGATGGTTGATCTGCCTGATCGCCTCGGAGGCATTCCGGGCCGGCACGGTCCCCGCCGCGGCGCTCACCGGGCAACCCGGGCGTAGATCACGTACTCGGCCAGGTCACCGTCGGGCCCGTAGGGCTCACTCCAGCCCTCGACCATCGCGGTGACCCGCCCGCCGCTGGCCTGTTCCACCCACGAGCGCATCCACGACTCGACGTCGGCCAGCTCGGTGCGGTCGCTGTCCCCGCCGTAGCCGGCGGTGGGATGCGTCGCCGCGGGCGCCACGTCGAGGTAGGGCCACGCCCCGCCGGTCGGCGAGCCGGGCGCGAACAGCGACCACTGCCCCGACCCGCACGGCGGGGTCACCGCCCACACCTCCCCGAAGGGGTCACGGTGCGCGGCATGCCAGGCGGACAGGTCGTTGCCGACCCACCCGGGCTCACCACCGCGGCCGGGACGGCGGTGCAGACCGAGCCGAAGGACGAACGCCCCGGCCAGCACCACAGCAACGGCAAGCAGATCGAGGATCATGACGCCACCTCGCCGGTGCCGGCGGCGACGAGCCGGGCGTTACGCCAGAACCAGGCCCCGCGCAGGGACGGAGGGAGATCGGCATACGACCGGCCAGCAAGGACCACAGCGGCAAGCGACGTCTTGCCCTGCCCGGCACCACCGACCGTCACAGCGCCGGGGTCGAGAGCGGCACCCAGCGCGAGGGCACCCGCGGCGGCCGTCTTGCCCTGGGAAGGAACACCCCCGCACAGCAGCGACGGCTGCTCGGCAGCGGGTACCAGCGCCGCGCTGGGGGTGTCGGCGGCCAGGATCGCGGCGATCTCCCGATCCACCTCGGCAAGATCCGCGGCACGCCACGGCCACTCGGCCTCGATCGCGGCCAGCTCCCCCGCGGTCGGCCCGGCCAGGTCGAGAGCGTCAGTCGGGTAGCGGCGGGTCACGCGGCCACCCCCGACGGGGCCGGGGTGGCGAGCTGGCGGGCGATGTCCCGCCCCTCGGGGGTGTTCACGACCTCGTAGATCTCGACCTCGACGTCGAACAGCACGAGAGTGATCCGCACCGACAGGTAGCTGCCGGATCCGCCGCCCACGATCAAGGGACGCCCGAGGATCTCGCTCAGCATCCGCAGAACGGCCAGGTTGTACTCGTCCTCCTCGACGTCCGAGCGGTACTCCAGCCCACGGCCGGGAGTGACGTAGAGGAGACCCTCGGCAGGCGCGCTGATGCGCAGTGGGACCGCGCCGTTCACGATCGCCAGCAACGCGAGACCGGCACGCAGCGCGTCGGCCTGCTTCGCCAGGACGGCCGGATCCATCGGGGACGGGACAGCGGCGGTCATCGGACGTCCGTCCCAGCCACGCCCCGAACCAGCCGGTCCAGGTCGACGGTCAGCGCCGCACGCCAGGCGTCCCGGTCGCACATCCCCGACGCCATCGCCCGGCCCCGGGCACCCGCCGCGACCTTCAGGTCCTGGCGGGACACCGACACGTACATCCGACGGTCACCACGGAAGACCGTCAACGCTGCCAGGTACCGCCCGAAATGGCTGTCCGCACGARCCCCCGCAGCCGCCGTGGCCTCAGCCACGGTCACCGGGGCGGTCATCAGACGGGTAGCTGTGCGGGCCATCAGCGGCCACCACCCTTACCCGACTTGCCGTTCACCGGCGCCTTGTCGTCCACGATCACAACCCAGCGCTTCGGCTCCCGGTCGTTCGGCAGCTTCGGCCACGGCCGGCCACCGTTGTCATCGCCCGGCAACGGCCGGGGCAAGGCATGCTTGAACAAGGTCTGTTACCTCCACGTAGGGGACGGACTCAGGACCCCTGGGGCGAGGCTTGCCGGCGTGCCCCGGGGGTCCGCTGGTGTGACGTGCTCCATAGAACAGCGCTAACTAGCGCTAGTCAAGCGCCATCCATCGCCAACTTGGGATCGCAGTAACAGAGATGAACGTTCTGCTGGTGGAGCGTGGTCGTAGGATCAGAGATCTCTAGCGATCCCGAAGGGGTGGCGGCGTGCAAAACGACTGGCCAGCGGTCGCGGCGGCGATCAAGGACCGTATGGAAGAACAGGGACGCTCCCAGAAGTGGCTTGCTMAGGCGTCGGGGGTGTCGACAGCGACCCTGCGAGACCTGGCGCGAGGGGACAGCGACAGAACGCGCAGCGCCGCCACCTTGGCGAAGATCAGCGAGGCTCTGGGTTGGCCCTCTGACTACCTGCTAAAGGTCTCTCGCCGTGTCGAGCCGACCGAACCAAGCGCAGCCGAATCCGGAGCCGGCGGCACCGACGACAGGTTGGTCGAGGAGCTCCGCGCGATTCGTGAGCACCTAAGCCGGATCGACACCCACCTGAGCAAGTTGGCTGGGGACGGGCCGGGCGCTACCGATCCCGTTTGAGCGGCCGGCATGCGATGGATCAAGTTCGGCATGCATACGAGGAAACACCCCGGACCCAGGGGTGCAGGGAGTGCGGGCCGGGGGTGCACGGGTGCACGAGGGGGTGCACGGAGTGCTTTACTGGGTCGCGAGGTGACGACATATGGCGACCCGCAAGGACCCGAACCATCGCCTAGCTGCTGTGATGGCCGAAGCGTCCATCAGCAACAAGGGTCTCGCCGTTCGGGTGGCTGACGTCGCGCGACGCGACGGCCATCAGATATCTCCTGATCATGTTTCGGTGCGCCGCTGGCTTGACGGGGTCGAACCACGAGGGGAGACACCGCGCTATATCGCGACTGCTCTCAGCTCAAAACTCGGCCGCCCGGTCCACCTCAAAGAAATCGGCTTCCGAGAAGCTCCGCCAACTGGCCTAGACAGCCAAATCGGAGAACCTGCTTTTCCTTCCAGTTCGAACGCATCTGTGGACGCGCTAGCTGCATTGTCGACGGCCGATCTCGGCGACGATTCCGCCGCAGTACGGGCACCCTGGACGGACACCGCATCCCCAGGTCTAATTACGGGCTTCCTTTTCGGTTCGTCGCTACAGACACAATCGGGCGGGTTCACCCCACTAACTTCGGCTCCGGGTCCTGCGGATGCCATACGCGCGACCGCTTCCCACCTGATGGACCTGGATTTCCGTTTCGGTGGCGGCCATGTCCGCCGGCTTCTACTGTTCTATTTCCGAACGGAAGTTGTCCCCCTACTCGAGAGACACCACCCCGACCCGACACGTCGAGAGATATTCCGGGCAGCGGCAGAGGTCGCTGAATTGCTGGGCTGGAGCGCGTACGATGCTGGGCGGTTTGGGGCCGCGCAACGCTATTACGCCCACGGACTTCGGCTTGCACGGGAGGCCGGAGACGAATTGCTAGGCGGGTGGATGCTCGCGAGCCTTAGCCATCAGGCTAACTACCTCGGCAAGTTCGACGAGGCCGTCCAGTTGGCACGGGCTTCATATTCTGCGACTCGAGGAAAGTCGGGCGTCGCTACCGTGTGCCTCGCCCTTGCGATGGAAGCGCGCGCCTTAGCTAACCTCGGTGACGTTCGCGGGTGCACAACAGCTATCCATAACGCCGAACTTCTCTTCGAACGACACAATCCGAACGACGATCCCGCGTGGATCGCGTTCTTCAACGCTGAGGAGCTAGCGGGCGAAGCCGCGCACTGCTACCGAGATCTAGGCAGATCGAAGGAAGTCCGAATCTTTGGCGAGCAAGCGCTAGACCCCATAAATACGCCACCCCGGACACGCGCCTTCATAGGGATGGTCAACGCGACAGGCGCGCTCAACGGCGGCGACCTGGACGAGGCGGTCGCTTTGGCGTCCGAGGCCGTGGACCTCGGTGTCTCACTCCAGTCCAAGCGGCACCTTCGCTACCTGACCGATTTCGATCACACTCTCAGGGCCAGATATCCGAAAGATCCGCGAACTATCTCCTTCTCTGAAACACTGGCGCGCCATTATCCGATCACGACACCCTCCGGCGATTAAGCGAGGGCTAGAAAGCCCGCCAACCGCCGACAACTCCAGTCCTAATACTTCCAATTCGCCGCAGATATTCTGTCGCTATATCGTCGGACTCTTCAATATTCTGCATAACCCACGTCGTCATCTTGATTTCATGAACTCGACGGAGCACGTCAAATCCACTCCACCGAGTCACATCGAATCCGTAGGCGTCAACGAAAATGGCATACTCCGCATCAGTCCACCACCCCGCAGAACAGTACTCAGTGGCCGTCATTGCTAGATCCCACTCAGGCTGTCCCCATGCAAACCTCTCGAAGTCGATGAGCACTCCTTCCCCGTCACGCATCATTAGGTTGTTCACGTGGGCATCACCATGGGTCACGCAAGGCGCTAGAGGGAAAGCGAGGTCCGATATCTCCCGATTGAGTCGATCGCAGCACCCGAACAAAAAGTCCTTATCCGAGGACGGAATCGGCGCCTTCTCGATTCTGCCCTCCACGCGCCCCAGCACATCTTCGGTCGGCAGGAGGAAGGTTGTGGGCGACGGAAGAGAGTGGAGGCGACGCAGAAGATGCCCCAGGGTCGCGATATCCTCACGAGATCCATCGCGTCCGTCGATATACCTCCAGAACGTTACGGGATGACCATCCGCGTCGATCGGCTGCGAAACAGTGTAGGTCCGGGCAGCCGGGTAGCGGTACCGAGCAAGCCAACGCGATACATGAACCTCTTTAACGGCGTCAGCCCAGTAATCCCTTGTTCTTGCAATACGCACAACTACCGGGGCCTCTGCTAGAAGATAGAGAGCATTCTCTCCCAACCGAAGCAATTTGGCGCCAGCGCTGTTGAGCCCATAACGCGCGCAGGCGGTGCCTAGGGCAGCCCGAGTCGAGTCTGAACTGAAGACCTGCGCGCCTGCTCTCGCCATGTGGTCAAGGCTAGGCGGTCGGCCCGATGTGGCACAGCCCATCGGGCGAGGTGTAGTGCTCGGTGACCCTGGCGATGCAGGTGACATGTATGAACTCCAACAAGATGAGCGGGCTGCTAGCGCCACCGGGAGCGGGCCCGAGACGGCAGCGAGTCGGCATGCACGACCACGCGCGCCCTAGACAGCGCTGTGGAGCGAGCTCGGCAAGGGCGAGAAGCCGATCCCCGGACGGGAGCTTGAGGGTCGCCGCATCGGTGGGGGCAGACGGGTGCGTCCGGCACCCGGGGGGCAGGAAAGCCCCCGCCGCAAGAGCGGCTGCGGACTATCCCCGGCACGACCCGTCGTAGCAAGGCCTGACGTTTGAGATCACAGCAGGTCAGGGCGCCTGTTTCGCGCGGGCGGCGGAAGACTTAGGATCTGCCGCCCTAGGGCGTGGGGGTTCGAATCCCCCCTCCCGCACTGCCTGACCAGGAGCGTTCACGCAGGTCATCCCTGAAGGGGCGGGGCCGGAGACTCCCCCGCTTCCCCGTCCTCCGGGTCGCCGGAATCGCCTGTGTCGCCGGAATCGCCGCGTGCAGCCGATCATGGTGCGGCTGCGCGCCCCCGAGTCCCTCGACCTCGACCGCGGCGGCACCCACCCCCTCCGCCGCTAGCGGTAGTTCGTTGGATCAAGGTTGTGGCGGGTAGGTCTGCTCTGTTGGTTGTCTTTYAGGAGCGGAGGGAGGCTGGCATGACCAGACGTCTGCCCTGTCCGCCGGCACCAGGCCCGTTGGAGGATTACGCTGCCCGGTTTGATGATCTGTTCTCGGCGTTGGGGCAGCGGCGGGGGTTCCGGGAGTATCTGACCGGGCTGCTGGCCCCGCGGGACCGGAACAAGACGCTGACCTGYCTGGCCGGGGCGGAGCCGGTAGTGGGTGCGGGGCATCCGGYGGTACAGCGGCTGCAGTTCTTCCTGTCCGAGTCGGTGTGGGACCCGGAGAAGATCAACGACCGGCGGGTGGAGCTGCTGCAGGCCGGCCCGGCTACTGCCGCGCACCCAGGCGGGGTGCTGGTGATCGACGACTCCGGGGACCGTAAGGACGGCACCGCGACGGCGCATGTGGGCCGGCAGTGGCTGGGCCGGTACGGCAAGACCGACAACGCCGTGGTCACGGTGAGCACCCTGTGGGCCGACGACCATCTTTACTATCC
>NZ_MAXA01000241.1 GCF_001854695.1 Parafrankia soli
GTCCGATCCCGCAGCGCCAGGACAGCCAGTGCGCACATGAGCGCAGCCCGATCCCCGACCAGCCGCCCCGCCGCTCGAAGGCGGAGAGGAGGACCAGCCAGCCGCAGGTCGCAGCCGCGAGCCGCCCTGCCCACCCGCAGATCGCGGCTTCSAGATCCGCCAGCGGCGCGGTCTGCGCGTCCAGGCCCGGTATCAGGTCCAGGCCCGGCATCAGGCCGATGTCAGGCGTGGGGGACGCGGCTGTCGGGGAAGGTACCTGTTCGATCACTGTGATCACCKGGCCCAGGGGTGTCGTCGATCAGCGGACACGAGCAGGCTCGCATCCGCCACCGACAGTTTTCCTCCCCGCTGGTCAGGAGCCCGCGGGTGGCCARGGGGCCCGGGGCCCGGGGCTGCGGGCCGGCCCGGGACACCGGCGACGCCCCCGACACCGCCGATCATGACGCCTTTTCCGATCATGGTGTTCCGCGGAACCGCACGGCACCGCAGAACACCCGAACGGCGCGCGGGCGGCGGACCGGCGTGGTCATGACCGGCTGGCGAGGAGGGCCAGGACGTCCTGGGTGGTACCCGTCGCGATCCCCACGACGGTCACCTGGGTGACCTCGTCACCCAGGAGCCGCTGCGCCAGACCCGTCCCGGTGAAGGCGCTACGCGCGTACTTGGTGACGAGGATGTCGCCGGGCCACGAGCTGGACGCCGGGTGCGGCGGGCTCCGGTCAGCGGTGGGGCGGTGGGCGGCTGACCGAGATCACCGCCGCCGGCGGGATGACCATGGCGAGGATCATCATTCCCAGCGCCGCCGGGACGGAGAACAGCCGCACCACTGTTCCCGCCAGCACGAACAACAGGAGGCACACGGCCATCGCGATGAGGTAGCGGCGCCGCTCCCGCGCGTCCGGGTGGGGAACACCGCCATCGGCCCGGCTGACGGGCCGGCTCACCCCGCCCGCGCGGCCGCCCGCGTCAGCCGGGGTGGACGGGGACGCGCCGGGCCGGGCCCTGGCCTCGGCCGACCGGGCGACTCCCAGGTCGTAGGCACGCCGGCGGGCAGGATCGCCCAGGACCCGATACGCCGCATGGACCCGCTGGAACGACCGGGGCCAACCGCCCGCATCCGGATGGGCGTGCTTGGCCGCGCGGCGGTAGGCGGCCCGGATCTCGGCGTCGGTCGCGGTGCGGACGATCCCGAGCACCTCGTACAGCGATCCCTCATCCACCGTCCACCTCGCCAGACGCAGCGGCACCCTGGGGCAGGCTCTTCCCACGGTAGACCGCCGACGTGGAGCGGTGGGATGCCGCCGATCGCTCGCCCACCGCCTCAGGTGGTGCCCGCTCCCCCGAACGGCGGTTCGGTCAGGCGAACGGCTTGTCCTTGGTACCGCCGACAATCTCGAACTTGCCGCCCTTGACGATCTTCAGCAGGACAACGCAGTCGAGCCTGGAGCCGTTTGACCAGGCCGTCCGCACTGTAGTCGGTGAACTTGTTCGTGGCGGCGATCACCGATGCCCGGGCGAAGAAGGCGTTGGCGCTCTGCGCCGGTGGCGCGTCAGAGGTGGTGCTGTCAACGGATTCGTGCGGGTCTTCCGGCACGCACTGGAGCCATGGGAGCGCAGCCCGCGCATGCTGGTGGCGTACCACCGGGCCCGGCTGACGCCCAACGGAAATCCTGCCGATTCTCGAGCGCCTCATGTTCCGGCTGACAAGCGACAACCGGTCCGCCGCCATCGCCGCTCGGACCGGCCGCACACAGACAGAAGACCGCGCGGACGGCGGGTAGGGTTCTGCCCAGTTATGCGGCATGTGTCGGTGCTCCGACACTGGCAGCTTCGGGGGTGCGCGGATGGCGGTCAGCGGGGGGACGCCGCTGCGGGCGGCCGATCCCCGGTCCATCGGAGCGCACGTCCTGGACAGTGTCCTCGGCAGCGGCGGGATGGGCCGGGTGTACCTGGCCCGCGACGAGCGGTACCTGGCCCGGTTCCAGCGGGAGGCCAGGATCGCGTGCAGCGTGGCGCCGTTCTGCACCGCGGAGGTCATCGACTTCGGCGTGGCGCTGTCGCTGGAGTCCGGCTCGCTGCTGACCGGAGCCTCGGACACCGTCGGCACACCCGCCTTCATGGCACCCGAGCAGGCCATGCGGGAGACGACAACCGCGGCCGCCGACGTGTTCGCGTGGGGCGGCGTCGCCGCCTTCGCCGGGACGGGGCAGCCGCCGTTCGGGATCGCCGCCATACCGGTCGTCATGCACCGGGTCGTGTACGACGAACCGCGCCTCGATGGCCTCGATGTCCGGTTGCTCCCGCTCGTCCGCGCAGCGATGAGCAAGGACCCCGCCGACCGTCCGAGCGCCGCCGACCTGCTCGGCGAGCTGACCGGATCGACCCGCCCGGTGGCCGGCGTGCTGGCGGCCCAGTCGCTCGTGCCCGCGGCCGCCCGGGCGCGCGTACCGCTGGACAAGCCGGTCGTGCGGTCGGGCAAGCCGGTCCAGCCGCGGGCCGCGGCGCCGGTCCTGACGATTCCCGGCATCGGACCGCCTCCCGGGCCACCACCCGCGTCGGCCCTCGCGTCCTTACGGTCTCCGACCGTAGAACCGGCGGCACCGGCTACGGCGGCACCGGCTAAGACGGCCCCGGCGAGCACTGTCGTCCAGCCGCCCTCGGAGCAGTCCCGTGCGCAGTACTGGACAGGTGTTCTCGCCACCCTCGACCAGGCCCGGGTGGCCGCCTACGAAACCGTGGACGTCAATCTGCTCGCCCGGGTGTACACCGCGGGCAGCAGCGCGCGGGCCGACGACGAGGCCGCGATCCGGTCCATGGCCGCGATCGGCGGGCACGGGCAGGGCGGCCAGCAGGTCATCGAGGCGGTGACGGTGCTGACCGAGACCTCGTCCATCGCGGTCCTGCATTTCACGTCGCACATGACGCCGTTCGCCATCGTCAGCGCGGGCGGCGCGGTACTGAGCCGGCAGCCGGCCACCAGGTCGGTGGTGCAGGAGATCAACCTCGTCGGCACTCCGGATGGCTGGCGGGTCTCGCAGGTGACCCCGGCCTGAAGGGCAGGAGACAAGGACGCCGACGTGATCGCGACCGTCGACGAGCCCGCCGTGGTCAGGTGGTCCAGCTGACCACGGCGAGCTCGTCCGCGGCCGCCACGACGAGCCCGTTGCCGCCGCAGGAGGGGCAGGGGTCGAGCCGGGCGCCGTCGTACTCGTGCGCGCAGGTGAAGCAGCGCAGCCGGTCCGCCGCGTGCTGCCAGGAGAGGTGGGTGTTCTCGAGGCAGGTTCCGGCGGCGGCGGACTGCCACGCGGCGGTGGCCGAGGCGATGTCGACACCGGCCGCGGCGGCGAGAACCACCGTCCGCACCGGGGTTCCCTCGCTGGCCTCGGCGATGGCGCTGACCGCGGAGCGGGCGAGGCCGGCCTCATGCATGTCCGGGTACCTGCACCTTCTGTTCGGCGAGCACGGGCTCTTCGGCGAGCACGGACCATTCGGCGAGGACGGAGCGGGCCGCGTCGACCAGCGCGTCCACGCGGGCGTCGAGGAGGGGGCTCAGGCCCCAGCGTTCGGTGACGGATTCGGGCACGACGCCCACCAGGGCGACGCGCCGGGGGGCGCAGCCGGCGAGCTCGGTGGCGGCGAGCGCGTCGACGAGGCCGATGTCGTGGGCGGTGGCGCGCACGCCGTGGCCTCGGCGGACGTCCCCGTCGGGGATGACGATGACATCGCCGGGCCGCCCGTGGGCGGTGGAGACGGCGTCGAGGATGAGGACCGCGTCGCGGCCCGCCAGGTAGGGCATGAGCATCAGCCCGAGCGTCCCGCCGTCGAGGACGTCGACCCCGGGGATCGGCGGCGTGCCGAGCCGCCGGGCGGCGACCACGCCGACACCGTCGTCGCCGAGCAGCTCGTTGCCGATGCCCAGCACCAGAACGGGGGCGTCCGTCGGGGTGGTGGACGCCCGGAGGTCGGCCGGGTCCGTCACAGGTGGTCCTTCGGGAGGAACTTGTGTCCGGAGAAGATCGAGGTCAGGACGCCGGTGCCCTCCACCCGGTCGACCAGGATGGCGCTGTAGAGATGGTGGATCATGAATCCCCAGGTGAGCCACATGATCAGGTGGTGGACGAGCCGGAGCGTCGGCAGTGACACCACGTGGAGCAGCCAGCCGGTGAGCCAGGCCGCCCAGCCGGTGCCCTCCACGCCCCACAGCACCAGACCGGTGACGATCTCGACCCCGAACATCGTGTAAAGCACGGTGTAGGTGAGGCCGGCGAGCGGATTGTGGCCGATGACCGGGGGTGCCTCCCGGGAGAGGAACGTGTAGAAGCGCACCGACGGAACGATCTGACCGAGCCGCTCCCGGGTGCTGGGTATCCACTCCGTCCACCGGGACCAGGGGTTGGGCGAGCGGAGGTGCCAGATGACCCGGGCCAGGACGAGCGCGATGAAGACGTACGCGGTGACCTTGTGGATGCTCCTCGTCCAGGTGACCCAGTAGACGTGGCCGCCCGGGTGGATGTCCGGGTTCCCGATGAGGTAGCCGGTGACGGACAGTGCKACGAGGTCCAGCACCAGCAGCCAGTGGATGAGGCGGACCGGAAGATCCCAGACCCGGAACCGGACGAGCTCCGCGTGCTCGGTGTGCGGGGCGGGCGCGGTCACGCTCACTGGACCCGCACCTCGATGATGTCGCGGCCCTCGGCGTCGTAGATGTGCGCCGCGCAGGCCATGCAGGGGTCGAAGGAGTGCAGGGTGCGCAGGATCTCCAGCGGCCGCTGGGGATCGGCGACGGGTGTGCCGACCAGCGCGGCCTCGTAGGCGCCGGGGTTCCCCTCGGCGTCGCGCGGGCTGGCGTTCCAGGTGGTCGGCACCACGGCCTGGTAGTTGCGGATCCGGCCGTCCTCGATGACGACCCAGTGCGACAGCGACCCGCGGGGCGCCTCGTGGAAGCCGACGCCGAGCAGGGCGCCCTCCGGCCAGGAGGTCGGACGCCAGCGCCCGGTGTCGGCGACGGCCAGGTCGCCGGCGGCGACGTTGTCACGCAGCCGGTTGACGAGCTCCAGGGAGTACTGCGCCATCAGCCTGGTCTCCAGGCCGCGGGCCACCACCCGGCCGAGGGTGGACATCAGCGCCTCGGGCGGCAGGTGCAGGGCGTCGAGCGCGCCCTGCACGAGCGGGCGGATGCGGGCGTCCCCGGAGGTGTAGCCGACGAGCATGCGGGCCACCGGGCCGACCTCCATGGCCGCTCCCTGGTAGCGCGGCGCCTTCAGCCAGGTGTACTTCCCGGCGACGTCGAGCTGCTCGAAAGGGGGTTCGGGTCCGGTGTACTGCGGGGTCGTCTCACCCTTCCAGGGGGGCAGCGCGGCGCCGGGATCGTCGTAGCGGAACCACGAATGGGCGACGGACTCGGCGATACCGGACGGGTCGAATGGTTCCGGTTTCGCCGAGAGGTTCCCGTTCCGGATGATCCCGCCGGGGAAAAGGCCGTCCCGGGGTGGCCGGGCGATGCCCGGCGGCGACAGTGAATAGTCACCGAACACCATGTAGGAGCCCAGGCCCCGACCGTAGGTCGTCCACTCGGGATAGGCGGCGCCGATCGCCTGCAGGTCCGGCAGGAAGACCTGCTCGACGAATTCGAGGCCCCGCTGCAGGATCTGCGTCACCTCCTGCAGTGTGTTCGCGTTGATGGCGTCCTGGCTGTTGAGGTCGATCGGGGACGCCATTCCGCCGACCACGTAGGTCTGCGGGTGCGGGTTCTTTCCACCGAGCAGGGCGTGCACCCGGATGTAGTCCCGTTGGAAGTCCAGCGCGTCGAGATAGTGGCTGAACGCGATCAGGTTCAGCTCCGGGCTCAGCCGGTAGGCCGGATGCCCCCAGTAGCCGTTGGTGAACGGCCCGATCTTCCCACTTTCCAGGAAGACCTTGAGCCGGGTCTGTACCGAGGCGAACAGGCCGGCCGTGGAACGCGGATAGTCGGAGATGGACTGCGCCAGCGCCGCGGCACGCACCGGGTCGGCCGCGAGCGCCGCGGTCGGATCGACCCAGTCCAGGGCCTGTAGGTGGTAGAAGTGGACGACATGGTCGTGCACACACAGTGACGTGGCGATCAGGTCCCGCAGCAGCCGGGCGTTCAGCGGCGGGACGGCGCCGACCGCGTCCTCCACCGCCCGCACCGAGGCCAGCGCGTGCACCGAGGTGCACACACCGCAGATCCGCTGCGCGAACAGCCAGGCGTCCCGGGGGTCCCGGCCGGTCAGGATCGTCTCGATACCGCGCCACATCGTCGAGGACGCGTAGGCCTCGGTGACCTGACCGCCGTCCACCTGCACCTCGACCCGCAGGTGGCCCTCGATTCGCGACACCGGGTCGATGACAAGCCGACTCATCTCGCTTCGCCCGTCCTTTCGTCGCTGTGCGCTTCGTTGTCTGCGGCGTCCTCCGCGTCTGCCGCCTGGTCCCGCGCGGCCTGCTTCTCGCGGCGGGCGGCGACCCGGTGCTGGACGACCTTGCCGACGCCGTGCGCCGCGAAGCCGGTCGCCGTGGCTGCCAGCACGCCGACGCCGATCTTGTCGGCGGTGAGGTCGAAACCGGAGGTCGCCACATGCGGCAGCCGGTCGTAGAAGGGCGACATGGTGTCCCAGAAGCCCGGCTCGGAGCAGCCCACACAGCCGTGCCCGGCCGCCACCGGCCAGGACGTCCCCCCGTTGAACCGGACGCTGGGACAGTTGTGGAAGGTGCTCGGCCCCTTGCAGCCCAGCCGGTACAGGCACCAGCCGTTGCGGTGGCCCGCGTCGCCCCACTGCTCGGCGAACTCGCCGGCGTCGAAGTGGCCGCGCCGCTGGCAGGTGTCGTGGATGCGCTGCCCGTAGGCGAACAGCGGCCGGCTGAACCTGTCCCGCGCCGGGAACTCACCGAAGGTCAGGTGATGGACGATGGTGGCGGTCATGTTGTCCGCGTTGACCGGGCAACCGGTCAGGTTCACAACCGGAACCCCGCCGACGACGTCCTCGACCCGGACCGCCCCGGTCGGGTTCGGCCCGGCCGCCGGGATTCCACCGAAGGCCGAGCAGGTGCCGACGTTGATGATGCCGGCCGCGCCACGGACCGCCTCGCGCAGGATGTCCTCGGCCGACTTGCCGCCGATCGTGCACGCCCCGGGAATTCCGGTCGGAATGGAGCCCTCGACGACGACGAGATGCCCGCCTTTCGCCACCGCGTCGTCGCGGGCCTTCTCCGCGGCCGTGCCGGAGGCCGCCATCACCGTCTCGTGGTAGTCAAGCGAGATCATGCCCAGAATCAGGTCCGCGGCCGACGGATTACGCGAGCGCAGGAACGCCTCACTGTCACCGGCGCAGTCCTGGAATTCCAGCCAGATCACGGTGGGACGGTCGACCTTGTCCAACGCGTAGGCGACCTTGGGCGCCAACTGGGCCGGCAGGGCGAGCGTCGCGGTGACACCCGCGCAGAATCTCAGGAAAGACCGCCGGTCGACCCCCGCGTCCGCCAGCCGCGCGGACAACGGCCGGCCGGATTCGCTCGTCATGCGAGTGGACGTTAGTGCGCGCCTTGGTGCCGGACGGCAGCCTCATCGCCTCGGCCGCGGGAGTCCGTACGAGCCGATCGGACGGGCCGGACGTCCCTTGCCGCACCTGTCCACCGCCCCGGAGACTGGCCCAGCATGTGCCTCGGAATACCTGGCCGGATCGTGGCGACCGTCGACGTCGCCGGCCTGCTCATGGGCACGGTCGACTTCGACGGGCTGACCCGCGAGGTCTGCCTCGCCTACCTCCCCGACGCGCGGGTCGGCGAGTACGTGATCGTCCACGTGGGGTTCGCCATCAGCATGGTCGACGAGGCCGAGGCGCACCGCACCCTGGAGATGCTCCGCTCGATGGGCACCTCCCTGGAGGCGGAGCTGTGAGATACCTCGACGAGTACCGCGACCCCGCCCTCGCGCGGCAGCTCCTCGACGAGATCCACACGACGGCCACCCGGCCCTGGACCCTGATGGAGGTCTGCGGCGGCCAGACGCACACCATCGTCCGCCAGGGCATCGACAACCTGCTGCCCGCGGGCCTGCGGATGATCCACGGGCCGGGCTGCCCGGTGTGCGTGACCCCGCTCGAACTCATCGACAAGGCCCTGGCCATCGCCGCCCGTCCCGAGGTCATCTTCACCTCCTACGGCGACATGCTGCGGGTGCCCGGAACGGGGACCGACCTGTTGGCCCTGCGCGCCCGCGGCTCCGACGTCCGCGTCGTCTACTCCCCGCTGGACGCGGTACGCCTGGCCGAACAGCACCCGGACCGCCAGGTGGTCTTCTTCGCGGTCGGCTTCGAGACGACCGCGCCGGCGAACGCCATGGCGGTACTGCGCGCCCACCAGCTCGGCCTGCCCAACTTCAGCATCCTGGTCAGCCACGTCCTCGTCCCACCGGCCATGACGGCGCTCCTCGACGCGCCCGACCGCCAGGTCCAGGGGTTCCTCGCCGCCGGCCACGTCTGCGCCGTCATGGGCTGGACGGAGTACGAACCCATCGCGCACCGTTACCAGGTACCCGTCGTCGTGACCGGCTTCGAGCCGCTCGACCTGCTCGAGGGCATCCTGATGGCCGTCCGCCAGCTCGAGGCGGGCCACGCGCGGGTGGAGAACCAGTACGCCCGCGCCGTCCACCGCGACGGCAACAGCCGGGCGCGGGAGGCCATCCGCCGCGTGTTCCGGGTGCGGGACCGCGCCTGGCGCGGCATCGGCACCATCCCGGACAGCGGCCTGGCCCTCACCGACGAGTTCGCCCGCTACGACGCCGAGACCCGCTTCGCCGTCTCCGGGCTGACCGCCCGGGAGCATCCCGCCTGCATCGCCGGCGACATCCTCACCGGCGCCCGCGAGCCGACCGACTGCACCGCCTACGGGACGGCCTGCACCCCGCGCACCCCGCTCGGCGCGCCGATGGTCTCCACCGAGGGCACCTGCGCCGCCTACCACTCCGCCGGGAGGGCGTCGTGACCACCGTTGACCCCACCTTCGCCAGCTGCGCGCTCCCCCGCGTCGAGACCGAGCGGGTCACGCTCGGGCACGGCAGCGGCGGGCAGCTGTCCGCCGAGCTGCTCCGGGACGTCCTGCTGCCCGCCCTCGGCGCGGGCTCGGCCCTGGCCGCGCGGGCGGGCCAGCCCGACGGCGGCGTCCTCGAGGATGCCGCCGTCCTCGACGTCGCCGGCGTCACCCTGGTGACCAGCACCGACGCGTTCGTCGTGAGCCCGCTGTTCTTCCCCGGCGGGGACATCGGCACGCTCGCCGTCCACGGCACCGTCAACGACCTGGCCATGATGGGCGCGACGCCGCTCGCGCTCACCGTCGCCTACATCATCGAGGAGGGCTTCCCCCTCGACGACCTGCGGCGGATCATCGCCTCCGTCGGTTCGGCCGCGGCGGCCGCCGGGGTCCCCGTCGTGACCGGTGACACCAAGGTCGTGCCCCGCGGCGCCGCCGACGGCATCTTCGTGACCACGTCCGGCATCGGACGCCGCCTGCCCGCCGCGCGCGTCTCGGCCGCCTTCGCCCGCCCCGGCGACGCGGTGCTCGTCTCCGGGCCGATCGGCGCGCACGGCACCACCGTGCTCTCGGCGCGGGAGGCCCTCGGCTTCGAGGCCGACATCGCCTCCGACACCCGCCCGCTGCACCGTCTCGTCCAGGCCATGGTGGAACGCCGCGGCGGCGACATCCACGTGATGCGCGACCCGACCCGCGGCGGGGTGGCGTCGGCGCTCAACGAGATCGCCGCGGCGTCCGGAGTCGGTGTCGAGATCGACGAGACGGCGCTGCCCGTGCCGCCGCTGGTCGCCGCCGCCTGCGACCTGCTCGGTCTCGACCCGCTGCATGTCGCCAACGAGGGCTGCCTGATCGCCGTTGTCGCGCCCGAGGCAGCCGACGAGATCCTGGCCGTCATGCGTTCGCGGCCCGAAAGCCGACACGCCACCCGCCTGGGCGACGTCGTCGCCGGTCATCCTGGTCGCGTGGTGATGCGCACGCTGCTGGGCAGCACCCGGCTCGTCGACATGCTCGTCGGCGAGCAACTCCCCCGCATCTGCTGAGCCGCGGTTCCGCGGAACCGCACGAGCCATCTATCTCCACCGCCAAGAATCTGGTATCACCCATTGAAAGAGCTACGTTTCCCGTATAGCGAACCGTTGTTCTCTCCCTGGAGGACCAGATGTACCCACCAGACTTCGCGACGCTGACCCCTGACAAGCCCGCCGTGATCCTCGCCGGTGGCCCCCGCGGGCAGGAACGGATCCTGACCTACCGTGAGCTCGTCGAGGGCTCCAACCGGCTGGCCCGGTTACTCGTCGACTCGGGCCTGCGCCCGGGTGACCGCCTCGCGATTCTCGCCGAGAACCACCTGCGCTATTTCGAGCTGGTCTGGGCCGGCCTCAACTGCGGCCTCTACATCACCCCGGTGAACTCGCATCTCACCCCGCCCGAGGTCGCGTACCTGATCAACGACAGCGGGGCGAAGGCACTGATCAGCAGCCGGGCGCTCGCCGAGGTAGCCGAAGCCGTCGTCCCCGAGACCCCCGGGGTCGTCCGACGCCTCATGCTCGACGGGGGCTCCGAGCACTACGAGGACCTCGACGCCGCCACCGCCGGCTTCTCCGCCGAGCCCCGGGACGACGAGATCCGCGGCACGTTCATGCTCTACAGCTCCGGGACGACCGGCCGGCCGAAGGGAATCCAGTTCCCGCGGCCCGACTGGCCCGCCAGCGAGGGCGACGCCCCGCTGCTTCCCGGCGCCCGCGGGGCCTTCGGCTTCGACTCCGAAGCGGTCTACATCTCCCCCGCGCCGCTCTACCACGCAGCCCCGCTGCGGGTGTCCGCGCTGATGCACAGCGTCGGCGGCACGGTTGTCGTCCTCCCGAAGTTCGACGCCGAGGAGGCCCTGCACGCGATCGAACGGTACCGGGTGACCACCTCCCAGTGGGTCCCGACGATGTTCGTCCGGATGCTCAAGCTGCCACCCGAGGTCCGCGCCCGCTACGACCTGTCAAGCCTGCGGATCGCCGTCCACGCGGCCGCGCCGTGCCCGGTCGAGGTCAAGCRCCAGATGATCGAGTGGTGGGGCCCGATCATCTTCGAGTACTACGCCGGCTCCGAGAATGTCGGCAGCACCGGTCTGACCAGTGAGGAGTGGCTGGCGCACCCGGGATCGGTCGGCCGGGCGCAGGGCGGGGTGCTGCACATCTGCGGTGAGGATGACGCGGAGCTCCCGGCCGGCCAGGACGGGGTGGTCTACTTCGAGGCCAAGGGCGCGGGCTTCAGTTACCACAACGACCCGGACCGCACCAGGGCCGTCAGCCATCCCGCCCATCCCGGCTGGCRCACCCTGGGCGACATCGGCCACGTCGACGAGGACGGCTACCTCTACCTCAGTGACCGGAAGGACTTCACGATCATCGCGGGCGGGGTGAACATCTACCCGCGCGAGATCGAGGACGTCCTGGTGCTGCACGACGAGGTCGTGGACGTCGCCGTGTTCGGCGTGCCGCACCCCGAGCTCGGCGAGCAGGTCAAGGCCGTCGTCCAGCCGGTGCGGATGGCCGACGCCGGCGACGGGCTGGCCGCGCGGCTGCTGGAGCACTGCCGCACCAGGCTCGCGCCGTTCAAGTGGCCGCGGTCGATCGACTTCGTGCCCGAACTCCCCCGCCTGGACAACGGCAAGCTCTACAAGAAGCCGCTGCGCGACGCCTACTGGGCCGCCGAGGCCTCCACCGTCGCCCGTTAGCCGCCGGGAACCAGCGAGAGGACTGCGATGTTTCGCAGAGAGAAGTTACTCACCACCGTCATCGCCTGTTGTGTGGCGCTCGCCGTGGGCGCCTGCGGCGGCGGTGACGGCTCGTCCACGACGACCGGCACCACCACCGCCACCGGGCCCACCGGCGAGCCGGTCGCCGGCGGCTCCCTGCGGGTCATGCAGCTCTCCGAGCCCCGTTCGATGGATCCGGTCACCATGACGAACGCGTGGCAGGTCAACGCGTTCGTGGGCAACGCCCTGTACGGCACGCTGATGRCCAACGACGAGCACACGGGCGAGATCAGGTACGCGATGGCGGAGTCGTTCGCCACCGCCGACAAGGGCGCCGCGTTCGAGCTGAAACTTCGACCGGGCCTGACGTTCACCGACGGCACCGCGCTCGACGCCGCGGCGGTGAAGTTCAACTGGGATCGCCATCGGGATCCGGCGATGGCCTCGCCCTACCTGCCGGAGGCGTCCCTCATCGCCGCCACCGACGTCGTGGACGCCACGACCCTGAAGGTGACGATGACCGAGCCGGTGCCCAGCTTCCCGGCCGCGATGCTCACCACGTCCATGAACTGGATCGCCTCCCCCACCGCGCTACGGAAGGGCAAGGCGTCCTTCGACGCGAAGCCGGTCGGCGCGGGGCCGTACACCCTGCGGACCTGGACCCGCCAGGACCGCATCGAGCTGGCGAAGAACCCCGGCTACTGGGACGCTCCCCGGCCCTATCTCGACAGCATCACCATCCGCACGTCGAACGACTCGAGCCAGCGGTACAACACTCTGATCAGCGGCGGCGCCGACGTGGTCATCGACACGAACGCGGACAGCGTCGCCAAGGCCGGGAAGGCCGGCTACTCGACGGACGTCACGCCGCTGAGCGGCGGCCTGTTCCTCGCGATGAACATGCGCAGGGCGCCGTTCGACGACCTGCGGGCCCGGCAGGCGATCGCCGCCGCGGTCGACCTGGACGCGCTGAACCTGGCCGTGTACAACGGCGCCGCCCAGACCGCCGACACGCTGTTCACCAAGTCCTCGCCGTTCTACTCCGACAAGCCGCTGCGGACGTACGACCGGGCGAGGGCGCAGCGGCTGTTCGACGAGCTGGCCGCCGACGGCAAACCCGTCACCTTCAYGTTCACCAGCTTCACCTCGTCGGAGATCAGGGACACGACCGAGAACGTCCAGGCCCAGCTCAGCTCGTACGAGAACGTCAAGGTCCAGGTGCGGGTGGTCGACTTCTCCGAGTATCCCAAGATCCAGGCGAGCAACGACTTCGACATGGTCGTCTGGTCGGCGAACTTCATCGACCCGGACCCACGGATGTGGACGGTGTTCCGCAGCGACTCCCGCGGCAACTTCCCGGGCGTCAAGGACGAGCGGATCGACGCCGCTCTGAAGGCGGGCCGCACGGGGACGACCGAACAGGAACGCAAGGCCGCGTACGCCACCCTCCAGGAGCGGCTGACCGCGCTGGTTCCCGCGGTCTTCACCGTCCGGGTGAACCCGAGCGTCATGGCCGCCAGGAACGTCGGCGGCGTCACCCAGTACGGCCTCGGATCACTCCTGCCCGAGCCCCTGTGGCTCCAGCCATGACCTGACCTCAGCCGCTTGAGGTGGACGTCGCCGCGGGCTGGGTCGCCTGCGGGGACGTCCGGCGGGGTTCCGGGAGCGCGACGGCCGACGTCGACGCCGCGCGGCCGGGGATGCCGAGTGCCAGGAGGCCGGCGATCAGCGCGGCGCCGGCGCCGATCAGGTATCCGACGTGCAGGCCGGCGAGGGAGGGCACCTGGGTCGACCCGAACGGGATGGTCATGTTCGCCAGGACCACGCCGATCACCGCGCTCGCCCCCGTGGTTCCGATGGAGCGCATGAGGGTGTTGAGGCCGTTCGCCGCGGCGCCCTCGGAGGCCGGCACGGACTGCATGATCAGGGTGGGCATGGACGCGTACGCCAGTGCGACGCCGGTGCTGATCACGCAGCTGACGAGAAGGACTCCCGGCGGGCTGCCGGTGAGCCCGAGTGCGAGGCAGTAGCCACCGGCGATCACGACCGAGCCGGCGATGAGCGAGGTCCTCGGTCCGCGTGCCGTGATCAGCCTGCCGGCGATGGGCGACACGGCCATCATCACCAGCCCCACGGGGGCCATCCACAGGCCGGTGGCGAGCAGCGACTGGCCGAGCCCGTGCCCGGTGGCCTTCGGCAGCTGCAGCAGCTGGGGGTTGATCAGCGAGTTCGCGTACATCGCGAAGCCCAGCGCGACGGAAGCGATGTTCGTCAGCAGCACCGGGCGCCGGATGGTGGTGCGCAGGTCCACGAGGGGGGCCTCGGCGCGGGTCTCCCACCAGGTCCAGGCGACGAGGAGGGCGGCGGCCACCATGCCCAGGCCGAGGGTGGTGGTGCTGGTCCAGCCCCAGGCGCTTCCCTTCGACACGGCGAGCAGCAGCGCGACGAGCCCTCCGGAGAGCAGGATCGCCCCCGGCAGGTCGAAGCGGCCCGTGCCGCGGACCGGCGACTCGGGAACGACCCGCCAGATCAGCACCATCAGGGCGACGACGGCGACGGCCGAGCCCCAGAACAGCACGTGCCAGTCGGTCTGCTGGGCGACCGCCGCCGCGATCGGCAGGCCCAGCGCGCTCCCGATCCCGAGCGAGGAGCTCATCAGCGCCATGGCGGGGATCAGCCGCTTCGCCGGCAGCAGGTCACGCATGATGCTGATGCCCAGCGGGATGATCGCCATGCCTAGGCCCTGCATCGACCGGCCCACCAGCAGCGGCACGAGCGAGCTGCTCAGAGCGCACACCACCGAGCCACAGGCGAGCGCGGTGCCGGCGACGAAGACCATGCGCCGCTTGCCGTAGAGATCACCGAGCCGCCCGTACACCGGGTTGGCGACGGACGCGGTGAGCAGCGTGGCCGTGATCGCCCACGAGGCGTTCGCCGAGCTGGTGTGCAGCAGCGATGGCAGCGTCGGCAGCAGCGGCACCATCAACGTCTGCATCATCGCGACGACGACGCCTATCCCACCCAGGACGGCGATGATCGCGTTGACGTGCGACTCGTCGCCCACGCGACGGGTCGCGACCAGGGCGGAGCCGCCGCTGTCGTCACTGGAGGTCATGCCCCCTCCTCAACTTCTTTGTACTATACATACATATGTATCATGCATACTTCCCGAATGTCAGTGCACGACGGAGCGGAACCGGTCACACTTGCCGCGCCTCGGAGTGGTCGGGCCATGCCGGCCTGTCAGGGCTACTCGATGCCCAGGTATTTCTGGTAGATCTCGTCCGCACCGATGCCAAGGGTTGACTGTGCGTGGGGGCTCGACAACCGGACGCGGGCGTCAGGTCAGGCGCGGCCGTTCTCCACCGGGGGGCAGTGCCGGGTCGGGGTCTCCGTCGCCGGGAGGACGAGATCCCCGGCGGTCGCGGTCAGCGACAGGCCCTCGGCGTCGGTGGACGCCTTGACGATGGTCAGGTCGAACGGCAGGCCGCCGACGGGAATCGGAATCGGGGGAAGCAGGTCACCCAGGCCGCCGGCACCCGGCAGGCGGCACTGCGGCCCTCGGACGGGGCCCGTACCGTGGGCACCACGGCCCAGCAACGGCCCAGCATCGGACGGGAACTGCTATGACGATCACCAGCCGGTGGCGGCGCCTCCGGGACCATCACCGCACAAGCACCGTGGTGATCGCGCTTCTGGCCTTCGCGGCCGCCGGCCCCGCCAGCAGACTCAACCCGCAGCATGTCGCCCACGACAGCTCCCCATACCCCGCGGTCCTGCTCGCCGCCGTCACCTGCACGGCCCTGCTCTGGAACGAGCGCCACCCCCGCGCGACCGCCGTGGTGGCCATCGCCTGCACCGTGGTCCTGGCCGGCCTGGGCTACCTGCTCACCTCGCTGATGATCGCTCCCGCGATGGCCGCGCTCTACTGGCTGTCCGCGCGCACCGACCGCAGGACCACCCTGAGCTTCCTGCTCCCCGGCTGCGCGGCGGTGGTCGCGACGGCGCTGGTCGCCGACCCCAAGGGCTATCCCCTGGAGCTCAAGACCATCGGCCCGACCGCCTGGCTCCTGATGGCCGCGTCACTCGGCGGCGCGCGGCGGATCAAACAGGACTACCTGGACGCCGTCCACGCCCGCGCGGAACACGCCGAACGCACCCGGGAGGCCGAGGCACGCCGCCGGGTCGCCGACGAACGCACCCGCATCGCCCGCGAACTCCACGATGTCGTCGCCCATCACATCACCCTGGCGCACGCCCAGGCCGGCACCGCCGCGCACCTCGTCCGCACCCGCCCCGACCAGGCGGAACCGATCCTCGCCAGTCTCACCGCCACCACCTCCTCCGCACTGCGCGACCTCAAGGCCACCGTCGGTCTCCTGCGGCAGAGTGACGACCCGGACGCGCCGCTGGAACCAGCCCCCTCGCTCGCCCAGCTCCCCCGGCTCGCCGACACGTTCGCCGCGACCGGGCTCACGGTCACGATCACCACCCGTGGCGAACCGTCCCCGCTCTCCCCCGGCGTCGATCTCACGGCCTATCGGATCGCGCAGGAGGCCCTCACCAACGTGGCGAAACACGCCAGGACCGACAACGCCTGTGTCGACATCACCTACGCCCCGCACAGCGTCACCCTGATGATCATAAATGGCGGCGGGGAGAACGCGGGCCCGGTCGGCCGCGGCGCGCGTCCCGGCGCCGGGACGTCGATCCCGGCCTCGGACAGCGGGTTCGGCCTGATCGGCATGCGGGAACGCGCGCTGTCCGTCGGCGGGCATCTCGAGGCCGGTCATCATCCCGAGGTCGGCTTCCACGTCACCGCCGTCCTGCCCCTGCACCCCAGAACTCCCACGAAAACGGAAGCCGATGACCATCCGAGTGCTCCTCGCCGACGACCAGACCCTCCTGCGGTCGACCTTCCGGATTCTGATCGACTCCTGCAGCGACATGGAGGTCGTCGGTGAGGCCGCGGACGGGCACGAGGCCGTCGCGGCGACCCGGGAGCACCGCCCGGACGTCGTGGTCATGGACATCCGCATGCCCGGCACCGACGGGCTCGCCGCCACCGCCGCCATCTGCGGCGACGAGACGCTGGCGGCCACCCGTGTCCTGATCCTCACGACCTTCGAGATCGACGAGTACGTGGCCCAGGCGCTCCGCGTCGGCGCGAGCGGCTTCCTCGGCAAGGACGTCGGAACGGACGAGCTGCTCTCCGCGATCCGCACCGTCGCCGGCGGCGACGCCCTTCTCTCGCCGGCGGCCACCCGCGTTCTCATCAGCCGTTTCCTCGCCGCCCCGGAGCCCGCGGCCACCGCCACGGCCAATCCCGTGGCGCTCGCCACGCTCACCGCTCGCGAACGCGAGGTCATGGCGCTGGTAGCCGAAGGCCACTCGAACCACGAAATCGCTGACCGGCTCGTCATCAGCCCACTGACCGCCCGCACGCACGTCCACCGGGCCATGGCGAAGCTCAACGCCCGCGACCGGGCGCAGCTGGTCGTCATCGCCTACCAGTCCGGCCTGCTGCAAACCGCACGACCGGACTGAGCAGGCGTTTCAGGAACGCCTGCTCAGTCGGTGAGCTCAGACGGTGAGGACGGTGGCCGCGGCCGTGCCGGGGGCGCCGTAGACCTGGGCGAACCCGACGCGCGGGTTGCCGGCGACCTGACGGTCACCCGCCTGACCACGCAGCTGGCGAACCAGCTCGTGCACCTGGCGGAGCCCGGACGCGCCGATCGGCTCGCCGTTGGCGATGAGACCGCCGTCGGTGTTGACCGGCAGCGAGCCGCTGATCTCGGTCGCGCCCTCGGCGATCAGCTTCTCCTGCTCACCGTCGGCGCAGAAGCCGCACTCGGCCATGTGGATGATCTCCGCGCCGGCGTCGGTGTCCTGGAGCTGGATCACGTCGACGTCCCCCGGGCCGATGCCGGCGGCCTCGAAGGCGGCGCGGGCGGCGTAGACGGTCGGCGCGACGTCCTCGTCGACCGGCGCGAAGGTGCTGTGCACCTCGTAGGCACCGAAACGGCGGGTGCGGATCTCCGTGGCGCGCAGGTAGATCGGCTGCGAGGTGAACCGGTGCGCGATGTCGGCGCGGCACATGATGGCGGCGGCGGCACCCTCGTCCGGCGAGCAGAACATGTAGTGCGTCAGCGGATAGTTGAGCATGGGCGAGCCGAGGATCTCCTCCTCGCTCAGCGCCTTACGCCGGAACGCGTTCGGGTTGATCACACCGTTGCGGTAGTTCTTGGCCGCCACCTTCGCCAGCGTCCGCTGCGAGATGCCGTGCTCGTGCAGGTAGCGGTTGGCCTTGATCCCGAAGAACTGCGTGGTGACGTACTGGCCGTTCTCGGCGTACCACGCCGGCAGGCCGAGCATCGACGGATGGGCGGTGAACGCGCCGCGCGGGTGCTTGTCCAGGCCCACGGCGATGCCGATGTCGTACTTGCCGAGCCGGATCGTGTCGGCGCACAGCTGGATGGCGCTGGCCGCGGTCGCGCAGGCGTTGAACACGTCGGTGAACGGGATGCCCGTCAGCCCGACGAGCCTCGTCACCGCGTCCGGGTTGGCGATCTCCAGGCTGCCGCCGACACCGAACTGGATGTCCTTCCAGCCGACCCCGGCGTCCTTCAGCGCCAGCTGGATGGCGTCCGCGCCGAGCTCCATGGCCGACTTCTCGAAGCGACCGAAGGGATGCAGGCCCACGCCGATGATGGCGACGTCGTTCATCTCGATGGTTCCTCTCTGGCTCGTGCGGCGTGGGTCAGGCTGGCGCGAAGGCGAACGTGATCACTTCGTCGCCGTCGGCGTCGGTGTAGAACGGCACCATCGTCAGCTCGACGTCCATGCCGAACTTCAGCTTCTCCGGGTCGGACTCCGTGAGCCGGCCCTCGACGCGGATCACGTCGTCGAGCTGGACCAGCCCGACGCCGAACGGCTTGAAGGTCTCGGCCGTCTCCCCACCGGCGTAGGGCAGCTTCGGGACGAAGCCCTGCGTCGTCCACGCGATGAGGGTGCCGCGGCGGGGCAGCAGCTCGTCACTCATCTTGTCGCCGCTGCACCGGGGGCAGAGGGCCTGAGTGGGGAACGTCGTGGCGCTGCAGTCGCCGCAGCGGCTACCGATGAGCTGTGGCTGCTCGTCGGGCCAGGTTGAGATCTCGGGCGCGAGCGCCTTCTGCATCCTTTTGCTCCTTCTTGCCGGCCGACGGCCTGTTCGTCCTGGGGAGTATCCATCATGGCCGGGAGCCGGCGCCTCGCGAACGACGGCCGGGCGTGCTCCGGGGCCGGCCGGCCCGGGGCGCCACGCTCCGGCTTGATCCGCGCACGCGGCCGCCAGGCTCGATCAGCACCGCTGCGCCAGCACCATCAGTGCAGCTGCACCGATGTGATCCGCTGCCGGGCACGCCCTCCGCAGCCGCTGGCCGGGACGTCGTCCGCGCCTCCAGCGACCCGGGACGTCGCAGCCCGGGACATCCTCGTTCACCGCCGCACGGTCGCTGTAAGCCAGATTTGTTCGCCTGTATCTGGAGTTACTTCTGCGTCAGACCATCCAGAGCACTGAATTCTGCCGAGAGGTCGATTACCATGGAATTCACAGGCGATTCCGGGAAATCGAGGATTGGTCAGCGGCGACCGTGTGGGCGTCGTAATCCAGCGCAGGATGTACGCAGCCCCGCCGGCGGCGGTCCAGGTTGTTCGACCCCGGCTCCTTCACCCCGCCCCGCCTCCGCGGGCGGCCCGGTGCCGGTCGGCCGACCGGATCGACGGCCTCGACATCGTCGCCTTCTGCCCCGACAGGACCCAGATACGCGGGGCGCCGGCGCTCAGGCCGCCGCGCAGATCGTCGACCTGACCCGCGCCCTCGTGTCCTACCGGACGCCGGCCGCAGGTCGGCGTCCGTGGTCGAGATGGTACTCAGCCTCGGCCAGTGGCTCCGGCGGGTTCCGGTACGCCTGATGCTCGACCGAGCGGATGCCGTGCGGGCACCGAACGGGTGCTGCGCGTCGGTATCCTGTTCCGCGAACTGTTCGTGTCCGCATGGAGGTCCCGTGAGCAATCGGATCGAGACGCTTGAATTTCAGGCCGAGGCCCGTCAGCTTCTGCAGCTGATGGTCCATTCGATCTACTCCGACAAAGATATCTTCCTGCGCGAGCTGATCTCCAACGCGTCCGACGCCCTCGACAAGCTGCGCATCGCCTCACTTGTCGACAAGGACCTTTCGGCTGACACGTCCGACCTGCACATCGCCCTCGAGGTCGACCGGGAGCAGCGCACCCTCACCGTACGCGACAACGGCATCGGCATGTCCCGCGACGACGTCGTCCAGCTCATCGGCACCATTGCCAGGTCGGGAACGGCCGAGATGCTCCGGAAGGCGAAGGAGTCGAAGGACGCCGCTGCGTCGCTGGACCTCATCGGCCAGTTCGGTGTCGGTTTCTACTCGACCTTCATGGTGGCGGACAAGGTCACGCTGCTGACGCGCCGGGCCGGCGAGAGCGGTGGCACGCGCTGGGAGTCGGGCGGCGAGGGCACGTACGTCATCGAGGATGTCGACGACGCGCCGCAGGGCACCGCCGTCA
Source organism: Parafrankia soli (assembly GCF_001854695.1). Taxonomy (GTDB): domain Bacteria; phylum Actinomycetota; class Actinomycetes; order Frankiales; family Frankiaceae; genus Parafrankia; species Parafrankia soli. Next base: position 20,372 of record NZ_MAXA01000241.1, read on the forward strand.
CCCTGCATCTCAAGCCGGAGGACAGCGAGGACCACCTCTTCGACTACAMCGCCGAACGGAAGATCCGGGAGATCGTCAAGCGGTACTCCGACTTCATCGCGTGGCCCATCCGAATGGCTACCGAGAACCCGGACCAGGCAGCGAGCACGGACGAAGACGGCACGGCCACGACCGACATCCAGACGCTCAACTCGATGAAGGCGTTGTGGGCGCGCCCGCCCGCCGAGGTCGACCACGCCGAGTACAACGAGCTGTACCGCCACCTCAGCCATGACTGGACCGACCCGCTCGAGACCATCCACATGAAGGGTGAAGGCCTCTTCGAGTACGAGGCGCTGCTCTTCATCCCGTCCCACGCGCCGTTCGACCTGTTCACGCAGGACGGCAAGCGTGGCGTCCAGCTGTACGTGAAGCGCGTGTTCATCATGGACGACTGCCAGGCGCTCATGCCGAACTTCCTGCGGTTTGTCAAGGGTGTCGTCGACGCGCACGACCTGTCGCTGAACATCTCCCGCGAGATCCTCCAGCAGGACCGCCAGATCCAGCTGGTTCGCCGCCGGCTGGTGAAAAAGGTGCTTTCGACGGTCCGCGGCCTGCAGACGGACGACGCCGAGCGCTACCGGACCTTCTGGAAGGAGTTCGGGCCCGTCGTCAAGGAGGGGCTGCTGGACGACGTCGACAACCAGGAGGCGATCCTGGAGATCGTCTCCTGCGCCTCGACGCGCGACCCGGAGCAGACGACGACCCTGCGGGAGTACGTCGACCGGATGAAGGACGGCCAGGACGACATCTACTACATGACCGGCGACTCCCGGTTGATGATCGAGAAGTCGCCACACATGGAGGCCTTCCTCGCCAGGGGGTACGAGGTGCTCCTCCTGACGGACCCGGTCGACGAGGTGTGGGTCGAGCGGGTGGCGCGGTTCGACGGCAAGCCACTGCGGTCGATCGCCAAGGGCCAGGTCGATCTCGGCACGGCGGACGAGAAGGAGAGCACCGAGCCCGAACGGGAGCAGCAGCGGAAGGACTTCGCCGAGCTGCTCTCCTGGCTGACCCGAACCCTGCACGAGCAGGTGAAGGAGGTCCGCCTCTCCTCCCGCCTCACCACGTCGCCGGCCTGCATCGTGGGGGACACCCACGACATCACGCCGACCCTGGAGAAGATGTACCGCTCCATGGGGCAGAACGTGCCGCACTCCAAGCGCATCCTGGAGCTCAATCCGACGCATCCACTGGTGGAGGGGCTACGGAAGGCCCACGAGCAGGACGCGAGCTCCGACGTTCTCAGCGAGACGGCGGAGTTGCTGTACGGGATGGCGCTGCTGGCCGAGGGCGGGGAGCTCGCCGACCCGTCCCGCTTCACCCGCATTCTCGCCGACCGGCTCGCGAACACCCTGTAGGGGGCGTGCATCCGAAACCACGGTGAAGCTCCGCGGGCCCAGGCTCGCGCAGCCGACCTCGGATGACCGGCTTGCTTCGTCCGGTACGAGTCAGCGTGCAGGTCCGGGCCCGCGGCGACGGCGACCGCCGTCGCCGCGGACGCCCGCCTGCGCAGCGGTCGACTAGCTCTCGTCCGGGTGGCTGATACCGCGCAGGATGACGGTCACTCGATCACGGAGCGTCTGCCGCAGCCAGGAAGCGGAGCGGTCTCCCGCCCCCCAGCGGGTGATTGCTTCCATTGTCACGGCCGTCATCATCGCGGCGACTTCTTCCACATCGATCTGCTCGCCAAGCTCGCCGCGTTCCCTACCGTGACGGAGGAGGGATTCGAAGGCGACACTCAGGCGAGGGATCGCCAGGGTTCCATCATCCGGTCGCCCCACGAAGCCAAGGGCGCCGGCCCGCAGCGCGGCCCCCCTGGGCGCGCGAACAACGCGTCGAGCCATCGAGGTCATCATCTGATCGCTCAACGAGCGCAGGGGGACGCCTCGCGCGGTTCCGGCCTCGACCTGGTCGATCATCGCCTGGATCGTCGCCGAGCTCATCTCAAGGAGAATCGCCTCCTTGTTGGGAAAATGGAAATAGAAGGTTCCCTTGCTGACCCCGGCTGCGTGAGCGATATCAGCCACGGTGCTCGCTTCGTACGCCGCATCGAAGTCACCCTCGCTCCAAAGACGAAGGGCGGCGCGAGTGAGGGCCAGACGACTCTCCCGTGACCTGGTGTTCACAAGCGTCGCCCGCTGGCGGGGCGGGGTACGCGTTCGGCCGGGTTCCATCACGGGAATCATACGCAGCGCGGACCGCGACCATTCCGATCTTGCAGGACACCCCTTCTCGGATCACGGGATGGTTCCCGGACGAGTCGGGGGCCGGGCAGGTGGGGCGGACCTCGACCGGCACGGAGGAGGCGTGCCGGCAGGGGCGCCCCGCCGCCCCGCCGGGGCCGACAAGCCCGGCCCGGCCCCGCTGTTCAGCGCCTGGTCTCAGCGCCTGGTGTAGATCACGCCGAGCTTGTCGGTCTCCGTCCCGGCGCGGCCGTGGAAGCCGGCGATCTGCCAGCCGGACGGCGCGGTGCGGGCGGGGAAACAGACGCATCAGTACTCCGCATCGGCAGATTTCGGACGGAATCTGGCGTCGGAAAACTACGGTCGGAGATACGCGGCGGTCAATGAACAACAGGTAGAACACTGACCTAATAGTCACCGCCGTTCCTCGCACGCCCGGGGTTCTGACCCCCCTACTCGGCCAGGTCGGCGTCGACGAGTGCCCGGGCGGCCCAGGCCGGATGCCGGGTCGTTCGTCAGGCACGCATGTTGGCGCCGCCGTCGATCGCCCAGACCTGACCGTTGATCCATTCGGCGTCGTCCGAGAGCAGGAAGGACACGACGRCGGCCAGATCGCTCGGGCGGCCCAGCCGGGTGGTGGGGACCTCTTTCAGGAACCTCTCCTGGAGCGCGACGTCGTTCTGGACCTCCTGCGTCTCGCCCATCACCAGACCCGGCATCACCCCGTTGCAGCGCACGCCCCTGGATCCCCAGTTCCCGGCGACGTGCCGCGTGAGCGCATTGACCGCCGATTTCGAGGCCGCATAAGCGGGCCGGAGACGGTCGCCTGCGCTGACCGCCGCACCGGACGAGGTGTTGACGATGCCACCGCCACCGTTCGCGAGCAGATGAGGCAGGACGGCACGAATGGTCCGCACGAACCCGACCACGTTGACGTCCAGTGTTCGATGCCACACGTCGAGATCGGTGTCCAGTACCGACTTGTCCCGCCCGAGGTTGCCGGGCGACAGGTCCGCGCCGACGTTGAACAGGCCGTGGACGGCACCGAACTTCTCCAGCGTCGTATCGACCATCTCATTGACCGAGTGCTCGTCGGCGAGGTCGAAGTGGACAGCGACCGCGCTGCCACCGGCCTCGTTTATCTCGCTGACGGTGCTCTGCGCTCCGGCGAGGTTGATGTCGCCAACTACTACCTTGGCACTCTCCTCGCCGAGCCTCTTTGCCGCCCCGGCACCGATTCCGGTGGCCCCGCCCGCCACGATGAAGACCTTGTCCGCCAGTCCGCGCATCTCACTGCTCCCGCACTCTGGTACTGAAAAGCCATTCCCCCGCGTGTCGTCGCGCCAGGATCATCGGCCGCGCCCCTGGCGCGACGACAGCACATCCCTTCCAATCGCCCAGCGATCAGATCACCCCATCCACTGACCGCCCGCGACGTCGATGGTCTGACCGCACATGTAGTCGGCGGCCTCCGAGCAGAGGTACGCGACCATGTTGGCGACCTCTTCCGGCAGGCAGACCCGGCCCAGCTGCACCTGGTTCTTCAGCGCATCGATGATGGACTTCCGGCCCGCGAGCTGCGCCTCGTTCTGCGGCTCGAAGAGCATCGCCTTCATCTCAGACTTGATCATGATACCYGGAGCCACACCAAGCACGTTGACGCCACGGGACGCGACCTCGTGYGCGAGATTACGGGTGAAACCGATGACCCCAGCCTTGCACGAGCAGTAGACCGTCAGGCCGGGCTGCTGAATTCGCCCACCCACCGCCCCGATGTTGATGATCTTCCCTGAGCCCTGGGGCAGCAGGTACTCCAGCGCCGCGTGGGCGCCGTACATCATCATGGTCAGGCTGCCCAGGACGGTCCGGTCGATCTCTTCCTTCGTGTGCTTCTCGAAGGCCCCGGCGGCCACCATGACCGGGTTGTTCACCATGATGTCCAGACCGCCGAGCGCCTCCCGGCTCTCCCGCACCGCCCGATGGACCTGGTCCCAGTCCGACATGTCCGCGCGGATCGGAACGGTCTTCACGCCCCAGCGCTTCGCGATCTCCCCCGCGCGCCGCTCGACCTTCTCGAAGGTCCGGCCGACCAGCGCGATATCGGCACCGGAACCAGCCAGCCGATTGGCGATCGCATGACCTAATCCGTCACCCCCCGCACCGATGACAATCGCCTTCTGGCCACTCAGGTCCAGCAGCTCACTCACCCGCTTGTCGATGATATGGGTGGGCAGCCGGTCCAGCCCCAGCGCCTGAGTCAGGTACTGCGTATCCGAATCCATGAGATCCCCTATCGCCGACCCAAAAAAAGTTTTATCCAGCACAGCAAGGCGCACCATCTCATCTGGTTCCAAGGATGTTACGGCCATGCCGCCGGAGCATGCCAATACAAATTTCGACGCCTGGGTATACCGGTTCGGCATGACTGGTGTAGCATGCGCGCCATGGACACACATCGCCTCAGGTACTTCTTACAAGTCGCCGACGAAGGATCGATCAATCGCGCCGCGAGCGTGCTGGGGATCGCTCAACCCGCGCTGAGCCGTCAGGTCCGACTCCTCGAGGAGGACCTCGGCGTCACGCTGTTCCGGCGAACAGCTCGCGGTGTGCAACTGACAGAAGAGGGAGAACGGCTGCGCGCCACCACGACGGCGCCGCTGCGTCAGCTGGAGCTCGCTATGCGATACGTCGGGTCCCGTCTGGCGCGAGTCGAGCGGGCGCTGAATATCGGCCTGCCGACGACCGCCGCCTGCGTGCTGGCCGCACCGTTACTGGACAGCCTGAGCATGGTTTTTCCCAAAGTCGACTTCCAGGTGCGCGTCGGGAGTACCGACGAACTCGTCGACGGCATGTTGAAGGGCTCCGTCGATATCGCGGTGATCCATCCTGTCCTGGACGGCCGACTGTTCCAGGAGGAGCTACTGGTGGAGGATCTTGTCGTTGTCGGGGGCGCCGCATCGGACCTCATGCCTGACCGGACGATCGGATTCGCCGAGCTCACCGACTGCCCGCTCGTTCTGCCGGCCTCCCAGACCGGAATCCGCAACAGTCTCGAGAACACGGCGCTGAAGCTCAAGCTGAAACTGACGTCCAGATTCGCGACCGACTCGCTTCAGGTGGCAAAGGATCTCATCGCCGCAGGCCGCGGATACGGCATTCTCCCGCTTTCCGCCTGCGCTACCGACATCGAGAACAAAAGGCTGCGCTACGCCCCGCTTCGCAATCCCGCACTCACGCAACAGCTGGGCACCGGCACCACGTCCCACCTGGAACTGCCGCGTGGTTTCGCGACGAAGGTCGGCCAGGTCATCCGCGACGAGGCGGAGCGGCTCGTCAGGTCCGGCGTGTGGGCGGCGCGGATCTCCCCGCCACAGCGTGGGGCCTGATCTCGGCTGCCCGCGCGCGGCTTTCGCCGCTCCTGGCCCCACGGCTTGCGCAGGGCCCGGTCCGACGGTCAGGCCTTTACCTGCGCCGCCGCCTGCGCCGCTGCCTGTTCCGCCGGCTCGCGCCGCAGGACCGAAGGACCGATGGCTCCCGCCGGAGTCATGCCGCGGCGCCGGCTGGCGCGTCCGCCAGCCGTTCCACGACCGGTGCGAAGGATTCGGGGCTCGCACCGAGCGGCGTTGTGAAGTAACTGATCCCGAACCGGTCACGGACGTCCAGGATTTTCCGGCAGACGTCGTCCAGCGAACCGATGGCGACCATCGGCGACGAGCCGAGGTCCGCTCGCGACGGGACAGCGCCCCCGGACGATCCTCGGACCTGCCGGCCAAAGCTCTGAAAGCAGGTCTCAAACGCCGCTTCCGGATCATCGGTGATCGTCACGTTCAGCAGTTGGGCTCCCAGCTCGATGTCGCCGAAGCGGTCCCCGGCGGCAGCGCGGACCCAGCCGATTCTCTCCTCGTAGGCCTCGCCGCTGAACGGGTGCGGTTCGGCCGGCCGGACCTCCTGCGGAAGCCGGGGCATGATCTGCACGATGTCGGCGTGGCGCCCGGCGACCGAGAGCAGTTTGCGGCCGCCGCCGCCGATCATGATCGGCGGGTGCGGGCGCTGCAGAGGTCGTGGGGTGCCACGAAGAGCATCAATCGTGAAGTTCCCGCCTGAGTAGCTGAACGGAGCGTCTCCGAACAGGCCTTTCAGGATGATGACCACTTCCTCGAGCCGCGCGATCCGCGCGGCGGCCGGGTCGTACCGGATGCCGGCCTGTTGGTACTCGGCCTGCATCCATCCCGCGCCGAGCCCCACCTGCAGACGCCCCTGGGACAGCACGTCCAGGGTGGCGAGCTCCTTGGCGAGGACGGCGGGATGCCGTAGATCCTGGTTGAGGACAGTCTGGGTCAGCCGCAGCGTGCTGGTCGCGTCGGCGACCGCCTGGAGAGCGATCAGCGGAGCGTACCGGATCATGAAATGGTCGGCGAGAGCGAAGGTCGAATAGCCGAGACGCTCGATGGCCTGCCCGGCCTCCCGGAGCGCCGAGAGGTCGGAGATCCGGCCCGGGCCGGTGTTGAACCGGATCGGCCGCGCCGGTGACAGATGAGCCTCGCTCGACTCGCCCGTGACCGGCATCCTCGGCCTCGGCCTCGGGTAGGCCTTCGCGGGCTCCGCCATCACTTGTCCCGCTCTCCGCTCCAGCGGCATCGACTGCGCAAGGGGGCCACCTCACCGTTCACACGCCCCGGCGGCGCCGACGTCCGCGGAGCACGCCGTCAGTTGGGAGATCCGGCACAACCTGACACCAACATCAACACGCGACGGTAGTCGCATCCTGGTCGAGCAGCAAGAGCTGCCGCCCGGCGCCTCCCGGTAGCCGTGCGTCGGGAGGCGACGGGACGGCCGCCCTTGCTGCCCTTCTTCTTCCGGTTGGCGGCCTGATCCTTCTTCTCCGGGAGACTGCCTTGATGTGGCGTTTCCGCAGGTAGGGATGGTTGCTGCGGGACGCGTAAGCCTTGTCCCCGGCGACCGCGTCGGGGCGGGTGCGGGGACGGCCGACGGGCCCCGGGGACCCGTACCTTCGTCAGCACGGGGATGAACTGCGGGCTGTCCGCGGCCTGCCCCGCGGTCAGGACGAACGCCAACGGGCGGCACCTGCGGTCGGCGGCGAGGTGGACCTTGCTGGTCTGCCCGCTCCTCGATCGTCCGAGTAAGGCAGCTTTCAGCCGGAGTCCACGCCGGCGCCGGACACGTCGTCGCTCCTCCCGCTCCGGATCGTCTCCGCCGTTCTGCCCGCCTTGTTCCTCCGGGCCGCCCCCGCGTCATGCAGAACGATCTACCGGATCAGACCCCACCACGAGAGCGAATCCCACAGATAGATCACAACTGGATACACGCCCTAGCGGGATCCTCGAGTAGCACCCCTTCACAGCTCAGGAAGGGAGATCTCCCATTCGGTCGGGTCGTTGTCCTCGAGGATCGCCCACTCGCCTTCCGTAGCGCCCTGCTGATCCTGAAGGCCCGTGGTGGGCGCCTGACCGGATCCAGTCGAGCTGACCGAACACTGCGGACCAGACACGACGATCACCGGTCGAGGACCTGCGACAGCGGCCGTGTCGGCGGCGGCCGGGGCGTTGATCGTGGTTCCCCCGATATTGCCGGAGTTACCGGCCCCGACGGTGGGCCCGCCCGCGGCGATCCCCCCGAATGCGGCAGTCGTACCGCCGGCCGTGTTCCCCGTTCCACCGACGATTCCGGTGCCGCCCACAGTCGGCCCAAGGCCACCGATCGTGAGACTTCCGATGATCAGGTTGACCGTCCGCTTTTCATTGAACCAGTCGTCCTCGAACAGGTCGTCCTCGAACAGGTCGTCCCCGTCCGAGTCCACCGCCCCACCGGCCAGATCCACGAGGCATGGGCCGGCCTGCGACTGCAACCACGCCGCCGTCGTGGCTTCATCAGCGGGACCGAGCTGATAGCACGTCACACCGTTTCCGGTGTTCCCGGCCAATCCGCCACCGCTTCCCCAGCAAATTGGAGCCGCAGCCGATCTCGCACCCTTCTTCCCCTCCTGCGACGGATTTACGGAAACAGTGCTCGCCGACGCGGGAGTCGCCAACAGCAGGGCTGCCGCGGACAGTCCGCCGGTAAGAAACACGCTTCTCGAGTATCTCCCGATATCCATTTGACTCCTTGTTCGAGCGAAGGTCCAGGACCAGCACCGCGCGATGGTAGCCAGTGAATCTCCGGCCACCCCGGCAACCCTGCTACCCGCGTGTCGACGACGATCTGGGCCATCAGCGCATCGGAACGTGGGGTTTCGGTCCGCAGGCGGTCGCCTCACCCGAAGTCCACTGAGCGTCGAACATCACCTCGACCGCGTCGCGAACTCGTGGGCTGCACTGAAGGGGGATTTCAGGCACGTATCGTCACGACGACGGCATGGTGGAACCGCCGAACCCGAACCACCTGTGGATCGGCGCAGGCCCGGCGGGGATCAGAAGGCGGCCAGAGACAGCAAGCCCGGCCGGGGCGGTGAGGAGGCGACGGGCCTTTCCTTTACGGCGCCCCGAGTGCAGAGGTGGCTTGGCCGGGGCCGTCTTCGTCGCCGGACGTTGTCCGGCGAGGTGGGACAGCCTTTTCCCGGTTCTCTGCGGCTTTGAAGGTTGTCGCGGCGCGGATCAGCATCCCGGCCAGGAGGTGGGCTTCTGCGGGGGTGAGGCATTCGTGGCCGCCGCGGGTCGCGCCGAGATCATCGAAGTCGGTGGTGACCACCCGGCGGGCAGGTCGTGGACGCGGTGACGTACCGCTCGATCCGCGCGCACTGGCCGGGCAGATGACGAGCTCGTTGACGTCCACGCCGGGCGGCTGCCCGATTTCCCGCACGTTGCGCTGGACGGTGGCGATATAGCTCGCGGGATACGGGTCGGCTTCCACGATCCGGTAGACATCGACCGGGGCCAGGGCTGCGGACGACGCGTCGATGCCATAGGGTCAGGTCGCCCGCGGGATCAGTAACCGTACTTCGACCCGTAGCAGGTAGGCCGACGCGGAGAGTAGTTATCCTCGAGCGCGGCTACTTCCTTGTCGCTGAGGTCGATGTCCAGGAAAAGGGGCCTGCCCGATCCGTCGGTCGTCGGATTGGACGACCCACGAGTCGTGCTCACATCACCGTCCCAAAGCGTGATGCCGAGCTCGACGGCCTGCCGGAAGATCGGCTCCGCCGCATCCGTGTCGAGCGCCCAGTCCCGCCCGGTGTTGGGCTTGCCAAAGCTCATGCAGCCGAGCGCTATGCGACTGATCTTCAATCCTGATGATCCCAGCCGGGTGTACTCCATGTGCTCATCCAACATCGGTACCCACCGCTGCTGGGGGGCACTGCCAGTGCCCCCCAGCCTGACCGGAAGCGAGATTTTCCCCTGATATACAGGCGGAAAATCCGGTGCACCGTGCCCGGCCGGGCTGCCGGCGCTCAGCTCAATCCCCGGCTGCGGCCGATGCTCGGGTAGAACCCGCTACGCGGTGGCGACGGAGATCGATTTGACGTCGAGGTAGCCCTCAAGGCCCTCACGGCCGAGCTCGCGGCCGTAGCCGCTGGCCTTCACTCCCCCGAAGGGAGCCGCAGGGTCCATGGAGTAGCCCTGGTTCACGCCGAAGGTACCGGCCCGGACCCGGCCCGCCACCTCGAGCCCATGCTCGGTGTCCGCGGTGAACACGGAGCCGGCCAGGCCGTACTCCGAGTCGTTGGCGATGCGAACGGCCTCGTCCTCGTCGCCGTAGGGGATGACGACGAGCACCGGGCCGAAGATCTCCTCCCGGGCGATCGTCATCGAGTTGTCCACCTCACTGAAGACGGTCGGTCGCACGTACCATCCACGATCGATCCCGTCGGGCAGATCGGTGCCGCCGACGACGAGCCGGGCGCCCTCCCGCACGCCGGTGTCGATGTACCGGCGGACCCGTTCCTGCTGGCGCCTGGCCACGAGCGGGCCCATCTCGGTCGCGGGATCGGCCGGATCGCCGATTCTGATGGCCGACAGGGTTGCCGCGAGCGCATCGGCGTAGTCGCCGACGCGGCTCGTGGGCACGAGTACCCGGGTGAGGGAGTTGCAGATCTGCCCGGCCATGCCCATGCCCGAGAGGCGGACGGCGCGCGCCACGGTGGCCGGGTCGGCGTCGTCCAAAGCGATGACCGCCGACTTTCCCCCGAGCTCGAGGCTGACCTTGGTGAGGTTGGGAGCGCATGCCGCCGCCACCTGCCGGCCGGCCGCCGTCGAGCCGGTGAAGGAGACCTTGTCGATGCCGGGGTGGGCGACGAGGTAGGCGCTCACCTCACGGTCGGCGGGGATGACGTTGACGACGCCCGGCGGCAGGCCGACCTGGTCGAGCAGGTCGGCGAAGAACAGCGCGTCGAGCGACGACTCGGGCGCCGGCTTGAGCACGACGGTGCAGCCGGCGAGGAGCGCCGGGACGACCTTGGTGACGGTCAGGAACTGCGGCATGTTCCAGGGGACCACCGCGGCGACGACGCCCACGGGCTCCTTGCGCAGGATGATGTCCTGGCCGTATACGCCTGGCCGCTTCTCCTGCCAGGAGTAGCCGGCCGCTGTGTCGGCCAGCGCGGTCATCAGCGCCCCGGGCAGGGCGACCTGCGCGCGCCTGGCGAACGAGATCGGCGCGCCCAGCTCGGCGGTGATGAGCTCGGCCAGCTCGTCGCGATGCCCGCGGTAGAGCGTGGCCAGCCGCCGGATCACCTCGACCCGCTCGGCCGGATCGGTCCGCGGCCACGGCCCCTCGTCAAAGGCCCGCCGCGCCGCGGCGACGGCGCGGTCGACGTCCTCCGTGCTCGCCGCGGCGACGCGACCGATCAGCTTCTCGGTGTGCGGCGAGGTCACCTCGATCCTGCTGTCGGTGCTCGGCGCGACCCATGCGCCTCCGACGAACATCTGCTCCCGCTCCCACATGAGTGCTCCCTGCGCCGATGCCAACACCCTGGACCGCGATCTTTGGGACACGGTCAGCTTCCCGGTTCTCCACGTGCCGGCGCCACATCTGCTGCCCGGCTCATGTCCTTCCGCGCACCAGGTCGATGCGCCAGGATCCGCACCGTGTTCCGGTGGAGGCCGACTGGTCGCGCGCGGAAGTGAACGTGACCCAGCGTGGCGATGTCGAACGCATCGCACTGTCCGGTGCCGGGGACCTCGACGCGGCCGCTGGAGCCGCGGAGGCCCCCGCGGGACGACACGTACCCGAAGGCCGCCGTCCGGCCGTCCGGCCGCCGGCGAACGGGGGCGCCGCACGCATCGGATATCGCACCGAGTGGTGGCGCGGGTAGCGCGGCGAGGTGTTCTTTTGGCACGCGCAAATGACCTCCCGATGAATCAAAGGAAAAGCGGAGACTACGAACTCGAAACCTGAGATCCACGGCACAGCCGTCTGGTCCCGCGCGGACCAACTGACCGCAGACAAGGCCGCCTGTCTTGGTATCGTCGGGGCGCACCTGCCGACCATTCAGACGGCCGGCGGACGGATCACCGTTCAGAGGCAGCGCTCCACGGAAGATTCACCAGTGACCGGGATGCCACGTTCACGGCGCGTGTGACACGCGAAACTTCCCGATCCCGTTTTTCTTTCGAGACCATCATCCAGGGGGCCCGATGTTCTCCCGTCGTCGAACGTTGTGCTCGGTGCTGGCCGCGGTTTCCGTCGGCGCGGCGGGTCTCCTCGCCGGCTGTTCGTCGCCCGAGGCCAGCGCAGCGACCGGCTGCGCCACACCGGGTGTGGGCGCCCAGCAGATCGATCTCGGTGTGCTGTACCCGGACACCGGGCCGGCCGCGGAGCGTTCCGACGCCGTCCGGGGCGGGATCGACGCCCGCATCGGTGAGGTGAACGCGGCCGGGGGCGTGCACGGCCGCAAGGTCGTCTACCAGTGGCGCGACGACAAGGGGTCCGCCACGGAGAACGCGATGGGCGCCCGCGACCTTGTCGAGCACCAGAACGTCTTCGGTCTCATCGAGCTGTCCGTCGCGGCCTCAGGAAGCGCGCGCTACCTCGCCGACCGGGGAGTTCCCGTGACGGGCCTGGCCCACGAGCAGGTCTGGTCGACGATGCGGAACATGTTCGCCTTCACCTATGTGACCGGCGTCGCCGTCGACACCCAGGGCCAGTTCGTGCGTTCCCAGGGGGGCCGGCGCGCGGTGACCCTGCAGCCCGCGCTGTCCGCGGGCATTTCGGATACCGCCGACAAGTACGCGCGCAGCCTCGCCGCCAGCGGAATACCCGTGGTCGACACGGTGAACTTCACCCCGAACGTCGACAACCCGGCCGCGGCGGCCTCCAGGATCGTCGCGGCGAAGGCGGACACGGTCATCGGCCTCATCCCGCCGGACAGCCTCGTCGGCATCCTGAGCACACTACGGCAGGCCGGCCACCCGCCGAAGGTCGTCCTTTCCGGCAACGGCTACGACAAGAGGCTCCTGGAGACCTTCGGCGCACAGGCGGCGGGAATCACCGTGCCGCTCGTCTACCGGCCACTGGAGCTCGGCGGTCCGGCGATCCAGACCTACCTGGAGGCGATGAACCGGTACGCGCCGCAGGTCGCCCAGCCCGAGAACGACAGCTCGGTGCTCGCCTACATCAGCACCGACATATTCCTGGAGGGCCTGCGCCTCGCCGACGCCTGCCCGACGCGTCAGGGCTTCATCGACCGGCTGCGCGCCCAGAACAGCTACGACGCCGGTGGCCTGATCAGCCCGATCAGCTTCCGGACGGGCGCGGGCCGGCCCACCACGTGCTACTCGTTCGTCCAGGTCAACGGCTCGGGCAACGCGTTCCTCGTCGTCGAGCCGGACCTGTGCGGCAACACGCTCTGATCTTCGTTCCAGGAGCGCCACGGTTTCCGCGCCCGCCCGCCAAGGGTGGACCGACGGAGGCGGAAACGGATCAGCGGAAGCCGAGCCCGTCCAGCAGCCGCTCGCTCTCGGTCCAGAGGCGGGCGGCGGCGGCATCGTCCCGCGCGGCTTCGGCGGGTAGCTCCTCCGCCCTGCGGTGGAAGTAGCGCCCGCCGGTGCGGCCTCCTTCGGGCTCGGTGGCCAGCCAGGCCAGCGTCTCCGCCGGTTCGTCGGGTGGCACCGTGTCGGCCGCGGCCATGTGCGCCCGCATCGCCGCGTCGCCGTGCGCGCTGAAGTTGCTGGCCACGACGCCGGGATGCATGGCCTGGGCGACGATCCCGTCCGGCCCGGCCCGCCGGGCCAGCTCGCGGGTGAACAGGATGTTGGCGAGCTTGGCCCGGCAGTAGGCGACGGCGGGACGGAACTCGCCGAGGCTCTGCAGGTCGTCCCAGTCGAGCCCGTCGACCGCGCGGTGGCCGCTCGACGACACGGCGATCACCCGCGTCGATCCGGCGGGCAGGCTGGCCGCGCTCGCCCGCAGCAGGGGCGTGAGCTCCCGGGTCAGCAGGAACGGGGCGAGGTGGTTGACGGCGAAGGTCGCCTCGGTGCCCTCCGCGCTGATGATCTGCCGGTCCCGCACGCCGCCGGCGTTGTTGATGAGGACGTCGAGGCGCGGGGTGAGGTGCTGGATCTCGCCGGCCACGCGCCGGACGTCCGCCATGAGGGTGAAGTCGCCGCGCAGCATCGTGAAGCCGCCGTCCTTGCGCGCCGCCGCGGCGATCTCGGCCTCGGCGGCGGCACTGCGTACCGGATCGCGGCCGACGCCGATCACCTGCCAGCCCTGCTCGGCGAGAGTGCGGGCGGTCGCCCGGCCTATCCCCGAGCTGGCGCCCGTGACGACGGCGACGGGCCGGTCTGCGTAAGGCGGCAAGGACATCTCCATCAGATCGGCGGGGCCGGAGGCCGTCGCGGAGCAGGCGAACGGTGGCGTGCCGCACCGCGGCCCGGAACAGTGGGGCCTTGTCCGCGCAGCGGGCGCAGATCGCGCGCCCGGCCATAATGACACCCACAAGGTGCCATTTGTCAAGCCCGACAGCGCCTGATCACGGGCGGCCCGTCGACCGCCCGTGATCGACAACGGGTGTCCGCGAACGGAACGGATGCCTACATGCGGGCAGATACCGTCGAGGGGGTGCACCGGACGGGCTGGACAGCTCGGCGTTGCTCCATGGCCCGGCGGCAATCGATTGGAGACTTCCGTTCTGTGAGCATCCTCGACGACGCCCGCGAGGGCATGGACCTCGACGTCCGACCGCAGGACGACCTGTTCGGCCACGTGAACGGCCGGTGGCTCGCCGAGACGGAGATCCCGTCCGACCGGTCGAGCTGGGGCCCGTTCGTGCAGCTGGCCGATGACGCCGAGCGGCAGGTCCGCGACATCATCACCGACCTCGCCACGCGGGACCCGGCCACCCAGGGCGAGGACGCGCGGAAGATCGGCGACCTCTACAACTCCTTCATGGACACCGAGGCGATCGAGGCGCTCGGACTTGGCCCGGTGCGGCCGCTGCTGGACGGCGCGCGCGGGCTGAGCGACGTCCGCGGCCTCGCCGCGTTCCTCGGCGAGCTCGAGCGGATCGGCGGCGCCGGACTGTTCGGCTCCTACGTCGACACCGACGACCGCAACTCGGACCGCTACCTGTTCCACCTGCGCCAGGGCGGCCTCGGCCTGCCGGACGAGTCGTACTACCACGACGACAAGTTCGCCGAGACCCGCCAGAAGTACGTCGACTACCTGACCCGGATGCTCGGGCTGGGCGGGCACCCCGACCCCGAGGGCGCCGCGCAGCGGATCCTCGACGTGGAAACCCTGCTCGCGAAGGGCCACTGGGAGCGGGCCGAGACCCGCGACGTCCAGAAGACCTACAACCTGATGACGGGCGGACAGCTGGCCGCGCTCTGCCCGGCGTTCGACTGGGACGCCTACGTCACCGGTCTCGGTGGGTCGCTGACCGGCCCGCACGCGACGCTGGCGGAGGCGTGCGTGCGGCAGCCGTCGTTCTTCGAGCACCTGTCGACCGTGCTGACCGACACGCCGGTCGACGTGTGGCGCGACTGGCTGGTCAGCCGCGTGCTGCGCTCGGCCGCGGCCTACCTGCCCGACGTGTTCACCGAGACCCACTTCGACTTCTACGGCCGCACGCTCAGCGGCACGCCCGAGCTGCGGGCCCGCTGGAAGCGCGCGGTGGCGTTCGTCGAGGGCGCGATCGGGGAGTCCGTCGGCAGGGAGTACGTCGCCCGGCACTTCCCGCCGCACGCCAAGGCGCAGATGGACGACCTCGTCGCGAACCTGCTCGCGGCCTACCGCTCGTCGATCTCCCAGCTGGACTGGATGACGGAGGAGACCAAGCAGCGGGCGTACGAGAAGCTCGAGACGTTCCGACCGAAGATCGGCTACCCCGACCGGTTCCGGGACTACTCGGCGCTGCCGGTGCGCCGCGGCGACCTGATGGGCAACGCCCGCGCCGCCGCCGCGTTCGAGACCGATCGGGAGCTGGCCAAGATCGGCTCGCCGGTGGACCGCGACGAGTGGTTCATGCTCCCGCAGACCGTCAACGCCTACTACAACCCGGGCACCAACGAGATCTGCTTCCCGGCCGCCATTCTCCAGAAGCCGTTCTTCAGCCCCGACGCCCACCCGGCCGAGAACTACGGCGGCATCGGCGCGGTGATCGGCCACGAGGTCGGTCACGGCTTCGACGACCAGGGCGCGCAGTACGACGGCGCCGGCAACCTCAACGACTGGTGGACGCCCGCCGACAAGGCGGCCTTCGAGGTGAAGTCGAAGACGCTGGTCGAGCAGTACAACGGGTTCGAGTCGCGCAACCTGCCGGGCGAGAAGGTGAACGGCGCCCTCACCGTGGGCGAGAACATCGGCGACCTCGGCGGCCTGACCATCGCCCACCAGGCCTACGTCATCTCCCAGGGCGGCGAGCCGTCGCGGGAGGACCGACGTCGGCTGTTCATGAACTGGGCCTACGTGTGGCGCAGCAAGCGCCGGCTCGAGCTCGAGCGGCAGTACCTCACCACCGACCCGCACAGCCCGCCGGACCTGCGCGCCAACATCGTGCGCAACCTCGACGAGTTCCACGACGTCTTCGGCACCGAGCCCGGCGACGGGCTGTGGCTGGACCCGGCCGACCGGGTCCGCATCTGGTAGGCGTTCCGCGTTCGGACTGTTCACCGGCATCGCGCCCGCGGGTCTCGGCCCGCGGGCGCACCTCCGGCCCGCCGCCGAGGTACCCGCCCCCGCCGCGGGGTCCGCACCGAAGGGGTCAGGCGGAAGCACTCGGGCGCTGGCTCAGCCTCCCGCTGACGGGTTCAGCACAGCCTGCGCCACGACGAAGGCCGCCACGGCGAAGACCAGGTAGGCGAACCAACGGCGCAACCGGTCGGCGGGCAGCCGGTCGGCCACGCGCCCGACACCCAGCGCACCGACCACTGCCGCGCCGGTGAACGCCGCCACGACGGGAACATCCAGCGCACCGTCCCCGGCGTGTGCGGCGAACCCAGCCACCGCGTTCGTCACGATCACGACCAGCGAGGTGCCGACCGCGGCCGGCATCGGCAGGCCCAGCAGCAGGACCAGGGCCGGGATGATGAGGAAGCCGCCGCCGACCCCGAACAGGCCGGTCAGGAACCCCACGCCCAGGCCGGCGCCGAGCGCTTTGGGGAGGCAGCCGCGCCAGTTCGTCCCGCCGCCGGGCAGCGCGCAGTTGCCGCCGAGCCTGGAGCGCCCCCGCAGCATCTGGGCACCGGCGGCCACCATGAGCGCGGCGAAGCCGATCAGCACGATGGCCGGGTCGAGCCGCCGGTTCACCGCGGCGCCGACGAAGGCCGCGGCCGCGCCGGTCACCCCGAAGACGGCGGCGATCCGCCACCGCACCTGCCCGGCCCGCACGCGAGCCACCGCGGCCGTGGCCGAGGAGATCCCCACAACGAGCAGGGACGCCGGCACCGCCGCGCGCAACGGCAGTCCGGCGCCGTAGACCAGGGCCGGCACGGCCAGGACCGACCCGCCGCCACCGAACAGCCCGAGCAGCGCACCGACGATCAGGCCCAGTCCCAGCGAAGTAGTCATCGGATGCCCGGCCCCGAGCCCGGACGCTCAGGCCCGGTCGCCGGCGAGCGCGGCCAGAACGGATCCCAGATCGGCCCGCGGCCCCCGGTTGCAGGCAGCCGCGTGAGGAGCATGCCCATCAGACAGGGATGTGGGCCGTCCTGGCGGCATCGTGGGTGTTCATTCCGCTCCCTCCCCGGAGACGATCGGCAGGCCGGCGTCGGCGGCAGCTGTGTAGGAGTCGTCGATGAACGCCGCGGTGCGGCCGGCGCGGGCAAGGAGGCTGGCGGCGGCAGCGGCGCGGTACCCGGACCCGCAGTACACCCACACCGCTTCGCCCGGCACCTCCCCGATCCGGCCGGGCAGCTCGGGCAGCGGGATGTGCACGGCCCCGGCGAGGTGTCCGTTCCGCCACTCGTTGCGCAGCCGGACGTCCAGCACGACATCGGGAGCGGGCAGGCCACGCGGCGGACGTCCGGCCAGCGCCGCGGCCAGCTCCGGGTACGTCGCCGAAGGCAGCGGGCCCAGGCGCGACTGGTCGCCCGCGGCCCACTGCTCGGGGGTTCCGGTCGCGGCGGCCGCCGGGCGGTCGATGCCGATGCGGGCCAGCTCCCGCTGTGCCTGGCCGATCTGGGCGTCGGACTCGCCGAGCAGCGTCACCGGCATCCCCCAGCTCATCAGCCAGCCGAGCCAGGTCGACATCGGACCGTCCAGGCCGAGGCTCAACGTCCCGGTCAGGTGCCGGTGCGCGAACGCCTTCCGGGACCGCAGGTCGACCACCCACTCGCCGGCCGTGATCCGGGAGCGCAGCTCGCCCGCGTCGGCGACTCTGACCGGGGTGAGATCCACCAGGTCGGCCCCGCCGGCGTTCCGCGCGCCCATGTGGGCGTAGTAGGCGGGGAACGCGTCCAGGCCGGCGAGGACCTCGGTGACGAAGTCGTCCGCCGCCAGCCGCAGCACCGGATTGATCGTCCGTTCCTGTCCGATGGTCGACGCGGGAACGTCGGACTGGCTGGCCGAGCAGAAGCTGCCGAAGCCGTGCGTCGGCCAGACCTGCGCCCCCTGCGGCAACAGGTCGGCCAGCCGCCGCGCCGACGCGTGCTGGTGCCGGGCAAGGGTGTGCGCGTGCTGGGCGCCCAGCAGGTCGGTGCGGCCGGTGGTGCCGAACAGCAGCGACCCGCCAGTGAACACTCCGACCGGGCCCTTCGGGCCGTGGAGCAGGAACGACAGGTGATGAAAGGTGTGGCCGGGGGTGGCCACCACCGTCATCGCGGCCTCGTCGGAGATCGTGATCTCGTCGCCGTCGGACAGCGGCAGCCGGTCGAAGTGGACGTCGTCGGCCGCCGCCACCCCGTAGCGGGCGCCGGTCACCCGGGCCAGCGCGAGCCCGCCCGAGACGTAGTCGTTGTGCAGATGGGTCTCCACCACGTGACTGATCCGCACGCCGATCCCGCCGGCCAGGGCCAGGATCCGGTCGATGTCACGCTGCGGGTCGACCACCACCGCCAGCCGGCCGTCGTGCGCCAGGTAGCTGCGGTCGCCGAGCGTGGAGGTCTCCACGACCTCAACGGCAATCGTCATCTCGTCCATCCACCCTTCGTTCGCCGCCGGGGATACCCATCCAGATACCCCCAGGGGTATATCGACGACAGAGTTGGGCCATGGCAACGCCGAGGGATGGGCGACACAGCCGCCCATCCCCCATCGAGCCGGTCACGACAGGGCGAGGAACAACTTCTCCAGCTGTTCCTCGCTGAGCGGCGGCTGCTCCCCCCGCTCGCGGGCGGCCTGGCACTGCCGCATCCCCGTCGAGATGATCTTGAATCCAGCCCGGTCCAGCGCCTTCGAGACCGCGGCGAGCTGGATCAGCACCCGCTCGCACTCGTCGCCGTTCTCGATCATGTTGACCACGGCGCCCAACTGACCATGCGCCCGCCGCAACCGCGTCAGAGCATCCGCGAGCACCGTCGCGTTCATCTCCACCTGACCACCTCCGCGCCGCCACTCTATATACCCCGGGGGGTATCGGCACAGCTGCGGATCCCTCGGGCCGCACGCGTGAACCGCCGACGCCACCCTTCGRGCAGCGCCGACGGTTCAGTTCGCAGCGAGTCTTATTCGCCGCCGTCGAGCGGGAGCTTCGTGTGGTCGGCGAGACCGGCGGCGAGAGTCGCGACGGTGTCGTACTTCCAGATGAAGTTCCCCGGCAGGGAGATCCCGAGCCCCGGTTCCAGGCGGGACCGCAGTTCGAGAGCCAGCAGCGAGTCGAAGCCGAGGGACCGTAGCGGGATGTCCGGGTCGAGCGCGGACTGGCCCAGCCGGAGGACGGCCCTGAGGTGCTCGGTCAGGTACGCCTCGAAGGCCGTGCGCCGCGGGAGGCCGGGAGCCACCGCGCGTAGCCCGGCCAGGACAGCGCCCGGCCCGTCCCCGACCGCGGCGGCGGCACCCCCGGCGCCCGGAACGGCCACGGCACCCCCGGCAGCGGCCGACGGGGCGTGCTCGTCGTCGACGAACCGTGCGAACAGCGACGAGGAACGGCCCGCGGCCGGAATCCAGGAGCCCGGCTCGCCGGGGAGCACACCCGCGCGCCGCCGCCCGTGGACGAGCAGCGTCTCCAGTGCGGCGAGCCCGGCCCGCACCGGGATCATCGCGTACCCACGCTCGGCGAAGTCGGTGGCGGCGCCCACCTCGGCCCACGGCCCCCAGTTGACGACGGTGGTCGCCAGCCCCTGAGCGCACCGCCAGTCGGCGAAGTCGTCGAGCCAGGAGTTCGCGGCGGCGTACGCGCCCTGCCCGGGGTTGCCGAGCAGGGAGGCCATCGACGAGTAGAGCACGAACCAGTCGAGGTCCGCCCCGGCCGTCGCCTCGTGCAGCCGCCACGCGCCGAACGTCTTCGGATGCCAGACCCGACGCACCTGGTCGGCGGTGATCGTGGTGAGCGTGGCGTCGTCCAGGACCATCGCCGCGTGAACGACGCCACGCAGCCGGCCGCCCCCGGCGGTGGCGGCGGCGACGAGGCGCTCCGCCACCCCGGGCTCGGCGACGTCGCCGAGCACCACCTGGACGTCCGTACCGCCCGCGACCAGTTTCGCGATGCGCTCCCGGACCGCCTCGGTGGGCTCGGACCGCCCGTTGAGCACCACTCTGGCCGCGCCCTTCTCCGCCAGCCAGGCGGCGGTCTCCAGGCCGACGCCGCGCAGGCCACCGGTGACGATGTACGAGCCGTCCACGCCGACCGGCGACGGCGGCCCGTCGGGCAGCACGGCCTCGGTCACCGCGTCGCCGGGGACCTCGAGCACGACCTTGCCGATGTGCGCGGCACCGGCCATCAGCCGAAACGCGTCCGTGGCGGCCTCGATCGGGTAGGTCGTGACAGGCAGCGGCGCGAGCTCGCCGGCGGCGAGCGCCGCCGTCAGCTCCCGCAGCAGCCGGGCGACCCGCTCCGGCTGGTGCCGGTAGAGCTCGATCAGGTTCACCCCGGCGAAGGTGATGCTGTTACGGAACGGCGCCAGCCCGAGCGTCGAGTCCGCGAGGATGTCGCGCAGCCCGAGCTCGACGAAACGTCCGAAGGGCCGCAGGCACTCCATTCCGGCGCGGATCGCCGGCCCCGACAGCGAGTTGAGCACGACGTCGACGCCCTGCCCGCCGGTCGCGGCCAGGGTCTGTGCGCTGAAGTCGACCGACCGCGAGTCCATGACGTGGGTGATGCCCATGCCGCGCAGGTAGGCGCGTTTCTCCGGGGTGCCGGCGGTGGCGAGGACCTCGGCTCCCAGCAGTCGCGCGACGGCGATCGCGGCGAGACCGGTCCCGCCCGTGCCGGAGTGGATCAGCACCCGCTCACCGGCCCGCAGCTGGGCGACGTCCCGCAGCGCGTACCAGGCGGTGAGGAAGCCGGTGGGGATGCCCGCGGCGGTGGCCGGGTCGAGTCCGGCGGGTACAGGCATGGTCAGGTCGGCGTCGATGGTCAGGAACGAGCCGAACGCGCCGCCGTCAGTGAAGTTCACCGCGAGTACCGCGTCGCCGGGCCGGCGGTCGGTGACGCCCGGCCCGACCGCCGTGACCACGCCGGCGCACTCGAAGCCGATCGGTGTCTGCGGCAATGCCCCCAGGCAGATGAGGACGTCCCGGAAGTTCAGGCCGGCGGCCTGGACCCGGACCTCGACCTCGCCGTGCCCGGGTGGGCGTCGGTCGGCGGCGACGAGCCGCAGGTCGTCGAGATTCCCGTTGCCGGGCGGCTGCAGGGCGAACCGGTCGTGGCCGTACCGGACCGTACGCCGCCCGGCGGCACCACGCTCGGCGGCGGTCACCGGCGCGGGGGTCAACCGGGCGACGAAGCGGACACCGGCCCGCAGCGCGACCTCGTCATCGGCGGGGCCGGAGCGGGCGCCGTGGACATCGCCGAGCAACTCGGCGGCGACGGCCGCCGTATCCGGGCCGGGATCGGCGTCGATGTGGGCGGCGCGCAGCTCGGGGTGTTCCAGCATGAGCACCCGGAGCAGTCCGCGGATCCCGCCGTGATCAAGATCAGGGGCCGCGTTCCCGGCCAGGGCGTGTGCACCTCGAGTCACCACGGTCAGGCCGGGCGGCACGCCGGGCAGCTCGGCCAACGCCGCGGCGATGCCCAGCACCGTCATGGTCTGCTGCTGCGCCCGCGCCGGATCCGGCGGGAACAGCGGGAACAGCGGGAACAGCGGGAACAGCGGGCCGGCCAGGGTCGACGGGTCGACCTGGGCACCGGGCGCTCGCTGCGCGGTCGCGCCGTCGAGGACGACGACCACCCGCCGGCCGACGGCTCCCCCGTCGTCCCCGGTGAGGGACGCCGCCCAGGCCCGCCGGGCGTCGTCGGGACCGGGCAGCGGCTGGACGTCGACGTCCGCACCGGCGGCGGACAGGGCCGTGCCGAGCGCGCCCGCCGAACCGCTCTCGTCGCCGAGCAGCAGCCATCGGCCGGCGGCCCGCGGCTGGGCCGGCTCCGGGCGGGGTGACGGCTCCCAGTCGATCCCGTAGATCCAGCCCTCGGGGCCGCCGGACGCCCGGGCGTACCCGGAACCGTCGAGGAGACGCTGGCCGTCCTGGTGGACGAGTCTCATGCCGTCGATGGCGACGACGAGCGCGCCGGCCTCGTCCAGCAGGCGGACCTCGCCGGTGAGAGTGCCCGTCCCGGTGGCGTCCAGGCGGGCATGGCAGTAGCGCACGGTCGCCGGATCGCCGTGGATCCGGATGCTGTCCGTCCCGGCAGGCAGCACCAGACCACCGGACGCCGACCCGGCGACCAGGCCGGGCATGCAGGTCAGCAACGTCTGGGCGGCGGCGTCCAGCAGCACGGGGTGCACGGCCAACGCGTCCTCGGTGGCGTACGCCTCGGTCGGGATCCCGATGCCCGCCCAGGCGCTCCCACCGTCCTCGGACAGGTGCAGATCGGACAGCGCCGTGAACGCCGGGCCGTGGTGGATGCCCCGCTCCCGCATCGCCTCGTACAGGCGCGCGGGGCCGACCCGCCGGGGATGGGCACCGGCGAGTTCCGCCAGGCCGCCGGCGGCGGTGTCCGGCGGCGGGTCGTCGTCGGCGCACGTGACGGTGGCGGCCATGTGACGGATCCAGACGCCGTCACCGGCCCGCGCGTGGATCTCGCACTCCGCCTCACCGGGGCCGGTGACGGCGACCGTCATCGTGATCTCGGTGTGCTCGCCCAGGTAGAGCACCTCCTCGAAGGCGATGCCGGTGACCCGCACCCGGGCCGGCCCCACCTCGAACACCTCGGCGGCGGCGGTGACCGCCAGCGAGCAGTAGGCGGCACCGGGCAGTACCACGCGGTCGTGCACCCGGTGGTCAGCCAGCCAGGGGATGACCGCGGTCCCGGCGTCGGCCCGCCAGACGTGGCGCAGATGCTCGCCGGGCACCACCAGGTGCTCCCCGGGCAGCGACCGGTCCACGGCCTCCCGGCCGTCGAGCGTCGCCGGCCCGCCACGGCCACCGGCGGCCGACGGAGCCGCCGCCGGAGCCTCGCGGTCCGCCCAGTGGCGCCGGCGGTCAAAGGAGATCGTCGGCAGGTCCACGAGGTCGCCGGTCGGGTAGAGCACGGACCAGTCCACCGGGACTCCCGCGCAGTGCGCGGTCGCGAGACTGGTACGGAAGGCCGCCACGCCGTCCTCGTCGCGACGCAGCGTCGGCAGTACCACCGGCTCCCGCCCGGCCGCGGCGAGGATGTCGGTGACCGACCGGGTGACGACCGGATGCGGGGAGATCTCCACGAAGACCCGGTGCCCGTCGGCCGCGGCCGCGGTCACGGCGTCACTGAAGCGCACGGTACGGCGCAGGTTCGCGCACCAGTAGGCGGCATCGAGCTCGTGCTTCCCCCGCGGGTCCTCCGCCGCGGTCGAGTAGAAGCGGACCTCGGCCGGCCGGGGGCGCAGTTCGGCCAGTTCCGCGGTGAGGTCGGCGAGCAGCGGGTCGACCTGGGGTGAGTGCGAGGCGACGTCCACCGCGATCTGATGGGCCGCCAGGCCACGCGCGGTCCAGTCGGTGACCAGATCCCTGATCCTGTCCGCGGCGCCGGAGACGACGGTGGAGCCGGGAGCCGCCAGGACCGCGACAGCGACCTCGCCGCTCGCGCCGGCCGCGGCGAGCTCGGCCTCGGTCGCGTACCGGTCGAGGCCGACGGTGGCCATCGCGCCGAGGCCGGCCACCCGGGTGAGCAGACGGGAACGGCGGCAGATCACCCGGACACCGTCGGCCAGGGTCAGCGCGCCGGCGACGACAGCCGCGGCCGTCTCCCCCATCGAGTGACCGATGACCGCCGCGGGCTCGACACCGTGGGCGCGCCACAGCGCGGCCAGCCCGATCTGTACCGCGAAGAGCAGGGGCTGCACCCGGTCGCACCCGGTGACCGCCTCCCGGCGGCGCAGCACCTCCAGCACCGAGAAACCGGCCTCGGCGGCGATGAGAGGGTCGACCTCGGCCAACGCGGCCGAGAACACCGGCTCCGCGTCCAGCAGGTCGGCCCCCATGCCCGCCCACTGCGAGCCCTGGCCGGAGAACACCCACACCGCGCCGCGCCGCACGCCCCGGGCGGCGGCCCCGGAGACGACGTTGGGGACCAACCGGCCGTCCGCGTAGGCGCGCAGGTCCCGGATCAGGTCCTTCCGCGAGGCCGCCACGACAGCCAGCCGGCCGTTCCCGGGGGACCGCCTGCGCGCCGAGGTGTAGGCGACGTCCCGCAGACCCGCGCCCCGGGCAGGCGCGCCGGCACCGGCCGCGGGATCGCCTCCGGTGGCCGCGTCATCTCCGGGCTCGCGCTCCAGCCAGTCCGCGAGCCGCGCCGCGGCGGCGGGCAGCACCGCGGGCGACCCGGCGGGCACCAGGACCACCTCCGGCCCGCGGGCCCCGCGGGCCCGGACGGCCGACGACCGGCCGTCGACCCGGCCGGACTCGTGTTCGGCCCGTGCCGGAGTACGCGCGGCTGGAATCGGGGGACGGCTCACCCCGGCCGTGGCCTGTTCGAGCACCAGGTGCGCGTTCGTCCCGGAGAACCCGAACGAGGAAACGGCGGCCAGCCGCGACGGTGCGGCGCCAGGCCAGTCGGTCAGCCCGGTGGGCACGAAGAACCGCGACCCGTCAGCGTCGATCGCCGGGTTCCACCGGATGAAGTGCAGGTTCGCCGGTATCTGGCCGTGCCGCAGGCACAGCACCGCCTTGATCAGGCCGGCGACACCCGCCGCGGGCTCCAGGTGCCCCAGGTTCGTCTTCACCGAACCGAGCGCGCACCGCGCGCCATCGGTGCCGTAGGCGCGACTCAGTGCGGCGAACTCGACGGGGTCGCCGACCTTCGTGCCGGTGCCGTGCGCCTCCACCAGCCCGACCTCGGCCGGGTCGACCTCGGCGCGCCGCAGCGCGGCGGCCGCCACCTCGTACTGGGCCTGCGCGGAGGGAACGGTCAGCCCGTCGGTGTGGCCGTCCTGGTTCACCGCCGACCCGCGGATCACGGCCAGGACCCGGTCACCGTCGCGGTTGGCGTCGGCAAGCCGCTTCAGGACGACGACTCCGCAACCTTCGCCGCGGACGAACCCGTCCGCGGCGGCGTCGAAGGTGTGGCAGCGGCTCGTCGGCGAGAGCATGCCCATCCGGACGAACGACTTGGTCACCCGGGGCCACAGCATGAGAGTCACCCCGCCCGCGAGCGCCACCGTGCACTCCCCGGACCGCAGGCTCTGGCAGGCGAGATGCACGGCGACCAGCGACGACGAGCAGGCGGTGTCCACCGACATGCTGGGCCCGCGCAGGCCGAGCAGGTAGGAGATCCGGCCACCCGCCACGCAGATCCCGTTGGTGAGGACCGAGCCCTCGAGCTCGTCCGGGTGCCCGGCCAGCCGATCCATGTAGTCGGTGTAACTGAGCCCGGTGAACACTCCCGTCGGCGTGGCCTCTAGCCGGTCGGCAGGGAGACCGGCGTTGTCCAGAGCCTCCCAGGCGACCTCGAGCAGCAGCCGGTGCTGCGGGTCGAGGACAGCGGCCTCCCGATGTGAGACGCCGAAGAAGTCGGCGTCGAAACCGGACACGTCCTCGAGGTAACCGCCCTGGCGGGGAACGGAGCGGCCCGCCGCGGTCAGGACAGGGTCGACGAACGCGTCGGCCTCCCACCTGCCCGCAGGTGGATCGCCGACCGCGTCCCGTTCCTCCACCAGGAGCCGCCAGAGTGCGGCCGGCGAATCCACGCCGCCCGGAAAGCGGCACCCCATCCCCACGATCGCTATGTCATCCCGTTTGACGCAGGATTCCTTGTCGGCGGCCGTGGTATTCGACCACGCGTCGGCAAATGCGCTCATTCTCGGTCGGTCCGTGCCTCTCTACAGATGTGCGGCCGAATCGGCCGCACTGCCCCGGTCGCGCGAAACGGCCGACCGAGATCCCAGGCCGGCCTCAGCAGGTGTTCAGGTTTTCAGATATTCAGGAACCATCGTCAGGAAGCATCGGCGGAACTCATGAGGATCACGCTCTTCAGGCCGCCGATCTGGTAGGTGAAGCTCAGCGCGTGATCGAACCGCAACGGCCGCGGCCGCGTTCCCGGAATCGGGTCGAAAGGCAGGCCCTCGATCGGCTGCTCACAGTTCGCGGTGGGGCACGCCAGGCTTTTCTCCATCATGAGGAGAGTCAATGCCAGGCCGAGGTTTCCGGACTGGGCCCCGCTGTGCCCGAAACACGCCTCCTGCGAGCTGAGAAGAACCGACGGGACCGCCGGCCCGTACAGTTCCCGGACGGCGTTCGCCTCGGTGTTCGTGACGTTCATGTCACCGTCGCTACCACCGTTGATGTACGGGATCTGGTCGATGCTCCAGCGGTCCCCGAGACACTTGCGCACCGCGGCGACCAGTGAGGCGCCCGAGTCGTCCAGCGACAGCGGGCTGGCAAGGCCGTCACGTGTGGTGGCCTGCGCGATCAGGCGCCCGTAGACGTGTGCTCCGCGCCACTCGGCGTGCCGGCGGCTCTCCAGGACCACGGTGACCGAGCCCTCGCCGAAGTTCACGCAGTCGGCGCGGACGTCGTAGGGGCGCATCGGCCGGTCCATCGACGGCAGCGTCTCGGGCAGGGTGTCCGCGCCGGGCTGCGGGCCGCCGCGCGTCGCGGCGAGCAGAAGCCGCTGCGCGTTGCGCATCAGGTCCATGCTGAACGCGTCGACACCGGTGACGACCGCGATGTCGACCTCCCCGGCGGCGATCATCCGCAGGGCGTTGCCGAGCTGGATGGTGGAGGAGGAACAGCCACAGGAAACCGTGAAGCTCGGGCCCATCGACCGGGCGATCGACGCCTGCAGGAGCGTGACGTCGTACGAGGTGATGCCGAGCTGGGCCCGGATGAACAACGCGGTCGCGGCGTCCGCGGAAAGCGTCTCGGGTGTCGCCTCGTGCAGGGCCCGGTACGGGTCGACGTTGTCGTCGAGCCCCCCTCGCCCGGTGAGTATCGCGGCGTGACGCAGGGCGCCCGCCCGAAAATCGATCTTCGCGTCCGAGCATGCCTCCACGAAGGAGAGAAGCCCGAAGCGGTGCGACTTGGTGAGCTGCGCCAAGTACAGCTTGGGAATCTCCGGCAGCCGCTCCTCGAACATCTCCGGCGCCAGGTCGACCCGACCGTGGTAAATACCGTCCTGGACCAGGCAGGAACGCCCGTTCGACGCGATGTCCCACACCTCCTCGGCGGTGAGGACCGGACCGTCTTCGCCGGGGAGGCAGAAGCCCATTCCGGTGACAAGGACGTCCCGCTCGCCACGGTCAGCCGSCTGTGCGCTCACTTCGTCCACTCAGGTCTCCAACATGGTCGGCATCTTGACACACAAGATCGCGCACCATCAGGGAGAAGTCACGATTTCGGTCATAGTGTTCTTTATCTGGTCGAAGCGACGCGGACGTCTCGCCATTGGTACAGGTGCTCCGGCCGGCCGGGCCGCCCGTACCGTTGCGTCCGGCTCGTAAGCCGCTGATCGGTGAGACGCTCCAGGTATCGACGCGCCGTCACCCTGGACAGGCCCACAGCGCTGGCGATCTCGTCCGCCGACATCGGCCCGGCCGCCTGCCGGAGGTAGGCGACAACCGCGTCGAGAGTCGCGATCGACGTGCCCTTGGGCTGCTCAGGCCACAGGGTGGTTCCGGGCCGCAGCGCCGCGAGGGCCGCATCCACCTCACGCTGGCCGATCGGGCCGGTGCGCCCCAGCATGAGCTCGCTGCGGAACGCCGCGTAGCACTCAAGCCGGCTCCGGAACGCGGCGAAACCGAAGGGCTTCACCAGATACTGGACGGCCCCGTAGGCCACCGCCGTGCGCACGGTCGCGACGTCCCGGGCCGCCGTGACGGCGATGATGTCCGGCACGGCCCCCCGGCACCGCAGCGTGCGACACACGTCGAAGCCCGTCATGTCAGGCAGGGTGAGATCAAGCAGCACGAGATCGTGGTCGTCACGGGTGAGCTGCCGCAGGCACTGGGCGCCGGTGTGGGTCACCCCGCTGACGGTGAAGCCGGCGAGCTTCTCCACATAGACGCTGTGGGCCTCAGCGGTCATCGGGTCGGCTTCGACGATCAGCGTGCGAATCCGGCCGTCGGGCATACGCTCACGCTCCAGGTGCAGGCGTCGGACATCGGGCATCGGGCGGGGAGCGCCGCCCTCACGGCGGGAACCTGGACGGCTCCCGCCGGATGCGGCCGCGCGGAGGCTCAGGAAGCGGTGGTGCCGTCAGAAGACACGTCCGACGTCCTCACGGATGATCGTGGACATGCTGTGCTCGGCCAGGGCCGCGATCGTCATGGAGGGGTTACAGGCACCGGTGGAGCCCGGGATCCGCGACCCGTCGAGTACGTAGAGGCCCTTGTGGCCGATGATCCGGCCGTACAGGTCGACCGCCGATCCCATCGGCACCCCGCCCAGGGCATGCCAGGTCGAGTTCGCCTGGGCGTTCGTGTCGATCATCATCCCGCCACCCGCGGCGGCGATCGCCTGCATCCGGGCGGCGATCTGGGTCTGGAGCGCGGCGTCACCGGTCGCCGGCCAGGTGAGCCTGGCGTCATCCGTGTTCGGGTCGTAGGCCCACGTGCCAGCGGCGTCGACGATCCCGAAACCGACGACCGTCATCAGCTTCACGCCGCCGGTGTCGGCGGGCGCACCCGCATGGATGATGGTGGCCGGAATCGGCCCCTGTGTGTCCCGGCCGCCCACACACGCCGGGCCGCCCTGCCGGGTGCCAGGATCACCGTTCATGCCGACCCAGGCGTAGATCCGATCACCGTTGTTTCCCCACTTCGTGCCGATGGCGTCGGGGAGGTCGGGCACCAGCCCCTTGGCTCGCGCCTTGACCAGGAGCCGCGTGGTACCAGCGGAACCGGCGTTGAGGAACACCGCGTCCGCGGTGATCCGCTTCCGCTCCTGCACGGTGCCGCCGGTGTCGATGCGGTCGACGGAGAGCACCCAGCGGCCGTCCGGGTCCATCTGGACGTCCCGCACCACGTGCAGTGGGCTCACCCGTACCCGGCCCGTGGCCTCGGCCGAGGCGAGGTAGGTGACGTCGATCGAGTGCTTGCCGCCGTTGTTGACGCCGAAGACGATGTCGCTGGTGGTGTAGGTCGGCTCGTACTGACCGGTGAGCTCACCCCGGACGTAGCTCCAGTCGACCGGCAGCGGAACCCGGAACGGCTCCAGGCCGCTGTTGGCTGCCACATCCAGAAAGAGCCGGGACGACCGGTACTGATCCGCGTTCAGCACGTCGTTCGGCACCGTGGAGACGCCCAGCATGGTGGCGACGGTGGGGTAGGCCCACCGGTTCAGGTCGCGGTAGAGACTCGCGGCCTCCGGGATGGAGGCCGCGAAGTTCTGGCTGGTCGGCTGCAGTGTCATCCCGTGGTACACCAGCGAGCCGCCACCGACGCCGGCACCGCAGTTGACCGTTATGCCGTCGCCCGGCAGGCTCTCGATCACTCCGGTGTAGGGCGTCCAGGTCTTGTCCACACCCGGGGTCGTGCTGTGGTCGGTCAGCCAGGCGGACCGGTTGTCGATGTTCGCCCAGCGGCAGAAGGTCGTCGCGTTCGGCCCCGTCGGCCACCGCAGGCCACGTTCCAGGACAAGAGTGGGCACTCCGGCCTGTGCCAGCCGCAGCGCGGTTACGCCGCCGCCGAATCCGCTGCCGATGACGACGGCCCGCTCCCGCTGCTCGGTGACGGCCGCGTCCGCCGGGGCTGTGGCGGCCCGTGCCCGTCCGCTGCCAGGGCCGGCCGCCAGCCCGCCAGTCGCAGCCGCGCCAAGCGCCACTGTGCCGAGGATCCTCCGGCGGGTCAGCCCCGGGCCGGATTCCAGGGGTGTGGAAGCGTTGTCAGACATGGTGTCTCCATCTCTTCCGTCGCACTACGAAAGGCCGCCGCCCCGTATCGGCGGTGCGATGTATGGATCCAAGGGAACGCAGTGGTTCGGCCGGTTCCGGGCCTGCCGGCGCGCCGAACAGAGGCCACTCGGCGACCCCTAAGGACCTATGGCACACAGAAATCAGTTGGACGTTTTTCGCGCAGGCACACAGGGCCGCCTGAACCTCCCCATCCAGCGGCGCAAAAAAGGATGCGTCAGCTCACGACACCGGTGCGCGGCGCGGTGCAATGCGGAAAATGGACAGCAACCACTGCCCGGACAGGCGATTCGAAGTTCCCAGCGCCGGCGCGGCGCGCTCGCGATCTTCGACATCCGCCCGCGCCACGAAACTCGCCGCGGGAAAAATCACCACGCGGACACAACACCATGCGGCTCAGGCGGTCACGCATGAGCACAGGCAGCGTAATTACCCCGGACGACCTCCGCGAAAAATCAACACCCGCTCATCCGTGGCAACACTCCACCTCGAACCACCGTCGAATACCGGTCGCACCGCCCCCGCGATGCGCCCATGCCGGCCAGCACAGGGTCGTGCATATCGCCCGCGCCCCGCCCCACCTCTCCCTTCGAACACAGACGACGCCAGCGCGGCTGTCGCTCTCCGAATTGCCGACCCGGTCGTCCATGCCGCCTCCAGCACTCGGCTCCGGGATGGCGCCCAGTATTGTGAGCGATCACTTTTCTGTCAACTGGTCGACCTACGAGCATGCATTTCCGCAGTTGGTCGGCCGATTCCGAACCGCTTGAAGATCCATACCTGGCTCACGTTCGGCACGCGCGACGAGCAGGATGCCGGCACAGGTCATATCCGCGGGTGACACGGATGGCCGACCAGCCGATGGTCGCCCTTCTTCGCGATGACCGAGGTCAGGGACGTGGCCGCCGAGCACCCGCCACATTCGCGGGGCAGCTGGTGGACCATGCCGTCGAAGATCACCGACTTCGCGTCAGGCGCGGCCGCAGCCACGTCGGGCCCGCCGCACCCGGAGCAGCCGGCACCACGCGGCACAGCGTGGGCGCCGTCAACGGCGAGGCCGGCGAGCGCACCACCACCGAGATAAGTGCTCGCTCATTCACTAAGTTCCAGTCACGTCAGGTCGGCTCTCATGACGGAGTTCGGTCTCCTCACGCCCGTCCCGTTCCCAGCCGGGAACGCATCCCGGCTGGGAACGGGACGGCGGGTCCGATGACGTGCGCCGGATCGCGGAGGCGGCGGACAGCCTCGGCCACGACTACCTCACCGGTTCGCCGCCGGACCGCAGATGGCGCATCTCGTCGGTGCGGTTGACCCGGCCCCGCTCGAACTCCGTCCCGCACCTGGAGTCCGATCTCGGCGTCACTCTCGACAGCGACACCCTGTCCCCGGTTTCGCAACGGCAGTAGCAGGAGGTTATCCAGCAGGGCGTCGAGATGCCTGGGGACGCCCGCCGGTACGGCGCGCGTCGTCCCACGGGTGGTCGCCCCAGGTACCCGTTTCGCAATGGCGCACGAGCCTGGCGAGATAGTAGCGCCACAGATCAGTCACAGCGGGACCAAGAAGTTCCGGAAGGTTCTCGTGCCGCAACTTGACGCGTGTTCCCCCCTCCACGGAGACCCAGCCGATGTCCACCACGGACGGCTCCGGAAGACACTCCTCGAAGCGAGGAAATGGGTCGTCCTGCGAGGGTTCTGTCAACCTCCGGTAATGCCAGGAGGTGACGACGCCACCGATGCCGAAGGCAGCCTCTCCCGCGATACCGAGACCGTCCTCACCGGAAGCGGCCCGCCCATGAGGGTGCCGACCTCCATCGGACCGACACGGACGCGGAAACTCACCTCGGATACCTCGGTCCACTCGGCCGTGGGCGGCGGCGGCTCGTTGTTGTGCAGCTCGACCCGCACGGCGAGCGGACCGTAGTTCGTCCCCGTGACTATCCTCAGTCCCCCATCGCTGACGGCAACGAGACCGTCGCCGGCGGAGGCAGCGGTGATCACCGGCGAGTTCCCGCTGTACACGAGGAACTGGTGATGGTCGGCGGTGACGGTGAACTCGCTGCGTCGCATATCAGGCCTTCCAGGTGACGGGTTCAAGCGGCACTGGCGCTGAAGGGCTGGACGGCGGGCCCGACCAACAGGGTTGCCCACGAGGCGGAGCACCTCGGTGCCGACCTACCGGCTGCCGGCGCGGGCACCGGCGCGGGCCGAACGCAGGCGGACCAGGCCTTCCCCCTGCGAATTCTCGCGCCGGGCGGGATCGGCGCCCGGCGTGGTCGCCAGTACACCGCGCTCTTCCCTTCGGCTCGATCACGCGGGGTGGTGATGGCCTCGGTTCCGGGGGTGCCGAGAGCTATACAGTGGCTGGCACTCAGCTAGGTCGAGTGCCAACCTCCGGAGCGACGGGTGCCTGGGCCACGCGAGCCCATCGTCTTCGTTGTCAGGCACCCGCCGGCGGCCGGCACTCCTCCGCATGGCCCAAGCCCAGGAGGAAACACCCCATATGCCGAAGATCATTGCCTTCGACGAAGAGGCACGGCGCGGCCTGGAGCGCGGCATGAACCAGCTGGCCGACGCGGTCAAGGTCACGCTCKGCCCCAAGGGYCGCAACGTCGTSCTSGAGARSARGTKSGGCGTCCCCACSATCACCAACGACGGCGTCAGCATCGCCMRGGAGATCGAGCTCGAGGACCCGTACGAGAAGATCGGCGCGGARCTCGTCAAGGAAGTCGCGAAGAAGACCAACGACGTCGCGGGTGACGGCACCACCACCGCSACSATYCTCGCCCAGGCTCTSRTSCGCGAGGGCCTGCGYAAYGTCGCCGCCGGYGCGAACCCSATSGSMCTGAAGAAGGGCATCGARRCCGCCGYCGMRSSYGTCTSCGMGGAGCTCTCCAGCGTCGCCAAGGACGTGGAGACCAAGGAGCAGATCGCCTCSRCCGCYTCCATCTCCGCCGGTGACCCGGCCATCGGCAGCATGATCGCCGAGGCGATGGACAAGGTCGGCAAGGAAGGCGTCATCACCGTCGAGGAGAGCAACACCTTCGGGCTCGAGCTCGAGCTCACCGAGGGCATGCGCTTCGACAAGGGCTACATCTCGCCCTACTTCGTCACCGACACCGACCGCATGGAAGCCGTCCTCGACGACCCGTACATCCTGATCAC
>NZ_MAXA01000242.1 GCF_001854695.1 Parafrankia soli
GAACAGACGGCGCGACCATCAGGTTGAACATCGACACCGATCCGGGGCCGATGAAGTCGCCGGGTCGTACCTCGGCGAAACGGATCCGCCCCTGCTCGTGGGCGGTGATGGCGTCCTGCCACATCTGTGCCCGAACCCGGCCCTTGATGGTGGTCGGCGACAGGGGAAGGTCCTCGGTCATCGCCCCGACGACGGGGCCGTACCCGTAGATGTTGCTGAGRTTGACGTAGCGCGCGCCGCTGCGTTCGGCCGCGGCCAGCAGTGCGGCTGCCAACGCCGGAGTCTCTGTCGGCAACCTGTTGTAGGCCGGCGATGCGCAGTTGAAGAGCGTGGCRGCGCCCTGGGTCAGCCTGGTCAGGAGGGCGGCATCGCTGGCGTCCGCGGCGATCCGTTCGATCAGCGGGTGCTCTGGCCCGCCGCCGCGCCGGCTGAGTATGCGCACCCGGTCACCGGACTCGGCGAGCAGGCGCGCGGTGGCTGTTCCGGAGTGGCTGGCTCCGACGACAACGTGGAGTGACATCGAGATCCGATCGTGAGGCGCGGGCGATCCGCGGTCGGCCTGGACTTCGACCGTACGTTTCCCGCTGAAGACAGTGAATAGCTTGCTGTCTACAATTCATGTCCAATCATCTATGCAGGCTGCAGATAGGGTCTGAGCATGGATCTGCTCAGCGACCTGCTCTCCGCCATGCGCACCGGGCAGCCGTACGCGGGGCGGACCACGTGCAGGGCCCCCTGGGGAGTGCGCTTTCCGGTCGGCGACACGGCGGGGTGTCACGTGGTCCTGCAGGGTTCGTGCTGGCTCATCCCCCAGCACGGCGCCCCGGTGGCGCTCGGCGTCGGCGATGTGGTGTTCACTCCGCACGGAGACGCGCACGCACTGGTCGACCAGCCGGGCAGTCCCACGGTCGACTTTCACCCCGATCCCGGCGACGAGTCGCCGATCAGCAAGATGATCATCCCCGGTGCGGGCGCCACCACGGAGCTGCTCTGCGCCTCCTACAGCTTCGACCAGACCCGCCCGCACCCGCTGCTCCACGGCCTGCCCCAGGTCGTCCACCTACCCGCCCGGGTAGGGCACCACTCCGATCTTCGTGCCGCCGTCGATCTCCTGGGCAACGAGCTGCGACGGCCCCGCGCCGGTACGGAGGCCATCGTGCCCGCGCTCATCGACATGCTGCTGCTCTACGTCCTGCGCGCCTGGCTCGAAGAACAGTCCGGACATGCCCTGACCGGCTGGGTCATGGCGCTGAACGACCCGGCCATCTCGACGGCGCTGCACCACATCCATCGCTACCCCGGGCGCCCGTGGAGCGTCGAGGATCTGGCCAGGGAGGCCGGACTGTCACGCGCGGCCTTCGCCAAACGGTTCGCCAGCACCGTCGGTCAGCCCCCACTGGCGTACCTGACGTGGTGGCGGATGACGACTGCCGCGCGACTGCTGCGCGAGTCCAAGGCCCCRCTGAGCGCGGTCGCCGAACGTTGTGGCTACCGCTCGGAATTCGCGTTCGCCAAGGCGTTCAAACGTGAATTCGGCGCCGCACCCGGCAGGTACCGGCGCCAGGCACAGCCGCCTTCGGGAGAAAAACCCGTCCTGCCGGGACGACAGGACGGCAGGGGAGCAAGGGGCTGAACGACCGGCTCAGTTGCCTGTGCCGTCGGCGCAGAGGCGTTCGTGGACGACCTGGAATGCGTTTCCGGCCGGGTTGATCTTGACGAAGGCGTAGCAGTTGAGCGGCTGGCTGGCGTTGTTGCCGAGGTTTATCGGCGCGATCAGGCCGCCCGCGTCGTAGTTGGAGACCTTCCGTAGTGCGCTGATGAATCCCTCGCGGGTGGGGCAGGGACCGGCCAGTTCGAGGCCGCGAAGGAACATGTCGGTGTAGATGTAGGCGTGCATGGCGAACTGCTGTTCGGGGACGAACGTCTCCGGCGCAAAGCGGGTCATCGCCGCGCGGTAGCGGTCGATGGCCGCGCCCCCGGCCTCGAAGGGCCGGAAGTAGACGGGGAACGAGACACCGGAAAGTGCCGGGCCCAGCGTCGGCAGCAGGCCGTGATCGTACCCGGTGAGCGCGACACTGCTGGAGAGGTCCAGGTGCGCTGCGCGGGCGGCCTGCGCGATCGCGGCGAAGTCCCCCGAGGTCGTGAAACCAATCATGGAGTCGGCGCCGGCGGCCGATATCTGCTGGACCACCCGGGCCGGGCTGTCCGTGCTGCTCGCATAGGAGATCGCGTCGGTCGTACCGAGCCCGATCGCCCGGAAGGCGGCCTGGTATCGCGCCATGACCTGCAGCGTGAAGGCCGACGTCCCCGTGGTCACGAAGGCGACCTTTGTTCCACCGCTGGCCTGGATGTAGCGGCCGATGGTGTCGGGCGACGCCGCGTACAGATAGGTGAAGAAGTTCTGGTATTTACCCCAGTCCGGCTGGGCGAAGCCGACAACGGGGACCTGCTGCGCGGCAAGGCGGTCCAACGAGTCCCCGAGCGCGGCGGTGACCGTCAGCAGCCCGAAGACCGAGTCCTGCTGGACGAGGCTCGTGGTGACGTTGGCATTCTGAGAGGGGGAGTTCGCGTCGTCCCGCCACTCGTAGACGATCTGACGGCCGTGTATGCCGCCTTCCTGATTGGCCAACCCGATCCTGGCGTCAACACCGGAGCGGGCCGAGTCGAACGCGGCGCTGCCGGGACCCGAGTCGGTGACCACGAGGCCAATCTTCACCTGGTCGGCGGTGACGCCGGGGCTGTCGCAGGCGGCGGCCTCCGTCGTGCTGCCGCCTCCCGACGCCGAACAGCCGGTCACGGCAACCGCGAGAGCGGCGGCCGCCACGCCCCCCCACAACCTCGCCGATAATCTACCCAGGAACATCTGTTTCTCCACAGAAAATAAAGAGGCTGGTGGTGGGGTCGGCGATGTGCCAATCAGACTGGATCGCTCCCGGATCCGCCGCCATGCAAACCTTCGTTTCTCGTAGATCTTCTACTCAAACGCGATAAGTCCGGGTAGTCTACCTAATGAGTTTCGTCTAACGGATGTGCTGCCGCGGAACCGCAAGACGACACTGCCAGTCCTCGCCGAGCGCATTTCCCGCACACTGCCCGCGCGGATGAACCGTTCGCTGCCCCGACTTCTCCGCAGGCGCAGGCGCGGTCGACCGGGGAGCGCCACGACCCTTGCCGGACAGCCGTCGCGGCGCGGGCGCGCCGGTCGTGCCCGCCGGCGGGCGCGACCCGTCATCTGTCCTCGGCGATCTCGCTGCCGACCGTCCCCGACGGGCCCAGCCGCGCGCCCGTCTCGATCTCCCGGTGTCAGCCGCGGACCGCGTCGCCGGACGACGTCTGGCGGGTGGTGGTCACGCCGTTGAGCACGTACATCTCGGCGTCGGTGGCGTCGGCACCTCGGCCGGATGGACCACCCCACCCGCCCCGGGAGTATCAGGACCCGGGCGGGCTGGTCCGCTCGAAGCGCGCGGAGATTCCGGCGCTGATCGAACTGCCCTCGGGGACGTTGAAGGTGGAAACCCGCCTTCTCCGCGGCCCCTGGCCCAGCAGGAAACCGGTGATCGTCGCCCGGTACTCGACGCCGTCGACATGCACGAGGTCGTTCTCGTGGACCTTCGGGAGCCGGATCACGTCGTTCGGGTGCGTGCCCTGGTTCGGTCTCTCCTCGTGCCGGAAACGCAGGGCGAGGTCGTGCTCGATCCCCACGTCCTCGAAGTACACGCTGACCGTGAGGTACACCGAGAACTGCCACTGGGTAGGCAGCTGGATCGTCTGGTTGTGGGTGGGCGAACCTGCCCAGCAGGAAGTCCGTTCCGTCGAGGAGCGCGTCGGTGGTGTATCCCTCGAAGTCGTAGCCGCTCCTGGCGCCGCCGTCGAGCGGTTCGTCCCAGCGGACCTCGCTCCTGTTCTCAGTCTCCTGGTTGAACGTGAGGCTGGGCAGGTCGTCCACGCTGACGCGCGTCCACGTGCCGTTGGTTCTGACTGTGCCCACAGTGGAAGTACTCCGTTCCCCCGGCGCCGAACGATTCCCCTGTCTGTGGCCGTCGAATTCGGGAGCGCATCCCTCCGCGCGGCTCCGAAAACATTGCACAGTGGAAGGGGTTGAGTGCGGAGAACGTCTGGAGAGCCAGGTGAACGATGTGATTGGTGCTTTACGTATCTGCTGACCCACTAATCGGTGTCGATTGGCCGTCGGTCAGCCGCCGGCGGCAACCGGTCTGGCCACGCTGCTCATCGCCGCCGCGGAAGGAGCCGTGGTGATGAGCCGTGCGCAACAGAGCTCCGCGCCGTTCGACGCGGTGTACGCCCAGCTGCGCGCGCTCGCCGGAGCTACCGGCCCCCTGCCGGGGCGGTGACCTGCCGGGTGGACGTCTCCCCGCGGCTGATCGCCGCCCTGCTCTCGACGATGGCCTCGGCGGCGTGCTGTTCGATGGCCTCCGCGTCCAGACCCAGTGCCTTACCGATGTGCACCGACCACACCTCGGAGCGCAGGTTCGTCTCGAAGTCGACTTCGGCCCGGATGTCCTCGCGGGCGGCCTGCCGGTTCTGACTGATCATCACGAAGGTCGAGAGGAAGATCGCCTCCAGGCTGACAATCATCGTGAGCAGGCCGAACGGGTAGGGGTCGAAGACGGCCGCATCACCGAACACCCCTTTGTCGAGCAGAATCCAGATCGTGAACCACGCGGCGTGCAGGTAGACGAAGGGCAGTGACCCGGCGAACGCCGTGGTCGCGTCCGAGACCCTGTCCTGGGACGTCCGTGCCCGAGCGGCCAAGGCCCGCTCGTTGCGGACCCGAGGGTGCGGGCGCGGGCGTGGCCGCGGGGGCTGCGCCGGGTGCGGCTCGGCCCGGGTGCGGCGGGCGCGCCCGGGCCGAGCGGAGCGAGCCGTGGCGGCGCTGGGCCGGCCGGCTGGCTGGTGGTGCTGTGGGGTCTGGTGCCGGGTCGGTCAGACCCAGCCGGGCATCGGGTAGGCCGACATCAGGTCCCTGACCTCGCCCGCGATCCGCTCGATGGTCGCCTCGTCCGCGTCGCCGGCGGCCTTGACGGCCTCGTCGATCCAGGCAGCGAGGGTGGGCATCTGCTCCGGACGTAGCCCGCGGGTCGTGATCGCGGCGGTTCCCAGGCGCACCCCGGACGGGTCGAACGGCTTGCGCGGGTCGAACGGCACCGTGTTGTAGTTCAGCTCGATCCCGGCCCGGTCGAGTGCCTTCGCCGCCGGCTTCCCGGCGACTCCGCGACTCGTCAGATCAATGAGGATGAGATGGTTGTCGGTGCCGCCGGTGATGAGATCGAAACCGCGTCCGGAAAGCGCCTCGGCGAGCGCCTTCGCATTCGCGACGACCCGGTGCGCGTACTCCCGGAAATCTGGTGTCGCGGCCTCCCGCAGGGCGACCGCGACGGCGGCGGTGGTGTGGTTGTGCGGGCCGCCCTGAAGGCCCGGGAAAACGGCCTTGTCGAGTGCCGTCGCGTGCGCGGCGTCCGACATGATCATGGCGCCGCGCGGGCCGCGCAGCGTCTTGTGCGTGGTCGTCGTGATGACCGGAGCGTGCCCGACCGGCGATGGGTGGGCGCCGCCGGCGATCAGCCCGGCGATGTGGGAGATGTCCGCGACGAGCACGGCGTCGATCTCGCGGGCGATCGCCGCGAACCCGGGAAAGTCGATGGTGCGGGGGATCGCCGTCCCGCCACAGAAGATCACCTTCGGCCGGTTCTCGAGGGCGAGGTCGCGGACCTCGTCCAGGTCGACCCGCCCGGTGTCCTGGCGGACCCCGTACCGGACCCCGCGGAACCAGCGGCCGGTCGCCGACACCGTCCAGCCGTGGGTCAGGTGGCCGCCGGAAGGCAGGCCCATTCCCATCACCGGGTCGCCGGGCTGCAGGAAGGCCAGGTAGACCGCGAGGTTGGCGGGGGAGCCGGAATACGGCTGGACGTTCGCGTGCTCGACGCCGAACAGCGACTTCGCCCGGTCGATCGCCAGCGTCTCGATCGGGTCGATGACCTGCTGGCCCTCGTAGTAGCGCTTGCCGGGGTAGCCCTCGGAGTACTTGTTCGTCAGCACCGAGCCGGACGCCTCCAGCACGGCGGTGGAGACGTAGTTCTCGGACGCGATCAGGCGGATCTTCTCGTACTGCCGCCGGGCCTCGGCCTCGACGAGGCCGCCGATCTCCGGATCGGCGGCGGTCAGGTGGGTCATCGCGGGCTCATGCATGTGTACCTCCACGCGGACAGACGTCTACGTCGGAGGCGCCCAGGCGCACGGCGCCGCCAGCAGCTTCGTCGCTTCCCGGTGGTTGCTTCCACCCGAGCGCGCCAGTCACGACCCTTCGCCCGCCATCGTAGTGGCTCGGTCCCGCTTCCCGTCGGCGGGTGATCGGCGGCCCCTCCTCGGGCGCGCCGGCCCGCAATGGTGACGTTCGTCACGTCTGGGCTGTCGCTTCGGTTACGGATGGCATCCGAGCTGGCGGTTGAAGTCACCGGGATCGCTGCGCCGCCGCGGTGGTTAATGGCCGAAATGCCTGCCATCAAAAGGAATCTTTGGGAATCGGACATACCCGACAGATGGGATGGGGGCGGCTCCTTGCGGGTCATCGTCCCTGGTCAGCTGTTGACGCCGCCCCGGCCAATCGGGCATTGTCCACCTATGCGGTCGAGATTCCTCCCCGTGGCGTGTCGCTACGTGGACTACCGGCGGACGTCCAGCGCACTCTGTCGCTGACATTTCCGCTTCCGTATCGACCCCTCCGGCGGAAAGGTCCCAGCGGGAGACGCCGACCGCAGCCTGACCGTGCCATGTGATCGCGACCGCCGCTGCGGGTTTGCGGGGTCCAGCGTCACTGGCCAGGTCTCTCATCCCCGTTTCCACCCCACCCCTATCCATGTCTACCGAAGACATGTCCCAGGCGGAGCCCGAATTCAGGGCGTCGGTGACCGCTGATTGCGGCCTGCCTACGCATCGCTACGGGCCACGCCTGCTATTCCGCGCGCCCACTTTTCTGTGAAAGGACGACCGTCCCCCGTGAACGCACCTCTCCGAGCCGATTCGACGCTAATGGGCCGCCGTGGCTTCCTCGGTCTCGGCGTACTCGCTGGCTCCTCCCTGCTGCTCGCCGCCTGCGGCGACGACAGCGGTTCGGTCTCGTCCGCCGGCAAGGAGGGCGGGACGTTGCGCTGGGGCTGGTCGACCGTCACCTCCTGGGACCCGGTGACCTCGTCCGCGGGCTGGGACGTGCACGCGCTTTCATTGGCCTACGCCGCCCTCACCAAGCTCGACGAGAAGGGCAACCCGGTACCGGCGCTGGCCGAGTCGTGGAAGTACAACGCGGACGGGACCCAGGTGGCCTTCACCCTGCGGGACGGCCTGACGTTCAGCGACGGCACACCGCTGAACGCGACCGCGGTCAAGAAGAGTCTCGAGCGGGGCAAGAGCTTCCCGGGATCGCTCGTCGCCGCGCAGCTCGCCACGGTGAAGTCGGTGGCCGCGGACGACGACGCCCGGACCGTCACCATCGAACTGGCCGCCACCGACTACCAGATCCCGAGCCTGCTCGCCGGCAAGACCGGCATGATCGTCAGTCCGACGGCCTTCGAGAAGGACGCGAAGGGGCTGGCCACCAAGCCGGTCGGCGCCGGGCCGTTCCGGCTCACCGAGTACGTGCCGAACCAGTCGGCGAAGCTCGTCCGGTTCCCCGAGTACTGGGACAAGGCGAACATCCACCTCGACGCCTTCGAGCTGTACCCGGCGCCGGAGGCGGCGACGGCCGTCCCGGCGCTGCAGTCCGGGCGGCTCGACGTCGCCCAGATCCCGGGCAGCCAGGTCGAGGCGGCGAAGGCCGCCGGCCTTGAGGTCCAGGTCATCCCCTCGCTGGTGACGACGGTTCTCGACGTGAACATCACCGTGAAGCCGTTCGACAATCCGAAGGTCGTCCAGGCGTTCAAGCACGCCCTCGACCGCAAGGCGCTCGCCGACACCCAGACCTTCGGGCTCGGCGTGGTCAACTACCAGCCGTTCCCGCCGGGGTACGTCGGCCACGATCCGAGCCTGGACAACGCGTTCCCGTACGACCCGGCGAAGG
The DNA here is from genome assembly GCF_001854695.1 of Parafrankia soli. Lineage (GTDB taxonomy): Bacteria > Actinomycetota > Actinomycetes > Frankiales > Frankiaceae > Parafrankia > Parafrankia soli. The sequence goes on from NZ_MAXA01000242.1 coordinate 8,072, forward strand.
CGAAGAAGCTGCTCGCCGAGGCCGGGTTCCCGGACGGCGTCGAGGTGCCGCTGACCACCACGGGCGTCAGCTCCGCTCTTGCCGAGCAGGTGCAGGCCCAGCTCGCCAAGGTCGGCGTGAAGCTCACCATCGAGACGATCCCGGCGGCGCAGGCCACCCAGATCATGTACATCCAGCACTCGAGGGCGCTGGCCACCGACGGTTTCGCCGGCCGTGACTCGGCCGTACAGGCCTTCCAGGTGCTGTTCGGCGAGCAGGGCCTGATGAACCCCGGCCGGCAGACGCCCCCCGAACTGACCGCCGCGCTGCAGAAGGTGCGGGAGACGCCGTTGGACGACCCGTCGTACCCGACGGTGCTCCGGGCCGCCACGAAGATCGCGGTCGAGAAGATGCCGAACATCTTCCTCTTCACCACGCCGCGTGTTCTCGCCCGCAAGAAGAGCGTCTCGGAGCTGGGCAGCTTCCTGGCGGTGCAGCGCTTCGAGGGCGTCCGGGTCGGGTAATGCCAGCCACCGACGGTGAGGGCACCAGATGACGACACTCGAGATCAGCCCGGCGGTCGAGCCGGCCGGCGCGGCGGCTGAGCCCCCGGCCGGCCGGCGGGCCGGCTGGGGCAGGGCATTCGCACGGCCGCTGCGCAGTGCGCTGTCGGTGGGCATTCCGGTGGTGCTGCTCTCCACCTTCATCACCTACGCGATGGGGGCTCTCACCGACACCAACCCGGCGGCCCAGGTGCTCGGCGAGACCGCGACACCGGCGGACATCGACCGGATGAACCACTACTTCGGGCTCGACCGGCCGCTGCTCGTCCAGTACTTCAGCTGGCTCGGCCACGCCCTGACCGGCGACCTCGGGCGGTCCTACTTCACCACGCTCCCGGTCACCGACAGCATCACCCAGGCGCTGCCGGTGAACGTGTCGATCGCAGTCCTGTCCGTGCTGCTCGCCGTCCTGGTCGGCGGCGGGCTGGGCATCGGGGCGGCGCTGTCGTCCGGCGGCTGGTTCGACCGGGCGGTCACCATGCTGTGCTCGGCCGTGGCCACCGTGCCGCCGTTCGTCGTCGGCATCGGGCTGATCGTGCTGTTCTCGGTGACGGTCCCGATCCTTCCCTCCGGCGGCTACGTGCCGTTCACCGAGGATCCGGGCCAGTGGCTGCGGTTCGCCATCCTGCCGTCGATCGCGCTGTCGGTGGACGCCGCCGCCGGCCTCGCCCGCCAGCTGCGTACCTCCCTCGTCGGGGAGCTGCGGGCGAACTACATCACCGGGGCGGACGTCCGCGGGCTGACGAGGCGAAGGGTCGTCTTCGGGCACGCCCTGCGCAACGCCGCCGGGCCGGCGCTCACCCTCCTGGGTTACTCCATCCCGCAGCTCATCGGGGCCATGGTCGTCGCCGAGGCGGCCTTCAACCTGCCGGGCCTGGGCAAGCTCGGGCTCGACGCGGCGAGCAAGGGCGACATCCCGGTGATCCAGGGCGTGCTGGTCACCATGATCGGGCTTGTCGTGGTCTGCAACCTCCTGGTCAACGCCGCCCTGCTGCGACTGACACCGCACGCGAAGAGGCAGGAACGATGACGCGGAAGACAGCGGGCCCGTTGCGGCGGGCCGTGCGGCTGCGGTCCACGAAGATCGCGCTGGTGATCCTCGGTGCGGTCGCCGTGCTCGGGTTCCTCGGCGGCACGCTGGCGCCGTCCGACCCGCTCGCCCAGGACACCTCCAACCTGCTGGCCGGCCCGAGCGGCGCGCACTGGCTCGGCACCGACTACCTCGGGCGGGATGTTCTCAGCCGGCTGATGGACGCCACCGGCCGGTCGGTGGTCGGCGCCGTGGAGGCGGTCACGGTGGCCTTCCTGCTCGGCGTGCCGGCCGGGCTGGGCTCGGTCGTCTTCGGCCGGGTCTTCGAGTGGGTGGCGCAGCGGCTGGTGGACGCGGTGATGACCCTGCCCTACATCATCTTCGCGATCGCCGTGACCGGGATCATCGGCAACGGCCGTGACCAGGCGATGCTCGCCATCGGGGTGCTGCTGGCACCGCTGTTCTTCCGGGTCACCCGCGCGGCGGCGCTCGCCTTCACCCGGGCCCAGTACGTCGAGGTCGCCGAGCTGCTCGGCGCGTCCCGCGGCTGGATCATCCGGACCCACATCTGGTCGAAGGTGCTCCCGACGGTCGCGGTCACCACCGCGCAGCTGTCCGCGGCCGCGCTGCTGGCCGTGTCCTCGCTGTCGTTCCTCGGCATCGGGGTGAAGCCGCCGGCCCCGACCTGGGGCGGGATGCTCTCCAGCGACCTGGGCTTCCTGGCCCAGCAGCCGTGGGCGCCGGCGATCCCGGCGCTGGCCATCATGCTGACCGCCGGCTCGCTGAACGCCATCGCCGACGCGATCCGCGACACCACGGGAATCGCGGTGGATCCGATCGGCCGTGGCGCGACCCGTCCGGACGCCGTGCCGGCGCTCCCGGGGGCTCCGGCCGTGGCCGTCCCCGAGCAGGAGGAGAGGATCCATGCCTGAGCCGGGAACCGGCCGGGGGGACCAGCTGCTGACGGTCGACGGCGTTCGGGTCGCCATCGGCGGCGGGCGGACCGAGGCCGTCCACGGGGTGTCGTTCGAGGTGCGGCGCGGCGAGGCGGTCGGGATCGTCGGGGAGTCCGGCAGCGGCAAGACGCTGGTCTGCCGGTCGGTGCTCGGGGTGCTCGCGCCCGGTTGCGCGGTGACCGCCGGCACGATCGACTTCGCCGGCACCTCGCTGGTCGGCCTGCCGCGCCGAGCCTGGGAGCAGCTGCGCGGTACCCGGATCTCCGCGGTGTTCCAGGACCCGGCCTCGTACCTCAACCCGTCCCAGACGGTGGGCCACCAGCTCGCCGAGCAGCTGCGGGTGAAGGTCGGCAAGCCGCGCCGGGAGGCCCGCACCGCCGCGGTGGCGCTGTTCGACGCGATGGGCCTGCACGAGCCCGAGCGGGTCTACCACCAGTACCCGCACGAACTGTCCGGCGGCATGCTGCAGCGGGTCGTGCTGGCCATCGCGGTGTCCGGCGAGCCGGAGCTCCTTGTCGCCGACGAGGCGACGACCGCCCTCGACGTCACCATCCAGGCCGAGGTGCTGGAACTGCTGGGCAGGCTGCGCAGGGAGCGCGGGCTGGCCGTGCTGGCTGTCTCGCACGACCTCGCCGTCATCGCCGAGCTCTGCGACCGGGTGCTGGTGTTCTACGCCGGCGAGCTCGTCGAGACCGGCCCGACGGCCGAGGTGCTCGACTCGCCGCGGCACCCGTACACCGAGGCGCTGCTGCGGGTCGCCTCGGTCGGCGACTGGGACCGACGCACCCCCGACGTCATCGACGGCGAGCCACCGCCGGTCGGCGCCGAGATCCGCGGCTGCCGGTTCGCCGACCGGTGTGACTTCGCCGCCCCGCAGTGCCGCTCCGGCCCGGTGCCGCTGACCGAGCAGGCCCCCGACCGGGCCGTCCGGTGCGTCCGGGCCAGCGAGATCGCGTTGAGCGGAGCAGGAGCTATCGGAGCAGGAGCCGCCGTATGACCAACACCGATCTCGCCGACACCGACCTGGCCGACACCGATCTCGCCGACACCGAACTGACTGACGACGGCCGTGCCACCACCGGCCGCGCTGCCACCGGCGTAGCTGCCACCGGCGTCGGCGACACCGGCACCGGCACGGTGGCGGTCCCGCAGACTGAGCTGTTGCGGGTCGAGGGCCTCGGGCTGTCCTTCCCCCGGCCGGGCGGTGGCCGTCGGGTCCGGGTGCTCGACGATGTGGACCTGAGCGTCCGCGCCGGGGAGCTCGTCGGTGTCATCGGCGAGACCGGGTCCGGCAAGACGACGCTGGCCCGGGCGATCGCCGGGCTCGGGGCCCCGGACGCCGGCCGGGTCCTCCTGGACGGCGTCGACATCTCCCGGCTGCGCGGCCGGGCCCAGCGGGACTTCCGGCGCAGCGGCGCGCTCCAGTTCGTCTTCCAGGATCCCCTGCGCGCCCTCGACCCGGACCTCACCATCGGGGCGAGCATCGCGGAGGGACTGGCGATCACCGGCACCGGAACCCGGGCGTCGCGGGCCGAGCAGGTGAGCGACGCGCTGCGTCGGGTTGGCCTCGACCCGGCGGTCGCCGACCGGCTCCCCGCGCAGATCTCCGGCGGCCAGCGCCAGCGCGCCTCGATCGCCCGCGCCGTCATCGGACGTCCCCGGCTGCTGCTGTGCGACGAGCCGGTCAGCGCGCTGGACGCGTCCAACCGCAACCACATCCTGCGGCTGCTCGACGGGCTCCGCCGGCAGCTCGAGGTCGGGATCGTCCTCATCTCCCACGACCTCAGCTCGCTCGCCGGTATCGCCGACCGGGTGGTCGTGCTCTACCGGGGACGGGTGGTCGAGGACGGCCCGATCGCGGACGTGTTCAGCCGGCCGCAGCATCCGTACACCGCGCTGCTGATCGCCTCCGCGCCGAGCGTCCGCCGCCAGGACCGGCTCGACCCGGCGTCGCTGCGGCCGGCCGCCGGCGCCGACCCCGGCGCCGACTCTGACTCCGACGGGGCGGCGCGGCGGTCGGCGGGCGGCTGCGTGTTCGCCCACCGGTGCCGCTTCGCCACCCACGCCTGCGCCGAGACCCCGCCGCGGCGGGCCGTCGCCGGCCGGCCGGCCGGCGAATGGGCCGCCGCGTGCCACCACGTCGAAACCTGGCGGGACCAGGTCACCGGCTCCACCGCCATCCTGAAGGAGTCCTCAGCGTGAGCATCGAGTTCATCGGTATCGCCAGCACCTTCGCCGGCAGCGAGTCGGAGGCGTGGTCCGGCCCCGTCGTCGACCCGGACTACCTGGAGCGCCTGGTGCGCACGCACGAGGATGCCGGGTTCGACCGGGTGCTCGTCGCGCACAGCTCCGCGACGCCCGACGGCTTCGTCATCACCGACCAGATCCTGTCCCGGACGACGACGTTGAAGGTGCTGCTGGCGCACCGGCCCGGCTTCACCGCGCCGACGATCGCGGCCCGCCAGTTCGCGACACTGGACGCCTTCCACCCCGGCCGGGTGGCGCTGCACGTCATCACCGGCGGTGACGACGCCGACCAGGCCCGCGACGGCGACCTCACCGACAAGGTGACCCGCTACCGGCGCACCGACGAGTTCCTGGACGTGCTGCGCCGCGAGTGGGAGTCGGCCGAGCCGTTCGACTACGACGGTGACTTCTACACGGTTCGCGGCGCCCGGTCGTCGGTCCGCCCCGAGGGCCGCATCCCCATCTACTTCGGCGGCGCGTCCGCGGACGCCGTCCGGGTCGGCGGCAAGCACGCCGACGTGTACGCGTTCTGGGGTGAGCCGATCGCCGGGATCGTCGAGCGGATCCGCGAGGTGCGGGCCGCCGCCGCGCCGTACGGCCGCGACCCCCGGTTCAGCGTCAGCCTGCGCCCCATCCCCGCGGACACCGAGCAGGCCGCCTGGCAGCGCGCCGCGGACATCCTGGAGCTCACCAGGCAGCGGGTCGGCGACCTGAAGAAGGTGATGAACGTCGACGGGTCGGCCCAGGTCGGCAGCCAGCGGCTGCTGCGCTACGCCGACCAGGCGGACGTCCACGACAAGCGGCTGTGGACCGCGGTCGCCAAGGCCACCGGCGCCGCCGGCAACTCCACCGCGCTGGTCGGCAGTTACGAGCAGGTCGCCGAGTCGCTCGTCGACTACGTCAACGTCGGGGTGTCGACGCTGCTCATCCGCGGCTTCGCGCCGCTGGACGACGCCCGGGACTACGGCACCCTGATCCGCCTCGTCCGCGAGCAGACCGCCGACCGCGAGCCCGTCGGCGCCTCCGCCTGACGACGGGCCCGGCCCGCGTTGTGACCGGCCTGCGGCCGACGACCTCGCACTGGGGCGCCTACGGCGTCCGGGTCGGCCCGGACGGTGGGATCACGGTGGTCCCGCATCCGGACGATCCGGCCCCGTCGCCGCTGCTCGGCAACGTGCCGGGCGGGCTGCGCCATCCGACCCGGGTGGCGCGGCCCGCGGTCCGCCGCGGCTGGCTGGAACACGGCCCGGGGCCGGCCGGCACGCGCGGGCGGGAGGAGTTCGTCGAGCTCGACTGGGACGAGGCGCTGGACCTGGTCGCCGCCGAGCTGGACCGGGTCCGCCGCGAGCACGGCAACCAGGCGATCTTCGGCGGCTCGTACGGCTGGGCGAGCGCCGGGCGCTTCCACCACGCGCAGAGCCAGCTCCACCGGTTCCTCAACACCATCGGCGGCTTCACCTCGTCCCGGAACTCCTACAGCCTGGGCACGTCGCTGGTGCTGCTGCCCCACCTCGTCGGCAGCGCGGACGAGGTGCTGCGGGCCGCCTCGTCCTGGCCGACGATCGTCGAGAACACCGAGCTGATCGTCGCCTTCGGCGGCATCCCGGCCAAGAACGTGTTCGTGACGCCCGGCGGCGTCACCCGGCACGGCACGCCCGGGTACCTCGCCGCCCTCGCGGCCAGCCGCGTCGAGATGGCGCTGGTCAGCCCGCTGCGTGCCGACCTGCCCGACGGCCTGGACACCCGCTGGTACCCGATCGTGCCGGCCACCGACGTCGCGCTGATGCTCGGGCTCGCCCACACCCTCGCCGCCGAGGACCGTCACGACCGGGCGTTCCTCGACCGGTACACGGTCGGCTTCGGCGAGGTCGAGAGCTACCTGCTCGGCCGCGCCGACGGGGTGGTCCGGGACGCCGCCTGGGCGGCGTCGATCTGCGGCATCCCGGCCGCGGACATCGTCGGGCTCGCCCGCCGGATGGCGGCCCGCCGGACCCTGATCACCGTGACCTGGTCGCTGCAGCGCATCGAGCACGGCGAGCAGCCGGTCTGGGCGGCGCTCACGCTGGCCGCGATGCTCGGCCAGATCGGCCTGCCCGGCGGCGGCTTCGGCCACGGCTACGGCTCCATGGGCGACGTCGGAGACCCCGGCCCGACCGGACGCATCCCCTACCTGCCGCAGGGCCGCAACCCGGTCAGCGCCTTCATCCCGGTCGCCCGCATCGCCGACATGCTGCTGCATCCCGGCGCGCGGTACGACTACGACGGCGACCGCTACACCTACCCTGACATCCGCCTGGTCCACTGGGCGGGCGGAAACCCCTTCCACCACCACCAGGACCTGTTCCGGCTGCGCCGCGCCTTCGCCAGACCCGACACGATCATCGTGCACGAGCCCTACTGGACGTCCACCGCCCGGCACGCCGACGTCGTGCTGCCCGTCACCACCACCCTGGAACGCGAGGACATCGGCGGCGGCCGCCGCGACACCCATCTGCACGCCATGCACCGGGCGGTGGCACCGGTCGGCGCGGCCCGCGACGACTACGACATCCTCGCGGGCCTGGCCGGCCGCCTCGGCGTCGTCGACGCCTTCACCGAGGGCCGCGACGCCCGCGGCTGGATCGAGCACCTCTACACGGCCTGGCGCGCGGACCTGGTCCGGCGCGGAACGGACGTGCCCGCCTTCGAGGAGTTCTGGGCCGCCGGCGAGTACCGGCTGCCCGGCGGGCCCGGCCACCACACCCTGTTCGAACGGTTCCGCGCCGACCCGGACGCGCACCCGCTCGCCACCCCCAGCGGCCGGATCGAGCTCTTCTCCGCGACCGTGGCGTCCTTCGGCTACCCGGACTGCCCCGGCCATCCGGTCTGGCTGGAACCGACCGAGTGGACCGGCGCGCCACGAGCCGCCGCCTACCCGCTGCACCTCATCGCCAACCAGCCGGGCACCCGGCTGCACAGCCAGCTCGACGGCGGCGCGGTCAGCCAGGCCGCCAAGATCGCCGGCCGGGAGGCGGTGCGCCTGCACCCCGCCGACGCCGCCGCCCGCGGCATCGCCGCCGGCGACGTCGTCCGGGTGTTCAACGACCGCGGCGGCTGCCTCGCCGGCGCCGTGCTGACCGACGAGCTGCGCCCCGGGGTCGTCCAGCTGCCCACCGGGGCCTGGTTCGACCCGCTCGACGAGGACCCGGCGGATGAGCACGGAGAAGGGTCCCCGCCAGGAGCGGGACTGTGCGTGCACGGGAACCCGAACGTGCTCACCGCCGACGTGCCGACCTCCCGCCTGTCCCAGGGCTGCGTCGGCCAGCACGCCCTCGTCGAGGTCGAACGCTGGACGGATGAGCCACCGCGGCTCACCGTCGACGCGCCGCCCCGGCTGGTCCCCCGACCGGGCCGGGGCGGCACCCTCTGACGAGCTAGTCGAGCAGGTCGGGCTGTTCCTCGACGATGATCTCGTAGAGGGCCTCGAAGGACCAGCGGGCGCCCTCGTCACCTCGTGCCTGGCTGGCGGTGGCGCTGGCGATCTCGTGGTCCAGGAGCCGCAGCGTCCCGGCCGCCGCCGCGACGAGCTGGGTCCGCGCCGCCCGCTCCGCGGCGATGTACCAGTACGCCGCCGCCTCGACGCTGGTGCCGACGGTGAGCAGGCCGTGGTTGCGCAGGATCGCCAGCTTGTGCGGGCCGAGCGCGGCGGCGATCTTGCGGCCCTCCTCCTCGTCCAGCACGACCCCGTTGTACTCGTCGAAGATCACGTGATCCTCGTAGAACGCGAGGGAGTCCTGGGAGATCGGATGCAGCGGCTCGCCGATCGCGGCGAGCGCCCGGCCGTACAGCGCGTGGGTGTGCGCGGCGCCGACGACATCCGGTCGGGCGGCGTGGATCTGCGAATGGATGGTGAACGCCGCCCTGTTCAGCGGCGGCTTACCCTCGACGATCTCCCCTTTGTCGTCGACCAGCAGCAGGTTGGAGACCTTGATCCTGCCGAAGTCGAGGCCGAGCCGGTTGACCCAGAAATGGTCGGTCAGCTCGGGGTCGCGGGCGCTGATGTGGCCGGCCAGTCCCTCGGCGATGCCGAGCTTGGCGAAGAGCCGGTAGGCGGCGGCGAGTTTGCGCTTGCGGTGCAGCCGCTCCTCCTCGACCGTCCGGACCGGCACCGGCCGAGGCCACTGCCCGCCCTCGGCCGGCGCGACCAGCCCGGCCCACGGGCTCGTCCGCTCACCGTCGGACGTTGCCGGGGCCACCGTTGCCGGGGCCACGTCCGGCGTCGGCGCCGGCGGGATCGCCGGTGCCGGGGTGTCATGGGTGGAAAGTGTCATGTCTGGGGTTGTCCTTCCTCATCGGGCCTCAGCGAGGACCGGCGGCGGGCAGACCGAGCGCCGTCCGGCCGGCCGTCGCGTAGACGACGTCGTCCTGCGGGGTGTGAACGCGGCTGCACAGCACGTCGCGCAGGTGGCGCTCCAGCGGATTGGCCCTGGTCAGCCCCGGGTTGCCGATCAGAGCGACGGCGTCCGTGACGGTCTTGACCGCGGCGGCCGTCACCGCGGTCTTCACCCCGTTGACCTGCGCCGCGACGTCCGGGTCGGCCGCGTCGGAACGCTGCGCGAACGCCCGGACGAGGCCGCGGGCGTTCGCCAGCGCCACCTCGATCTCGCCGACGGCGCTCTGGAACCGGGGCAGGCTCGACAGCGGCGCGCCCAGGTTCGTCGGGGTGCGTTCGTGCAGGTAGCCGACCAGCCAGTCGCGCGCGGCCTCGGCCACCCCCAGATAGATCGAGGCGATCGCCAGCGCGTTCCAGGCCGCCGCGGCCGGAACGAACGGAAGGGGCACCTCCCCGGCCGGCAGCCCGACGGCCGCGTCGGGGCCCACCCGCACCCGGTCGAACACCACGTCGTGGCTCTCGGTGGCCCGCATGCCCAGGTGGTCCCAGGTCCGCACGATCGTGATGCCGGGCGTGTCGGCCGGGACCAGGAACGAGCCGACCCGGGCCGCTCCCGAGGACGGCGGCCGCGGGTCGGTGGCGGGGTCGGTGGCCGCCCAGACCAGCATCCAGCGCAGCACCGGCGCGCCCGTCGAGTAGGTCTTGCGGCCGGTGATCTCCCAGCCGTCGCCGGTCCAGCGGGCGGTGGTGGCCGGCACCCCGCCGCGGGCGGGCGTGCCGAGGTCCGGTTCCACCCGCAGCGCGTTGATCAGCGCACCCTCGTCCAGGCAGCTGGCCACCACCCGTTCGTAGGTCCCCGCCGGCCAGCCGGGGGGATCGCCGACATGCGCGTGGAACAGCAGGTTCATCGCCAGGACGAGGGCGGTGGCCGGTTCACCCCGGGCCACCGCGCCCAGCACCTCGGTCACTGTGGCCAGCCCGGCCCCGGCCCCGCCGTACCGGCTCGGGACGGTCAGCGAGAGCAGCCCGGCGGCGTGCAGCGCCCGGATGTTCGCGACCGGGAAGGTGCCCGTCCGGTCGTGCTCGGCGGCGGTGGCCGCGAACTGGGCGGTGAGCTCGGGCAACAGATCCAGCCGGGGCTGGGGTCGCGGCTGCGGCTGCGGGTGTGCCAGCCCGGGGTCGGTCGCCGACCGCGCGGTCGGATCGGCCATACGGAACCTCCCGATGAACAGGCGCCGGGAATGCCCGGCGCGGGCGGTGGACACGGGGGACACGGGCCGGACCTTCACGGGAAGCCTGCCCGGCGGGCGCCGCCGCGGCTACCGGGCGCGGCTACTGACCGACGAGGGGCCGGACCGCCGCGAGAACGGCCGCGGACTCGGTGCGCACCATCCAGTCGGGATGGACGTCGGCGAACCGGACAGTCCGGTCGCGGTCGATGACGACGACCGTCGGGTACGGCAGCACCCAGTCCCCGGTGCCGAGAATCGCACCGAGATCCACGCCTCTGCCCCGGGACTCGTCGCGTGCCGCCTCCGCCGGCGCGAACCCGATACCGAACGAGTCGATCAGAACCCGGTCGGGGTCGCTGGCGACCAGGAACTCGAAACCGTGCCGCTCCTTGATCGCCGCCAGCCTCTCGGCGATCTGGGGGCTGACGATGACGAGGTGCGCACCCAGCTCGCGCAGGGCCGGCGCGAGGGTGAGCTGGTAGCCGCGCAGAGCCGTGTTGCACGCGGGGCAGCCCTCGAACCGGAAGAAGACGAGCACCACCGGCCCGTCGGCCAGCAGGTCGTCGAGGACGACGGAGCCGCCACCGACCTCGGCCAGCGCGAAGGGTGGCACCACGTCGCCCGGTCTGACGAAGCGCTCGCGGTCCGCGTTCTCCTCGAGGGACCGCCGCAGGTCGGCGTGGGCCCGGAGCTGTTCCGGCGCCCATTCCGCGTCCCGGGTGGCCTGCAGCTCGTCCAGGAAACCCTGGACGGTCACCGGCACCGTTCCGGTCTGGCTCATCTGGAGGCTCTCCTTCTTCAGGGCTTTACGCCGTCGCCGCTTTACGCCGTCGCCGGTACGGGTTGCCGGGATTCGGTTCGCCCGGCGGCCGCCGCGGCGAGGTCGCGTCGGCGCACCTCGTCCCGGACCAGCGGAATGAGCTGCCGGCCGTAGTCCACCGCGTCGTCATAGGGGTCGTAACCGCGGATGAGCAGCGTGCTGACGCCGATGTCGACGTAGTCCAGCAGGGCCTGCGCCACCGTTTCGGGCGTGCCGACCAGCGCCGTAGAGTTGCCGCCGGCTCCCGTCGCGGCCGCCAGCGCCGTCCACAGGGCACGGTCGTGCCGCTCGCCGCGGGACGCCGCCGCCAGCTGCCGGGTGGAACCCACCGACGCCTGGCCACCCAGTGGCCGCCAACCGCGCAGGGGCGCGCCGGCGGTGATCCGCTGCCTGGTCGCCGCGAGGATGCGCTCGGCCCGCTCCCACGCCAGCTCCTCGGTGGGCCCGAGGATCGGCCGGAAGGAGACGCTGATCCGCGGCGGCGTGGCCCGCCCGGCCGCGGCGGCCGCCGCGTTGACCTGCGCGATCTCCTCCGCGATCGCCTCCAGCGGCTGGGCGAACAGCGCGTAGACGTCCGCCTCCGCGCCGCCGACCCGGTAGGCCTCCGGGGACGACCCGCCGAAGTACAGCGGGATGTGCGGCTGCTGCGCGGGCCGGACGTGACTCAGGTAGTCCTCGAAGCGGTAGAACCTGCCCTCGAAGGAGAACGGCTCGGCCGAGGTCCACGCCGCCTTCAGGATCCGCAGGTACTCGCCGCTGCGTGCGTAACGGTCCTCCTTGAGGAGGTAGTCGCCGTCCCGGCGCTGCTCCCCGTCGCTGCCCCCCGTGATGGTGTGCAGCGCTATCCGGCCGCCGGTGAACTGGTCCAGCGTGGCGAAGGTGCGGGCCGCCACGGTGGGAGACACGAAACCGGGCCGGTGGGCCACCAGGAAGCCCAACCGCTCGGTGTGCGCCGCGGCGTAGGCGGCGACATGTGTTCCGTCCGGCGAGCCCGAGGAGTAGCCGATCAGCACCCGGTCGAAGTCCGCGTCCTCGTGGGCCCGGGCGAACCGGCGGACATACCGGTGATCGATCAGCGGCCCACCCCCGTCCCGGATCTCCGACTGCTCCGTGGTGCTGATCAGACCGATGAACTCGACCGGCATGTCATCTCCCTCAGTAGTTCTGCCCGGCCGGGACCGGATTCCCGGCCGGCCGGGACCGGGTTGGCGGATTGACGGACCGACGACCGCGGGTCGGGCTCCTGCCGTGCCGACGGCGCGCGCCGGAGGAGTGGCGGGTCCACGGCCACTCCGGCGGCGTCTCCGCGGCCCACCACGCCGCCCGTCGGCGGGGAATGCGGGCCGAGCCGCCAGCACCTCAGCCGGCCGAAGGGCGGGAGAGGACGCGAAAATCCGCTGTGGGCGCGGGGAATTCGGCAAAACCAAAAAGTGATTTCCGCGTCGAACGGGGTGGGTCGGCCAGCGGAATATCAGGTTCCGCGACAGCGGCCGGACCGCACCCGCGCGAAGTCCACGCACCGACGGCGGGTCAGCGCGGGGCGGACGTACATGCAGCAACAGTGCGGCAGACCTCGGCAATTGTCAAGTTTTCCGGTGTAGATAGCGGTGAAAGGGTGGATCGCCCGGCCGGCCGCGTGATCGATCCGGGAGCGTCGCCGTTCCGGCGCCTTGGGTATGTGATGCGGATCACTTTAAATGCGCACTTGACCGATCGACAAACTTTGGTCATGTTGGGTCCGTGTTGAGGACTGCGTACCTGGTCACGCGACAGCACATCGACCTGCTGCGAGTGACCTCCGCGAGCTGTCCGGACCGCCGCGGCGGGCTCTGACGCCCAGCGTCCGGGCCTGAACGGCCCGGCGGACGACAGGTCCGTGGTGGCCACGCCGACCTGGCGCGGTCACCGGGCCGCGGCGCCCTCGCGCGCCGACCTCAAGAAGCTACCCGGCGCCCGGCGCCCATGATCTGAGCGCGTCTGGCGTAGCTGGTCCGCCTGGTCAGCCTGGCACGTCTGGTCCGCGGAACGGCTGATCCGTGGCGCGCCCGGTAAAGGCGTCGGTCGCCGAGCCCCGAAGGGTCACCCGTGCTCGGCGTGCGCACCCCGCTCCACCGACCGTGGTGCCGCCCACCACCGGATCCCGGCGGGCAGGTGGTGCCCCGTCCACCGCCGACGAGAGCTGACGGACGGGCCGTCCGCACGGAAACGTCCGCACAGAAACGTTCGCCGCCCCCGGTGTTCCGGCCGGCGGCGGTCCCCGAACTGCGCCGCGTGGGCGGAGCGGCGGGGCATTGGACAGATGACAGGGAGCACGAGTGGATCTCCGACTTTCCGGCCGACGGGCGATCGTCACCGGCGGCAGCCGCGGTATCGGGCGGGCGATCGCCCGAGCACTGCTTGCCGAGGGTGTGCAGGTCGTCATCGCCGCCCGTGACGCCGACGTGCTGAAAGCGGCCGCGGCCGACCTGACGGCCGCGACCGGCGGGACGGTGCTGCCGGTGGTCGCCGACACCGGCAGCGACACGTCTGTCCAGGAGCTGGTCGAGACCACCGTCAGCGAGCTCGGCGGCGTCGACATCCTCGTCAACAACGCGGCCAGACCCGGGGGCGCCGGCGGTCCCGGCGGCGCGCGGGCGCTGTCCACCGCGGACGTCGCCGCCGACTTCAACGTCAAGGTGCTCGGTTACCTGCGCACCGCCCAGGCGGTCGCCCCACACTTCATCGCCCAGGACTGGGGACGGATCATCAACATCGGCGGGCTGGCGGCCCGTCAGGTCGGCCTCGCCTCCGGCTCCATCCGCAACGTCGGTGTTGCCGCCCTCACCAAGACCCTCGCCGACGAGCTCGGGGCACACGGCGTCACGGTGAACGTGGTGCATCCCGGACTGACCCTCACCGGTGACCATGGCGGCACGGTCGTCGTCCCCGACGAGTACCTCCAGGCCGCCGCCGCCCGCATCTCGATCGGGCGAGCCGTCACCGCCGACGAGGTGGCCTCGGTCGTGGCCTTCCTCGCGTCCCCGCTCGCGGTCGCGATCACCGGCGAGTCGATCGCCGCCGCCGGCGGCGGCACCCAGGGCCCCATCCACTACTGACATCCGCTGCTGACCGGCAGCACCCGACCCGGTAGCACCCGACCGAAGGGACACACAGTGACCACTGTCGTCGAACCGCCCGTCCGCTCGTCGTTGGCCGTCCAACCGCTGCAACCGACGATCGGAGCGGAGATCAGCGGCGTCGACCTCCGGGAGCCGCTCACGCCCGAGGTCCGCGACGAGATCAGGGCGACCCTGCTGAAGTACAAGGTCGTCTTCTTCCGGGACCAGGAGCTGACCCAGGAGCAGCACGAAGCCTTCGCCCGGCAGTTCGGCCCCCTCTACACCCATCCGGGTGCCGCCAGGCCCGACTCCGGCGCCGCCCCGGCGATTCACCGGATCGCCAGCGAGGACTTCAAGAAGTACGAGAAGGCACATGTCCCGCAGGCCGGTGACGACACGTGGGACCCCTACCACACCGACACGAGCTGGCGGCTCGTCCCGACCTGGGGAGCGGTGCTGCGGGCGGTCCACCTGCCCGAGGTCGGCGGCGACACCATCTGGGTCGACGCCGCGCTCGCCTACCAGGGCCTGTCCGACGACGTGAAGGCCCGGCTCGAGGGCCAGCACGTCGCCCACGACTACCGTGCCGCGCTGCACCAGTCCGGACACGACTATCCGGTGGTCGCCCATCCGGTCGTCCGCGTGCACCGGGAAACCGGCGAGAAGATCGCCTGGGTGAACTTCACACAGCGGCCGACCATCCTCGGGCTCGACCGTGCCGAGAGCAGGGAACTGCTGACGGCGGTCATCGACCAGTACCGCAAGCCGGCGAACCAGGTGCGGTTCTCGTGGCGACCGGGCTCGGTCGCGTTCTGGGACAACCGTGCCACCGTCCACTACGCGGTCCGCAACTATGGAACGTTCCCGCGCCTTCTGGAAAGGATCCTCATCGCCGACGAGACGCTCTACGCCGACCTTTAGGAAGACCCTGCCGCACCGGCTCGACCTGATGACCTGATGCCGCCGGCGCGACACCCGGTCGATGCCCCACTTCGGACCTGGCGGGTTGGGGGAAAGCCCTCGGCCCGCCCTCCGGACCGACCTGCATGCGTGGTGGCCAGCCAGCCATGGAGCGCGAAGACTCCGACTCCGGACGCGTCGACGCGCGGGAGACGGATGCAGGGCCGCGGCGCTGGTGGATCCTGGGAGCTCTCTGCCTCGGCCTGGTCGTCGTCGAGGTCGACGCGAGCATTCTCAACGTCGCGATCCCGTCCATCGCGGCTGACCTTGACGCCGATCCGGCCGACATGGCGTGGATCGTCGACTCCTTCGCCGCCACCTTCGCGGACTCACCCGCGGGCCTGGTCGCATGTCGCGCGATCCTCGGTATCGGCGCCGCGGCTGTCCTGCCGACATCGAGAGCGCTGGTCATGGCAGCGTTCCCCTCCGCCGAGCACCCCAGAGCCCTGGGGTACTGGACCGCGGCAATAGGAGTGAGCCTACCGCTGGGACCTTTGCTCGGCGGGCTGCTCCTCGACCATTTCTGGTGGGGTTCCGTCTTTCTCGTGGGCGGGCCCGCCTCGCTGCTGGCCGGTGTCATCAACGCGGTGGTGCTCGGGCGTCAGAGGGCTGGTGGGGGCGAAGGCGGATGGGATCCGCCTGGGATTGCCCTGTCCGCGTTCGGAACAGCGGCATTGATATTCGGCATCATCGAGGGCCCTCGCCTGGGGTGGCTCTCCGCCGCGATTCTGGCATGCCATGGCTCCGCGCTGGTGGCGCTGGCCGCCTTCTTCGCCTGGGAACGTCATTCGATGCACCCGGTGGTCGGACCGGAACTGTTGCGGGTGCGATCGTTCACCGTGGGCTCGATGGTCGCCGCACTCTCGCTGTTCGTGTTCAATGGGCTCCTCTTCGTGCTCACCCGGTACCTCCAGATCCTCGAGGGATACAGCCCTCTCCAGTCCGGTCTCCGAGTGATCCCGCTGGGAGCGGGATTCATGCTTGGCAGCGTCTCGTCACGCCGTGCGGCCCTGCGAATCGGTCAATGTGGCACGCTGGCCCTCGGGTTCGCGGCGGTGGGATCGGCCCTCCTGGTACTCCTGCTCGGTACCTGGTCCGACGGTTATCTCGTCACGGGTTTCGGTGTTCTGATCGTCGGCTGGGGAACCGGGCTGACAATGGCCTGCGCCGTCCATCTGGCACTGAGCGAGGTTCCGGCGTCCACAGTGGGCATCGTGCTTGTCGCCGCGGCTCTCAGGAAAGCTCGATCAGCCTGACGGGGGAGCGGCGTGGTCGACGTCGATGCCACGCTCGGCGAGCAGCGCCTCGACGTCCCGGCTGGGCAGCGTGAGCCGCAGACGGCGGCGCACCCGCCAGGGCGGCCACCTCCGGCGGAACCGGGGCCCGACGAACTCCGACACCGGCGCGACTGGACGAAGGCGGTAGCGCGTCCTCTGATCAGGCGGCGCGCCGACGGGGGCCGCGCAGCCCACGCGACAGCCCTCGTCCCCGCGTGCGCGGGCTGCTGTTGATCGATCCGGGTCGACCTGGGATCGGGCGTCCCGCGCACGATCGTTCCTTCGCGCCGAGGCGCGTGCGGCCGTGCCGGCCAGCCCGCATCCACTGTTCATCGAGGGCCCATCGGCAACCTAACAAAGTACTGGGAAAAAGCTACCAACGCTTGTGTCGTCGACTCGCGCGATACATGATCGGCCGCCTATGGCACATTCGTCCCGTCTTCACACCGGAACACGCCGATCATCCCCATCAACAAACAAGTCGACGGAGTGCGGTCTTGGAACTGGACGTCAGCGGTCTGCAGGTCACTTACGCGGGGGTCATTCGAGCCCTGCGGGGGGTTGACCTGCGTGTAGGGGCCGACGAGATCGTCGCTGTCCTCGGCAGCAACGGGGCAGGCAAGACCACACTGCTCCGCGCCGTCACCGGCTCGTTGAAACGCCACCGGGCCAAGGTTGACAAAGGGCAAGTGACATTCGGTGGGCGGCCCCTGGTGGGTGTGGACCCGGTCGACGTCGTCAACCGCGGCGTCGTTCTCGTGCCGGAGGGACGCCGCGTGTTCGGACGGCTGTCCGTGGAGGAGAACCTCAGGGCGGGCGCGATATCCGTCCGCGACCGCGCCGCCAGGGCCGAAGCCCGGAACAAGGTCTACGCAATGTTCCCCCGGCTCGCCGAGCGCCGCAGACAACGCGCCGCGCTGCTCTCCGGCGGCGAACAGCAGATGCTGGCCATAGGCCGGGCTTTGATGTCGAGCCCTCGGTTGCTGCTGCTGGACGAACCGTCGCTCGGTCTCGCGCCGCAGATCGTGGCGCACATCGGAGAGGTCCTGAAAGAGATCAACCGAGCGGGCACGTCGGTCATGCTCGTCGAGCAGAACGCGGCGATGGCACTCGGCGTCGCCGACCGCGGTTACGTCCTCGAGCTCGGCAGGGTGGAACTGTCCGGGCCGGCCGCCCAGCTGGCCGCGTCCGACAGCATCGCCTCCCTGTACCTCGGCCGGGGACCCCGCGACGACGTGAGCCGACGCGGGGCGGGCGACACCCCTGGCGGCCCGGACGGCCTGGACGGCCCGGGCGGGGGCCCTGGCGGTCTCGGCGGTGGTCGTGGGGGTTCCGCGAGCCCCGTCCCGGCGGCGACGTTGAGTCGTTGGGTCCCGCCCGAGAAGGGCCGCTTCGGCCTGCTGGGCGGCGCCGGTGCCGCGACCGGGGGCAGGTAGGCCGTGCCGATTCCGACGAGGCCCGGCCGCGGTGCCGGCGCTACCCGGACCGTCCGTGGCGAAGCCGCAGCGCTCGACGTCGAGGCCGTGACCGTGCGGTTCGGGGCCCTCACCGCGCTGTCCGAGGTGTCGCTGCGGGCCGAGCCCGGAACGGTGCACGCCGTGATCGGGCCGAACGGCGCGGGGAAGTCGACGTTGTTCAATGTCATCTCCGGCGTGTACAGCGCCTCGGCCGGCAGCGTCCGACTCGGTGGGACGACGTTGACCGGGCTGCGGCCACACCGGATCACCGCGCTCGGCGTGGGCCGGGCGTTCCAGAACATGGCGGCCTCGCCCAACGAGTCGGTCGAGGAGAACATCATGCTCGGCCGGCACCTGCTGACCCGGTCAGGCTTCGTCAGCGCCGGGTTGAAACTGCCGTGGGCGGTCCGGGAGGAACGGCTGCACCGTGCGCGGGTTGTCGAGATCGCCGAGTTCGTCGGCCTCGGCCACGTCCTCCACCTGCCGCTGGGAACCCTTTCCTACGGCGACCGTAAACGGGTCGAGGTCGCCCGCGCGCTGGCGACCGAGCCGCGGGTGCTGCTGCTCGACGAACCGGTCGCCGGAATGAACGCCGAGGAGACCAGGCGAATGTCGGAGATCGTGCTGGCGGTTCGCGAGTCGCTGGGCATCACGGTTCTGCTCGTCGAGCACGACATGTCCATGATCATGTCCGTTGCCGACCGGATCAGCGTGCTCGATTTCGGCCGGCTGATCGCCGACGGCACGCCCGCGCAGATTCAGAACGACCCGGCGGTCATCGCCGCCTACCTCGGCACTACAGCCGGCACCGACACCGGTGCGGCCTCGGTTCGCACCACGGCGAGTTCAGGCCACATATCGGCAGGACCAGCTCACACCACGGCACCATCCCAGCAGTAGCGACGAGCGCCTCGGCCGCGTCCCCGCCCCGACCGGAGAGCCCAAGCTGTGACCACCTTTCTTTCCTTCCTGATAAACGGCCTGTCGCTCGGGTCGTTATACGCCCTGATCGCGCTCGGTTTCGTCATCATCTACAAGGCCAGCGAGATCCTGAACTTCGCACACGGCGCCTTCCTGCTGCTCGGTGCCTATGTCATCGCCCGGCTGGAGCCGTCGGTCGGCTTCTTCGCCGCCGTCGCCATCGGCATCGTCGCCACCGCACTGGTCGCCTTCGTCTCCGAGCGGGTGCTGTTCTCCAGGGTGCGCAGTGCGCACATGGCATCCCTGACGATCATGACGCTCGGCCTGGACCTGATCATCACGACCGACCTGACCAGGCGGATCGGCTCGAGCGTGCTGTCGCTCGGTCAGCCGTGGGGTGCCGGCGTCGTCCGCGTCGGCGGCGTCAGCATCAGCGAGAACCGGCTGATCGCGATCGTCGTGGCGTTCGTCCTCATCGGCCTGCTGTTCGCCGCGTTCCGCTTCACCAGCTGGGGCGTGGCGCTGCGGGCGGCGGCCGAGGACGGTGAGGCCGCCGCGCTCATGGGTATCCGGCAGGCGCGGGTCGGCGCGGTCGCCTGGATCATCGCGGGCGGCCTCGCCGCGGTGGCCGCCGTGTTCCTGACCGGCAGTCCGACGCCGGGCCTCGAACCCAACCTCCGCACGATCGCGTTCGCAGCGTTCCCGGCCGCCATCCTCGGCGGCCTCGACTCGACGACCGGGGCGCTGGCCGGCGGCCTGATCGTGGGAGTGGCCGAGTCGCTGTTCGCCGGCTACAACGCCAGCCTGACCTTCCTCGGTGGCGGTTTCAGCGTCGTCGTCCCCTACGCGGTGATGATGCTGGTGCTCGTCGCCCGGCCAGCTGGCCTGTTCGGGACGAAGGAGCTGCACCGTGTCTGACCCGACGACGCAGAGCACGCCCGCCGCCCCGCCGCCCGCCGCGCCGCCACGCACCGCCACAGCGGCCGGTCGGGGCCGTCCGCCGGGCTTCCGCCGCCCAGCCGTGGGCAGCCTGCTGCTGATGGCACTCGTCGCGGTGCTGGCGTCCTGCCCTTCTACCTTGAGGAGTTCTGGCTGCGCACCGGCTTCGCGGTGTTCGGCGCGGCGATCGGCGCGATCGGCCTGAACATCCTGGTCGGCACCACCGGCCAGCTCTCCCTCGGGCACGCGTTCTTCCTGGCGGTCGGCGGGATCAGCTACTGCTGGCTGTCCGGCGAGTCCAACGACGCCGGCGCCCACCCGTACGTCGGTCTCGGGCTGCCGCCGCTGCTCGGCATGGTGCTCGCGGTCGGGATCTCAGGTCTGGCCGGTCTGCTCTTCAGTCCGATCGGTGCCCGGCTGAAGGGTCTCTACCTCGGTATCGCGTCGCTGGGCATGGTGTTCGTCGGCATCCACGTCTTCAACTCGGTCGACCAGGTCAGCGGCGGTCACAACGGACGCACCGTCCCCGAGTTCTCGCTGTTCGGGTTCACCTTCGACGACAGCGACCCCGAGCTTTACGTGCTCAACGTCGAGTTCGAGAAGTTCGAGCGGCTGTGGTATCTCGGCCTGGTCCTCGCTGTGGGCTGTTACCTGTTTGCCAGGGCGACGCTGAACGGACGTCCCGGCCGGGCGCTGCGCGCCGTGCGGGACAGCGAGATCGCGGCCTCGGTGAACGGCGTGAACGTCACCTCGTACCGGGCGAAGGCGTTCCTGCTCTCGTCGATGTACGCGGGCCTGTCCGGAGTGCTGTTCGCGCTGGCCATCGGCAGTGTGGCGCCCGAGTCGTTCGCGATAGAGATCTCGGTCCAGTATCTGGCGATGATCGTGCTGGGCGGGCTCGGTTCGGTGGGCGGTGCCTGCGCCGGCGCGGCGTTCGTCACCGCCCTGCCGTATGTGCTCGGGGAGTACGCCGCGTCGATTCCCGGCCTGTCCGAGCCTGGTACCGGCGGGGTGAGCTATTCTGAGGCCGCGCGTTATGCGTACGGTGCGGCCGTGATCCTGGTGATTATTTTCTGGCCCACCGGCCTGGCCGGGATAGCCCGTTCACTGAAGCTCGTGAGTATGAGACGCGCGGCCAGGAACGCGCCAACCTGACCACGGGCGGATCTACTTCTCCGTAGTTTCTCGTCCCGAGACGGTCGCCTTCAACTACCCGTGCTCTGAACTGACCGGCTGAGCCGCAGCGGTCCTCCGCGCGCATTTTCCGCTCACAAATGACACGAAAGGAAACCAGGATGCGTGGCAACAGAGTCAGACACCACAGGCTGATGCGCCCGGTCGCTGCGATCGCCGTGGCCGCCGCACTCGCCGCCGCCGCGTCGTGCAGCACGAAGGCCGACGAGGAACCACCGGCGGAGAGCACGAGCGGCCCCGTCAAAACCGGTCCGGGGATCGAGGGCAATGTCATCACCTTAGGGGTGCTGACCGACTTTACCGGCCTGAACGCCGCCAGCGGGAAGGAGGTCACCGAGGGCCAGCGGATCTTCTGGGACCAGGTGAACGCCGACGGCGGCATCTGTGACCGGTTCACCGTGGAACTCGAGGTCAAGGACCACGGATACAACGTCCAGACCGCGGTCTCGCAGTACGCCGAGATCTCCGGGGACGTCCTCAGCTTCGTCCAGGTCCTCGGTTCCGCGATGGCGACGGCGCTCATCCCCGAACTTGAGAAGGACGGCCTGATCGGTATTCCGCTCGCCTGGGCCAAGAACCTCGCCGCGAGCGAGAACTACGCGGTCATCGGGCCCACCTACGACGTCGAGACCATCAACGGACTCGACTACCTGCTCAAGGAGGGGCTGATCCGTGAAGGCGGCAAGATCGGCCACATCTTCCACGACAGCGAGTACGGCAACAACGCGCTCGAAGGCAGCAAGTTCTTCGCCCAGCAGCACGGCATGACCGTCGTCGAGCAGCGGATCGGCCCGGCCGAGCCGGACATGACCTCCCGGGTCACCGCCCTCGCCGCCGAGAACGTCTCGGCGATCGTGCTCACCACCCAGCCCAGCCAGACCGCCGGCGTCGCCGCCGCGGCAGTGGGAGCAGGGCTCAACGTGCCGCTGCTCGGCAACGGCCCGACCCACATCCCGTCCCTGCTCGACACACCGGCCCGCGACGCCCTGATCGAGCACTTCTATCTCGTCGGGCCGACCGGCGGTGTCGGCCTTGAGCCCGCGGCTGACCTGCTGAAGGCGTACCAGACGAAGTTCCCGGGCGTCGAGCCGTCGAACAGCGTCGTCACCGGCTATGCCACGTCCAAGGTCATGGAGCTGATCCTGGAGAAGGCCTGCGCCGACGGTGATCTCACCCCCGCGGGCGTCCTCGCCGCCAAGGCCGCCGTCAGCCCGGTCGACACCGGCGGGCTGACCGGCGAGCTGGACTTCTCCAAGCCTGGGTCGTCCCCGTCCAGGCAGGACTTCCTCGCCCGTCCGAAGCCCGGTGTGCCGGGTGGCACCGAAGGCGTCGAGGCGAGTTACGAAGGACCGACAGTCGATTCCTACGTCCGTAGCTGAAGCTGAGGAATCTGACAGGGCCGCCCGGTGGGTTTGCTCGCCCACCGGGCGGTCCCGTCAACCAGGCTGCCCGCTCAACCGAGCGGCCCTGTCATGTGCGCTCCTTCCCGCTGAGCCGGCCTTCGCCATCGACGGCCGTCGTGGGCTCCGGCCGGTTCGCGCCAGGACTCCGGGAAGGATTGGGCCAGCGAGGGCCGGGCCGGCGCAGGGGCTTCCGGGGCACGTCGCAGTCGTGTGCAGACGGCCTGGGCGATGCTGACGAGGGTGACGTGGCGGTGCCAGCCGGTCCAGGAGCGTCCCTCGAAATGGTCCAGGCCGAGGCCGTCCCTGAGCTCGCGGTAGTCCTGCTCGATCTGCTGCCGGATCTTCGCGAGGCGGACCAGGCCGCGCAGCGGGACATCGGTGGGCAGGGTGGACAGCCAGTAGTCGCTGGGTTCTGCCACGCCCGGCGGCCATTCGGCCAGCAGCCAGCATTCCAGCGGTGGTGACCAGGGCCCGGAGATCCCGCGGCGGGTCGGGCCGGGCGGGTGAGGGCGGCCGTCCACCGGCCGGATACGGCGCGGTGACCGGCACCGCGTCGGCGGGGTAGGCGGTCGCGGTCGACGTCACCGCCAGCAGGTAGGGGACACCCCGGTCGGTCAGCCCCTGCCGGAACGCGGCGACGTCACCGTAGCTGGCGTCCGCCACGACCGGGCGCACCGGCATTCCCCACCCGCGCAGCTCGTCGACCATGTCCAGGGCCAGGCGCCACTTCTCCTGATGCCGCTGGTCGTCCGGAATCGCCGCCCGTGCCCGCCGGGCCCAGGCCGCCGCGATCTGATCCGGATCGTCCAGGGCCCTGTCGTCCCACGAGGCGGGCAGGAACAACCGCCAGTTCAGCGCCGCCGAGGCCCAGTCGGTCGCCGCGTGCACCGACACCCCGATCTGACAGTTCCCGACCCTGCCCAGAGCACAGGAGTACATCCGGGCCACCCCGGGCGACGCCGGACCGTCCTTGGGGAAACTGCTGTCGTCCACGACGAGCGCGACCGGATCCACGAACCCGACCGCCCACCGGGTCAATCGCCGACGAACCTCAGAATGGCTCCAGGTCGAGCTGGTGATGAACTGCTGCAGACACTGATGATCAATCCCGAGCCGGTCCGCCATCGGCCGCATTGACTTGCGTTTCCCGTCAAGCAGCAGGCCGCGCAGATACAGCTCGCCCTTCTCTCGCTGGTCACGTCGCCGCAGCCCACCCAGCATCTGCTCGGCAAAGGCCTCGAGTACCGGGCCGACCCGCTTCATCTCCTCCGGACCCACGGTATCGATCCCACACCGTCGAGAGCGGTTCCTGAACCCGAAGACCAACAAAAAACCAACAAAATGTTACTGCCTGGTAGGGCAGCACCTGGTGGGTGGAGTGTGACCACATTTGCGCTGGGCGGGGGGCCGGTCGGAGATCCGGGTCGGGAAGCCCGCCCCATCGACGCTCGGCGGGAGAACAATCGGTCGAGTCCGGCCACATCGACTCAAGGCCCGACTTCGGCCGATGCGCGGATGGAAACAATTACGAACGAACCGCCTAAAACCCCAGGTCAACGCCGGTCACCCAGTTTTGGCACCCCGCTGGGACAGCGCCGTGCGTGGGATACCTGTGGGGTGCCAGAAGTCGGCCTGGGCCCGCGAGCTGGGGTRATGTGACGGTGCGGGTGGCGGCATGATGGTCAACTGTGTCCGTACGCCTGCTCTATCCGATCTTCGTTCGGGTATGCAGATCCGGAACCTTCTCATGGACCTCGGCGACCGGGCGGCCGACTTCCGGTTCCTGGTCCGTGACCGCGCCGGACAATTCACCGCCTCCTTCGACGCAGTCCTCGCCGACGCCAACATCACAGCCATCAAGATCCCACCCCGAACCCCCCGCGCGAACGCCTACGCAGAACGGTTCATCCGCATCGTCCGGACCGAGGTCACCGACCGCACGCTGATCGTCGGTGAACGGCACCTGCGCACCGTCCTGGTCGAGTACAYGGCCCACCACAACGGACGACGACCCACCGTGGCCGCGACCTTCAACCGCCACGGCCCGACCACCCCGTCGCAGACCTGACCAAGGAACGGATCAAGCGCCAACCCGTCCTCGGCGGCTTGATCAACGAATACGAACGAGCCGCCTGAAACCCAGGTCAAGGCCGGTGCCCGAGTTCTGGCACCCCACAGGCCTCTTGAGCCGCCCACGTTGCGCGACATTCAGCCCATCTCGCCGGAGTCGGAACTGTGGCCATCGTCTTGCCGTCGCTGCAACCGGGTCGCTCGGCTCGGCCGGCGGAGGTTGTCGCCCATAAGGTGGAACCGTGTGCGAGGGCGCGGTGAGGTTGTTCCTCTGCGGCGACGTGATGCTCGGCCGCGGTATCGACCAGATCCTGCCGCATCCCGGTGACCCGACACTTTCCGAGGGATACGTCTGGGATGCCCGCAGCTACGTCGAGTTGGCAGAGGCGGTGAACGGCCCGATCCCTCACCCGGTCGACTTCTCCTGGCCCTGGGGAGATGTGCTGCCAGCGCTGGACGAGGCTGCACCCGATGTCCGGGTGCTGAATCTGGAAACCACCATCACCCGGTGCGATGCCTTCGCGACGGGGAAGGAAGTCCACTATCGGATGAGCCCGGACAACCTGCCCTGCCTGACTGCCGCCCGACCTGACGTGTGTGTGCTGGCAAACAACCATTTGCTCGATTTCGGTCGCCGGGGGCTCATCGAGACGCTCGATGTGCTGTCCGGTGCCGGGCTGACGGAGGCGGGAGCCGGACACGACGCGGAAGAGGCCCGCCGGCCCGCGGTTGTGTCGATCGATGGCAGCCGGCGGGTCCTGATCTTCTCGTTCGGGCTGCCGTCCAGCGGCATTCCAGCGACGTGGGCCGTGACCGAGGACAGGGCCGGCGTTGACCTCGTCCCGGAGCTGTCGGACGGCTGGGCCGACGAGGTCGCGGGCYGTGTTCGGCAGGTGAAGCGGCCCGATGACCTCGCCGTCGCATCCATCCACTGGGGCTCCAACTGGGGCTACGACGTCGATGACGACCAGATCCGCTTCGCGCATCGGCTGGTGGACGGCGGTATCGACATCGTGCACGGACACTCGTCGCACCATCCACGGCCTGTCGAGATATACCGGGACAGGCTCATCCTGCACGGGTGCGGCGATTTCATCGACGACTATGAGGGGATCGCCGGCTACGAAAGCTATCGGGACGACCTGCGGCTGGCGTACTTCGTGTCGGTCGATCCGGGCAGCGGGAAGCTGATCGACCTGCGTGTGATGCCCCTGCAGGCACGGCAGATGCGACTCCGGTACGCCGGCCACGAAGACTCCGCCTGGCTACAGGAGATTCTTGACAGCATCAGCCGCGGCTTCGGGACACGGTTCGACCTTCAGGCGGACGGCATGCTCTCGCTCCGCCGATCATGAGCGAAGAGGATGAGGCCCCGTCAGCGGTCCCCGCTGATCGCGAAAAGGCCGGTGCGCAGGCCCCTGCTGGTCAGACGCCTGCCTCCTGCTGGTGCCCGTTATGCGACACATGCCAGACCTGTGGGACGGCAGATGCCTGCCTGCGGGTGTGCTGCGCAACGTAGGTGCCAGCAGCGATCGCCGCAGCCACCGGCCATTCGACGACCTCGCCCACCGCGAGCACGCCGAGCCCCAGGTAGTAGGCGCTCTTGCCGGGGGACGGCAGGCCGACCGGACCGAGACGCCAGCCCATGCGGCCAGCCCGCCGGCCGAACTCGAACCGGGCGGTCAGGAACGGCAACCGGACCGTAGCGGCCCGCGCGCGCGGCTGGCCAGCGTCCGGGGAGGCCGACGTGGCCTCCTGCGGCCCTGCCCGTTCGGCGGTGCCCGTAGTAGTTGAACGCCGCGGTCTCGCGGTCGAGCTACCCGTCCTCGTCGGTGTCGGCGGCGACATCGCACATCCCCCCCTCGGGGAACCTCTCCGTGTCAAGACCCTCGTAAACGGTGACAGGTTTGGTGTACCACAGGTGCGGCGCCGGCGCAGGGTAGCCACCGATGCACCCTCTGAACCGGTGGCCTCGCCGAATGTGGGGAGTCTTCGCGGATCGGGCGGTAACGGCTCGTCGGGCCGCGAAGGTCGGTCCGCCGCGTAGTCCTTGGCCTCGTCGAGCGTAGGGCGCGCACAGCCACGGCACAGGTAGATCATGCACGGACGGTCCGCGCGCAGGACGCTCTCCCGCCCACAGAACGGGCACGGGCCGCGGGCCGGCGGGCCGACGCCCACCGGCTGGCCTTTCTCGGTCGCCGCGCAAGCGGGTGTACCCCCTCACACTGCGGGGCGGGCGCCCCGCGCGGGACGCTCCAAACGCCAACCCACCGTGCGGGGTCACCGGCCCGGCAGGGGACCTCTCGACGAAAGGCGAGCCAAAGGCAAGGACGCGAAGCGGACCGCAACCACCATTGCACGGACGGGACGTCCCCGACCCACTCGGCGGCGTCCGCAGCCAGTCGGAGCTCCTCCCCGGCAGCCGCCTTCCCTCCGGCGAATCCGACCTTCCGGTCCGAGTCGGGTCTCTGACCGCCGGAGGAGACCCACGGACCCGGCGGTTCCCGGACCAGGTGCGGTGGGGCCGGCGAACTGCTGATGAGCGGCGCCGACCGGGTTTCCCTGGCCGTGTGGGCGGCGATGCCTTGGCGAGAGACCGAACGACTTCGAAGGAGCAGGCTGATGCCCCACCCTAACGATGTCGGGACGCTGCACAGTGCGGCCTTCAGCGACTCGGACCTCATCCCGCGGCGACAAACCACACCGTTACGTCTTCCGCCTCCACGCCCTCGACGAACCGCTACGCCCACCATCCGGGGCGCGCGTCGATGACGTGCGTCGGGGCCTCGCCGCACACCAGGTGGCGAGCGGCACCCTCGTCGGTCGGTACGGACGCTGACGGCGCGCGAACGAGCGCAGCCTGGGCGTGAGTGCCAGCTTCGTGCGGGTGGACGCCGTGTGGGCAGGAGGACCACATACCGCCGACAGATCGGGAGGCGACGTGGCACAGGTGGCAGAACGCGAGGCGCGCAGAGTCGCTGAGGCGGCCCGGGAGGCCGAATGGAAGCTCCCCTCGTTCGGCAAGGAGCTTTTCCTCGGTCATCTCCGACTCGATCTGATCTCCCCGCACCCGCGGCCGAAGGAGGGCGACCGGCATCGAGGGGAGGCGTTCCTGGTCCAGTTCGAATCGTTCCTGCGGGACACGGTGGACCCTCTGCAGGTCGAGCGGGACGGGCGGCTGCCCGGGCAGGTGATCGACGGGCTGCGGCGGATAGGCGCCCTCGGCATGAAGATCCCCGAGGAGTACGGCGGACTCGGGTTGACCACGGTGTACTACAACCGGGCACTTGAACTGTCCGGTTCATGGCATTCGAGCATTCCCACGCTGCTCTCGGCGCACCAGTCGATCGGCGTGGCCGAGCCGGTCATGGGTTTCGGTACCGAGGAGCAGAAGCGGACGTATCTGCCGAAGGTGGCACGCGAGGAGATCAGTGCGTTCCTGCTGACCGAGCCCGACGTGGGCAGCGACCCGGCCCGGATGAGCAGCCAGGCGGTGCCGGTCGAGGACGGCGCCGCCTACGAGCTGAGCGGCCGCAAGCTATGGACCACCAACGGTGTGATCGCCGACCGGCTGGTGGTCATGGCGGTCGTCCCACGCTCGGACGGTCATCGCGGTGGCATCACGTGTTTCATCGTCGACGCCCACGCACCCGGCGTGAAGGTGGAGCACCGCAACGAGTTCATGGGTCTGCGCGGCATCGAGAACGGCGTCACCAGTTTCGATCGAGTCCGGGTCCCTGCCGCGGACCGCCTCGGGCGGGAAGGCCAGGGGCTTAAGATCGCCCTGACGACGCTGAACACCGGCCGCCTCGCCCTGCCGGCGATCTGCGCGGGCCATGCCAAGTACGCGCTGCGCATCGCCCGGGAGTGGTCGCGGGACCGGGTCCAGTGGGGTCGGCCGATCGGCCGGCATGACGCCATCGCCCAGAAGGTCGCGTTCATCGCCGCCACCGCGTTCGGGCTGGAGGCGATGCTGGAGCTGTCCGGCCTGATGGCCGATGAGGGACGCGAGGACATCCGGATCGAGGCAGCCCTGGCCAAGCTGTATGCCAGCGAGATGGCCTGGCTGATCGCCGACGAGCTGGTCCAGATCCGCGGCGGTCGCGGGTACGAGACCGCCCAGTCCCTGGCCAACCGGGGGGAACGACCGGTACCGGCCGAGCAGATGCTGCGCGACCTGCGCATCAACCGAATTTTCGAAGGTTCCACCGAGATCATGCGGTTGCTCATCGCGCGGGAGGCCGTGGACACCCACCTCGCGGTGGCCGGCGACCTCATTTCCCCGGAAGCGCCGTTCGTGGCGAAGGCCCGCAGCGCCGGACGGGCGGCCGCCTTCTACAGCCGCTGGCTGCCCGGCCTCGCCGTCGGCAGCGGTACGTCGCCGCGCTCCTTCGTCGAATTCGGCCGGCTCGGCACGCACCTGCGCTTCGTGGAGCGCTCGGCGCGCAAGCTCGCCCGGTCAACCTTCTACGGGATGGCTCGCTGGCAGGGCGGACTGGAGAAGAAGCAGGCGTTCCTCGGACGTCTCGTCGACATCGGCGCCGAGCTGTTCGCGATCAGCGCGGCGGTCGTGCGGGCCCGAATGCTCGACGAGGACGGCGAGCCGATCGCGACCGACCTGGCCGACCTGTTCTGCCGGCAGGCGCGACGCCGTGTCGAGGCATCCTTCTCGGCGCTGTGGCGCAACGACGACACCCGCAACTACACGGCGGCGCAGGAGGTGCTCGCCGGCCGCTTCATCTGGGTCGAGGCCGGCGTGATGGACCCGAGTGGAGAAGGGCCATTCCTCGCCGCGGAGCGGCAGAAGGCAGCCCCGGCACGACCGGCCGTCGACGTGTTCGCCGCAGGCTGACCACTCGTCGGCGCTGGGTGCCGAAGGCAGGCCGGGATGACGCCGGGAAAACGCCGAAATTTCGAGCGGAGGCGCAGCCGCGCGGTGATGCGACAGTGTCCGATCGATCAGTCAGTCCTCGTCATCGCTGATACCGTGCTGGGCCAGATGTACCCGTATCGCCCGTTCAAGGGCGTCGGTGTCGAGGCAGGCCGTCGTTCCCTTGGGGGAGACGACCGCCGCGAGGTGAATGGGCCAGGGGCAGACCGGGCAGACCGCGACGAGCCTCGCCATCGGCAGAGCGGTCACCAGGCCAAGGTCACCATTGACGGGTTGCTGCCACCACACCCTCTAGTACTACCCCACTGGCAGGCGGCATCCCAGTTACTGGCGCCTGCGTTCCGATCCGGCGAGCCAACGGCTGCAGGAGTCCGGCCGCAGGTCACCCCTCCTCGCCGAGGCTGCGGGGACGTCCGCAGCAGGCCGGCCCGGGACCCGACGCCGACGAGTGCTCGAACCCACCGCGCCACAGGGGGGTCAGTGTTCAGGAGTCGCCGACAGCACCAGCCGGGACCGCCGCGTCCCACCACCCCTCAACGCAACAAAGCCCTCCATTCCCGGCGGCATGCAACAGTCCCGGCGCTACCCGTTTCTCGGACGCTCCCTTTGCTGGCACCTCGGCCGTCTCGAGCACGCGTCGTGGATGTCGGGGGTGGGACGGCCGAGGAGATAACCCTGGGCGTATCGGATGTGCGCGTCCCGGAGGGCTTCTACTTCAGAGTGTGATTCGACGCCTTCGGCGACGATCTTCGCGTCGATCGCGGCCGCCACTGTCGTCAAGCCGGCGGCGACTGCCCTCCGGGCCGGATCACGGTCGATACCGTGAGTAATAAACCGGTCGATCTTGATGATGTCCGGTCGTAGTCGTAGGAGCTGTTCAAGGCCGGCGTAACCGGTGCCGACGTCGTCAACGGCGATGTGGGTGCCGTGGCCGCGCAGCGTGTCGAAGGCCCGTGCCAGGTTGTCGCTGTCCACCATGTACTCGTGCTCGGTGATCTCGACTGCCAGGCGCTCGGGTGAACCGGTCGACAGGATCAGCTCAACCGCGTCGTCGGCCAGCGCCGCGGCCGACAGGTTGATCGCCAGCGTGATCCCGGGCGGGATGTCGGGCAGTGACTGAACGGCCCGGCCCAGTGCGGCCAGTTCGAGTTCGGGGCCCAAGCCGACCGTCGTCGCCTTCTTGAACACGTCCTCGGGTGAGCTGTCCAAGACGGGGAACGTGGTCAGTGCCTCGACCGCGACGACCCGGCCACGTCGGCCCGCGTGCAGGTCGACCACCGGCTGGAAGGTGGTCCGCAGCGCGGCGCCGTCCAGCGCGGCACGGATCTCGCGCCAGGTTCGGCTCTGTCTGTCCCAGAGGTCGCGAACATCGATGACGAAGTCGGTGAGGAACCGCGCGAGCAGGCGCAGGAAGCCGCCATCGTGCTGGGGCAGCGCCGGGATCGGCTCGCTTCCCATACAGCCAATCATGCCGATCGGCTCGCCCTCGCTGTCGGTGAGCATCGCCGCGGCGAAGGCACGCACACCCAGCTCCCGCGCCCCCGCCAGCTCAGCGGCACGAGGATCCGCGCGGGTGTCGGGCACCAGCGACGGCAGATCGCCCCGCTCGACTGCTCCCCACAGTGACCCCGGGCGTCGCACCGTCGAGTACGGGCTGAGCCCGAACCGCCCTGCGTCCCCGCACAGCACCTCGAGAACCAGAAGATCGTCGACGAACCGGCCGAGCCAGCCGACGTCCATCCGTAACCGGCGGCGCAGAACCGCCACCAGGTCGGGGAGTATCGAGCCCGGTTCGGAAACATTGATCCGCGGGCCCAGACAGGACCCCTTGGACGCCATCCGCGTTCCCATACCGTCAGACCTACCCGGCTCGGTGTGGGTGCCCTCACCGGGCCCGGCATGAAGTCTCCGGAGCAGCCAGACGGGTCGGGGTCCGCTCCGTCGATCGCCGGGCGCGGAGATGACCTGCACCCCGACATGATCCACCAGGCAGCTCCAGGCCCCGGCGCCCAGATTACGGAACAGCCCTTGAACGGCACCCGAGAAGCTACTCACCCACCTCGCTCCCGACGCCTCCCGTCGCGACCGCTGAGCCCATTGAGCGTCCCGGGCGGCCAGCCCCGGTAGCACCGTTCTGGCACCCCACAAGGCCAGTCGGACACTCCCCAGCGTGGGTACCCAGCGGGCCAGGAACCTGTCGATGGACCTCGAGGAGCACAGCCACCGGTTCCTGGTTCCTCATCCATGACCGCGACACAAAGTTCACGGCCTCATTCGACGCTACCTTTGCCGGAGCCGGTATCGACGTGGTGCGCACACCTCCGCAAGCCTCGCAGGCGAACGCGATCGCGGAACGCCGAGCGGACCCGCCCGCCGCGAATGCACCGACAGACTATCGAGCGACCGACTTCCAGTTCCTGGTCCGCGACCGGGCCGGACAGGGCGGATTCAACCGGATCGTCGCGGCCCGCGCCGCCGGCCCCTCCACACCCTCCGACCCAGGCTTGGGCTGGTCATGATTGGTCTGGTGTGGCCCCTCGGCCCCTCGTGGTCGACGTGGCCGTGCTCCCGCGTCCCGCACCCGCTGAGTAGACCGRCACCGACGCTTCGGGCGGACCGGTGGCCTTGCCCGTGACCGGGGAGCGCCCAGGTGGTAACGGTGCCCAGACCATACAGCCGCCGTTCGCGGCATACGCTCCCCATGGGACGGAAGTCGCCGTCACGTGAAGAACGTCCTGATCGTCTGTCGACGCATGGCGACGCCCGAGGAGGACACCTAAAGTCACCGAGCATGGTGCTGTCTGACGTGACGCTTGCGATCCTGGACGACGGGCCCTTCCACGGCGGCACCTTCGTGGTCCGCCCTGGCCAGACGCTCACCTTCGGCACGTCATGGCTCAACCCGCACACGGTGGTGTACCGGCCCACCGGCGAGGTCATCGAGACCCCGGAAGGTGAGGCGGCAGTCCTACGCTGCGAGGTGATCCCACAGGCCGCCACGGCCGGCGATCGAGGGAGTGCATCCCTCGGATGATCAGGACATGAGCGTCCGCAAGATGCTCGGAGGCCGGATGCTCAGTCCTCAGACGGGAAAGGTCCGGTCAAGATCGGCCGGTAGCGGTGGATGCAKCTCTGCCTCAGAGCCGATGTGACAGCGACGCATTTCTACCCGGCCTTCCCGATCAACGCGCCGGCTGGCTGCAGCACACCCTCCGTTGCCGTTGTGGAGCGGGTGGTCACTGCTGGTCGGTGGGCTGGCCCACCGCGGAGGGATTGGATCGTTCGATAGCGGGTGCTGATTCGCCGGGCTGGGGGAACCCGGGTCCGGGCAGTGTACGAGAGGCAAAGGGCCAGCTTGTTCCCCTCGCCCGGCTGATCGCTGATGTCTGTTGTGCGAGGGTGTTGCCGGGCGGGCGGCGGGATGTCGGGCGGGCGACGACGCGAGGAGACACCGAGGACGATGCCTGCCCCCGACCCGATCCAGACGGTCTTCGCCATGCTCAGCCCCGAGAACCGCGCCAACCCGTATCCCTACTACCGTGCTGCCCGCGAGCTGGGTCCACTCGTCCCGACCCCGCTCGGCGCTCACCTGGTCACCGGACACGACGACTGCATGACGGTCCTGAGCGACCCCCGATGGGGCCACGGATACTCCGCTGGGATCAGTCCCATCCGGCCGGGGGTCGCGGCCGATGACATTCCGGGTTCCTTCATCCGGATGGACCCACCGGACCACACCCGCCTGCGCGGGCTGGTCAGCAAGGCGTTCACTCCCCGCGAGGTGGTCCGGCTACGCCCGCTTGTCGAACGGACCGCCGAGCACCTGGTGGACAGGGCCCTCGGCAGCGCCGAGTTCGACCTTGTCAGTGATCTCGCCGCGGTCGTGCCCATCACGGTGATCTGTGAGTTGCTCGGCGCTCCGATTGAGGACTACCAGCGGTTCGACGCCTGGGCTCGGGCGCTGGCCAGGGGCCTCGACCCGGATGCGCTCCTCTCCGCGGATGAGCTACGCGACCGGGCGACCGCCGCGGCGGCCTTCGGTGAGTACTTCCGCGGACTGGTCGCCGAGCGCCGCGCACGGCCCGGCCCGGACCTGATCAGCCAACTGGCCGCGATCGACGATGCCGGCGATCGCATCACCGAGACGGAGCTGCTTGACATCTGTGTGCTGCTGCTCTTCGGCGGCTACGAGACGACGGTGCACATGACCGGGAACATGGTGCTGGCACTCAACCGTCATCCCGACCAGCTCGACCTGCTTCGCGAGCGGCCTGACCTGATCCCCGCGGCCGTGGACGAGCTGCTCCGGTTCGATCCCCCGGTCCAGTTCACCAACCGGGTCGCGCTCCGGGAGCGCCGCCTGGCCGGCCGGGTCTTCGCCCGTGGCGAGGCCGTCGTCATCCTGATCGCCGGCGCCAACCGGGACCCGCGGGTGTTCCCTGACCCGGACCGGCTGGATGTGACCCGCTTCGCCGGTCCCGGGTCGGCTCCTCGCCATCTGGCGTTCGGGCTTGGCGCGCACTTCTGCCTCGGGGCACAACTCGCCCGGATGGAGCTCGAGATCGTCCTGGCGACGCTGTTGCGCCACGCGCCGGGCCTCACCGTGCTGGATCCGGCGCCGAGTTATCGCGAAACCCTGACCATCCGCGGCCTGCGAAGCCTGCGAGTCCGGTTGGAGGCTGCAGGCACCCGGCCGGATGCGAGCCCGGCGGACCAGACGGAACAGGCGGGCCGATCGGTCGGATGAGACCGAAGCACCGGGCGCGGTCGGCGCCGCCCGGGCGTCGGCCGCCGCCCCGCGGAGGTCCGGAGTCCGGTTTCCCGCCGGACATGATCATTGTGGTCTGCGCCCGCGTGCACAGCCCCTGTGGGGTGCCGGAACTCGGCCACCGGTGTTGACCTGATCGGCAAGGCGGAAAAAGTCGTCGCGGGGAAAACCCCTGTGAACTGGAAGCGAAGAACCGCGCCCTGGCGGGGATCAAAGGCTACGCCGCCAACCTGGCGAACCCCGACCCCGACCAGGTGATCACCGCCTACAGTCGGCTGCTAAACGTTGAGAAGAGTTTCCGGACGAGCAAGTCCGACCTCGCCGCCCGACCTGTCTACCACCATATCCGCGAGTCGACCGAGGCGCACCTGACCATCGTGTTCGCCGCCCTCGCCGTCAGTCGGTGAATCGAGAACACGACCGGCTGGTCCATCAAGAAGTTCGTCACGACCGCCCRCCGCTACCGCACCATCACGATCCAGGCCGGTGACCCACCATCACCGACGCCGACCCCCTCCCCGAAGACCTCCACACCGCCCTTGGCGCGATCCACGGCACGCACTAAATGGCCTAGGAACTGGTTTCGGAATGATCCTCGGACCGCTTTCTGGAGCAAGCGAACGGGTCATGTGTGCGGTGCGACCCCTCCGGGGACCTACGGCCGCGGTGCGTCGAGACCGGGCGAGCCCCAAACCGGGAACCAGCGTGACAGATCGGGCTCGATCGGGAGGTCGTCCGCCAGGATTGCCCTGACCTCGAGTTCCAGCGGGTTGTCGCGACGCTCATCGTCGAGTGGCGCGAACGGGTACCAGGTGCCCCGCTTGTACAGGTAGATCAACCCCAGCGGCCGGGTGTCGTCGGTGAACGCTACGACGGTGCATAGCAGCGCCGCGCCGAAGCCGGCGTCGGTCAGCGCGGCGTTGACCGCATGGAGATCGGTGACCAGCCCGGCGAGATCCTCGGTCGCCGTCCGCCGGATCAACCAGACGTAGCCGTACGCGTCGGTCCGACGCTCGTACCGGCCGCCGTCGAGCGCGAGCAACCGGTCGATCTCCCCCTGCAGGCCGGCGAACGCGCCGCCCTCCGCGGGTTTGACGCATACCGATCCGACCCCGGTGGGTCGCCATTGCGACCGCACCTGCAGGGTCACGGCCGCAGCAGGCAGCGCGAACAGCCGGTCCAGGTTCGGCTGGACCGGTCGGGACCGGCCGAGCAGTACGTCGAGGATCCGCATCCGGCGACCTGCTATCTGGCCTCGCCGAGTTCGGCCGACAGCAGGGCGAGCCGCGTCAGCCGGGTGTCCAGGGGTGGGTGGGTGGAGAACAGCGAGGACAGGCTGAACCCGCCTGCCACCGCCGGCGCGAAGAAGAACGCGTTGAATGGTTCGGCTGCCCGCAGGTCGCGGGTCGGGATGCGGGACATATCGCCGCTGATCTTGGTCAGCGCGGACGCGAGCGCGGATGGCCGGCCGGTGAGCAGCGCCCCGGACCGGTCCGCGGCCAGCTCGCGGTAGCGGGAGAGTGYCCTGGTCAGCACGAACGACATTGCATAGACCATGGTCGATACGAGTACCACCACGAGAACGACGAGGGTGCCGCTGTCCTCGTCGTCGTCGTCGTCCGTGTGGCCGAGTCCGCCGGACATTCCGGAATAGAGGCTAAATCTGGTGATCAGCCCGGCGAGCACCCCCAGGAAGGACGCAACCGTCATCACCGCCACGTCCCGGTGCGCGACATGAGACAGTTCGTGGGAAAGCACCCCTTCGAGCTCCTCGGCGTCCAGCCGCCGGAGCAACCCGGTCGTGGTACAGACAACGGCCCGCTTGGGGTTCCGGCCGGTCGCGAACGCGTTGGGCACATCGACGTCCGCGACGGCAACGGCCGGTTTGGGTGTGTCAGACAACGCGCACAGCCGGTCGACGACACCGTGCAGCTGCGGCGCCTGCTGCGGGGTGACGACCCGGCCGCCCATCGCGTACAGCGCAATCCGGTCGGAGAACCAGTACTGGGCGAACAGCAGGCCCCCGGCGATCACGATGACCAGGACCGGCGACAGACCGATACCGATCAGGACGGCCACGAAGGCGACGTAGACCAGCCCGAGTAGGAAGACGGTCACCAGCATCCGGACCGTCAGCCCGCGGTCGGCGGAGAATCGTCGCGGCGCACGCACGACCATCATCGACTCCTCAGCCTGGGACCAGACCCTCGTCGCCGAGCAGGCCGCGGACCTCGGTTAGCGTCGTGTCGGCGGCCGGGAGCACCAGATCGGACGGCGCCAGCCGGTCCGCCGGCGGCGTCGAGCCGAGTTCGCGGACACGGCCCAGCAGTGCGTCGACCGCGGCGTGGAAGGCATCCTCGTCGTCCGACCCGATGGCTGTGACCAGCCGTTCGTCCAGGACGTTCAGTGCATCCAGTTCGCTGTCGGGAACGTCGAACTGTCCCTCGCCGAGGATGCGTATGATCATGACCTTCCCTCCAGCGGCGGAGCCTCCGGCTCGGCGCCCGGCGACGCGGTCCCGATCGCCCGCGGCGGCCCCGCGGCGGGCAGCGTGCCCTTGATCGTGGCCAGCTCGCGATCGACGTCGGTGGTCGCCGACAGGCGGTCCAGCTCGGCCTGAATGTCGTCCCTCGGCCCGGTCGCCGTCGCGTCGTCCAGTGCACCGGAGGCGAGCAACTCGTCGATCGCACCCGCCCTGGCCTGCATCTGCTGGGTCTTGTCCTCGGCTCGCTGGATCGCCAGCCCGACGTCGCCCATCTCCTCGGAGACGCCGGCGAACGCCTCGCCGATCTTCGTCTGCGCCTCGGCCGCGGTATAGGTCGCCTTGACCGTTTCCTTGCGGGTCCGGAACGCCTCGACCTTCGCCTGCAGCCGCTGCGCAGCGAGCATCAGCCGGTCCTCCTCCGCCCGTAGCGACGCATGCTGCCGCCCGAGGTCCTCGATCTGCCCGGTCACCCCGCCGCGCCGGCTCAGCGCCTCCCTGGCGAGGTCGTCGCGGCCCGCAGCGACCGCCTGCYGGGCCTGCTCCGACAGCTTGCCGCCGGATTCCTGCAGCTGCCGCACCTGCAGCTCCAGCCGCTTGCGGCTGGTAGCGACGTCGGCGACGCCGCGGCGTACCTGCTGCAGGAGTTCGAGCTGGCGCCGGTAGGAGTAGTCGAGAACTTCCCGTGGGTCCTCCGCGCGGTCCAGGATCTTGCTGGCCTTGGTCCGGAACACCAATGCCAACCGTCGGCTCAGGCTCATCGGTGCCTCCCTCCGCCGGGTGGCCCATGGTGGGCATTCCCCGGGCGCCGCCGGCAACCCGGGAGCGGGTCCATCTGTTTCCGCACCGGCGTCGTCCCCGCCCGCGCGGGGGTTCTTCCCAACACGAAAGGAGACATGACCATGTCAACGTCGCGCCGGGTAGCTTATTAGCGGTGACAGTCGTTTTCAATAAGGTCGTGGGGCGACGGCGACCGGGTAACCCGGGGGGATCTCACCCCCGGGCTACCCGACCGGCAGTCGGACACACTCCCTCCTCGTCCCGTCACTGGTCATCCAGCTGGTCAGGGTCGACCGGGGTGGGCAGCGAGGCGGGCAAGCAGCTTCTCCGGGGCTGTTCACTCCCACAACGCATCCCGTTCAGACGTCTTGGCCGGATCACACCCACGGGTGTGGGGAGGACTGGTGCCCATGCCGCCAGACCTCCCGCTCGAAGCCGTCGCCCGGCCGCGAATGACGATCTTTGCCTGCGCGAAACCCCAGCTCGGCCCCGACGCAACCCCGCGAACGTCCTGCGTTCAGCCGTAGACGGAGGAACGGGGTGATTCGGATAGGGGGAGCTTGGGTAGGTACCTGAAAGGCCCTCAGATTCAGTAGGGAGCCAGCCGCTGGAGGGCGCTTGCCGGAAGGTCTCGTCCTATGACCAAGTGTGACTATCTAGCATGTAATCGAACCGAAGGGGTCATGACGGTCGAGACCGCGCTCGGGCCTACCGATCTATGCCCCTCGTGTCGGCCGGTAGCCTTGGAGCTCTTCGCGGAGCTTGCGGCGGCGATG
Source organism: Parafrankia soli (assembly GCF_001854695.1). GTDB lineage: Bacteria > Actinomycetota > Actinomycetes > Frankiales > Frankiaceae > Parafrankia > Parafrankia soli. The sequence continues at coordinate 46,287 of NZ_MAXA01000242.1, forward strand.
CCGTTCAAGAACGATGACGAAATTGACCACCTGGTCGAACAAGTGTACGAACGGCTAGCGATGGAAGGCGTGGTCGAGGTGTCCGTCACCCCGGGCGGGACCCTGGTCTTTGTCCACTAAGCTGGCCGGATGTCTGTTGCGTTGGCGAAGTCCGCCCTCGCGGCTGTCGATCGTTCATGATCGAGCGGTGCGTCGACGTCGTGTCTGTCCATCGGCTCCGAGGTCGGAGTTCGCGGGGTTCCGGTTCCCGCCGGAGGTGATCGTGCTGGCGGTGCGGTGGTACCTGCGGTTCGCGCTGTCGTACCGGGACGTCGAGGAGCTGCTCGCCGAGGCCTCGACGTCGACGTTCTCGCCAGTACTCGGCGTGACCGGGCGGCTGCCCGGCGGTTCTTCGCCCGGGCGCTGGCGTATGGACGTCGGCCGGTCGAGGTCACCACGGACAAGGCCCCGGTCTACCCACGGCTCCTTGACGGGCTGCTGCCCGAGTCCTGCCACGTCGACGCCGCCCGAGAGAACAACTGGACCGAGGCCGACCTGTGGGGCTCCGCAATCCGGGTTTCGGCCTGTGAGCTGGCCTGTTTCGGTTGAGGTGGTCGTCGGTGGGAGTCCCCAGGGGTTCGGTCGCTACCGGTGCGCGGGACGAAGGCCAGCGGAGGAGCGCCGGACGCCCGAATCTGCCGCTTCCCCTTCACGTTCACACGCCGCGATCATGGCCTGTACGGACGTGCCGTCGACACAACGACAGCTGCGCGGGTCGGATACCGACCCGCGCAGCTGTTCAGTGCATCTAACGATCAATGCTGGGCGCCCGAGACGCAGACGTCTGCGGGTGCGCGTCAGACCGGGCGGACGTGCTCCGCCTGCGGGCCCTTCTGGCCCTGCGTGACGTCGAACTCCACGCGCTGGTTCTCGTCCAGGCTACGGAAGCCCGCGCTGTCGATCGCCGAGTAGTGAACGAAAACGTCCGGGCCGCCGCCGTCCTGCGCGATGAACCCGAAGCCCTTTTCGCCGTTGAACCACTTAACAGTGCCCTGAGCCATGTGCTTCTCCTCCGTGGGAGCCGAACCGGGGCCGCCTGGTGCGGCCGGGGTGCCGCAGCGTGATCGCCCCCACTGTCGAACTGGTCGGAATGCAACAAACGCCCGCTGTCGGAATCTGCGGGCGTCCATACGTTCGAGGAACCTACAACTGCAACAGGACTAACCTACCACTCATCACGCCAACCCGTTGCCTGCCGTCGGGAGGCCTGCCGCGGCGGAAGTCACGGGGTTGGGAACGGAACCAGACGCTGGGGACCGACGTCAAAGGCGCACGAGGCACCGGCGGAGCGGGAAGCGGTGTCCAGACGGGGTCTGTCGCCGCGGTCCTGGTTGTCCACGGCTCGCTGGTCGAGCTGCGGATCAGTCTACCAGCGCCGGTGTCGCTCGTCGCCGCAAGCATCCCCGACGTTCTGCTGCTGGGGTGGCGGGATCACCGCTGGCACGCTACTGAAGGCCGACGCAGGGCTGCGGGAAAAGAATCGGACCGCGCGGGAGGGGCTGCTACCACCGAGGCCCTGAGACGGCATAGATCGTCGGGCTGCCCTCCGTCTGAGCCATCGATTATCGAACGTAACTCGGGCCCATCAATGTCATGTGGGCATCGATATGTATATCTGTTGCATCGCCAGCTAGTTTCCTGGACCTGAGTTCGCTGATTAAGTACGGCTGGGTCCGTGGCGAGGACGGGGCGGCCGATGGTCAACCTGGTGCTGGCGGAAGAGGAGCGGGCGACGCTGACCCGCTGGATCCGGCGGGCGAATTCATCGCAGGCTCTGGCCTTACGATGCAAGATCGTGCTTTCGTGCGCTGGTGGCGCATCGAGTGGGCAAGGCCGGTCGGAAACGGCACGTCGACGCATTTCTCGCTCATGTCCAGTAGCCGGATCTCTGTCATGGCCAGCGACACCAGGCTGACGCTGACAGCGCGCATCCTACGGTTTCCGGGCGACTCCGCCGTACATGTACACGTGGGCGTCGTCCAGCGCAGCCGCCTCGTCGTCGGGATGCCAGTGGTGGACGAGCGCGACGCCGGGGTCGAGGAGTTCCATCCCGTGGAAGAAACGCTCCACCGTGCTTTTGTCGCGCGCGATCAGCGGAATTCCGTTGGCCCTGTACGCGGCCTCGCCAGCGTGAACTTCCTCGGGTGCGCTGTCGGCGGTAGTGGTGGAAAGCGCCAGGAAACTGCTCGCCGGGAGCGGACGCATGATCCGGTTGATGAGGTCCCGCACGACCGTGTCATCGGCGATGAAGTGCACGATCGCGATCAGACTGGCCGCCACGGGCTGGCTCAGGTCGAGGGTTTCCCGCAGCTGCTCGGACTCCAGGATCCCTTCTGGGTTGTGGAGGTCGGCATCGAGATAGGCGGTCTGCCCCTCGGGGGTGTTGGTGAGCAGGGCCCGCGCGTGGACCAACACTATGGGATCGTTATCGACGTAGACGATCCGCGATTCCGGCGCGACCTTCTGGGTGACCTCGTGCAGGTTCGGTGCGGTCGGCGGCCTGGTACCGATGTCCAGGAACTGGCGGATACAGTGCTTCGCGGCCAGGACGCGGGCCCTCCTGACCCGACACGCCGCCGTTTATCAGTCTTTGTGAAACGAGGTGTGAATAGGCTGGTGAATGTACAGCTCGCGTCGCCGGTGGCTCACCCCTGCGTGGGTCGGTGCGGGCAGACAGTAGTGGGCGGGCTGGCCGTGTTCGGCGTGGAGCCGCGCGGCGTTGTAGACCCGTGGGAACTTCCAGAGCATGCGCAGGAAGTTCGTCTGACCGTGGGTGAGATGCCCGGCGACGATACGTGCGGTAGCGGCCAGTGCCTTGACGCCGAGATGCTTGCGGTTCAGTACGGCCTGGGTCGCGACGAGTTCGCGGTAGAACTCGTCGAGGGGAAGGCTGGTCGGGGTGACCGCGTGCTGGATGTCGAACAGGCGGTAGTCCAGCGTGGTCAGTTTCTGGGACTGGGTGTGCCAGATCTCGGTGCCCGGGTAGGGCGTCATGACGGTCAGGTGGACGATTTCCGGTACGGACAGGGCCCATTGTCGGACCAGCCGGAACTGGTCACGGCTCCAGGCGGGGTCGGCGATTAGGTTCACCGCCACGGTGATGCCGATCTTGCGGGCGAGTTCGAGGGCCTTGATGTTCTCGTCGGGGGAGATGCGCTTGTGGAACAGGTCGAGTCCCTCGGCGTCGAGGGCCTCCATGCCGAGGAACATGTAGGTCAGGCCGAGCCGGCGCCAGCGTTGGAAGACCTCGGGATGGCGCAGCAGGACGTCCGCGCGGGTCTCCAGGTAGTAGCGCTTGCGGATGCCGCGGCGTTCGATTTGGTCGGCGATGGCGTTGCCGTGGTCGGGCTTGATGAAGGCCACGTCGTCGACGAGGAAGACGTTGGGCTCACGGATGGAGGCGAGCTCGTGTCCGGCCGCGTCCGCCGACATCCGCCGGTAGCTGCGCCCGTAGAACGTCCAGGCACTGCAGAACGAGCAGTCCCAGGGGCAGCCGCGGGTGAACTCCACCGATGCACACGGGTCGAGCTCGCCGATGAAGTACCGGTTGCGGCGGGCGAGCAGGTAACGGGCCGGTAGCGGCTCGTCGAGGGTGGGCAGCATGGTCGGTGGGGGCCCGGACCCGGCGCGGGTGACGGCTCCCGGGACCTCGGTGAGGCTGTCCCAGTCGGCTTCGAGGATCCGGGGAGCGACGACCTCGCCCTCTCCCCGGGCCACCGCGTCGATTGCTTCGTCGCAGTTCTCGAGGAGGTGCTGGGCGATGAACGAGACGCTGTGACCACCGGCGATCACCAAACATCCTGGTCGGGTGATTTTAGCCTGTTTCGCGAGCATGATGACTTCTGGGACGTTGGCCAGGTAATTCAGGCCGAACATCACGGTATGCGGCCGGAAATCCGCCAGCGCTCGGGTGTAGTCCCGTATGTCGGCGGTCTGCAGATCGATCAGGCGGACCTCGTGCCCGGCCACGAGCAGCGATGCGGCCACGCGTTCAAGACCCAGAGGCTCGAGTCGCAGAAAGATCTCCGAATACATCAACGCACTGGGATGGACCAGCAGCACACGCATGGCATCGCCTCGTTCCGTTGGCCGTGTCTCCGGATTACCCCGGAGCCCGTCCACATACCGCTGTTGCGCGATCGGACGCGGTCCGTGGGGTGGTGAATCCCCCCGGCGTGTCCGGAGACTCATGACACACCGGGGCGGTTCAACACGATCGTCTACCAGACGAGTGGGATCAAGGATCGCCTCGCCGGACGGCCCTCATGGCCGACGGCGTTCACAGGCAACGTCTCGGCTGGCTCCTTGCCCTATCCGCGGAACAGATCCGCCATGCCAGTGCATTTTATGCGAGCCGATGTCACGGTCACCTCGATCGTGAAGCTGCTCGGGCCCTACCTGCTGCAGCACCCTGCCCGCCCACGTACGGGAGTGTCGCAACAGCTCCCGCTCCGAGCAGCGTCGCGACCCTCGTCAGGGTTTGCGGCCGATTCCTCCACCGATCAGATTCTCGGTGGTGGAGCCGAGGCGGATAGGATCATGACAGTGTGCGCGAGGGCATCGCCGAACACCGCGACGCTCTTGATCGCAGTGTTGGCGATGCTGGCGCCACCCACATCCTGAACAACCTGCCCGGAGGAGCACCGGCTGGCACCAGCGGCAGTAGGTGCGGGCAGCAACCGGAACCAGACGATCGCGGGGATCGTCTTCAGGCTGTGGCGCTCCTATGGTTCATGACTATTCCCGGACTCGTCTGCGCCCTGATCCTGCTTGCCGCCGTCGACCGCTTCACCGCGTGGGCAACCACCCGCAGCTGGCTTCCGTGGCAACGACGGCCTGGAGGCCGCAGCGTGTCCACGATCGCGCTCGACGAACTGGAAGCCAGCTTCTACGCCGGCAAGCGGCACCAGATCGAGCAGCGCCGCACCGAAGAGATCCTCCGCGACGACGACTCCGAGAGCGCTCCTCCTCACAAGCACCTCGAGCCCGGTCAGGCGATCGTCCGCCTACCCGTTGTGGCGGCGCCAGCTGCCTCGCCCACAAAGCCCGGTGTCCGGGAGGCCGACTGATGGGTGCATTGCTTCCGCAGCCGAACCGCTGACCAGACCGACGTCCTCGCAGTTCGCGGTTTCGAGGTTCGATGTCGCCCCTGCCCGTAACGACCGTTGCGGTCTGCGGCGGCGGGCGCGATGTGGTGTGCACAGCCAACCATGAAGGAGAGGCTGATCGGAACCATCCGGCGCCCGGTCGAGCTCCTGACCGCGATGGTCGACCGGGCACACCGGCTCCGGGCAGCCCGCCACCCGTGATCGGGCTGGCTCCCCGGCGCCGGCGTCCTCCTGGCGGAGTAGTGGTCCTGCCCGCGGCACGAACCGGCCCTCAGGTCCGCCGGTCAGTGCTCAGGGGTCGGCGCGGGTCGCAGGGCGGCGGGAACCGCGACCCACAGCGTCGCGAACAGCATCAGTGTGAGCACTCCGGCGATGATGCCGACGGTGAAATTCTTGGTCACGTCGAAGATGAGAACCGCGACGCCGGACACAGCCACCGAGAACACCGCCAGGCCTGCCTGCGCCAGCCGGTTCGCCACGACGACGAGGGTTTCCTTCTCCCTTTTGCGGAACATCGCCCGGTGCAGGCTCACCGGCGTGATCAGCAGGCCGGTGGCCAGGATGGACAGTGCCACCACCGCGAGGTAGAGCCACTCTTGATTATTGCTTAGCGTGGCGAACCTGTTCTGGAACGGTAACGCAAGCAGGAACGCGGTGAGCAGCTGCACCCCGGTCTGCGCGACCCGCAGCTCCTGAAGGATCTCCGCCCAGTTCCGGTTGAGGCGCTCCTGCGCCGACTCGCGCTCCTCTCGGCCGTGGCCCTCTCGACCGCGGTCCTCCTCGTCAACCCCGTCCTGATGGTCCTGTTTGACCGTCGTCCCCGCAATCTCACCCATGATCTTCCAGCTACCCGATTCGGCCGCATTGATACCGCTCAGGCGGCCGCGGGCAGAGACGAGCGGCCCTCCGTCGCGATCAGCCGTCATGATCAGCACCGGTATGATCGGTGTCGTCACCGCTCGCTACGGGTGCAGGATGACCTTCACGACGCCGTCCTGCCTACACGGGCACCCCGCCCATCCGGGTTGCGGCCAACTCCCGCCGACAAGCGGTGCCCGCTCTCACTGGATGTTTACGTAGTCCTGGTGACGATAAGTCGCCTTTGATGCCGACGGCTTTTGTGCCTTTCGCCCTGTAGGGGCATGTCCGTGCGTCCCGAAACTGCGATCACAGCATCCATCGAGCGTGGATATGCGGCTCGGTGCCCGTCTGGTTCGGCGATGGCCCGGAAAATCCCTCCCGGCCGGGAGACCGGTGTCCGCTCCTGCGGTTGAGGGCCCACCGGGCAGGTAGGAGCATCTGACATGAGCAGCCCCCGCAAGCCCTACCCCAGTGACCTGTCCGACGCCCGCTGGGAGCTGATCGCCCCGGCTCTGCACGCCTGGCGGAAGGCCCGGCTCGACCGCCGGCCCACCGGCCAACCCGCCTCCGTCGACCTCCGTGAAGTCTTCAACGCGATCCTCTACC